>JBPCSO010000079.1:0-150416 GCA_051007055.1 Roseomonas sp.
GCGCCCGGCTTCAAGCACGGCGATACGATCCGCAAGCGCGAGTGCTTCCTGCTGGTCATGCGTGACCATGATGAAAGCCGCACCCGTTTTGCGTTGCAGGGCGCGCAGTTCAAGCCCCGTGCGTTCGCGCAACCCCGCATCCAGCGCCGCCATGGGTTCATCCAGCAGGAGCAGGCGCGGGCGCATCACCAGGCTGCGCGCGAGAGCAACGCGCTGCTTTTGGCCCCCGGAAAGCTGCTGCGGCCGGCGCGCTTCCAGCCCCTGCAAGCCCACCAGATCAAGTGCTGCTGCAATGCGGCGGCGCCGTTCCTCAGCCGCCACACCGGCGCGCTTCAAGCCATAGGCGATATTGTCGGCAACACTCATATGCGGAAACAACGCATAGGATTGGAACATCATATTGATTGGCCGCGCCCAGGGCGGCACCGGCAGCAAATCCTGCCCATCCAGCGCCAGCCTACCCGCATCCGGCGCTTCAAACCCCGCGATGATGCGCAGCAGCGTGGACTTGCCAGAGCCCGATCCGCCGAGCAGGGCAAAGAACTCACCGGCGTTGATGGCAAGATCAAGCCCAGTCAGCGCGCGTACCGCGCCGAAGCGCTTTTCCAGCGCGGTTGCGCTTAGCACAGGATCAGCGGCCCGCCTTGAAGCGCGCCCAAAGCCTACTGCGCGCGCGTTCAATCTCCCGCGGGGGCGTGCTCGCCACAAAACTCGCCGCCAGCATCGCCTCATCCGGATAGACATTGCGGTCTTCGCGCACCGCGGCATCCACGGCATTCAGCGATGCCGGCACCGCATTCGGGTAGCGCACATGATTGGTAATGCCCGCCATCACATCAGGCCGCAGCAGGAAATTGATGAATTCATGCGCGGCTTCCTTGTTGGGTGCATCGGCAGGGATCGCCAGCATGTCAAACCAAAGCTGCGCACCTTGACGAGGCGCCACATAGCCAATCTGCACACCGCGCCCGGCTTCCTGCGCGCGCGCCTGCGCCTGGATCACATCGCCAGAATAGGTCAGCGCCACGCAAGCCTCACCATTTGCCAGAGCATCCAGAATGGCGCCAGATGGAAGAATCGCACGCACATGCCGGCGAATGCCCATCAACACCTGTTCAGCCACACGCAAATCTTCAAGCGAATGCGCATTCGGATCGCGCCCCGCCCAGCGCAGAACGGAAGGCAGCACATCCGTCGCGCTATCCATTACCATGATGCCGCAGCGCGCCAGCCGCGCGGCGGTTTCTGGCTTGAACAACACATCAAACCCATCCAACGCCATGTCAGGCGCAATGGCTTTGATCCTATCAAGCCTAAGGCCAAGCCCGACCGTGCCCCATAGATAAATCGCCCCATGCCGATTGCCTGGATCAATCTCCGCGACGCGCGCCATTAATGTGGGATCAAGATTGCGCCAATTCGGGATACGCGCCCGTTCCAGCGGCGCCAAGGCCCCGGCGCGCAATAGCCGCGCAAAGCTAGGTTCGCTGGTCGGCACAATCACATCATAGCCGGAACGCCCGGCGGAAAGCTTGCCTTCCAGCGTTTCCAGACTGTCATAGACATCATAGCGCACGCGAATCCCAGTCTCTCGCGTGAAGCGCTGCACCGCATAGGGATCGATGTAATCTGACCAATTATAAACATTGACCACACGGTCCTGCGCGGTAACGACGCACGGCAGCAACAGAAGCGCACAGAGCGCGACAAGACAACGGATCATCAAATAGCTCCGCAAGGATCAAAACCCTTTTAGCCGAGATTGCCGCAAAGCTGAGAGATCGGATTAAAATCAATAAAACTGCTATTTTTCCTTGACATTAGGTTTTTTATCTTCTACAAGAATCTCCATCAAAGGGCCAATTGCGCCCAAAACTCCCCCCCCCTCCCGAAACTTCCCCCTCTCTGTCGTCCACAGGGCACTCGCCCTGTGGCGCGGCACGGCATCAGGAGCCCCCATGCCCTTCATCGCCACCGATCTGACGGCGCTCAGCGCCGCCAATGGCTTCACGCTATGGCATTACCGAACCACCGACAGCCGAGAGGAAGTTCAATCAGCCGATTACTTCATCTCCGCCATTCAACTAATGCGGCCAGGCGATATCGTGATGGCTCAAGCTGCGGACGCCACCGCACTTCTGCCTATCCGTGCCGGCAACCTTGCCGGGGCGGGCCTCACACTCGATGCCGCAGGCATTCCACCAGAAATTCGGCGATCAAGCACCCTGACCTTCACGCTCACTCTATCGGGCGCCACGCAGGTCCGCGCCATTATTCTGGACCCAATGCCAGAGGCAATTGAACCGGGCGCTTCCATTCCGGTTGGTGTCAGCATTCTTGGTAGCATCGCCAACCTCACGCTTCAGCTTATCAATGCTGCCGGCACCGTCCTCGCAAGTCAGAATGCAGCTGTGGGTGCGGGCCGCGCCAACGCAATATTTGCCGCCCAATCGCCGGGCGGTGGCTATCGTATCATCGCGCGCAATGCCGCTGATACAGCCCATAGTTCAGCTTCCGCCCCCTTCGCGATTGGCACGGCACCACGATTGTTGACTGAAGAAGGGCGCTTGATGCTGCTCGAAACCGGCGGCCAGTTGCTGCTGTTCTAAGGCGTCTTGGCGCCCCTTTCCCCCATCCTCATCACGATCCGCCAGATCACCCCAGTGGGTGTGTTTGGAACAACCACGAAAAGGCACATCATGTCCGATTCAAAAATCAGCGCGCTGCCCAGCGTCGCCAACACGACCGATGCAGATATGCTGCCGCTTGTGCAGAATAACGGAGGAGCCCTGGCCACGCGCCGTGCCAGCCTGGCACAGCTGCGCGGCGGCATTCTGGCTGAACGTTCGTTGCACGTCCGGGATTTTGGCGCCGCCGGCAACGGCACCACCAATGACGCGCCCGCGATCCAGGCGGCGATCAATGCGCTGAAGGCCGCTGGCGGGGGCATATTGGAATTCGGCGCCAAAACCTACCGCATCGCAGGCCCGGTTCTGATTGATGGCGTGACAGTGACGCTACAGGGTGTTGGCTTTACCGAAGGCCCCAATGAATCGAATGGCACCTGGTTCAAGATAGACCAGACCGGCTTCACACCTTTCACTTTCTCAGGCCCCATGGCGCGCGGTTCCATCGTGCGTGATATCGCCATCCGGCAATATCACAGCGGTGCCTTCAGCCCATCATGGACACCATCCGATTATGATTATGTGTTTCGTGTCCAGGATTGCCTCGGCGCTGTGGATTTTGAGAATATCTATCTGGTCGCCGTCAATCGCGGCATTTGGTGCGACAATTCCGGCCGCATGAGCTTCAGGCGCCTGCGTGGGCAGGTTTTCACCCGCGGCGTTGAAGTGGATCGCTGTCTTGATATCTGCCGGTTTGACCATGTTCATTTCTGGAACTTCAACACCGATAACGGTCATGTGCTGAATTGGCAGCAAAGCAATCTGGATGCGTTGGTTTTCCGCCGGGTGGATGGCGTCTTTCTGGATAATGTTTTCGTCCTCGGTTCGCGCTCCACCTTGCGCTTCAGCGCCTCGGCTTCCGGCGTTACCACCAGATTCTACGCCAGCAATATCTACGCCGATTTTTCCAAACACGGCATCTGGATTGATGGCGATGGTGTGGAAGGCCGCATCGCCAATATCACCACCCAGGCAGAGATTTTTACCGCAGGTGCGCCCGTGCCAATTCCCGGCGCGGCGGGCATTCTAATTGATTCCAACAATACCCGGCTGCAAATCGGTAATCTTCGTGTTGATGTCGCCGAAAGCAACGCCATCCGCGTCAATGGCAGCAATAATCGCCTGGATATATTTGCCTTCCGTGCGGAGTATTATAATCGGTTGAATGATGGTTCCGCAGCCATTCATTTGGCCAATGTGAATGTTGGGACGCCCAATCAAGTTTACCTTGGCTCACCAGCGCTGCTTGGCAATGGCAATGGCGGCCCGCTCATCAACCCGAATACTACCGGCTTCGTTGCCTCTGCCGCGCCGGCTGGGCGGGTAGATCGCCCTGGCCTGATGATCGGCAATGACAGCACGGGCATATATCAACCAAGCGCAAATGCCCTTGCGCTCGGCGCCAATGGCGCAGAATTGATCCGCGTGGCGCCTGGTTCCACCACGCTTGGCGGCGCTGTGGGCGCCCATGCGTTGACACTCACAACACCGGCCAACAGCGTCAACCACCTCACGCTGGCAAGTAGTGCCGCCGGAAGCACGCCGAGCATCTCGGCCACGGGCACGGACGTGAATATCCCAATCAGTATCGCCGCGAAGAACATCGCACCCGTCCGCTTCAATAGCCGCGGTAACCTTGCATTCGAAGTGAATGCGGTTGCAACACCAACAAACTTCGTGCGCATTAATGGCACCGCAACGGGCGCGCCGCCACAGATTACGGCGCAGGGTACGGATGCGAATATCGCGCTGCTGCTGCTTGGCAAAGGCACTGGCGCCGTGCAGGCGGGCTCACCATTACAATTGCCGTCCTTTACGGTTGCAACAATGCCACCAGCGGCGAGCTATCCGCGCAGCATGATCTACGTGGCCGATGGCGGCGCCAATAGGCGCCTCGCCATCAGCGATGGCGCCGCCTGGCGCTGGCCCGATGGCGCCGTGGTTTCCTGATCCAATCAAGGCCGCAGCAGCGGCGCAAGCACCATGCCGCCGCGCGCTTGCGCGGCGGACATGCCCCAAGGCTTCGCCCCCAATTCTTACAGGAATAAACGCATGACATCGCTCACTGACTACGCGAAGAATCTTCTCAGCCGTTCGGTCGTTGGCCGCCGCCCAACCCTACCCGCCGCAGTTTTCGTAGCCCTTGGCACGGGCGGGTCAGACGCAACGGGCCTGATCGGGGAACCAACCGGCAACGGCTATCTGCGCCAATCCGTGCTGTTCTTTGGAAACGGCACACAAGGTAACCCCAATGAAATACGCTTCAACTTCACCGCGCCGCCGGGCACGCTTACCCATATCGGCGTCTTTGATGCGCAATCCACCGGCAACCCCTTGCTATGGGCCCCACTTGCTACACCCGCTACGCTGAATGTAGCGGGCGTTGTGGTTATTCCAGCGAATAGCCTTACGGTGGTTGGCGATTGAAACGGCTGCCCACTTCAGTCAAATCGTGACTGAAGCGCAGCCTGCACTTCAGCCACGACTGCCGCCCAGTCGCCGATATGTTTTTGACGAAATAGGCGAAGGGAAGCATACCAAGGGCTGTCTTGCCGATCGAGCAACCAACGCCAATCGGGGTTGAAGGGTAGCAGAACCCAGCAATCGCGACCCATGCTGCCCGCCAGATGCGCCAGGCTGGTATCAACCGTAATGATCAAATCCATCTCGGCAATCAGCGCAGCCGTATCCTCAAAATCTTCGATCTCTTCATCGAAGATACGCAAGGCGGGCGCTTTGGTAAGCGCCTGTCGGTCAATCCCCGGAAGGCCCTTCTGAATACCGAACCAGGCAGCGGTCCCGCCGATCAAAGGCAGAAAATCCGGCACTGCAATGGATCGGTTGCGATCATTGCCATGGCGTGCATTGCCGCGCCACGCAAAGCCAATCCTTGGCCCTTCAGCCACACTAATTCGCGCGCGCCATAGGTCACGCCGCGCTGCATCCGCACACCAAAGCGGTGCAGGCGGGATACTTTCCAATACGGTACCCAAGGCACGCGGCAGGCTCATCAAAGGGCATTGCAGCTTAGCATCAGAAGGCAGTTCACTCACCAAAGCTATATCCGGCATCACGCGGCGGATCAGCGGTGCCAATTCTGGCTGCACCATCAGCGCCACATGGGCGCCCTTGGCTTGCACAAGCGGCACATAACGAATGAATTGAATTGTATCGCCGAAACCCTGTTCCCAATGCAGCAGAATGCGCCGCCCCGCCACATCCTGTGTCCCGGTCCAAAGCGGCAGGCCAAAATCCTGCAAACCCACAGGAATTTTCTTGCGCTTGCGCGCTTCCCAAAGGCGCCAACCTTCAGCCAGATTACCATTCAGCAGCAGGGTCAGCGCCTTGTTGAATTGCGCATCAGCGAAATCCGGTACTATTTTCAGTGCTCGGTCATAACATTCAAGCGCTGCGGCGTGATTCCCCAGGGCAGCTTCCGCCAAGCCCAGATCATTCAAGGCCACAAGATGCCCGGGCGCGGCGCGCAGGCACAGCCGATACGCTTCCAAAGCCTTGGTGTAATCACCAAGCTGCACATGAACACCGGCCGCATTGTAATGCGCGGCGGCATTACCCGGATCAAGCCGTACCGCTTCAGCAAAGCTTGCAAGCGCCGCGTCGGATTGCTCAAGGCCAAGCTGGGCAAGGCCCCGATTATTCCATGCCTCTGCAAAGCCAGGCGAAAGCGCAATCGCGCGCTCAGCCGCTTCCAAGGCTTGTGCGTGTTCTTTCAAATCCAGCAGGATCGCCGCGCGGTTGCTTTGCGCCGGCGCATAGGAGGGGTTGAGCGCAATGGCCTTATCCAACGCCGCCAAGGCAGCGCGCGCATCGCCAAGCTTCTTCAACGCCAAGCCCTTGTTCAGGAAGGCGCCGAAGAACCCTGGCGCCAGCGCCAGCGCCGCATCGAAATCCTTGATCGCTTCGGCAAGCATGCCGCTTTCCATCAGCGCCACGCCGCGATCACTCACATAATCCGCATTGCGCGGTTCAAGCGCTACGGCGCGCTCCAAAGCGCTCGCGGCTTCCTGATGCCTGCCCAAGGCTTGCAGGCTTTTGCCCAGACCATGCAATGCCGGGTGCGCGCGTGGATCAATCGAAGCCGCCTTGCGGAACGCTTCCACCGCATCGCGAAAGGCAGCACCTTCAAATAACGCATAGCCAAGCGTCGCCCAAATCATGGCATTGCGCGGGTCTGCCTGAGTGGCTTTCTTCAACCAGCGCAGCGCCTCAGGCATTTGCTGGCGTTGCAGGCAGATCACACCAAGAATATGCAAAGCGCCCGGATGGCGTGGCGCGGCACGCAGAATTTGTTCAGCGCCAGCCTGCGCCGCCTCAAGCCGTCCCTGCTGCATGGCCATTTGCACCTGGCCCCAAAGCGCGCCGGGCGGCATCATCTGGCTTGCAACCCCGGTAGCCGCGAAAGCGCCTCAGCGCCCCGCTGACTGGCTCCGCAATTCGCGCGCGCGCGTCAGAACCTTGTCTTCCAATTCTGCTGCCGTCGCCGTGCTGATCGGCGCGTCCACCCAGCCGCCTGGGCCACGCACCTGGCGGAACAGCGAAATCCTGACCCCGTCAGAACGCAATTGACGCCCGAGCACATAGGCAGTTGCCTTGAAGCGTTCATTGGAAACGCCACCCGGCGCATGCCAATCGGTGATGATCACGCCACCAAAGGGATCGGCCGAAGCCAGCGGCATGAAAGAAAGCGTATCCAGCGTCGCGCGCCAGAGAAACGCATTCACGCCAAGCCCGCCACCACCGCGGCCATCCTCCTGGCCCTTTTCCGTACCACCGCCAAAAAGCGTGATGCCGCCCGATGTGCCGGTTGCCGATGTCGCGCGCAGCAATTGCTCGCGCTTACTGCCGGTATTGTATTCGTCGCGCTCCACCTCTCGTACCTGGGAAGAGTCACCGCTGCAGCCAGCAATGACCAGCCCGAGAGCCAGAAAAAGGGTGACGCGAGAGGAAAGGGAGAGACGGCGCGATATGCTCATGCCTGACTTGTAGCGCATCCCCCCCAGAACTGAAAAGGGAATGTAGCGGGCACACCCCCAGGCCTTCAAACCGGTGCCATCAACCGCAACAGGGCCGCAGAAGCCAGCCGCGCCATCGCATTATCCGCGCGGCTGGTCAGCGCCATGGGCACCCGCAATCCCAGCACAATGCCGGCAGACTCCGCGCCGCCCAAATAGGCCAATTGCTTGGCGAGCATGTTTCCCGCTTCCAGATCCGGCACCAGCAGGATATCCGCCTGACCCGCAACCGGGGATTGAATGCCTTTTGCTGCCAGCGCAACCGGGCTGATGGCGTTATCAAAAGCCAGCGGCCCATCCAGCACGCCCCCGGTAATCTGCCCACGCTCAGCCATTTTACATAGCGCCGCCGCATCCAGGGTGGCCTGCATCTTGGGCGTCACGGTCTCAACCGCCGCCAGGATCGCGACCTTGGGTGTCGCAATCCCCATGGCCTGCGCCAGCTTTATGGCATTGCGGATGATATCCGCCTTGGCTTCCAGATCGGGCGCGATATTTACCGCCGCATCGGTGATGATCAGCGGGCGCGGGTATAGCGGCGCATCCAACACAAAGGCATGGCTCACGCGCCGTTCCGTGCGCAGCCCCGCTTCCTTCGCAATCGCCGCGCCCAGCAATTCATCGGTATGCAGGCTGCCCTTCATCAAGGCCGCCGCACGGCCTTCCCGCACCAGCGCCACCGCTGCCTCGGCCGAGGCATGGCTATGTTCCGTGCCAATCAGCGTAATGCCTGAAAGGTCGAGCGATTCCTTGGCTGCAATGGCGCGAATTCGCGCCTCCGGACCCGTCAGGATCGGCGTGATCAGCCCTTGCTGCGCGGCCAGAATCGCACCACGCAGGCTTTCCGCATCGCAAGGATGCGCAACCGCGGTTGGCACCGGCGGCAGCGCACGGCAGCGCGCGAAAAGATCCGCCATCACCTTGCCAGCATGGGGGCCAAGCCCGGTCATTTGCGGCAGCGCGCGTTCTTCGGCGGTGATGGGGGGCAGTACCCCGACCTCGCCTTCCGCCAGCACCATGCCGCGAGGCCCGGTCACGCGGCAGCCAAGCCGGGCAACGCCGGCCTGACGATCCACATCCAAGACGACAAGGCCAGTCTTCAGCACATCACCTTCAGCCATACCGCCGCCATAGCGCAGGTTTTCAGCAATGATCCGGCTGCCCGGCCCCGGAAAGCGCGTGGTAATCACATGCGCAAGCAAGGCGCCCGCCGCACGGGCCGGCACCACCTTGTCATCCAGCCCGAACAGCACGGAAAAACTCGCGACATTCGCCGCGCTCAGCGTATCCTGCGCTTCAAAGGCTTCGCCGCGATCAAGTTCGGAAAGCGGCTTTGATCGCCTGATCGTGAGCATGAGGACCCGCCTTTTTCATAAGCTACGTCACCGCCAGCGGCGATGCATCCAAAGCCATTGGCCGGGATATTCCCTGACCCAGCTTTCAATCACCTCGTTCATTTTTTGCGTGGCGGCGTTGATGTCAATCAAGCCTTCCGCATCACGCGGCAGGGCGATTTCTTCGGTCAATTCCAGGCAAAAGCGCCCGCCAGGCAGGCGAATGGCGCGCGCGCCATGCACCGGGCAATCATAGCGCCGCGCCAATTGCGCGAGCAGCGGATTGGCGGCGGCTTCGCGTCCCATGAACGTCACGCGCGGCCCACGCCCAAAGCGCTGATCCACCAGCATGCCGATATGCTGCCCCGCTTCCAAAGCCCGCGCCAAACGCAGCGGCGCGCCCATGCCAGCCGGCACCAGAACGCCCATACTATCCTTACGCAGCCTCAAGATTTCCTGCGCCACGGCAGCATTATTGGGCGTGCGATACAGCACAGCACTGTCAATGCCATGCTTCGCCGCCGCCACCGCCGGCAATTCCCAATTCGCCAGATGCGCGGAAAACACGATGGCGGGCTTGCCGTCATCGCGCAGTCTTTCATAAAGTGCTACGGTCTCAGCAGAGGCGCTGATATGCCCAGCCAGCTTCGGATTTTCGGGATCAAAATCCCAAATGCGATCCATATGGACATATTCGCAGGCGGTGCGGCCAAGATTGTCCCAAGCTTCGCGCAAAATGGCGGCGCGTTCGGCGGCTGATTTTTCGGGGAAGGCGGCGCCAATATTATCCCGCGCAATACGATGTGCGGGCGTGATCGGGCCCAGATTGCGTGCCAGAAAAGCACCAAAAGCCGGACCAAAGCGCGGACCAAGCAGGCGCAAAAAGCCGAAGCCCGCGCGCAGCAAAAGCCCAATAAGAATATTCATCCGCGCAGTGTGACGCGCTTCACAGCGTCACCACGATCTTGCCAAAGACGCGGCGGCTTTCCAGCCGTTCCAGCCCTTCCGAGAAGCGTTCCAGCGGCACCACGGTATCCAGCACGGGCAGAATACCGCGCGACATTTTCGCATAGCCATCGGCGATATTGCGCATGGAAGCGCCGAACGACCCGAAGATACGCAGCTGACGCTGAAACAGCATCATCAGATTGGTTTCTGCCGAAACGCCGGAAGTGGACCCGCAGGTCACCAAACGCCCACACATTTTGAGCGACAGCAAACTGCCGCTCCACGTAGAAGCACCGACATGTTCAAACACCACATCAACGCCGCGCTTGCCGGTGACGCGCCGCGCCACGGTCGGGAAATTCTGCGTTGAGTAATTCACCACATGATCCGCGCCCAAGGCCTTGGCCTTGGCGCATTTCTCATCATCGCCCGCAGTCGCGATCACGGTGCAGCCCAGATCCTTGGCGATCCTGACCGCCACCGTGCCAATGCCCGAACCTGCGGCATGGATCAAAATGGTCTCCCCCGCTTCCAGCTTGGCATTGTCGAACAGCATATGTTCGACGGTGGAGAAGGTGATCGGCCCGCAAGCGGCATCTTCGAAGGACAGCGTATCCGGAACGCGCACCAGAAGCCGCGCATCCTGGTTCATCAACTCCTGCGCGAAGCCATCCAAATGGAAGCCCTTCACGCCGCCAACATCTTCGCAAAGATTGTCGCGCCCTTCACGGCAAGCCTTGCAGACGCCGCAGGTCGCCGCGCCATAGGGCGCGACATGATCGCCAATCTTCCAACCCGTCACGCTTGACCCAACCGCGACAATCTCACCAACCGCTTCCGCGCCCACCGTGAGTGGCAAGTTGCGCTTGGCGAAAGCCATGCCGCGAAAGCCCCAGACATCAATATGGTTCAGCGCGACAGCGCGGATACGAAGCTGCACCTCATGCGCGGCAGGCGGCGGCGGAGGCGCCACGGATTCCAGGCGCAGATCACGATCCCCATGCAGGCGAAGGGCGCGCATCATGGCGCAGCACTCAGCACCAGGCAGACA
This sequence comes from Roseomonas sp., assembly GCA_051007055.1. Taxonomy (GTDB): domain Bacteria; phylum Pseudomonadota; class Alphaproteobacteria; order Acetobacterales; family Acetobacteraceae; genus Neoroseomonas. The sequence continues at coordinate 11,054 of JBPCSO010000079.1, forward strand.
TTCTGCCCGCCAAAGCCGAAGGAATTGGACAGCACATGGCGCAAGCCGGAAACTCGCCGCGCTTCATTCGGCACTACATCCAGCCCAAGGGTCGGGTCCGGTTCCATATGATTGATGGTGGGCGGTAGGATTTGATCGCGCAGCGTCAGCAGGCTGAAGGCAGCCTCAATCGCGCCGGCGGCGGAAAGCGTATGCCCGATCATGGATTTATTGGAGGATATCGGCGGCAGCGCCTCACCAAATACAGCGCGCATGCCAAGCGCTTCCATCTTGTCATTCTCCGGCGTGCTGGTGCCATGGGCATTCACATAGCCGATATCGCCCGGCTGCAAGCCGGCATCGGCTATGGCATTCCTCATGGCGCCAATGATGGATGATCCATCGGGGTTCGATCGCGTGCGGTGGAAATTATCCGCCCTTTCGCCGCAGCCGCTCACCAGGCCGATCACGGTGGCGCCACGCGCGCGGGCATGGTCCAGATCTTCCAGGATAAGTGCTGCCGCACCTTCGCTCATCACGAAACCATCGCGGGATTTCTCGAAGGGGCGCGATGCCTTGGTGGGGTCTTCATTGCGGGAGGATAGGGCGGAGAGCAACGAAAACCGGATCACCGCTTCGGGCTGCACCGATCCATCCGTACCAAGTGCGATGGCGGATTTCGCCTCACCGCGCTGGATGGCTTCAACACCAAGCTGAATGGCGGAAGCACCGGTCGCGCAGGCAGTGGTGATCGCCATCGGCGCGCCCTTGGTGCCGAAACGCAGCGCCAGTCTTTCGCCGACACCGCCATACAAAAACGTCTCATATAAATCGCGCTGGCCGATGCTCGCCACCGAAAGTGCGGCATGGCCAGGCCCGCCTGCGCGACGGGCGAGCGCCACACGCTGCGGCCATTCCATCTCCACCGGCGGCATGCCGAGCATGAGGGGGCCGTCAAACGCGCCTTCCTTCATGCCGGCTGCAGCCAAAGCCTCCGCAATAGCCGCAGCGGCCATGCGTTCCACCCGCACCGGCGCGGGCACAGGTTCGCCGCCCGCGATTTCTTCCGGCAAATCCACCGTGCCGGCCATGGTGGTTTTAAGGTGATCGGTCGCGAAACGGCGAATGCGCGTAATGCCGGAAGTGCCCGCCAGCAGCGCCGCCCAATTCTTGTCCAAGCCCCAGCCGAGCGGACTCACCAGCCCAATTCCCGTCACCGCCACCAAAGGACGGCCCAGATGATCCTTCATGGCGCTTTCTCCAGCAGGGCAAGCGCTTCACCGCGCCATTGGCCAAAGCCGGTCACCAGAATGCGCTCGACTGTCCCATCGCCCTTATCGGCAGGGTCCATCGCCGGATAAAAACCACCGCGCGACAAAGCGAGTGCCGCAAGCGCGACATTGGCCGGGAAGCTCGCTTCCACCCCATGCCCCAACAAGGAAGCACTACGCCGCACCGGCACGCTGCCGAGCCCCGCCAGGAAGGCTTCTTCTTCAAGCCGCGCTTCTGCCACACCGGTCATGCCGGAAATCACACCGAGCCCGGCCTGAGGCGCAGCCATGCCTTGCCAAAGCGCCTTGGCTGCTGCGGCACTGCCGCCACCCGCGCGCTGATGCGCCGCATCGCTTGCAATGCCGCCAATCCGCGCGAGTGCCGTGGCACCGCGTGCGCGTGCATGCTCTGCCGTCTCCAACACCAGAAACGCTGCCATGCCGCCCAGGATCAAGCCGCCCGCTGCACCGCGCGCCGAAACTGGCGCGTAATCGCCCTGCCACAGCACGCCACCCGGCGCATAAAGCAACACCATATCCCAGCGCTGAGACGCAAAAGCGCCGCCCACCAAAGCAATCTCGCCCCGCCCTTCCGCCAGGCGCGCAGCGGCGATGCGGATCGCGTCAGCAGCCGCTTCTTCTTCACCCATCAGCGTGCGGGATGATCCCGTCACGCCATGCACGATCGAGATATTGCCCGCGAGCAGATTGGAAAGCTGCGCCAGGAAAAGTGTGGGCCGCAATTCAGCAGCCAACTTCTCATTCAGCAGCGGGCCGGATGCGTCCGGCCCAGCGCCGGTCAGCGCCGCCGTCACCGCCTCATCCACCGCGACGTCACGCTCACCGCCACCAGCGGCGACAACCAAATGCATATCGGAAACGAGGCCGCGCGCCCCGGCATGGTCAATCGCAAGCCCAGCGGCATAGGTGCCAAGCCGCTGCCAGGGTTCCATCTGGCGCTGGTCGCCCTTTTTCGGGATTTGCGCATCAAGGCTGAGCGCGGGCAGCGGGTGCACCGGAAAGGGCGCGAAGCTTGCTGCATCCACCACCGGCTTTGCGCCATTGTTCAGCGCTGCCCAATGCGCGTCAGGCCCTTCGCCCAAGGATGATACCAGCCCAATCCCGGTAATGACGACATCGCGCCTTGTCATAGCAGCCCCAATTCCCGGCCCCGCCCGCGCATGGCTTCTGCCAATTCCGGCGCGGGGTAATCCATGATGCGGAAGGTCAGTTCCGCATCGGTGATGCGCTTGCCATCGGCTTCGATCCGCGTCTCGGTCACTGCAAAGCCTGATCCATCATGCAGGCGCTTGGCGTGTACGCGCACTGCCGTGCCGGGGCCGATGAAGCTGCGGAACTTCGCTTCCTTCACAGCCATCAAAAAGGGCATGCGCGCAAAGCCCATCAAATCAAGCAATAACCAGCCGGAAGCCTGCGCCATGGTTTCCACCAGAAGCACACCAGGCATTAGCGGATGGCCAGGGAAATGCCCTTCAAACACCGGGGAGGCGTCCGGGATGCGGCTTTCCACAATGATGGCATCGCCTTCACGCGCTGCCACCCGATCTATCATCTGGAAATATTCCAGGCGCATCGCGTCAGGGGTCCGTGGTTTCGGTGGCGCGCGGCGAGGGGTTTTGCTCAGCCGGCCTTGGCCGCAACCAGCTCATCCACACGCTCGGCCAGGTTTTTCATGACGAAGTATTTTTCTGCCGGCGCGCTGCCCGCATTCACTTCCTGCGTCCAGGCTTCCACCGGCACCTTGATGCCGAAAGCCTTGTCTATGGCGAAGACGATATCCAGGAAGTCCAGGCTATCAATGCCCAGATCATTGATCACATGGCTATCGGGCAGGATCTTATCCCGCGGGACTTCGCTGTTTTCAGCGATGATATCGGCGATACGGTCGAAGGACGAGGCCATGTGAGGCCCTCCATACAGAATCAGGAGTGAAGGATAGACGGGCTCTTTGGCCCGAAAGGGGGCCAAAGGCAAGCGAACCTTGTGGCGAGGGGGGCTTGCGCGCCCCCCCGCCCGATCAATGCGCGTGGCCGCGCGCCCCGGCGCCTTCGACGCTGAGCGTCACCTGCACCTCCCCCGCCCGTTCAAACCTGAGGGTCAGCGGCACACTGCCCCCCTGGCGGAGCGGCTCGGTCAGCCCGATCAGCATGATGTGCAGCCCACCGGGGCGGAGCTGCACGGTTTGGCCCGGCGGGATCGGGATATCGGCCACCGGGCGCATGCGCATCACATCGCCTTCCCGGGTATGGGTATGCAGTTCCACGACGCGGGCGGCAGGGCTGGCGGCCGAAAGCAGCCGATCAGGGGCTGCGCCATTATTGCGGAGCGTCAGGAACCCAGCGCCATTGGCATTGGCCCCGGCGGCACGGGTCCAGGGGCGGCCAATCAGGATATCGCCGGCAGTGACATCCTGCTGCGCGAGGGCAGCGCTGGCCGGCAGGGTAAGGATCACGGCGCCAAGGGCGCGGCGGGTGACAGTGGACATGGATCTCTCCTGATTTATCAAAGGGTCAGCCGCGCGGCGCCGGGGCAATCCCGCCCAGGCGTTGCAGCGTTATGGGGGGCGGGGCGAGGCCGAGCCGCGCTTCAAGATGGCCGATCAGGCGCATGATGCCGGCGGCTTCGCGGCTACCCTGGGCGGGGTCCCCGGTTTCGCAGGCATCCCCAGCGCGGGTCAGGGCTGCCGCCAGGGCATCCTTTTCCGCCGTGGGTAATTGGGCCATCACGGCTTCCGCTGCCGCGCGGGTTGGGTTGAGCGCGCCCAGGCAGATGGCGGTCATTTCCGCATTGATCGCTTCCATATCGCAGGCACGCGCCAAGGGGGGCGCGGCCAGCAGCAGGGCCGCCAGCGGCAGGGATTTCGTGATGGCCTTCATGGTTCAATGTCCTCCGGCGGTGCGCGGTGGGGTTAGGCGAAGCGCGGGCGCGGGGAAGCGGTAATCCGTGATCCGCCGCCCGGCTTCGGGGATTTCGGTCCAGGCGGCGATGCCGCCGCCATCGCAATGCTGCACGGTCGGAATCCAGATGGTTTCATCCGGACGGTTCGGCGTGCGCATGGCGATGACAAACTCATCATAATGTTCATTGGGCAGCGGGCCGCCTTCCCAGACAATCTGCGTGATGGCGTGGGTAATCATGCCGCCATGGCCATCGGAAACCGGGGTGGCAAGAGGTTGGCGGGTGATGGAAATGCGCCAGCCCGCCTTCGGCATGGGCCGCGCCACGGTGGTGCCTTCCGGCAGGGTCACGGTGACACGGATGGTAGCCTGCTGGCCGCAGCCATGCGGCACACGAAACGCCGCGCGCAAATAGCCATGGGCCTGCGCTTGAGGCGGGTCAATGGTGACATGCGCTGCCGCCGGGGTGGCGCAAAGCAGCGCGGCAAGAACAAGAAGCTTCTTCATGATGCGTTGCTTTCCTTCAGAAACGATATTGCAGGCCGGCAAAGACGCTGCGCCCCGTGCCGGGTTCGTAAAGCGCTGAATTGGGCGTGGCGGTTGCGGCGACGGAAGCCGAGGCGATGTAGCGCGTATCAGCCAGGTTGCGCGCTTCCAGAAAGGCCGAAAGCCCGTTTTCGAAATCCCAACCGGCGCGCAGGCCAAACAGCACATAGCTGTCGGTCTTTTGCGTATTGGCATTGTCCACATAATAGGCTTGCGGCACCCAATCCGTGGTCGGGCCGAACCAGGCGCCAGAGGGGTGGCGGTAGCGCATCTCCGCCCGGAACAAATGCCGCGGCACACCGGGGAGTTCGTTATTCTTGTAGGTTGGGTCTCCATCAAAGCGGAAATCGCTGAAGGTATAGGCGGGGCGGAAGCTCAGCCCATCTCCCTTGGTGCCGATGTCGCGGATGAATACCCAATCCGCCCCAGCTTCAATGCCCTGATGGATGGAGCGATCCAGATTGAGCGCAACGCATTGGCTGAAGCCCACGGTCTGGCACTGGATTTCATCGCGCAGCCGCGAATGATAGGCCGCGACTTCCCAGGCGATATCGCCGCGCCTGCCGCGTGTGCCGATTTCAAGCGTCGCGCTGCGTTGCGCGTCCAGCTTCGAAAAGCCCTGCACATCTTGCGCTTGCGGGATCAGATCGGACAGGGTCGGCGGTTCCGTGGTCCAGGACAGATTACCGAAAACCTGCGCCCCTTCGACTGCCTGCCACAGCATGCCAAGGCGCGGATTGACCCAGCCCCAATCGCCCTTGCCGGAATCATTCCCATTGGAAAGGAAGCCATCTTCACTTTCACGCCATGCCTTGCCGGCGGAAGCGCCAGCGATAAAAGCCAATCCCGGCAGCACTTCCAGGCTGTTTTCCAGATAGGCATCCAGATTGGTGGCACGATCAATGGAATTGGCCGACATGATCGTGGGGCGCCCATCATTATTGAAGAAACGCAGTGACCGGGTGCGGCCCTTGGCAGTATTCACGCCGATAATGGTGCGATTTTCGTGCCCGAAGATTTGCCGATCAAAACTGCTACGGCCAAAGGCGGAAACATCCGTCGTACGCTGATCAATATACTGATAAAATCCGGGCGCGAAGGCGACCGGGTGATCCAATTCACGGCTGACAAAACCCGCACCCGCTTCCACGAGAATGCCTTCTTCCGGGCGAATGGCCGTGACCGTGCCAAGGCGCGTGCTTTCCAGATTGCGCATCGCATTGGCAGCCAGATTGGCGCTATTGGCCGCGCGCGGATTATTCAGCGCCTGGCTGCGTGTCACCGCGCCCGGGATTTGCTGCCAGATATTGTTATAGGCGATGAAAATGCGCGTCTCAGCATTGTCTGCCCATTGCCAGCCCGTATTGCCATTCAGGCGATAGGCGCGCCCGGCGCTGTGATCCCGATAGCCTTCCTGGGTCATGCCGCTGAAACTGGCCCAGGCATCATGCGCGCCTTCCGCCCAGCCATGCGCCACCTGGCCACGCGCAAAGCCATAGGAACCGCCTTCCCCGCGCAAAATCGTGCCCGGCGCGGTGCGCCCGGTGGGCGTGATGAAATTGAGCGCCCCACCGAGCGTATTGGCACCAAGCGCAAAGGCATTGGCGCCGCGCAAGACCTCAACGCGCTGGAAGGTCAGCGGGTCCAGTTCCTGGAAATCCCCGCTGCCATCGGCCTGATTGACGGAAAGCCCATCCTGAAAAAGCCGCACGCCGCGCAAGTGGAAGTTACGCGCGATGCCGGATCCGCGAATGGAAAGCCTGGAATCCTCACCCCATTTCGGTTCGGCAAAGACGCCGGGCGTGTAAAGCAGCATATCGCGAATGGTGGTGGAGCCGGCCCTTTCGCGGAAATCACTGGCCGGGACAATGGTCACATTGCCGGGGTTGCGGCGCGCTTCCTCGGCCGCTTGTTCATCGGATGGCCGGGTCAGGCTGCCCGCAATCGGGGCAGCGGTGACGATGGTGGGCGGCAGGGTGGCGCTTGGCACTGCCGGGGCGGCGGTTTGCGCCTGGGCGGCGAAGCTACTGGCCGCCAAGGCGGCCGCTGCGGCGAAAAGCCGCGCATGATGGATGTGGAACACGAAATATCTCCTGAGGTCGAATAACGGGACGGCTTTTGGCCGCCCGCATTCGGGCGGCCTCAGGAGAAGGCTGGGGGACCGGTTGGGTCGTAGGGCGGTGCGCGTGCTGCCGGGCGCCAGCTGGCATCGCCGGCGGCAAACCAGATGATGGCAGTGCCAAGTTCGGCTGGCGCAGAAACCAATGATGCGGCAGGGATATCAGCCTGCGGCAGGGCATGGCAGGCAAGGCAGAAGCCGCCATGGACTTCGGGCGCGGGCAATTCTTCCCCGTTTGGCCCCAGATGCACGGTGCGATCCCCATCCGGGGAGCAAATGACCGTCGCCATCCCAGCACTTGCCGCATGGGCCAAGCAAAGCGCCGGCGCCAGCACGGTTTGCACCAGCAAAAGGGACGCGATCAGGCGCGCGATGAAGGTGGCGGGGCGTTTCACGGGGTTGTGATTAAACCGGCGGGCGGGGGATGCCAAGCGGCGATGTCAAGCCGCGACGCGCGCCACCAGATCGTAATCCACTTCCGGCGTATAGACCGAAGCCTCCTTCCCGAGGCGCGACGAAAACAGCGTGAAATGCTCCACCTCCACCGGCGTTGCGCGGAACAAATTATACGCCTGCACAAAGGCCATCAGCTTTTCCGGCGCGGCGCGTTCGGTGCGCGCCAACGTCACATGGGGTGAAAAGCGCTTGCGCTCCGGCGCCAGGCCCACGCGTTGCAGGGCGGTTTCCACCTTAGTCTGCAAATGGGTCAGCGCGTCATTGCGCTCCGCCCCCACCCAAAGCGATTGGATGCGCCCGGCTTTCTCAAAAGTGCCAACGCCGGCAAGCTGCAAGGTGAAGGGCCGTGCGCGGATGGCCGCCAGCGCATCATCCACTTCCTGGGCGCGCCAGGGCTCAATCTCACCAATGAAGCGCAAAGTCAGGTGGTAATTCTCGGGCGGTACCCAGCGCGCGCCGGGGATACCGCCAACCAGGCCCGCAATTTCCGCCCGGAGTGAGGCCGGCAAGGCAAGGGCGACGAAAAGGCGCAACATGGTAGTGGCCCTCCTCTGCGGTCCAGCGAACAACTTAAGGGGTGGCAACCTTCCCCAAAAGCGATTCGACTGAAGGTAGCATGCGACGAACCAACTCCTCCACGCCAGCGACATTTGGATGAATGCCGTCCGGCTGGTTCAGTGAAAGATCCCCCGCCACGCCTTCCAGCAGGAAGGGGTAGAAGACCACGCCGGGCCGCTCCCGGGCCAAGTCACTGAAACTCGAAGCGAATTCCCGCCCGTAGTCGGCGCCAAGATTAGGCGGCGCCAGCATGCCGGCGAACATGGTGGGCAGGCGCCTCGCGGCCAAAGCATCCAAAATGGCGGCCAGATTGGCCCGGCTGGCGCGGGGTTCCAGCGCGCGCAGCCCGTCATTCCCCCCAAGCGCCACAATCACCGCATGGGGATTCTCGGCCAAAGCCCAATCCAAGCGGGCCCGCCCGCCCGCCGTGGTATCGCCCGAAACCCCGGCATCAATCACGCGCACCGCCCGGCCTTTGGCGCGCAAGGCGGCTTCCAGCCTGGCCGGCAAAGCCTCGCCGCGCGCCAGCCCATACCCGGCGGTGATGGAATCCCCCAGCATCATCAGCCGGATTTCCGCCGCCCGCGCCGGCAGCGCCGCCAAAGCCAGCAGCGCCAGCGATTGGCGCAAGACCCATCTGCGACCATATGCGCGGGCAGGATAGGAGTTCAGCGATACCATGGATGCCCTTTACGCGACGACATCGGCCAGCGCCGGGGCGACAAAACCCCTGATCGAAGCGCACAGCCTTGGCTTCAAGGTGAGGGCGGGGGCGGGCGAGATCAACATCCTCCGCGGCCTTGATTTGCGCGTTAGTGCGGGGGAGGCTGTGGGGATCGTCGGCCCATCCGGTTCCGGCAAGACCAGCCTTCTGATGCTGCTGGCAGGGCTGGAACGCCCGACCTCAGGCACGCTTTTGATTGATGGCGCGGATATTGGCGCCATGGCGGAAGATGCGCTGGCGCGTTTCCGGCGCGAAAGGCTTGGCATTGTCTTCCAGGCCTTTCATTTGATCCCGACCATGACGGCGCTTGAGAACGTCGCGGTGCCCTTGGAATTCGCCGGCGTGCAAGACGCCTTCGACCGCGCGGCGGAAGCCTTGCGCGCAGTTGGGCTTGGCCATCGCTTGGGCCATTACCCGGCGCAGCTTTCAGGTGGGGAACAGCAGCGCGTCGCGCTAGCGCGCGCCTTTGTCGCCGAACCGCGCTTGCTGCTGGCGGATGAACCCACCGGCAATCTCGATCGCGCCAAGGGCGAGGAAGTGATGGCGCTGCTGTTTGATTTGCGCGCGCGGCTTGGCACCACGTTGTTGCTGATTACGCATGACCCCGCCTTGGCAGCGCGTTGCCCGCGGCAATTGCGGATCGAGGATGGGCTGATTGTGTCTGATCAGATGGTGGCGGCGTGAGCAATCCGTTGCTGGCCTTCCGGATCGCGCGGCGCGAATTGCGCGGTGGCTTGCGCGGTTTGCGCATTGTGCTGGCCTGCCTCGCGCTTGGTGTGGCAGCGATTACTGCGGTCGGCACTTTGCGCGCTGGCGTGGATGCCGGGCTTGCGGCAGATGGCGCGCGCATTCTGGGCGGTGATGTTGAAATCGCTTCCCCCTACCGGCCTTTGGCGGAGGCGCCGCGCGCCTGGCTTGCAGCGCGGGGCGCGCGGGTTTCGGAAGTGGTGACGCTACGCGCCATGGCCGTGGCAGAATCCGGCCAGCGCATGCTTGTGGAAGTGAAGGCAGTGGATGGTGCCTATCCGCTTTATGGCGCGCTTGAAGTGCAACCGCCTGTCGCGCTTGGCGTCGGTGATATCCTGCTTGATCCTTTCATTGCCGAAAAGCTTGAAGTAGCGCCGGGCGCCGTGCTGCGCATTGGCGAAGCGCGCTTCACCTTCCGCGCCACCATCACGCAGGAACCCGATAAGGTCGCCAGCCCCTCCCTTCTCGGGCCGCGCGCCATGATTGCCTTGGCGTCTTTGGACGCAACACGGCTGATCCAACCAGGCAGTCTGGTGACCTATGAATATCGGCTGGCGCTGCCGCCGGACGTGGATCGCCAGCGCATCATTGCTGATCTGCGCAGGGATTTTCCGGAATCCGGCTGGCGCATCAGAAGCTCCGATGTCGCGGCGCCCGGTGTCAATCGCTTTCTGGATCGCGCAGCGTTTTTCCTGACGCTGGCAAGCCTGACCGCGCTACTAGTCGGTGGGATTGGCATTGCAACCGGCGTATCAGCCTGGCTGGAACAACGCGCGCGCACCATTGCGACCTTGCGTTGCCTTGGCGCGCCGCCATCGCTGATTTTCACGACCTATCTGATGCAGGTGATGGCGCTAGCGCTGCTTGGCATTGCGCTTGGCTTGATGATTGGCTTTGGGCTGACCTGGGCGGGGGCAGCGGCACTCGCTTCCATTTTGCCGGTGGCGCCGCGCATTCTGCCTTATCCGTTGCCGCTCACCATGGCTGCACTTTATGGCTTGCTGACAGCGCTTGCCTTCACGCTGTGGCCGCTTGGCCGCGCGGGCAGTATTCCGGGCGCGGCCTTGTTTCGTGATGTGGTGGCACCCAGCAGCGGCAGACCGAGCCTTGGCATTTTGGCCGCAATCATTGCCGCCGCCGGGGCACTTTCCGCCTTGGTGATCGGTACGGCGGAAAATCCGCGCTTTGCGGCGATGTTCATCGTGGCGGTGATCGGCACGCTTTTGCTGTTCCGCCTTGGTGCGGGTGCGCTGATGGCACTCGCCCGGCGCCTGCCGCATGCGCGCCGCCCGGCTTTGCGCCTGGGGCTCGCCAATCTGCATCGGCCTGGGGCGCCGACACCACTGATGCTGGTTTCACTTGGCGTGGGGCTCACGGTGCTTGCCGCCATCGCGCTGATTGAAGGCAATCTCCGCCGGCAATTGGCCAATGAAATGCCCGCCGCCGCGCCGAATTTCTACTTCATTGATATCCAATCAGATCAGATACAGGCGTTCGAGGCGCTGGCCCGCGCGCAATCAGGTGTCACGGAAATCCGCAGCGTGCCCAATCTGCGCGCGCGTATTGTCGCGGTGAATGGCGTGCCGGCGGAACAGGTCAGCGCGACACCTGAAACCGCCTGGGCGTTGCGCGGCGATCGGGGCCTGACCTATTCAGCGACCCCGCCTGAAGGCGCCAAGCTGGTTGCCGGCGCATGGTGGGCGCCGGATTACGCTGGCCCGCCCTCGGTTTCCTTTGACGCGCAACTCGCCAAGGGTTGGGGGATTGGTGTTGGCGATACCATTACCGTGAATGTGCTGGGCCGCGACATCACGCTGAAAATCGCAAGCCTCCGCGAAATCGCCTGGCGCGGGCTTGGCATTAATTACGTGCTGGTGGCGTCCCCCGGTTTGCTCTCGGCGGCACCGCATACGCATATCGCGACCATGCGCAATGATGTGGCGCAGGAAGCGGCGCTGCTGCGGCTGCTGACGGATCGTTTCCCGAATGTCTCGGGCATTCGCGTACGCGATGCCTTGGATCAGGTGGTCGGGCTATTGGAAAAGATCGGCTTCGCGCTTTCCGCTGTGGCGGGCATTACCTTGCTGGCAGGGCTGCTGGTGCTGGCGGGCGCGGTGGCGGCTGGGCAAAGGCGACGCATACGCGATGCCGTGGTGTTGAAGACCATCGGCGCCACGCGCGCGCAAATCCGCGCGAGCTTTTTGGTGGAATTCGGCCTGCTGGGACTCACGGCGGGGTTGCTGGCCGCGGCAGCCGGCACGGCGGCAGCCTGGGGCGTCGTGCGTTTTGTCATGCGCGCGGATTGGGTGTTTCTGCCGGGCACTTTGGCGATAACAGTGCTGGCCTGCATGGCGATCACCCTTGCCTTCGGTTATGCCGGCACTGCCTTCGCGCTACGCGCCAAGGCGGCACCCTTGCTCCGCAATGAATAGGAACCCCGCCATGGCCGAGGACGACAAACTCTCCACGCTCGATGCCACGATGCTCCGCCGCGCTTTTGCCTTGGCGAGTGAGGCCCGCGCGCGCGGTGATCGCCCCTTCGCCGCGGTGATCGCCGATGAAACGGGAAAAGTGTTGGCGGAAGCCGGGTCCACCCAGGGAAAGGGGGGAGGCGGGACGCTGGCGCATTCGGAAATGAATGCGCTGAACGCCGTGCTGCGGGCGGGGCTACCGCGCCATGTGCTACGCAATGCCACGATTTACTCCTCGGGCGAGCCCTGTGCCATGTGTTCAGCGGCGATCTTCTACACGGGGGTCGGGCGCGCCGTTTACGGGCTTTCCGCCGGCGCAATTTTGCATTTGCGCAACGCGCAGCCCCATACGGCAGGGCTATCCCTTTCCTGCCGCGCGGTTTTGGACAGTGCTGCTGAACGCGTGGATGTGATCGGCCCCTGCCTGGAAGCAGAAGGCGCCCTGCCGCATCAGGGCTATTGGCAGGAAGGCGCAGCCTGAGGGCAGTAGCCTGCCGATTACCTTTAGTTTATGGATAAGTATTGGTTCGTCGACTTTGATAAAAACCTCCAGAGGAAGGAAAGCCACATCATGTTCGCAACCCTCTCCCTGCGCTTGCGCCAAGGCGCCATTCTTGCTCTGCCGCTTCTGGCGCTGATTGGCTGCGCCACGCCCACCCCTGAACCGCCGGTGGTTGCCTCGACCACCCGTGAAATGGTGGCGGCGGTTGACCGGGTGGATGCGCGCACCCGCACCATTGTGGTGCGCGGCCCGGACAACAAGCCGCAAACCCTGCAGCTTGGCCCGGAAGTGCGGAATTTCGCGCAGATTCGTCGTGGCGATCGCGTGCGGCTGCATTTTGAAGAAGCGGTCGCGGTGCGCATGGCCCCCCCGGGCAGCAGCCTTGAACCCGAAACTGTGATGGGCGCGGCGCGGGCCGAACCCGGGGCGCGCCCCGGCATGGGCGCCGTGGCTGCCACCCGGGCCCGGGTGCGCATCACCGCTGTGGATACCGCGAATAATACGGTGAGCTTCGTCGGGCCGTCCCGCTTAGAACGCACGGTCGCGGTGCGCGCCCCCGAAATGCGGGAATTTCTGAGGACTCTGAGCGTTGGTGACCGGGTGGATGTTGCCATCGCCGAAGCCATCGCCATCCGCGTGGAGCCGGCAGAGCGTTGAGACACGCAGGGGCGCCTGTCGATGCGCGGGCTCCCCACCCTGCCCTATTGATTTAGATTACTAAATCTCCATATTATCCCCAAAGGGGAATCCTCCCCACCAACAGGAGTTGTCTTCGTCATGGCCTTTGGTCCCGACACGCGTTTTTCCACCGGCTGGGGTCGCCCCGTCGCAGCCGATGCGGCCGCGATTGATGCCGGGCTGCGGGCGTATATGCTCCGCGTCTATAACTGGATGGCGTCTGGCCTGCTGGTCACAGGCATTGTTGCCTATGTGATCGGTTCCTCGCCGGAACTTCAGCAGATGTTTTGGTCCGTGACCCGCGCCGCCAATGGCGCGCGCATCATTGAACCTACCATTCTGGGCTGGGCCGCGATGCTCTCGCCGCTCGCCTTCATCCTGGTGCTGTCCTTTGGCATCAATAAGCTCTCGCGCCCCGCGACGCAGGCGCTGTTCTGGGTGTTCGCGGCCTGTATGGGTGCAAGTCTTTCGAACATCTTCCTGCGCTACACGGGCCAGTCCATCGCCAGTACCTTCTTCATCACGGCGGCGATGTTCGCGGCAGTGAGCCTGTATGGCTACACCACCAAGGCGGATCTGACGCGCTTTGGCAGCTTCATGATCATGGGCTTGATCGGCATCATGATCGCGGGTCTGGTCAATATCTTCCTGGCGTCTTCCGCGCTGGCCTTTGCGATCAGCGTGATTGGTGTGGTCGTGTTCGTTGGCCTCACGGCTTATGACACGCAGCGCATCAAGGCGGATTACATTCAATTCGCCTATGCTGAAGGCACGGATGAAGCCGGCAAGCGGAGCGTGATGGATGCGCTCGGTCTGTATCTGAACTTCGTCAACCTGTTCCAGCTGCTGCTTTCCTTCATGGGTCAGCGCAACAATGATTGATCAGGGCCTGACGGTCTGATTGGAAAACCCCGGGGGCGACCCCGGGGTTTTTTATTGGCTACAAACCCTTGTCTATCGGTACGCGGAGCGCTTCCGCAAGGCGATTGGTTTCCGCCGCCATGCCAAGCACGGCCAGCAATTCGCCATGCATGGCGTCAGTCATGCCCTTGGCACGCGCTGCCGCCGTGTGGGACGCGGTGCAATAAGCACAGCCCGCCGCAGCCGACGCCGCCAGATAAAGCATTTCCTTCGTCAGCGGGTCCAGCGCACCAGGCGCCATCACCTGCTTCAGACTTTCCCAGGTGCGCTTAAGTGTGGGCGGATGGGTGGCAAGCGCCTTCCAGAAATTATTGACATCAGCCACCCCACGCGCGGCCTTGATGTCATCAAATACCGCGCGCACCTCGGGCACGGCATCGGCATATTCAACCAGCGCCATCAGGCACCGCCTGGCAAAGGCCGATAGGGCAGGGCGGCAAGGCGCGTCGCATGCAGCGTGATATCCTGCCAAACATCACCCGTCACATAGGGGTCTTCGGCCATCCAGGCACGCGCTGCTTCATCGGTTGCGTGGCGGGTAACGGTGATGGAACCGATCATGCGCTCCCCCGCCTCATCCAGAATGGCACCACCAATCGCGAGCGTGCCATCAGCGGCCATGGGCTGCATGCGCGCGACATGCGCCCCGCGCGCGGCTTGCCTTCGGGCGGGTGCCTCGACATCCGTGCCATCATAGGCGATGGCAACCGTATGGGTGCGCGTGCTTGCCACCGGATCGCCGGGCTTGGGCAGGCGCTGATAGGGAAGCGGGGCAATGCGGAAGGGCAGGATGCGGATATCCCCCCAGACGCCTTCAACCGAAAAGGGTTCTTCCGCCAAATAGGCCTGAACGCCCGCCATATCGGGCACGTCCAGGATCATGAGCGATCCGGAAGGCACCCATTCAGCGGTGAAAAGCGGTGTACCGAAGGGCATCCGCCCATCGTCAGCCCAGCGGCTGATCACCGCCCGGTGGCGGTCCATCGCCGCGGTGCGGCGGGCTTTATCGGCACCATCGAAAGCAAGTATGGCGTAACCCATGGAATTTCCCCGTGATGAAAGGGGCAGCATGCCATGGGCGGAGGCTTATGAAAGGGGGGGCCACATCCGCCCCTGCCCGATCAATACATATGCTGCCCGCCATTGATGGACAGCGTGGACCCGGTGATGAAATCCGCATCATCGGATGTCAGGAACACAACACCGCGGGCGATATCTTCCGCCTTGCCCAGGCGTCCGCGCGGGATACGCGCAATGATCTTTTCCAGAACATCGGGCGGCACGGCGCGCACCATTTCGGTATCCACATAGCCGGGGGCGACCGCATTCACGGTAATGCCAAGCTTCGCCCCTTCCTGCGCCAAAGCCTTGGTGAAGCCGTGAATGCCGGATTTCGCGGCGGCGTAATTCACCTGGCCATATTGCCCGGCCTGGCCATTCACCGAACCGATATTCACAATGCGGCCAAACTTGCGCGCATTCATGCCTTCCCAGACCAGCTTGCAAAGATTGTAGCAGGAACCAAGGTTTGTATCGATCACTGCATCCCACATATCGCGGTTCAGCTTGCGCATGGTGGCATCGCGCGTGATGCCGGCATTGTTCACCAGGATTTCGATGGGGCCGACTTCGGCTTCAATCCTGGCAATGGCATCG
The DNA here is from genome assembly GCA_051007055.1 of Roseomonas sp. Classification (GTDB taxonomy): domain Bacteria; phylum Pseudomonadota; class Alphaproteobacteria; order Acetobacterales; family Acetobacteraceae; genus Neoroseomonas. The sequence continues at coordinate 26,600 of JBPCSO010000079.1, forward strand.
GCGCATTGCGCGTAGTCGGCAACGTCGAATTTATAGCAGGGAATGCCGGTACGATCGGTAAACGCTTTCGCTGCCGCATCATTCCCGGCATAGGACGCCACCACACTTCGGCCAGCGGCCTGCAGCCCTTCGCTGATCGCCGCACCGATGCCCCTTTGGCCACCAGTCACAAGTGCAACACGCGCCATAAGATCTCTCCTGAACTGCCGGTGATGAGCAGGCCACCCCATGGCAGCCAACCTGAACCGAGTGTTTGAGCCAGATCAATAACGCTTCGGCATTTTCGCGCCACAAGAATCGCGTGGGCGGCGCGATTTTCCGCCCCAAGGCTTAGCTTCTCCTCCTTACACGTGAGACACTGGCGGCGCGGCCCCTCCCCCAGGCTGCGCCGTTTCTTTGCCTTGGCCGTGGGGTGTGCTACACGAAGACATGGTGTTCCGGCTGCTTTCTTTCCGAATTACCGACGCGGCCGTCTGAAGGCGCCGGGCGTTGGGTCTGCGCGCATTGTTGGTGGCCGCCCTTTCTTGACCGCACCGCCACCACGAACCGGGCCATAACCATGCTTTCTGACTCATTTCCCACGCGCTTTGATCTGCGCGCCGAAGCAAGCCCCGGCCTGCTGCCGCGCCTTTTGCAGCCCTTCGCCAAGCGCGATGTGACCCCCGATCTTTTTCAAGCCCGCCGCGTGGGGGAGGAGATGGACATCACCATCATCTGCCATCAGCTTGAATCCGGCATGGCTGCGCTGATTGCCGGTAATCTGGGGCAGGTGATTGGCGTAACCCGCGTTCTTGTGACACCTGGCGATCAGCTGCCCATCCCAAGGCAGGGCGCGGCACAATTCGGCTGATCGCCAGGCTGGTCCATCTCTGAAAGCGGAGTGCAGGCGTGTCAGCCCGGCGCGCCCAGCCGCTTGCGCTCCCGCCAGGCGAAGGCCACGAAAACACCAACCAAGGACAGCGCCAGCCCATACCAGGTGATGGCATAGCCAAGATGGTTGTTGCGCGGGCGTGGCAGGCTTTGTGCGGGTTCTGGCAGGCTGCCAGGCGGCCCCAGCAGCACGAGCCCATAAGGCGCCATGCCTGGGATGCCGAGCGCCGCGCCAATCGCCACCGGGTCAAAGTGAAAGAAGCGCCGCCCCCCCACATCATCCTGGGCCGCAAAGCGCCCAGCGGCCTCACCAAAGCGGATATAGCCGGTGATGTGTTGCGCGCCTTCGGGCCGGGGCAAGCCAGCCAGCCCGTCCAGCGGGACCCAGCCACGGTCCACAAGCATCGGTGGGCCAGAATCGCGCAGGAACGGCACCATCAGCCGCGCCCCCATCCTGTTTGCCCGTATCTCCACGCCCAATAAGGCTTCGCGGGCATGATCAAAGCGGCCAACCACTTCCAATTTCGCATAGGGTGCAGGGGGTTCGCTGAAGGGCGCCGGCGGCGCGGCCTCGGCTGCTGCAATACGCGCCAGGATACCGGTCTTCCAGACCAAGCGCTCCGCCTGCCAGGAGCCAAGTCCAAGCAGGATGATCAGAACGGGTAGCCCCGCCAAGGCGGGCCACATCATGCGGCGAGAGAACATCGCAAGCTTAGCTTGTACTACGATGCCGCCATTGCAAGCCAAGCAGCATGGCCTTGGCTAAGCGCATCACAAGCAGCGAAAGCGGCAGCACCACGACAGGCCAGATCAGCGCATGCAGCCAAAGGGGCGGTTCAAACCGCGCATCCACCCAAAGGGCCATGATCACTGCAAGGGCGCCGATCACGAAAATCCCTGCCATGGCAGGCCCATCGCCTGCATCATGTGCGGTGAAGTCAAGCCCGCATGCCGCGCAGGCGGGGCGGATATCCAAAAGCCCCCTAAAGATATGGCCGCGCCCACATTGCGGGCAGCGGCCAAGAAGCGCTGATTTTAGCACGCCGGCGATACCCGGCGCCGATCAGTGATGCGCGATTTCGCCAGCACCCCACCAATAGATGCAAACAAACAGGAACAGCCAGACCACATCCACGAAGTGCCAATACCAAGCAGCAGCTTCAAACCCGAAATGACGTTCCGGCGTGAAATGCCCCTTGATGGAGCGAATCAGGCACACAAACAGGAAGATGGTGCCGACCATGACATGGAAACCATGGAAGCCCGTGGCGAGGAAGAAAGTCGAGGAATAAACGCCGCCCCCGGAGAACTTGAAGGGTGCCATGCTGTATTCCCAAGCCTGCAAGCCAGAGAATACAACACCCAGCAGCACCGTGATCGTCAGGCCCCGGATCAGCCCCTTGCGGTCATTGTTCAGCAGCGCGTGATGCGCCCAAGTGACCGTGCAGCCGGACAGCAGCAGGATCATGGTATTCAGGAAGGGCAGATCGAATGGGTCGAAGGTGAGTGTGCCCTTTGGCGGCCAAACCGCGACCTCAGCGCCCGAGACATGACCGGGGAAGAGCGCGTAATGGAAATACGCCCAGAAAAAAGCAACAAAGAACATGACTTCCGAGGCGATGAACAATGTCATGCCATAGCGAAGCCCGATGCGCACGATAGGCGTGTGCATGCCTGGCGTACGGCTTTCCTTCACCACATCGCGCCACCAGAAGAACATGGTGGCAAGCAAACCGGCTAGGCCGATAAAGAAGACAAGCTTATTGCCGTAATGCGCCCAAAGAATAATCCCGAGCACCAACGCGCCGCCCGCAAAGGACCCAACCAAGGGCCAGGGTGAAGGATCAACGAGATGATACGGGTGCTTATGCAGCGGTGGCGCTTCGCCATCAGCCGTGGTTGCTTGCGCGTGCGATGTGCTTGCCATTGTCAGTCCTGGTGCCTTCCTTTGGAACGGGTCTATGCCCGAACCGGACGCCTGCATCAATCCTGAAACCGCCCCCAAAATCAAGCCCATGTCGCATCCAAAACACGGGCTGGGCGCGGATCAATTCTGCCTTGTGCCGCCCCGCCCGACATGCGGCCCGGCATTGGCCAAAGCGCCGGCCCTTTTCGCATCTTCGATGGTGCGAAAGAAGCTGTAGGAAAGCGTGATGGTTCTGATATCGCGCGTGTTGGGGTCTTCGGCAATACGCGGATCTACCCAGAAGGTGACTGGCATATCTACGTGTTCGCCTGGCGTCAGGGTTTGTTCATCAAAGCAGAAGCAGGCGATCTTATGAAAATAACGACCGACCTTCTCGGGTGTTACATTATAGGTCGAAACCCCGGTTACCGGCGCTTCGGAGCGATTGGTGGCGGAATAGAAAGCCAAACCTTCTTCGCCAAGGCGCAGCGTCACACTTGGCTGTTCCGGTATGAAGCGCCAGGGCAGATTGGGATGTGTGGTAGCGTTAAAGCGGATGGTGATCTGCTGATCCCCCGTCGCGCCAGGCGCGGCCGCACTTCTTTGTGTGGTGCCGCCGAAGCCGGTAACGCGGCAAAACATGTCATAAAGCGGCACGGCTGCGAAAGAAAGCCCAACCATGAATGTAACAAGCCCCGCCGCGGCAAGCCCGGTACGCTTGTTCCGCTTTGCAAGTTCTGCCTTGCGCTGTTCCTGGTCCATACCGATCATTTGGGGAGCGCCGCGCCCTGGCTCAAGCCCGGATCAGCCGCGCAACGCCAATGAAATAGAACAGCACCGAAAGGCCAACCAGCACCAGCAGCAGCGCGATATTGCGTCCGCGCCGACGCTTTTCGAAAATCGCGCGTTCTTCCGGGGTCATGGCGAAAGGGTCAGCTTTTCAGCAGCCAGCACGGCGAAAAGCGCGAAAAGATAGGTGAGCGAAAAGCGGAAGCATTTCTTGGCCGCCTTATCACCCGCCAAGCTGCGGCCTTCCGCATCCTGCGTCTCACGCAAAACAGCCACGGCATGACGGATGAAATTCAAGCCAAGCAGCGCGGCAATCATGCCATAGACCGGGCCGGAAAAGCCAATCAGCCAGGGCGCCATGCCAAGGGGCGCTAGCGCCACCGTGTAATACAGAATCTGCTTACGCGTCTCACGCGCGCCGGCGGTCACGGGCAGCATAGGTACGCCGGCCTTGGCGTAATCCTCATGCGCCCAAAGCGACAGGGCCCAGAAATGCGGCGGTGTCCAGATGAAGATGATGGCGAAAAGAATGAACGGCACCAGCGTGATGTCGCCTGTCACCGCAGCCCAGCCGATCAGCGGCGGAAAGGCCCCTGCTGCGCCACCAATGACGATATTCTGCGGCGTGCGGCGCTTCAGCCACATGGTATAAACCACCACATAGAACAGGATGGAAAAGGCCAGTACCGCAGCGGCTAAATAATTTGTGGCGAAAGCCATCACCACAACCGAACCGATGCCCAGCAGAATACCAAAGGCAAGCGCGTCATCAGGCGCGATGCGCCCGGCAGGGATGGGCCGGCGCGCCGTGCGGCGCATGACCGCGTCAATATCGCGGTCGTACCACATATTGATGGCGCCCGAGGCGCCGGCAGCGACCGCGATACAAAGAATGGCGATCACGGCCAGCACCGGGTGCAAATCACCCGGCGCCACAAGCAGCCCCGCAACTGCGCTGAATACGACAAGCGATATGACGCGCGGCTTCAGCAGCGCGATCCAATCCCGCACTTCCGAGATATTGTAGGAAACAGGAAGGGGGGCCGCGCCCCCCTTGCCGTTTTCGATGACTGAATCGCTCATCGTCACCCCATAGGCTTCGCGGCTTTAACGCAGACGCGGCAGTTCTTCAAAAGTGTGGAAGGGCGGCGGGGATGCCACCTGCCATTCCAAAGTTGTCGCGCCTTCACCCCAGGGATTGGCCGCAGCCTTGGCGCCCGAACGCATAGTCACCCAGACGATGTAGAAGAAGAAGAGGAAGGATGCCACCGAGATCAGCGAACCAATCGAAGCGACGTAGTTCCAACCCCAGAAGGCTTCCGGATAATCCGGGTAGCGGCGCGGCATGCCCTGATTGCCCGAAAAATGCATCGGGAAGAAGGTCAGGTTAACGCCGATAAAGGTCATCCAGAAATGGATCTTGCCCAGCGCCTCAGGATACTGCCGGCCGCACATCTTGCCGATCCAGTAATAGAAACCGGCATAAATCGAGAAGACCGCACCCAGCGACAGCACATAATGGAAATGCGCAACAACGTAGTAGGTGTTGTGCAGCACCTGATCAATGCCCGCATTGGCCAGCACCACGCCCGTAACACCACCCACGGTGAACAGAAAGATAAAACCAACGGCGAAGAGCATTGGCGTATCCATCTTGATGGAACCGCCCCACATGGTCGCGATCCAGGAGAAGATCTTCACCCCTGTCGGCACCGCGATCACCATGGTGGCCGCCATGAAGTAGGCGCGCGTGTCCACATCCATGCCAGATGTATACATGTGGTGCGCCCAGACGATGAAGCCGACAAAGCCAATCGCCACCATCGCGTAAGCCATGCCGAGGTAACCGAACACCGGCTTCCGACTGAAGGTGGAAATGATATGGCTGATGATGCCAAAGCCCGGCAGGATCATGATGTAGACTTCAGGGTGGCCAAAGAACCAGAACAGATGCTGGAACAGCACCGGGTCCCCACCGCCTTCAGGCTTGAAGAAGGCCGTGCCGAAATTGCGGTCCGTGATCAGCATCGTGATCGCACCCGCCAGCACCGGCACCGCCAGCAGCAGCAGGAAGGCGGTGACCAACATGGACCACACAAACAGCGGCATCCGGTGCAGGGTCATGCCAGGGGCGCGCATGTTGAAGATGGTGGTGATAAAGTTGGCCGCGCCCATGATGGACGAAGCGCCCGCCAAATGCAGTGAAAACAGCGCCAAATCCATCGCTGGGCTGGAATGGAACTGGCTGTCTGACAGCGGTGTGTAGATGGTCCAGCCTGCGCCCGGACCTTCGCCCACGAAAAGGCTTGCCGCCAGCAGCATGAAGGCCGGCACCAGCAGCCAGAAGGAGATATTGTTCATGCGCGGGAAGGCCATATCAGGCGCCCCGATCATGATCGGCACGAACCAATTGCCGAAGCCGCCAATCAGTGCGGGCATGACCACAAAGAACACCATGATCAGCCCATGGGCCGAGATATAGGCGTTCCACATCTGGCCATCAGAGAAAATCTGCATGCCAGGATACATCAACTCAAGACGCATCAGCAGAGAGATACCGATCCCCACCACCGCCGCGACCAGCGAGAAGATGATGTAGAGCGTACCGATATCCTTGTGGTTCGTCGAAAAGAACCAGCGGGACACAAAGCCCGGCTTGTGATCGTGATGATCGTCGTGATGGGCGTGCGAAGCGGTTGCCATGTCTATCTTTCCCTCACCGCGCCTTACCGGCGGGCCTCCGCGATCTGAAGTGAATCCTGAGAAGCGGGCGCGGCGGCCATTACCGGCGCGCTGCCATCAGCCTGAGCAAAGCGCTTCTGCGCATCTGCAACCCAGGCGTCGAATTCGGCGCGCGGCAGGGCGCGCACAGCAATCGGCATGAACCAATGGTTCGTACCGCAAATCTGATTGCACTGCCCGTAGAATACGCCAGGACGATCCGCACGCATCCAGGTTTCCAGCGTGCGGCCCGGAATGGTGTATTTCTGGATGCCAAGCGCGGGCACGAAGAAGGAATGGATCACATCGTGGCCCGTGGTCAGCACGCGAATATTTGCGCCGACCGGGATCACCAGCTGGTTATCTACATCAAGCTTGAAAATTTGGCCTGGCTTCAAGTCAGCTTCCTGAATGGGATAGCTGTCAAAATTGAAATTACCCTGGTCCACATAGGTGTAATTCCAATACCACTGGCGGCCCTGCACACTGATCGTCATATCCGCATCCACCGCGCGATCCTGGAAGTACAGAAGCCGGAAGGACGGGATGGCGATGACCACCAGGATCAGCACCGGGATCACAGTCCAGGCGATCTCCAGCCCGGTGTGATGGCTGGTCGTGGACGGGACAGGGTTACGCGCCGCGCTGAAGCGCCAGACGCAATAGGCCAGCAGGATAAGCACGAAAATCGTGATCACCGTGATGATGGCGAAAACCATGCTGTTGAAGGAGGAGATGCGTTCCTTGATCACACCGCCTGAGGGCTGCAACCCCATGCCCCAGGGGGCGGGAGCGCCGACCATGCTCTCTGCCAGGGCCGGCACCGTCAGCGCCAGACCCATTGCCACCATAGCCAAGCCGGCAAAAAACCGGCCCATGCCGAATGTGCGGCACATTGCCTTAAAAACCTTCATCAACCCATCCCTTATCGGTCGCAAAAAACACGCCGTTTCAAGATTTTAGCCACTAACTGCCTGAGGCTTACGCCCCTAGGGTCTCAATTGGAGGCGGACAATAATCGCCCCCCCTGCACCGCACAAGGGCGCCCGCGCGGAAAAACCGCATATTCCAAACCCATACACCTCAAGCCTCACTCTCAGACGCGTCTTCCTCACTGATGTGGTCAACCATATCGGCCAGCATGGACCGGATATGCTCATCGCCGACCACATAAAAAACCTGCCGCCCGCGCCGATCCGCCTGTAACAATCGCGCCGCCCGCAGGAGACGCAGATGGTGTGAGACTAGCGATGCGGAAAGGCCCAGCTTCTCAGCCATTTCATTCACCGCCGCCGGCGCGTCCCGGCATGCCAGGATGATCTTAAGGCGTGTCGGATCACTCATCAGCCGAAAGGTTTCGGCCAATTCAACCACAAGATCATCACCAATCCGAAAACGCCCGCGCATGGGATTATCGCCAATGTTCCACGTGCAATATGGTGTCTAGGCACTGGGTTAAGCAAGGTCGCACCAATAACAGGGCTTGACGGCAGGGGCGACAGGACCAAAATAATCCACAGAATAAGTATCTGAAAAACAAGGAATATATGCAGAAGTGAACAGGTGTTCAGCCATTACACGCCGGGCACTCGGCATCGGGCTTTTTGCGCTGACGCCCATGCCCGCGCTGTCCCAGAACCGCGCCCCACCCCGCGCGCTTTCGACCGTTGGCATGGTGGGCGATCTGGTCCGCGACATTGGCGGGGAGCGTATCCGCGCCGAAACCCTGATCAATGAAGGGGTAGACCCCCATCTGTTCCGCCCGACGCGCGCAGATATTTCCCGCTTGCTCGGCGCAGATATTCTGTTTGCCAATGGCCATCGGCTGGAAGGCCGGATGGGCGATGTGCTGGCCCGTGCCGCTGCTAATGGCAAGCCGGTAGTCATGGTGGCGGAAAGCCTGCCGCGCGCGAAGCTCCGCGCCAATCCCGACTACCCGGATGCCGCCGACCCGCATGTCTGGATGGACCCGGTCTTGTGGGCCGAGGCTGCGGGCAGCATCGCCGCTGCGCTTGCCCGCCTGCTGCCCGAATCGGGCCAGGTGTTTGAAGCCAATCTGGCCGCGCTGCGCCGCCGCCTGTTGGCCCTGCATGAATACGGCGCGCGGGTGATGGCGAGCATCCCGCCGCGCCAGCGCCTTTTGGTCACGGCGCATGACGCTTTCGGCTATTTCTCGGCGCGTTACGGGCTGGAAGTGGATAGTATTCAGGGGCTTTCCACCGAATCGGAAGCGAACCTCGCGCGCATTGAAGCGATTGTGCGAGGCCTTGTGGATCGCCGCATTCCGTCGGTCTTTGCCGAAACATCGGTCCCTGACCGCGCCGTGCGAGCGCTGATTGAAGGCGCCGGGGCGCGCGGCCAGCGGGTTGCCTTGGGCGGCACGCTATTTTCAGACTCCATGGGCAAGCCTGGCACCTATGAAGGCACCTATCACGGCATGCTGGATCATAACTTCACCACCATTGCCCGCGCGCTTGGCGGCGAGGCGCCGGCACGCGGCATGCTCGGCAGGTTAGGCGCCGCATGAACCAGAATATGGCCACGCCAGCCCCGCTTGCGATGACGCATCTGACCGTCGCTTATGGCGACAAGACCGTGCTCTGGGACATTACCTGGCAGGCGACGCCGGGGCTGACCGCGATTGTGGGACCAAATGGCGCGGGCAAATCCACGCTGCTGCGCGCAGCACTCGGCCTGATCCCGAGCATCGCTGGCGAAGCGCGGTTTTTTGGTCGCGCTTTGCAAGAAGTGCGCAACCGGGTCGGTTACTTGCCGCAGCGCGCTTCGGTGGATTGGGATTTTCCGGCAACCGCACTCGATGTCGTGTGCATGTCACGCTATCCGCGCATGCGCTGGTGGGGCCGCGTGCCGAAGGCGGAACGCGAAGCGGCACACGGGGCGCTGGAACAGGTGGGGCTCGCGGATCTGGCGGATCGGCAAATCGGGCGTTTGTCGGGCGGGCAGCAGCAGCGCGTTTTTCTGGCACGCGCATTGGCGCAGGATGCAGACTTATACTTGATGGATGAACCCTTTGCCGCGGTTGATGCGGCAACGGAACAGGCGATCATCGCCGTGCTGCGCCGCGTGGTGGCAGCGGGGCGCAGCGTGATTGCCGTGCATCATGATCTTTCAACCGTACCATCCTATTTCGATCAGGTGCTGCTGCTGAATGGCCGCGCGGTCGCCGCCGGTAGTGTGAAATCCGCCTTCACGCCGGATGCGATTGCGCGCGCCTATGGCGGGCGGCTGAATGTGCTGGAACAAGCGGTCGCGGAAGGCGGCTTGCAGTGAGCCTTGGCTATAACACGCTGGTGGTGCTGGCGGGCTGTGCCTTGCTTGGGCTGGCCTGCGGCACCGTTGGCGCCTTTGCGCTGCTGCGTGGGCGAGCGCTGATGGCCGATGCTGTGGGCCATGCCGCTTTGCCGGGCGTTGTGCTGGCGGCGATGATTGTAGCCACCTTTGGCGGCAATCCACGCGCATTGCCGCCCTTGCTGGCAGGCGCGCTAGTCGCGGGCGTACTGGGTGTGCTGGCGGTGCAGGCGCTCACGCGCGGGCGGCGCATTCGTGAAGATGCTGCCATCGCCATTGTGCTTTCCAGTTTTTATGCGCTTGGCGTTGCGCTGCTTTCCTATGTTCAGACCATGCCGCAGGCAGCGCAGGCCGGGCTTGGCAAATTCATCCTGGGGCAAGCGGCGGCGATGCGCGCGGAAGATGCGCTTTGGGCCGGCGGCATTGCAGCCTTTTGTGTGCTGATTTGTCTGGCGCTGTTCCAACGCCTGCGCGCCGCGTGTTTCGATCCCGATTATGCGCGCGTCATGGGCCTTTCGGTAGCGCGCACCGATCTCGCCTTGCTTGGGCTGATTGTGATTGTCGCGGTCGCAGGCTTGCAGGCGGTGGGGCTGGTGCTGGTGGTGGCCTTGCTCATTTTGCCCGCGGCAACGGCGCGCTTGCTCACGCATCGGCTGCCGGTGCTGCTGCTGGTTTCGGCGCTGCTCGGCGCCTTGGCGGGGGCTTTGGGCGCGGCGGCTTCCGCCTTTCAGCCGGAATGGCCAACGGGTGCGGCGGTGGTTTTGGCCGGCGCGATATTCTTCACGCTCGCGCTGCTGCTGGCGCCAGAGCGCGGCTTGCTGCCCGAAGCCTGGCGTCGCACGCGCCGGCGTATTGCCGCGACCGAATCGCATTTCCTGCGGGCTGCTTGGGAGGCACAGGAAGCCGCCGGCGCCGGCCCCGGCACGGCGGGCGATCGTTGGACACCGATTGCCGCCTTGGCCGCCGCGCGCGGTTGGTCTGAGGCTCATGCCGCGCGCTTGGCACTTTGGCTCGGGTTGCGCGGCTTGGTGGCGAGGGCGGATGGCGAGATCCATCTGACCCCGCGCGGCGCCGCTGCCGCAAGGCGCGCCGTGCGCGCGCATCGCGCCGTCGAGCATCACCTGCTCGGCCTTGGTGCAACCGATATCGCAGGCGCGGATCGCTTGGCGGATTTGGTGGAACATGGCCTGCCGGCAGAAATGGCGACCCGGTTATTGGCGGAACCTTCTTCCTTGCCGGCCTCCCCGCATGCTTTGGGTCCACGACAATGACGGCAGTGGATTTTCTGCGGCTTGATCTGCCGGCCATGATCGCTGCGATTCTCGCCTGCGGCTTATGCGGTTTGCTTGGGTCTTTCCTGGTGCTGCGGCGCGATAGTTTGCTGGGCGATGCGCTATCCCATGCGGTGCTGCCGGGCATCATTGCGGGCTTTGCCATCACCGGTGCACGGGCGGGCTTGCCCATGCTGCTGGGCGCGCTGGTAGCCGCGCTTTCGGCGGTATTCCTGATTGGCCTCGTGCGGCGTGTCGCCAAGCTGGAATCGGGTGCGGCCACCGGCGCGGTATTCACCAGCTTCTTCGCGCTTGGCCTGATGCTGATTGAGGCGACCGGCGCACGCAGCGTTGATCTTGATCTTGATTGCGTGCTGTTCGGGCAATTGGAAAGCCTCGTTTGGCTGGAAGCGCAGGGTTTTGCCTCCTTGCTTGATCCGGCGGCGTTGGCTTCCATGCCGCGCCAGATATTCCTGTTGGCGGCAGTGAGCCTTGTACTGGCGGGTCTGGTCGCGCTGCTTTGGCGGCCTTTGCATTTATTGTGTTTTGACGCCGATTACGCTGCCGCCATTGGCCTGCCGGCACGCGGTTTGGAATTAGCGCTGAATTTGATGGTAGCGGGAGCTGCGGTTGCGGCCTTTGAAGCGGTGGGCAGCATTCTGGTCGTGGCGATGCTGGTTTGCCCGGCAGCGGCGATACGCTTGCTCACAGATTCCTATCGCGCGCAGGTGCTGGGAGGCGCCGCTTTGGGTGCTGCGCTTGGCGCCCTTGGCTATGCGCTGGCCGGGCCTTTGCCGGCGTCCTTCGGGCAGGAATTTGCGCTGAATGCAGCAGGGGTTATTGGGACGCTAGGCGGGCTTACGGTGGCGGGCGCTATGGTGCTGCGCCAGATGCGCAACGCCTCACCAACATCAGCGGTTATTTCAGGATAATTTCCACACGGCGGTTCTGCGGTTCCCGCGCACCATCGGCGGTTGCGACCAATGGCTGTGTCTCACCCAAGCCAGTGATAGTGATTTCCTGCCGCGCAATGCCGCGCCTGATCAGTTCTTCCGCTACCGCTTCAGCGCGGCGGCGCGACAGCGCCAGATTATACTGCGGCGTGCCGGAACGATCCGCATGGCCGGCAACTTCAATCCGGGTGGGTTGCCCACGCGAGGCTTCCGCCGCTTCCCCAACAATCTGGCGCGCGCGCGCGGTGAGATCAGCGCGGTTCCAATCAAAGAAAACCAGGAAGCTCCGTGCCGCAACCGGGGCTGCCACCGCAGCGGGGGCAGCGGCGGGGGCATTAAAAGCGTAGCGCAGGCCAAGCAGGAAGGACTGGTTGCGGCTTTCCGTATCCGCCTTCCCCGACAGCACCGTAGCACCCGAGGCATTCACGTAGCTGACTGGGATGCTCGGCCCCAGGCTTTCCAGGTAACGATATTCCGCCGTCAGCGTCAGCCCCGGCACCTGGTCAATCACGAAGCCAAGCCCGGCTATCCCCTGCACGGCGAAGGCGCCGCCCGTATCATCACCGCGAAGCCGCAGGTTGCCATTACCGGGCCGGCCATTCAGATCATTGAAGCTGGTAACAAGATACCCGGCACCAACCCCGACATAGGGTAGGAAGGGACCAATGCGCACCAAATCCACCAGCGCATTGCCCATCAGCCCGTAGCTATCCTGCCGCCCACCATGCGCGCCGGGGCTTGCCAGGCCGGCGGCGCCATTGGCGCTATCCACTTCATTGGTGCGGTAGCTGCCTTCGATTTCAAGCCGGATTCCATTGCTGAACCCCCAGCCAAGGCTGAGCAGCCCAACCCCGCCATAATCAAAACCGAGCTGACCACCATTAGGCTGGCCAAGCGCAGTCATGCCCTGGCTCAGGCTGCTATCCAGGCGAAACTTGGCATCATCCAGATAATTCATGCCAAGCGCGCCAGCCACATAGGGGCCTTCGATGAATTGGGCGCGCGTTGGCTGAGCCACGCCAAGCCCAAGCGCGAGGGCGGCGGCAGGAAGGATGCTGAAACTGCGACTAGTCAACTTCATGGGGGCCAACCTAGCGGTGCTTTCTTAACAAATGAAGACCGAAGCATCCCAGCGCTCATGTTTTTTGCACCGCAATGGCCGCCAGCGGGCCAAGTGCGGCAGCATCATCCATGCGGGCCAGTGCCCCAAGCGGCAAAAGCCGGTTCGCATGGCCCATCTTCCGCCCGGGCCGCGCTTCCGCCTTGCCATAAAGATGGGGCGCAATGCCCGCGACGCCTTGCAGCCCCGGCCATGCCGCCATGCCTTCGGGCCCAATCAGATTGCGCATCACCGCATCATGGTGGCGACCCGGCACGCCCAAGGGCAGGCCGACCACGGCGCGTATATGCTGTTCGAATTGCGAAGCGGTGCAGGCATCCATGGTCCAATGCCCGGAATTATGCGGCCTGGGGGCGATTTCATTACCGATCAGCCGGCCATCGGGCAGCAGAAACATTTCCAACGCCACCAGCCCCACCAGATCAAGCCCGCGCGCCACCGCGGCAACATGTTCGCGCGCCGCCGCGGCAATCGCTGGCGCCACACGCGCCGGCGCATAGCTGATATCGAGGATATGGTGCCGATGCGCGTTTTCCGTCGCGTCAAATACCGCGAGCGCCCCATCCGCCCCGCGCGCCGCAATGGCGGAAAGTTCCAGCGTGAAGGGCACGAAGCCTTCCAGGATCAGGGGGCGGGGCGCCAATCTGGCCCAGGCTGCCGCCAGATCATCAGGGTGGCGCAGCACCGCCTGGCCGCGCCCATCATAGCCAAGCCGAGTGGTTTTCAGGACTGCCGGCAGACCAAGCTCGGCCACCGCGGCCTGCAATTCGGCTTCGGTACGCACCGCGCGCCAGGGCGCGACGGGCACGCCGATCCCTTCCAGAAACGCCTTTTCCTGCAAGCGATCCTGACAAATGCCAAGCGCCTTTTCGCCGGGCCGGCAGGGCACGCGCCGCGCCAGGATTTCCACTGTTGCGGCCGGGACATTTTCGAATTCGAAGGTGACGACATCCACCTGATCGGCGAAACGGGCCAAAGCCTCATGGTCTTCATAGGCGGCGATAGTGCGCGCGGCGGCCACCTGCATGCCGGGTTCAGCCGCGCCGGGGGCATAGATATGGCAGCGATAGCCAAGCCGCGCCGCCGCCATGGCGGACATGCGCCCCAGCTGCCCGCCGCCCAGAATGCCAATCACGGCGCTGGACGCGAGGCAGGTCACACCGGGCTCTCCGGCACGCTTTCGGTCTGCGCGGCGCGCCAGGCGATCAACCTTTCGGCCAGGGCAGCATCATTCAAGGCAAGGATGGAAGCGGCCAGCAACGCCGCGTTCACCGCCCCGGCCCGTCCGATGGCGAGTGTACCGACCGGCACGCCGGCTGGCATTTGCACAATGGACAGCAGGCTATCCACCCCAGCCAAAGCAGCGCTTTGCACGGGCACGCCCAGCACGGGCAGATGCGTCATGGAAGCGGCCATGCCGGGCAGATGCGCTGCACCACCGGCGCCGGCGATGATCACCTGAAGGCCCCGCCCCGCAGCCTGCTTCGCATAGTCAAACAGGCGTTCAGGCGTGCGATGGGCGGAAACCACGCGGGTTTCATGCGCAATGCCAAGTTTTTCCAGGGTTTCCGCAGTATGGCGCAGCGTTTCCCAATCCGAACGGCTCCCCATGATCACGCCTATAAGAGGTATTCCGGCCATATACAGCCCCTTTCAGGCGATGATATCGGGCAAAAGCTGGCTATCGAGCCAGGAGATCTCGTCCTTGAGTTTCAGCTTGCGCTTTTTCAGCCGCTGCAACTGCAATTGGTCCACCGGGCCGCTATCCAGCCGCGCAATCACGGTATCCAAATCCCGATGCTCGGTGCGGAGTTCATGCAGGCGGCGGAGCAGGGCGTCTCGGTCAGCGATCATCGGCCTCGGGCCATAGCTAGAGCGTCTTCAAGCCAAGTGAAGCCACTTGGCTATCCGGAAAACGCGACCAAACAAGGGTTTAGAGCATTTCCGGTGAAAGACAGTGTAACGGAAACTACCCTAAAATCTGTTGATGCATTTTTACCGAAAGGTGGAGTAGCATGATCGCGCTGCCCGGGACAGGGCCAACCGCCCGGGTTGCATCACAGCAAAGGATGCCTCGGTATGCGCTTGGATGCCCGGATCGCTTCCCTCAACAACCGTCACGCTGCGCTTGAGGCGCAGATTTTTGAGGAGGATAACCGACCCAGGCCCGATACCGAAACCTTGGCCCGTTTGAAGCGCGAGAAACTGCGGCTGAAGGAGGAGATGGAGCGGCTGCGTTCAGGATTGCCGCATTAGTCCATTGTTTGGTCGCATTTTCCGAGCCGCCAAGTGAAACCACTTGGCTTGAAAATGCTCCGCCCTACGCCGCCGCGCCTTCCTCAGGCTGCGGTTCCACAACGGCCAACGTGCCGACGGCAGCGTTGAGTTCAGACTGCGTGCAAAGGCCCAGAATCACTGGGTCGCGCGGCTTGATGTTTGCGCTGTTCCAATGGGTCTTGTCGCGCACCTTGGCGATGGTTTCCTTGGTGGTGCCAAGCAGCTTCACAATGGTTGCTTCCGGCACTTGCGGGAAATTGCGCAGCAGCCAAGCGATGGCATCTGGCCGGTCATTGCGCTTGGAGACGGGGGTATAGCGCCCGCCCTTGGCCTTGGATTTCGGCAAATGGCTGACCGCGGCCATCATCTGCAGCCGCGCTTCGCTATCTGCTTCACAGCGCTGAATTTCTTCGCGCGTCAATTGACCATTCGCGATCGGGTCATAACCGATAATGCCCTGCGCCACTTCACCATCCGCAATGGCCTGGATTTCAAGCGGGTGCATACCGACAAATTCGGCGATCTGGTCAAAGGTAAGGGCGGTTTTGTCAATCAGCCACACGGCGGTGGCCTTGGGCATCAAGGGCTGGTTCATGGCATAACCTCAAGGGGGCGGGCGGGCGAGAGCAACCCCCGCCTTGTTGCGGTTCCTATAGAGAGAGGCGCGGCCAGGGTCAAAACCCGCCCGCGAGAGGAGAGAGATATGGCCCCGATCGAGGATGAAGAAAGACCCCGGCGCGCGCCGCGCTTTCAACCCATGGTGTTCGACGGCTGGGATGTGGCGCAATTGCGGGAATATATCGAGGCTTTGCAGGCCGAAATCAGCCGCGCCGAGGCCGCGATTGGCGCGCGGGACGCCCAGCGCTTGGCCGCGGAGGCGTTTTTCAAGAAGGGGTGAACCCCCACCCATGACTGGATGGGGGTCATTATTTTTGGGGTTCAAGCTGCCTGAGGCACCGCTTCCGGCAGCGCCGCCGGGCGGCTCCCCTGCACCGGGATTTGCCGCGGCTTCAACGCTTCCGGCACTTCATGGCGCAGCGCGATATGCAGCAGGCCGTTTTCAAGCCTGGCACCGCTTACCAGGATATGATCCGCCAGCACGAAGCGGCGTTCAAAACCCCGCCCGGCAATGCCGCGATGCAGGAATCGGCGGGTTTCATCGGGTGCCGCCTGGGCGCGGCCTGTCACCGTCAGCGTGTTCTGATGGGCGGTGATGTCAAGGTCCGCTTCCGCAAAACCGGCCACCGCCATGGTCAGCACATAGCTGTCATCGCTGGTTTTTTCGATGTTGTAGGGGGGATAGCCCCCGGCATCGGCGCCGCTGCGGGCGTTATCCATCAACCGCGCCAGGCGATCAAAGCCAATAGCGGTGCGGAAAAGGGGGGAGAAATCAATAGCATTCATAGCAGGGACACTCCTTCGCAAAGCAAGGTCCGTTGAGGCCAGCGAACTGAACCCGATATGCCCCCATCTGGGCGGCAAGGGATTTGGTCCGCACCAGGGGCCCGTATGGCGCCCCTTGGTGGATAGGAAATGGAAATAGCCCCGCCGCCAATCAAGGGCTGCGGGGCGAAAAATCCAACTTATCAGGAAGGGCCGAAACTTACGTCCCGGCGCTTATCAGTCCTACTTGCGCGCACCAATGCCTGCGAAGCGCTTGTTGAACTTCGCGATCTGGCCACCCGTATCGATGATGCGCTGCTGGCCGGTCCAGGCCGGGTGGGACTTCGGGTCAATGTCCAAGCGAATGGTATCGCCCGGCTTGCCGTAGCAGGAACGGGTCTTGTACTCGGTCCCGTCGGTCATGATGATGTTGATCTCATGATAATCGGGATGGATATCGGACTTCATGGCGCATGCTCACAAAAAATGGGCCGCCGATGCCGACCGGCTGCCAAGGGAGCGGGGCCTATAGGGGATCAGCCCCGCCCGCGCAAGCTAGTGATTGACCCGCGCCGCGCCCCGGGCGACAGGGAACGCTCTGCCATCGCAAAGGTCCGCAGCGCGTGAACCTCAATATCCTCTCCATCCAATCCTGGGTCGCTTATGGCCATGTCGGCAATGCCAGCGCCATGTTCCCGCTACAGCGCCTGGGGGCTGAGGTTTGGGGGGTGCATACGGTGCAATTCTCCAACCACACCGGCTATGGCGCCTGGCGCGGCCAGGTTTTTGGCGCTGAGTTGATCCGCGAATGCGTGGCGGGGATTGAAGAACGCGGTGTGCTGCCCCGCTGTGATGCGGTGCTTTCGGGCTATCTGGGCTCGGCCGAAATCGGGGCCGCGGTGCGCGATGCGGCGCTTTTGGTGAAAGCGGCCAATCCCAAGGCGCTTTGGTGCTGCGATCCGGTGATTGGCGATACCGGGCGGGGCGTTTTTGTCCGCCCCGGCATTCCGGAATTCCTGCGCGATCAGGCGCTGCCGGTGGCGGATATCGCGACCCCCAATCAATTCGAATTGGAATGGCTGACCGGGCAGGCGATTACCAGCCTGGATACGGCCAAGGCCGCCATCACCGCGCTACAAGCCACGGGGCCGCGTATTGTGCTGCTGACCTCGCTCCGTACTGACGCGACCGGGGCTGATGAGATTGAACTGCTTGCGGCTGAGGGTGGCGGGTTCTGGCGCCTGCGCACGCCCATGCTGCCCCTATCAGTGAATGGCGCGGGCGATGCGATTGCCGCGCTGTTTCTGTTTCATCGCCTGCAAAGCGGTGCGGCGGCGCCAGCGCTCGAAGCCGCTGCCTCCAGCATTTTCGGCCTGCTCAGCCAAACGCTTGCGGCTGGTGCGCGGGAATTGCAGGTGGTGGCGGCGCAGGCGGAAATCACTGCGCCGACACGGCTATTCAGGGCGGAGGCTTGCTGACCCGCGCCCCCAGCATTCAGTGCATGAAGCTCCGCGTCACATAGGCCTTCAGCGCTTCAACATCGTGATCCTGCTTGGCAAAGCGGAACTTCACCAGGTCACGGATACTGACAATGCCAAGCAAGGACCCATCCGTGTCGCAGACCGGCAGGTGGCGGAAATAGCCTTGGTCCATGATCTCAAGCGCGGCTTCCACGGGCGTATCGGCGCCAACCATGACCACTTCGCGGGTCATGATCTCCTCAGCGGCCAGGCACCTGACGCCATTGCGCCGGTCAGCCACGGCTTTCACAATGTCGCGCTCGCTCAAAATACCAGCGACCTGACCTGACGCGGTCACGATCAGCACGGCCCCGATGCGCCGCGCCGCCATGATGCGGGCGATTTCCACGACCGGGGTTTCTGGGGTTACTGAAATCGCGGCGTTACCCTTCTGCCGCAGAACTGCTTGTATCGTCATGGCCGGAGGCCTCCCTGTTGCGAGACTCTGCCAGCCCACCTCATCCTTCTGGGGCTTAATTCGTTCTTTCCCGCAAAATCGCAAGGGCGATTTTAGGCCAACTTGGGGAATCAGGGCAGGGAGAGCGATGATTACCCAAGCGACGGGCAAAAACAGGTGCTTGCCTAGCCAAGCACCCGCATGCAAGCCTTCGGGCGGATTTGGGCAGCGGCGCGCAAGCCCCGCGAGATTTAGTCGCGGATTGCTCTGCAGGCTGCCCCCGGAAACGCCTCAGGGAGAGATCATCATGACCTTTCAAACTTCCCGCCGCCTGCTGCTTGGCGCTGGGCTTGCTGCCCCTTTCATCCGCACCGCTTCAGCGCAAACCACGCTGGAATGGGTGGCAGGGTCCGTCGGCGGCGGCTGGTACACCATGGCGGCGGGGCTTTCTTCGCTGATCCGGGAAGAAAACCCTGATCTGCAAATCCGCGTTGTGCCTGGCGGGGGCCTCGCCAATTCCACGCGCATCAACAACAACCAATCCCAAATCGGTTGGGGGATTGATGCTTTTGCGGCATCCGCCGTGCAGGGGATCGAGCCCTACAACGCCAAGCACGACAAGCTGCGCTGCCTTGGCACCGGCTATTCGCCGACGGAACACCATTTCCTACGCCACAAGGGCGCGGGGCCTGAGGATATGCGCGCCATCCTGACGCAGCGCGGCCTCAAAATCGCAGCACCCCAGCGCAGCAGCACGGATGAAATGACGCTGCAGCGTATTCTGCGCTTCCTTGGCACCAGCCCGGACAAGATCAGGGCGGAAGGTGGGCGTTATCTGAACGGGTCCTACGCCGATATCGCTGCGGCCTATAATGATGGCCAGGTGGATTACCTTTATGCGGCGCTGGCGCGCCCGGCGGCGATTTTCACGGAAATCGCGCAAGGCCGCCGCGGCGGGCATATGGTCGCCTTCCCGCAGGATGTGCGCGATCATCTGCAAAAGGAATACGCCTATGCACAGGGGGTTTTGCCGGGTGCCACCTATCCCGCGCTGATGACCGGCGATCTGCCGGTGACGCTGATGGATAGCGTGATCCTGGTGCATGAAAGCGTGCCGGATGACATCAACTACAAGATCACCCGCACGCTGATCCGCAATAAGGGGCAAAGGCTGGTTTCCATCCATGCCAGCATGGGCGCTTGGGACCCGATGACATCGGTTGCCTATCGCGGTGTGCCGCTGGCGGGTGGGGCGGTGCGCGCCTTCCGCGAAGCCGGCGCGAATCCGCCGGCCTGAACACACTATTGCGCGTGCAAGTAAGGGGGGCACGCCATGCGCGCGCTTGATGGGTGGCTGAAAAGCGCCATTGCGCTTTGGATGGCGGGATGGGCGGCGCTGCATCTTTATTTCGGCGGCTTCGGATTTCCGGAGCCGATCGAAATGCGGAGCCTCCATCTGCTGGTCTTCACGCCGCCGCTTTTTCTGATGTATCCGGCGTTTCAGAGATACTCGCCGCAAAACCGGCCAAGCCTGTTTGATTGGCTTTGGACCATCGCTGCCGCCGCGCCGCATTTATGGGTTTTTGTGAATGCGGGGGCAGTGAATGACCGCATGGAATATGTGGACCCTTTCACGCCGCTGATGCTGACACTTGGCATTGTCTGTATGGTGACAATGCTGGAAGCGATCCGCCGCGCGGTAGAACCGGGGCTTGCCTGGATGGTAGCTGGCTGCCTGCTTTACATGTTCATCGGGCACCATCTGCCGGGCGTTTTGAACACGCGTCATTTCAAATTGAATGAGATCATTGAAGCCGCCTGGCTGGTGCCGACCGCAGGCGGCGTCTACGGCCCGCTGACCGGGATAGTCGCGACCACGATTGCGGTGTTTATCCTGTTTGGCGCCTTCATGCAGGGCAGTGGTACGGGGCGGTTGTTTTCTAACCTCGGCGCTGCGGTGGCCGGGCGCTATAGCGGTGGGCCGGCCAAGGTTGCTGTCGTGACATCAGGACTTTTCGGCACCATGAGCGGCTCTTCTGTCTCCAATGTCATCACCACGGGGGCGATGACCATCCCACTCATGATGCGCGTTGGCTATCGCCCGGCGGTTGCTGCGGGCATTGAAAGTGCGGCTTCCGTGGGGGGCGCGCTGATGCCACCCGTGATGGGCGCAGCCGCCTTTGTGATGGCCGAGATCACCAATATCCCTTACGGCGATATCATCATTGCCGCGGCCATTGGTGCCGTGATGTATTACTTCGCGATCCTGGCAGCGGTGCATTTCGAAGCGAAGAAGCTTGGCATCGAACCCATGGCGCTTAGGGATATTCCTGCCTGGCGCGAAGTGCTGGCCGATGCGCATCTGGTGCTGCCCATTGGTTTGCTGGTCTATCTGATGACAGAACGCTGGAGCGGGAATTTCGCGGCCTTCTGTTCAACTCTTGCCATGGTGGGTGTTTCGCTGGCGCGCGCGCGCACGCGCATGGGCTGGCGCGCGGTGTTGAATAGCCTGGCTGATGCCGGCTTCACCATGGCACCGCTGGCGGTTTCTATCGCAGGTGCGGGGGTGGTAGTTTCAGCGCTAACCGCCACCGGCATGGTGGTAGCCTTTGGCGGCATCATCAAGGATTTGGCGGCGGGTAATTTGGCGCTGCTGCTGGTGTTGCTGTGTATCACCGTGCTGGTGCTGGGCCTCGGTATCCCAACCACGCCTTCCTACATCATCGCGGCGGCGATTGGTGTGCCGCAGGTCCTGGAATTAGGCCGGCCGCTTGGCATTGATGTCTTGCAGGCGCATCTTTTCGTCTTCTATTTCGCGGTGATTGCGGATGCGACACCACCGGTTGCCGCTGCTGCCTTCGCCGCCGCTGCGATTGCCAAGGCAAGCCCAACCATCGCCAGTCTGCATGCCTCCCGCTTTGGGATTGCCGGTTTCACCGTGGGTTTTGCCTTCATTTATGACCCCGGGATCATGCTGCGCGGCAGTTTGTTTGATATCGCAACCGCGACACTCATTCAGGTCTCGGCACTCACGCTGATCACGGCATCCTATGCGGGGTATTTGTTGCGCCCCATGGGCTGGGTCTTACGCTGGGCTATGGGTCTTGTTGGGCTGGCGGCTGCCTTCTTGCATTTGCTGCCTGATACGCAGCGCCTGTTACTTGCGCTTGGCGTGCTGCTTGGCGTCGCCCTTTGGCAGCGCCTTGGCAAGCCAGAATCCGCATGAAATTCACCGTCCTGGGGGGGAAGAAACATGAAAGCCAAATTCCTGCTTGCCGCCGGCTTGCTCGCCGCGCTGCCGGCCTTCGCACAACCTGTGCAACAAGGCCCGACGGTTGCCGCCATTCGCGCGCGCGATGCGCTGATTTGCGGCGCGCATCCGGGCGCACCCGGCTTTGGCGTGATTGATAGCCAAGGCGTCAATCGCGGGCTGGATGCCGATACCTGCCGCGCGGTGGCTGCGGCCATTCTGGGTGATGGCAATAAGGTGCGCTGGGTGGTGCTGTCTTCCCAGGCGCGCCTGCCTGCCTTGCAATCGGGGCAGGTGGATATGCTGTCGCGCACCACCACTTGGTCCCATTCGCGCGATACCGCGAACGGGCTCAATTTCACCGCCGTCAATTTCTATGATGGTCAGGGCTTTCTGGTGCGGGTTGCAACCGGCGCCAAGCGCGCCGCTGATCTGGCGGGGGCAACCATTTGCGTCACTGCCGGCACGACCAATGAATTGAATCTGGCGGATTGGGCGCGCAGCACCAATACGCGCATCCAGCCTTTAGTATTCGAACAGAATGAGGAAACGCGCAACGCTTACAATAACGGGCGCTGTGATGCGTTTTCCACCGATGCTTCGCAGCTTGCCGGCATTCGCAGCGCTTTGCGCAACCCGGCTGAGCATATGGTGCTGCCCGATATCATTTCAAAGGAACCCTTGGCACCGGCAGTGCGCCATGGTGATGACCAGTTCTTTGATATTGTGCGCTGGACCGTCTTTGCCTTGATTGAGGCTGAGGAATTGGGTGTCACGCAAGCGAACGTGGATGAGATGCTGAACAATCCCAACCCGGCCATTCGCCGCCTGCTGGGTGTCTCCGGCGATCACGGACCGCTGATGGGAATAGACAAGCGCTGGGCCTATAACGCCATCAAGGCGGTTGGGAATTACGGCGAAATCTTCGACCGTAACCTTGGCAAGAATTCCCCCATCAACCTGCCGCGCGGCTTGAATGATTTGTGGACGCGTGGCGGGCTGATGTACGCACCGCCGATTAGGTGAGGTAACTAAGGGGGGGCAATGGCGCCCCCTCTCAATTCCCCAACCGCTCCAATATCGCCGGCACATGCACCTGATCGCCCTTGTAGTTCCCCGTCAGGGCATACATCACCAGATTGGTCCCGAAACGATAGGCCAGCACGCGTTGCCGCGCCCCGCCGGGGATCGTCGCATGCGGGTGCTGGCCATTCCGGTCCATCGCCCAGGCCGCCGCCCAATCATGTCCGCCCAGAATCACCGGGCTCACACTGTCATTGGCGCGGTCCTGATCGCGCGCCACCCAAACCTGCCCGCCGGCAAAACGCCCCGGCAATTCATTCAGGAGATAAAAGGCGCGGTTCAGCACATGGTCTTCGGGTACCGGGATTAGCGGCGGTATCGCCAAATCCCGCGTCACGCGCCGAAGCGCGGCGCGCGCGCCGGGCGCCATACCCTCGCCCGAGCCCTGATCGCGCGTATCCATCAGAATAATGCCGCCCTGGCGCATGAAATCATTCAGCGCCGCCACCATCGCCGCACTTGGCGTGGGCGCATCGGGCAGGATCGGCCAATAAAGCAGCGGGTAGAAGGAAAGATCATCCTGCCCCGGCGTCACGCCATGTGGTTCGGCCAGCGCCGCCGCCGTGCGGCGATTGACGAAATCAGATAGCCCCGCGAGGCCGCTGCGGGAGGTTTCATCCACCGCCGCATCGCCGCTTCGGATATAAGCCAAACGTGTGGCGAGTGCGGCGCTGCCATCCGCGTCTTGCGCGCTGGCCTGGAACGGCACCAGCGCCAACAGCAAAAGCGCGGGCAGCGCAAAACGCCGCGGGCGCCATAACCCGCGCAGGCCAAGGGCCGCGATCAGCTCCACTAAAAACAGTGCGAAGGACGCAGCCAAAAGCCACGGCCCCAGATCACGCTCCGCCGCTTCACCGCCGAGCGTTTCCACACGGGCCGAGGACGGCGGCGCGCCCATCAATTGCGGTGCGGGCAGATGGGATGAAAGGTTCAAGGCACGGCGATAGGCAGCCTCACCGGCTGCGCCGGCCGGGCCATACCAGCCGGGCGAGTGGCGGGGCGATGCGCGTGTTTCATCCAAGACGCGGGCAGAAATGGGCGCGGCCCCCGAAGGCGGCGCGCCAAGCCGGCCGAAACCATCCAGGGTTTCCAGCGGCGCCAAGGGCTGATCCGCCTCCCCCGCCGCAACGCCTGCGGAAAGGGAAACCAGACGGCGCAGCATATCCACGAAAAGCCCGGAAAGCGGCAGGTTCGACCATTCCGCCTGTGCCGTCACATGAAACAACACAATCCGCCCGGCGCCGCGTGACTCCGCCGTGACCAAAGGCGTGCCATCCGCCAGCCGCGCCCAGCTTCGTTCGGCCAAACGGGGCGAGGGCTCAGCCAGCACCTGCCGTTCAACCGTGACCTCAGCGGGCGGGGTCAACCCGGCAAAGGGCGAATGATCCGGGAAGGGCGCCAAGGTTTGCGGCTTTTCCCAGGTCAGCATGCCGCCCAATTGGCGCTCCCCAGCGCGCAAGGGCACCGGCAGCAGCGAATCCTGCTTGGCGGCCAAGCGCGGCCCAGCAAAGCGGATCAGCGTGCCGCCCTGGCGCACCCAGGCTTCAAGCGCTTCCCGTTCCTTCGGGTCCGCCAATTCGCGGTCCGCCAGGATCAGCACGGAAAGCCTGCGCGCCAGCAGCGCCTCAGGCATGCCGCGACGAAGCTCCGCAAAGGGATCAAGTGCCCGCAGCAGGTAGAATAACGGGCCGATCAGCGGCGCATCCGCCCCGGTATCCTCGGCGGCGGCGAGGCCCACCGGGCGGCGGCGGAAGCTTTCATCCAGCAGGAAAACGCCCGCCGCGCCGGCTTCAGGTTCCAATTCCAGCCGCACCACCTGGTTGCGGATTTCGCTTGGCAATTGCAGCGCAGCCTCTGCGCTGCCAGCACCCGCCGGCAGGACAAGTTCCACCCGCGCAAGGCTTGCGCCATCCCCGCCGCGCGCCAGAATCGCGACCTGCCCCGGTAGTGCCACCGGCGCCTGCAATAGCTTGATCCGCAGCCGATCCCCTTCCAGCACAGGGGGCGCGATCACGCGCCGGGGTTCGGCTGGCGCATGCAGCAGGGTCAGCGGCCCGGCGGCGGCAAGCGCGGCAAGGAAAGGCGCCGCATCCTCGCCTGCGCCATGTTCCAGACCATCGGTCAGGAATAGGCTTTCAAAGCCGCCCGGATTGGCGGCGCGCAGTGCATTCAGTGCTGAAAGGGCCGCCGCACGATCCGGCGCCCAGGGTTTTGGGCGCACCACCGCCAAGCGCGCAGCGGCTTCTTCGGCGGGCAGGAAACTCAGAGGGTCAACCTCCCCCTGAAGCGGCGCCGTGGTCAGCAGCGCGACAGGCCGGGCTTCGCGCATCGCCGCTTCAAGGATGCGCTGCGCATGAGCCCTGCGCAGCGCCCAATCAGGCGCGGCGGCCCAGCCATCATCCAGCACCAGCAATAGCGGGCCGGATTGGCCGGTGCCGGCGGTTGGCTGCCAGATAGGCCGCGCCAGGCCCAAAATGATCAGGCCAGCCACCAGCAGGCGCAGCAGCAATAGCCACCAGGGTGTGCGCGCCGGGGTCGCCTCCATGGGGCGCAAATCACGCAAAATGCGGGTTGCGGGGAAGACCTGCCGCTTCGGTGCGGGCGGCGTGACGCGCAGTAACCACCACAGCACCGGCAGCGCCGGCAGCGCCAGCAACAGCCAGGGGGCGGCGAAGCCGACGGGGCCGAGTGTTAGCATCAGCCGCCCTCCAACCGCTGAAACAGCGCAAGCAGCGCCAATTCCGGCGGTTGATCCGTGCGATGGGTAGCGACGCCCCAGCCCATGGCTCTGGCGGCAGCGGCCAGGCCTTCACGATGGGCGGCTAGAGCTGCTTGATAGGCGCCGCGCAAAGCCTCGGTCCTTGGAATAGGCGCGGGCGCGCCGCCCGAGGGATCTTCAAAGCGGATATGCCCGGCGAAGGGCAGGGTTTCCTCGGCGGGGTCCAGGATTTGCAGCAAATGCCCGCGCAAGCCCTGCGCCGCCAAGGCTGCAATCTGCGTGCGGGTTTCTTCAAGCGGGGCCAGGAAATCGCTCAACAGCACCACGCGCGCATGGCGCGGCAGGCGGGGATCGGCGGGGGTCAGCGGCTGTTCCGGCAGAAAACCCGCCAAGGGCGCCAGCGCAGCGCGACCGATAAAGGCACGCTGCGCGCCAAAGCCGCGCACCCTCTCCCCACCCCGCAGCAGCAGCGCGGCAAGGGCAAGGAAAAGCATCTCAGCGCGTTCCTGCTTCAAGGGCAGCGTATCGCGGCTGCGCCAGGCCATGCCCGGGCCTCGCGCGGACCAAAGGGCCACGGTTTGCGCCGCTTCCCATTCGGTTTCACGGATGAATACCCGATCAGACCGCGCCGATTGCCGCCAATCCACGCGGCTTGCCGAATCGCCCGGCAGATAGGGGCGAAACTGCCAAAACGCATCACCTTGGCCGGAGCGGCGCCGACCATGCACGCCTTGCATCACCGTCGCCGCAATGCGTTCAGCCCGCACCACCAAAGGCGGCAGGCGGGCGCCGAGAGCCTCGGCCCGCGCCGTTACAAGGTCATGAGCGGACTCAGCCAAGATCAGCCTTCAGCGCGGCGATCACATCGGCAAGCTTCGCCCCTTCCGCCCGCGCGGCGAAATTCAGCGCCATGCGGTGCCGCAGCACGGGTTCCGCCAGGGCCAGCACGTCATCCAGCGATGGCGAAAGCCGCCCATCCAGCACGGCGCGCGCGCGGCTGGCCAGCATCAGCGCCTGCGCGGCGCGCGGGCCGGGACCCCAGGCCAAGCTTTCGCGCACAATCGGCAGGCTGGCGGTTTCAGGCCGGGCGCCCCGCACGAGCTTCAGGATCGCTTCCAGCACCTTCTCGCCCACCGGCATGCGGCGGATCAGTGCTTGCGCGGCCATCAATTCGGTGGCGGTCAGCGCCTGAGGTGGGGGCGCTTCCGGCGCGCCGGTGGTCGCCAGCAGCATGGCGCGTTCGGCGGCCTCATCCGGGTAGGAAATGGCGATTTCCAGCAGGAAACGGTCAAGCTGCGCCTCCGGCAGGGGGTATGTGCCTTCTTGTTCGATAGGGTTTTGCGTCGCCAGCACATGAAAGGGGCTGGGCAAGGGGTGGATTTCCCCGGCAATCGCCACGCGCTGTTCCTGCATGGCCTGTAAAAGGGCGGATTGCGTGCGCGGCGAGGCACGGTTGATCTCGTCCGCCATCAGCAACTGGCAGAAGATCGGCCCCTTCAGAAAGCGAAAGCCGCGCCTGCCATCGGCCTGGTCTTCCAGCACCTCACTGCCCAGGATATCGGCCGGCATCAGATCGGGCGTGAATTGCACCCGCCTCGCATCCAGCCCCATTACTCGGCCGAGTGTTTCGACCAGCTTGGTCTTGCCCAAGCCCGGCACCCCCACCAGCAGTACATGCCCGCCTGAGAGCAGCCCGATCAGGCTTTGTTCCACCACATCGGCCTGGCCATAGATGGCGGAACCGATGGCAGCCCTCACGCCGGCCAGCTTTTGGCTCAGTTTTTCAACTTCCTGCACCAGGAATGTCGCTTCCTGAGCTTCAGCACCTTCACGCATGCGGGATAGGCTCCCTATATTACAAAAATCGTTTTCGGGACTCGCCCCCGCCTTCAAACAGGTTGGGTGGCAAGGGGTCACACGGCAAGGGTCGAGCAAAGATTATGGCGTTTCAGGATGCGGCGAAAGGACGAAATCACGCGCATGCTGATGTGATGGAAGGGCGCGCGCCCCGCCAGCCGCATGATGTGGGCGACCTTGCCATCCGCATCGCGCGCGACGGCACCTGGTATTACCGGGGCAGCCTGATAGCGCGGAAGGAAATGGTCTGCCTATTCGGTTCTGTCCTGAAGCGCGGCGCGGATGGATCCTATATTCTGGAAACGCCGGTGGAGCGCGGGCGGATTGAAGTGGAAGATGCGCCCTTCATCGCCGTTGAATTGTTCTGGCGTGATTGTGATTGCGGTGATGGCACGCCGCGCCAATGCTTGAGCTTCCGCACCAATCTGGATGAAATGGTGACCGCCGATGCGGAACACCCGATCCGCGTGCATCTGGACCCCATCAGCCGCGAACCGCGCCCTTATATCACCGTCCGCCCAGGGCTGGAGGCGCGGATCAATCGCGCTGTCTTCTACGAATTGGTGGCACTCGCCCAGGCCGAAATAATGGAAGGCCGCAAGGTTCTTGGCGTTTGGAGTGAGGGGATGTTCTTCCCGATAGATGAAGCGCCCATCCTGGATATGCCGGAAGCGTGAGCGGGGCATTCGCGTTTCCGCTGACCGTTGCCGCGCTGCAAGCGCGCATTGCTGATCCGCTCCGGCTTCGCGCTGATCGGCCTGCCCCGCGGGAGGATGTTGAACGCGCCGCGCGCGCCGGTGGGCGCATGACGCCGGCGGCGGTTCTGGTGCCGCTGGTGCTGCACCCGGAACCGACCGTGTTGCTGACCTTGCGCGCCGCGGATTTGAAGGCGCATGCGGGGCAGGTTTCCTTCCCTGGCGGGCGGCTTGAAGAAGGCGAAAGCGCCGTGGCGGCGGCGCTGCGCGAAGCCGAGGAAGAAATTGGCCTGCATGCCGGCCTGCCCGAGATTGTTGGTGAATTGCCGCCGCTGTTGACCGGCACGGGCTATCTGGTGACGCCGGTTGTCGCTTTGCTCCGCCCGCCCTTTTCGCTGAACCCCCATCCGGGGGAGGTGGCGGAGACCTTCGAATATCCTCTGGCGCATGTGACCGACCCCGCCAAGCCTGAGCGCCGGTCCCGCGAATTTCGCGGTGAGACGCGGGAATTCTGGGTCTGGCCGCATGAGCGCCATTATATTTGGGGCGCGACCGCTTCTGTGCTGGTGACGCTTGCTTCCGTGCTGCGCGAAGATTGAAGTTTTTTGTGTACGGCAATGGAATAAGCCCGTGCCCTATCTGATCGAAGCCCTGCTTTTCCTCGCACCCTTTGCGGCGTTTTTTATCTGGCGCCGGCTGAACCCGGGGCGGGAACCCGGCACGGCGCTGCTGGTGCTGGCCGGCTGCGGTGCGGCGCTGATGCTGGCGGGCGCGCTTTGGTATGGGCTATCACGCGCCAGCGCGCCGGGATCGAAATATGTCCCGGCCCGCATTGACGGCACCGAAATCACGCCAGGGCATATGGAACCGCGCCGATGAGCGGCATTGAAGAACAGCTTCCATCCCTGCCCGCCTTCCTGACCGCGCCCGCCACCGCCAAGGTCTTGGCGGCGCTGCCGGGCAGCCGCGCCGTGGGTGGTGCGGTGCGTGATGCGCTGGCCGGCTTGCCGGTGGCGGATGTGGATGTCGCGGCACCCTTCCCGCCCGAAGACATCATGGCGCGGTTGCTTGCCGCTGGCTGCAAGGTGTTTGAAACGGGCATCGCACATGGCACGGTGACCGCAGTGTGGGAGCATCAACCGATTGAGGTGACATCGCTGCGCCGCGATGTACTGACCGATGGCCGCCACGCCGAAGTCGCCTGGACGACAGATTGGCACGAAGACGCTGCGCGGCGCGATTTCACCATCAATGCCATGTCGCTTGGCGCTGATGGCGTGCTGCATGATTATTTCGGCGGGCGTGATGATCTGGCGCGCGGGCGTGTGCAGTTTGTGGGCGATCCCGAAACGCGTTTGGCTGAGGATTATCTGCGGCTGCTGCGCTTCTTTCGCTTCCACGCGCGCTACGGCAAAGGCGCGCCTGATGCCGCCGCGTTGCACGCGATACGCGCTGCAATCCCCGGCCTTGCGCGGCTTTCTGTCGAACGCATCTGGATGGAAATCAAGCGCATCCTGATGGTGAGGGAACCTGTGCCGGCGCTACGCCTGATGGCGGAGCTTGGCGTATTGCCGGCGATCCTGCCGGAATTCGCCGAACCTGATCTTGATTGCCTTGCACGGTTGATCGGACTCGGCGCGCCAGCAGAACCCCTGCTACGGCTGGCGGCTTTGGGCGGTGCGGCGCCAGGGCTTGCTGCGCGGTTGAAGTTTTCGATGGCCGAGACACGCGCGTTGCGTTTCTTGCAGGAAGCCGCGATACCGGATGCGACAGTTGATGCGGCGGAATTTCGTCGCTGGCGCGCGCTGCATGACGCGGTGGCTTTGGAAATACAGGAAGCCTCGCTGTGGTTGGCGGATGCGCGAGATGGCGCGGTTCCAATGCGCGCTACGCTACGTACCACTTTGCACACTGAAGCCGCGCCCGTCTTTCCCCTTCAGGGGCGTGATCTTTTGGCAGAAGGAGCTTCCCCCGGCCCCGCGCTTGGCGCGTTATTGGCGCGGGTTCAAGCGTTTTGGATCGCGGGCGGCTGCGTGGCAGATCACGCAGCCTGCCTTGCCGAGGCAAAACGGCTGATGCAGCGCTAATACCGCTATTTGGGCAGTACCGCCTGCAAGGATGTGCGCACATGGATCGCCGCCGGGCCGGGTGCCGCAAGAGCCTCGGCCAGCCTCGGCATATCCGCATCGGTTTCAATGCGCGTGACCGGCACGCGAAACGCGGCGCACCAGGCGGCAAAATCAGGATTTTCCAGGCTGGTGCCACTCACGCGGCCAGGATGGGCGCGTTCCTGATGAATGCGGATGGAAGCGTAAGAACCGTTATCTGAAAGGATCATCTTAAGCGGCACGCAGCGCGCCACCGCCACCGCGAATTCTCCGCCTGTCATCAGCGCGCCGCCATCGCCGACAAGCGCAATCACCTGCCGATTGGGGTAACGGAGCGCCGCGGCAACGCCCGCCGGCACGCCAAATCCCATGGCGCCAGAAACCGGCGCCAGCAGCCGGCGCGGCGAAACCCAGGCGATCTTGCGATAAAACGGCGCGCCGAAAGTGCCGGCATCCAGTGCGATCATCGCATCGGGTGCCGCGATTTCACCAATCAGCTTGGCAATGCGCGCAAAGGCGACGCCATCATTATGCGTCATTGCTGCAACCTGGCTGTCTGCGGTTTGCAAATCACGCAGCTTCTTGGCCCAAGCGCCGCGCTCAGACGGTACCCCCGGCTTTTCCGTGCCAAGGGCGGCCAGCACTGCGCGTGCATCGGCCGCCACGGCAAGCTCCGCCGGAAAGTGCCAGCCCAGAAAGCGCGGCTCCGCACAAATATGCGCAAGCCTTTGTCCCGGCGCGGGCCATGTCCAACCCTGCGTGGTGATATCCGTCAGCCGCGTGCCGAGTGCCACCACCAAATCCGCATCGGCAAACGCGGCGCGCTGCGCATCAGGGTTACGCAGGCCAAGATCGCCCACATAAAGCGGATGATTATTCGGGAATAAATCCTGCCGGCGAAAGGAAACCGCGACGGGGGTTTGCCAGACTTCCGCAAAGGCCAGCAGGGCTTCGCGCCCACCCGGCGTATCAATGGCATGGCCCGCCAGGATGATGGGGCGTTCCGCGCCACGGAGCATGGCGGCAAGCCGCGCGATATCAGCAGGTGCCGGCTGCGCGGGGGCTGCGATGGTGGCGGGCGGGATTGGTGCCGCGCAGGGTTCGGCCAGCACATCTTCCGGCAGGCTCAGCACCACCGGCCCCGGCACGCCCTGCATCGCCATGGCATAGGCGCGCGCGATCAATTCCGACACTTGGTCAGCGCTGGTCGCTTCGCCCACCCATTTCGCGATGCCGCCGAACATGCGGGCATAGTCAATTTCCTGAAAGGCATTGCGGCGCAGATCACGCTTTTCCACCTGCCCGATGAGCAGGATCATCGGCACCGCATCCTGTTCCGCGGTATGCACAGCGATGGAGGCATTGCAGGCGCCGGGCCCGCGCGAGACCAGCACCACGCCTGGCTTGCCGGTCATTTTACCATCGGCCACCGCCATGAAGCCCGCGCCGCCTTCACTGCGGCAGGTCACCAAATCCATGTGCGGATGGGCATGCAGCGCATCAAGCAGCGCGATATAGCTTTCACCAGGCACACAAAAGGCGCGGTCAATGCCTTGCGCGGCGAGGAATTCAATCAGGGCTTCGGCAGCAGTTTTCATGGTAGCGATCCTTCCTTCCAACTAGGCATAACCCGAGGGCGGCGGATGATCCATGGCGCCTGGGAGGAAAATCTGTATAAGCCCGCGGTCAGGGAAGAATTCATTCTGGGAAGGACAGCATTTCATGCAAATCACGCGTCGCGCAGCTTTGGCGCTTGCGCTTACCACACCTGCCCTTGCATCCGCCCGCGCCCAGGGTTCCTGGCGGCCGGATCGGCCGATGCGTGTCATTGTGCCCTTTGCCCCTGGGGGTGCCACCGATGTAGTGGCGCGCCTAGTTGCGGATGCGGCTGGGCAGATGCTTGGCCAGAATATCGTGATTGAAAACCGCGCTGGCGGAGCGGCGGGGCTGATTGGTTCTGAAGCGGCGGCCAAATCCGCGCCGGATGGCTATACCATCATGATCCATTCCAACGCGCATGTGATTGCACCAAGCCTGGTGGCGCGGATGCCCTTCGACCCGATTGCGGATTTCGCGCCGGTTGCGCATTTGGGCCGCATTCCGCAGGTGCTGGTGATCAACCGCAGTATCCCGGCCACCGATATGCAATCCCTGATCACTTGGCTGCGCGCCAATTCGGGCAAGATCAATTTCGCTTCCGCCGGGATTGGCAGCGCCAACCATTTGACTTCCGAAGTCTTCCGCGCGGCACTGCCGGATGTGGAAATGCAAATGGTGCAGTATCGTGGTGGCGGCCCCGCCATGGCGGCGGTGATTTCGGGGGAGGCGCATATGGCGGTGGACCCGACCGCTTCCGCCACTTCTCATATCCGCGCCGGCACGGTGCGCCCGATTGCCATTTCGGGTTCTCAGCGCGTGGTGAGCCTGCCGGAGATTCCCTCCGCCACCGAAGCCGGCTTGCCCGCCTGGGCAGGTGCTGCCTGGATTGGCGCCTTCGCGCCCGCGCAAACACCGCGCGGCATTGTGGAATCGCTGAACGTCACCTTTAACGCGGCGATGGAACGCATCAAGCCGCGCCTGGTTGACATCGGGATTGAGATTGAACCGCAATTTGCAACCATTGCGGCGTTCAGCGCCTATGTGCGGGAAGAATTTGCCCGCAGCGCCGCCGTGCTGCGCGCCGCGGGCGTGAAGCCGGAATAAGCGGTTAGCTACCCTGTTGCAGTAGCGCGATCACTGCGCGCTGCCAGGCTTCAAAGGCGCGGCTTGAAGCGGCGCCTTTCGCCTCAGCCTCTCGGCTGGCGGCATTCAGCCGCTGACGCGCGGCCTGTTGTTCCCCGCCAGTGCGATCTTCCACCGCCTGGCGGGCGCGGGCCAGTGCCTGATCGGCTGAGCGTGTTTCGCGCGCCGCAAGTCGCGCGGCATCGAGCAAGATGCGGATTTGCTGAAGTGCGGTAATGGTGGATGCGAGTACATCGCGCCCCGGCACATCGGCGCCGGTGCGGGAGAGGATTTCCTGCAAGCGCTCAACCGAACCCGGCCCACCGGGAAGGCGCCGCAGCGAGGCCTCCAGATCGAACTGTGCCGGTTGCAGTAGTAGCGGATCGCCAAGGCCTTGGTCCCAAAGCGCGATATCCTGGTTCTCAGTCCGCTCAAAGCCGAGCCGTATGGTTTTCGGTGCGGCTTCCAACTGTGTCTCAAAACGCAGACCAAAATCGCCTTCGGCCGCAACAGGGAAACGCGGTGTTGAACCGGGACGGCGCGGCAGGTCAATCACCATCACGCCGCTTGCGCCACGCGGATCAATCGTCACCACAGTTTCGTCAATCATCTTCGCCGCAAAGGTCATGAAGCCGCGCCGCAGGTTGAAGCGTGTGAGTTCAAATTGACCGGCGTTTTGACTGGAAAGGCGCACATCACGATCGCGCGCGAAAGCGATCAGGCGTTGATCACCGAGCGATAGCGCGCGCAATTCCGCATCTCCCAGAAAGCTCGGCGCGCCGTCTCCATCGAACACCGTCACCAGCCCATCCGGCAGCACGTGGTTGGAGGTATTGCGAAAGCGCAGCGCCTGAAGGGGGCGCGCGGTCCATAGGTTCTGAACCCACCAGACCCGTTCAGCCGGCAGGTTCAGATCAAGGAAAGGCAGATTTGCCGTTTCACCACTACGGAGTGTCACGGGCCGTTCCAGGGTGAAGGCGACGCGCCCAGCAGCAGCCTGAGTCGCGACATTCACGGCAAGCGGCGCGGGGGCCGGCGCCGGTGCGGGCGCAGGTGCAGCCGATACCGAGGGCGCATTCATTAGGTCATTCATGGTTGGCGGAGCTGCGGCAGCCGGAGGCGCCATCATGGGCGCAGCGGCCGGCATGCGTGGCATCGGGCCAGTATCGGGCCGCACGCGAATGGCTTCCGCAATACGCACCGGCAATTCAGGGCGCGGCACGGTGATGGGTTCAAAGATTGGCTGGCGAAATGCCGCAGCGTCGTCCGACACCAGCGAAATCCGCACCCCGTCCCAATCACTACCCGAGGCATTTTCCACCACGGCCCAGCCCATTAGCCGCGCCTGCCCAGCCGTTGCACCAAACGGCGGCGCCATCAGCCGATAGGACGGCTTCCAAAGCGGCGCGCCGGCAATGTAGATCACCGCCACCTGCCGCGCGCGATCAGACCTCAGGCGAATTTCGATGCGCCTTTCATCATCGCTGCGCGCTGCGGCGAGCGCTTCCGCCGCACGCGCCACGCGCGCAGCCAGCGCGGGGTCCGTCAGCGTCACTTCATCGCCTGGCTTCAACTGTACCGAGAGCAAACCACGCGGCCCAATGAGTGAGAGATGCAGCCCTGCCTCGGTCTCCGCTGCTGTCGCAATGCGACCGCGCGCGCCGGCGGCCTCGGCCTCCTGACCGCGCAGCGCATTCAATAGGCTTACGCGGTTTTCGAAATCCGCAGGGCGGAGCGGCAGGCCGCGAAACGCCTCATTCAGCAAATCCCGCGCTGGTAGGCTTAGGCCTTCAACGCGCCCGGCAGGATCAAGGATCATGAGCGATCGCAGCAGATCATCCACATCGCCAAGCGGCGCGCGGAACACCACCGGCTGATTGGCCGCGACTTCGCCGGCGCGCTCAATCTGTGCGATCCCGGCCGAGGAAAGTGTCACGCCACGAATGGGCATTTCTGCGGCAAGCGCAGCGGGCGCAATCAGTGTAAGGGCAAGGCTCAAGCGACGCATGGGGTTGGCTCCGGCGACTGCGACAATGCGTTTTTGCTTTTCCAAAAGGGCGAATTTAGGGCGCCTTCACGGGACGATTGGCATGGCTTGATTGCGGCACGCCGCGATTGAGAGACATATGCGAATGGACGCAAAGCCACGCATTGGGCGCACCATGAAAAATCATGGTGGCACGCCCGGGCCTTTCAAAGCGCGTCCCATCCGGATGAAAGCCCGTACTGGTCCAGGGTGCGACCACAACCACCATGGATTTGTCATCCGATGCCAGCACATGGGTTTCCGAAAGGGCAAAGCGAAAATCCTCGGTCTTCGGCCAGACATTATCCCATTGCATTGCCTGCCAGGCGGCAAGCCCAGGGATCACATCACGGTGCGTGCCGAAGGCCAGAACATCCGCATGGAAAAGCGGGCGCGCGGAAGCGTAATCCACCTCACGCACAAAATCGGCGAAGCGTTCTAGCCAGGCATCAAACCAGGCGCGCGTCGCGGCATCGGCTTTTGGTAGATCGGTCATGGCGCGTTCTCCTTCTACTTTGGCGATGACAGCCTGATCCGAAGCTGCGGCGCTTTCAAGTCTTTCGGCCCGAGGCTTGCCGAGCAGGGCGGGGCGGGCTTAGCCTTGCCTGCAAGAAATAAGACGGAGGAGACAAGGCCATGACGGGCATTCATCGCCGCGGCGCTTTGCTTGCTGCGCCCGCGCTTATTGGCGTATTTTCGGGCCGTGCCCATGCACAAGCCTGGCCCGCGCGACAGGTGCGCATTGTGGTGGGCTTCGCCGCAGGTGGCGCCAATGACATTATGGCGCGCTTGCTTGCCGCCAAGCTGGGTGAGCGTATTCCAGGCAGTACATTCGTGGTGGAAAATCGCCCCGGCGCGGGGACCTTGCTGGCGGCGGAACATGTCGCGCGCCAGCCGGCGGATGGCTATACCTATCTTTTCGCGTCTTCTTCCACGCTGATTACTTTGCTGGTGAACCGCGCTGCCGGGCTTGACCCAACCCAGGCATTTTCGGCGGTTTCCATGGCGCAATCCTCGCCCTTGCTGCTGGTATCGCGCAGTGATTTTCCAGCGCGCACCCTGCCGCAGGTCATTGAATTGGCGAAGCAGCGCCAAGGCAGGCTGACCATCTCGCACCCTGGCAGCGGCGGCGTGAATCACTTGTCGTTGGTGATGCTGATGCAGCAAGTAAGTATAGAACTGACCATGGTGCCCTATAACGGCAATAATCCATCCCTCACAGCCCTGGTGCGCGGCGATGTGGAATTGGCGAGTGATTCGCTATTCGCGACCCGCGCGCTGATTGAAGCTGGCACCATTCGCCCGATTGCCATTACCAGCACGGAACGTTCGCCAACCTATCCGGATGTGCCGGCCTTTGCCGAAACCGTGCCCGGTTACGACGTGACCTTCTGGGGCGGCATCATGGCGCCGCGCGGTGTGCCGGATCCGATCCTGGATCGGCTTTCGCAGGAACTCGATACCATTCTACGCCAGCCCGATGTCGCAGAACGGGTACGCAGCTTTGGTGCGACCCCCGTTGGCGGGACGCGCGATTATTATGCCAAGGTGATCCAGGAAGATTGGGTGCGCTGGGGTGAGGTTGTGCGCGCCAGCGGAATCAAGCCCGATTGATATTGCAGAATTGAAAAGGGGGATACCATGCCGAAACTCAGTGCCGATCGTGTCAAGGAAATTGGCCGCACACTGCTGATTGCTGCCGGCGCGCCGGCGGAGGAAGCGGAAACCGTCGCGCGGCATTGCACCAGCGCCAATCTGGTGGGCCATGATTCGCATGGCATCATCATGATCCCTGGCTATATCGAAAGGATCAAGGTTGGGCATATCGTGCCTAGTGCGCCGTGGAAGATTGTGCAGGAAAGCGCGACGACATCGGTGATTGATGGGCATTGGGGCTTTGGGTATGTCGCCAATGAAAAGGCCATGCGCTACACCATCGAAAAAGCGCGGAAATCCAATGTCGCCGCCGCCACCGTGTTTCGGCAGGGGCATATTGGCCGGTTGGCGAGCTATCCGCTCATGGCCGCCGAAGCCGGCATGATTGGGATTTGCACGGCGGATTCCGGGCGTTCGCCCAAGGCTGTGGCGCCTTTCGGTGGGCGAGAAGCGCGGCTTGGCACCAACCCGATTTCCATTGCGGTGCCCTCCGATTTGGCCGGGCCGTTTGTGTTGGATATGGCAACCTCGGCCGCTGCAGCCGGCAAGGTTTTTCTGGCGCAAGCGCGCGGGCAGGAAGTGCCGGATGGTTGGGTGATTGGCGCGGATGGCAAGCCCACGCGCGATCCTTCGCAATTGAAGAAGGGCGGCGCGCTGCTGCCGCTGGGTGGCACGGAAGGCTATAAGGGTTTTGGCCTGGCTGCGATGGTGGAGATTCTCTGCGGTTTGCTGACGGGGCTTGGCTTTGGCGTGGAACCCACCGGGCGGCACAATGACGGTTGCTTCATGGCGGTATTCAAGGTAGATGCCTTTCGCCCACTCGCGCAATTCAAACAGGAAGTCGCGGATTTTGCGCGCTATCTGAAAGACACACCGCCCGCCGAAGGCAGCCAGGGTGTTTTCTACCCCGGAGAGCTTGAAGCGATGCGTGAGGCTGATCGCCGCGCCAATGGCATTGAGATCGAGGATAAGACGATTGAGGTATTGACCAAGCTTGCCGGCGAATTGGGTGTGGCCAGCAAGCTTGGATTGTAGAACTTGTCAGATGAGATCGAAAGTTATCTCACCAAACCCCGAAAACCCGGCCTGCACACGCAGGCCGGGCGGTACAAAAATGCAGCCTGTGTATGTGCCGGTCGTCACCACCTGACCGGCGCGCAAATGCTCACCAAGCTCATGCAGATGATTGGCGAGCCAGACCAAAGGCAGCACCGGATCGCCGGAGGGATTGCCGCCCTTCTGTTCAACCTGCACCGCGCCCGCATAGGATTGGCGCACGGCGAGATTGGGTAGATCAAAACGACGCCAGTCCGCGACATCGGCGCCCACCACATAGCCAAGATGCGCAATGTTATCAGCCATGCCTTCAGCCGGTGCCACGATCGTATGATCGGCATAGCGCGACTGCACCAATTCAAGCAGCGGGAAGGCAGCGTCTAACGCATCCAATACCTCATCGCGGCTATAGGCGCTGCCGCGTGGCGGCAGATCGCGCTTAAGGCGAAAGGCAACTTCGGTTTCAAGGCCGATGGGGCGTGTGTTTGCAACACCCCAATGCCCGCCGGATTGGCGCGCGCCGCTGGCGGCCATGATGCCGAAATTGGCGGGCTTGCCGGGCGGGGTGGCGCATTTCCAGCCGCCAATAGCGCCACCCAGCGCCTTCAGAACACCGCGTTGGACGGCGAAGACCTCAGCCTCATTGCCTGGTGCGGCATCGCCCAGATTTGCGATGGGCGCGCCGCCCTTATGGACGCCGACCAGTTTTTCAATCGCTCGCGTAATGGTTTCGGATGAAATGATCAGCGTTCCTATTCGTTCAATTCCGGAATGACCCAAAGCGGCGCCTCGCCCCGCGCCACGCGCTGCACATTGTCAAAAGCGTTGCGTAGGCGGGCGATATTACTGTCCTGCGTGGGGCCGGCCATATGCGCGGTCAGCACAACATTATCCAGATTGAAGAGCGGATTATCCGGCGGCGGCGGTTCCTGATCAAACACATCAAGCCCGGCGCCGGCGATCTGCCCCGATGATAGCGCGCGATAAAGTGCGGCTTCATCCACCACCGGCCCGCGGCTGGTGTTAATCAGGAAAGCAGTCTGCTTCATCAGCGCCAATTCCGCCTCACCCAATAGCCCCTTGGTGCTGGCATTGAGCGGCACATGGAGCGAGACGATATCAGATGTACGCAGCAATTCACGATACAGCCGGAAGCGCACATTCAACGCATCTTCGGTTTCTTCGCGCAGCCGCGCAGTATCATAGTAATGCACAGTCATGCCGAAAGCCTGCGCGAGCCGCGCGGTTTTTTTGCCGATAGTCCCAAGCCCCACAATGCCAAGCGTGCGCCCGCGCAATTCATAAAGCTTCGGTGTCTGGTTCCCGCGCCAGCGACCCGCGGCAACATTCGCGTGCTGACGGATCAATTGTCGTGAAACCGCCAACATCAGCAATACCGCATGTTCGGAAACAGCCGTGGAATTTGCGCCACCATTATTGGCAAAGGGCACGCCGCCGCGCCGCGCGGCGGCGATATCCGCGCGGTCATACCCCGCGCTCAATACCTGGATCAGCTTCAGCTTGGGGGCGATGGCGTAAAGCTCATCCTTCACCAGCATATCCACGAAGCCAACCAGATATTCAGCCCCCGCCATCGC
This sequence comes from Roseomonas sp., assembly GCA_051007055.1. GTDB lineage: Bacteria > Pseudomonadota > Alphaproteobacteria > Acetobacterales > Acetobacteraceae > Neoroseomonas. Next base: position 65,885 of record JBPCSO010000079.1, read on the forward strand.
TTCCTTCCAATCCGCGCCGCCGGGCTTGGCGATTCGCAGATCAAAACCATCCGGCGCCATTTCCTGGATCACTGCTTCATCCACCATGGACTGCGTGACAACAACAATACGCGGCTTCATGTTTCCTCCGAATGCGCTTTCGGGCGCAGCATGAACCGCCAGGCGCCTGCCGCCAAGGGGCGGGATTGCCGCGCCCCCCGGCTGGCGCCATGCTGCGTGGCGTGAAGCAATTGGACCAGGGCTGATATCAAGGTGAAGCAGCGCGGTACGCCGCCAGGGGCAGGCCAGGGATGAAGGAAGCCCCTTCACGGCGCGCCTGGTTTATCCTCGCGGGCGGCTTTCTGGCCTTCACCATCAGCGCTGGTCTGATGCATGCCTATAGTGTGTTTCTGCTTGCCTTCATTGCAGAATTTCGCTGGACCCGCGCCGAAAGTTCCATCGCCTATTCGGTCGGCCAGGTGGTGGGCGGTGTGTCTTCCCCGCTGGTGGGTGGCATGGTGGACCGGCTGGGCGCGCGCCGTATGGTGCTCATGGGTGGTTGCCTATTGGCGCTTGGCCTGCTTGGCAGTTCTTTCGCGACATCACTTTGGCAGGTTGTGCTGCTTTATGGCGTGGTGATGACGCTCGGCGCCAATTGCATCAGCATGGTGGTTTTCGCGCCGCTGATTTCGCGGCTATTCGTCGCGCGGCGCGGTATGGCCATGTCCATGCTGCAATCCGCCAATGGCTTTGGCCGCGCCATTTCCGCGCCCATTGCGCAGCTCATGGTGAGTGAAGTGGGGTGGCGCAGCGCCTATCTTCTGCAAGCGGGTGTGATGGCGGCGCTGATCCTGCCGCTGGCCGCGCTGTTTCGTGGTGCCGAACAAACCCCTATCGCGAAGCCTACTACAGAAACCGCGCCGCAGCGCGATTGGTCGGTGGCTGAGGCGATGCGCACGCGGCATTTCTGGCTTTTGTTCATTGTCTATGGCTTGACCAGTATCGGCAGTTTCCTGGTTTCGCTCCATCAATTGGCCTTTGCCGTGGATCGCGGCTTTGATCCACTCTATGCCGCCTTCGTACTGGGGCTTGGCAGCTTGCTGGCGCTGCCCGGCGTGATCCTGACCGGGACGATTTCAGATTATATCGGGCGCGAAGGCGCGGCGATACTTGCCTATGTCATTTCGATCATCGGTGTCATTGCGGCGTTGCTGATCGAAAATGCGGATCAGCATCTGTTGTTTTGGGTGCATGCCTGTTTCTTTGGCATCACCTGGGGTGCGCGCGGGCCGGCGGTAACCGCGAAGACAGCGGATCTTTTTGGCGGCCCCAGGCTTGGCACCATTCTTGGCATGATCACCATTGGTTCAGGTTTGGGCGCCGGGCTTGGCGCCTGGGGCGCGGGATTCCTGTTCGACCTGACCGGCAGCTACCAGCTTGGTTTCATGCTTTCCATCGCGGCTTATGCCACCGGTGCCTGCGTGTTTTGGGCGCTGCGCAAGCCGGTGCAGGGTTAAACCCCATTAGCGACCGCGCGCAAGAAAATCCCTGATCCTGAAAGCCGCATCGGCGTTCACCGCACCTTCCGGCATTTCTCCGCGTGCAAGCGCCGTAATTTGGCGCACCGTATCCATGGCTTGATGTTCCATAGCCTCGGGTGTCATGCCACCTATATGGGGTGTTGCCACCACATCGGCGCGCGCTGCCAGCATAGGGTTCGGTCTTTGATCCGGCGCGCTGCCGACATCCATGGCGGCACCGGCCAGATGCCCGGAATCAAGCGCTGCGATCAGCGCTGCCTCATCCACCAATTCACCTCGTGAAAGATTGATGAAGCGTGCGCTTGGCTTCATGGCAGCGAAGGCGGCTGCGTTGAACATGTGCCTGGTGGAAGCATCAGAAATGGCGAGGCAAACCACAATATCCGATTCCGACAAAACCTCGTTAAAGCCTGCCTGGGTGATGCGCGGGTCAGCCACCTTGGCAAAGGGGTCCGCGACTGAAACGCGCATACCAAGCGCCAAAGCCACTTCGGCCACGCGCTGGCCGATACGACCATAGCCAATAATGCCAAGCTGCGCGGCAGAAAGCTGTAAGCCCATGCGGCCCTGCGGCAAGCCACCAGCACGATAGGCACCCGCCATAACGCTGACATCGCGCGCCAGATCCACCATGAAGCCCAAGCCCAGTTCTACCACCGCATCCACAAAGCCAGGGGTAGCACGCGTTACCAATACCCCTGCCGCGCTGGCAGATGGCACATTGATGGTGGAGATATCCACGGCCACACGCAGAAAGGCCAAAAGCCCCGGCATGGCCGCGAAGGTTTCGGGAAGGCCTGGCGTTGCACGGTCCGCCACAATGGCATGGCAATCGCACGCTGCCTCTGCCAAGGCAGTGCCGGAAAGTATTGTGGTCCCTGGGTTGCGAATGACCTCAACATGTTCGGCCAAGGCAGCAAGGGCGCGTGCGCCGTAATAGCCTTCGAACATTTCCGGCGTATGAGAGAGAAAAACACGGAGCTTCATGAAACCTCCTATCGCCGCCAGCGCGACAGCGCCAGCATCACGCCACCAGCCAGCAAACCCCAAAACGCCCCACCAATACCAAGAAACGCAACCCCCGATGCCGCAATCAGGAAGCAGATCACCGCTGCTTCGCGATCCTTATCGTCCCGCACCGCGCCCATCAGCGCACCAGCGAAGGAACCCAGCAGTGCAAGCCCCGCGACAGCTTCGATCAAAATCGGCGGTGCTACGGCAACCAAGCCACTCGCCATGCCGGCGGCCAAACCGCAGGCGGTATAAACCAAGCCAGCCATGACAGCCGCGGGCCAGCGCCGCGCGGGATCAGGCCCCGCGCCATCGCCGGCGCACATCGCCGCTGTAATCGCCGCAAGATTTACCGCATGGCCACCGAAAGGCGCTGCCAAAAGGCTGAAGAAACCCGTGATGGAAAAAAGCGGTCCCGGATTGGGGCGATAGTTATTGGCACCCAGCACCGCCATGCCTGGAATATTCTGCGACGCCATGGTCACGATGAATAACGGCAGCGCCAGACCGGTGATGGATGCCAATGAAAATATCGGCGTCACCCATTCCGGGCTTGGCGCCCAATTGCCCCCCGGCATTGGCGCCTGAAGGGCTATGATCACGCCTGCGACAAGCACCGCCGCTGGCACCGCCGCCAGCCTGTGCCAGCGCCCGGCCATGATCCAGGCGATGATGATGCCAAGCGCAGCGATTGGTGCCTCTGCCACCGCGCGCACCGGCGCCAGGCACAGGCCAAATAAAATCCCTGCCAGCATGGCATTGGCGAGTGAGGCTGGAATCGCCGCCACCGCCCGCCCCAAGGGCTTCCACAATCCCGCCAATATCAACAACAGTGCACAGATGATGAAAGCACCCACCGCTTCGGCGAAGCCACCCGCCGGCATGATGGAAGCCGCCATGAGTGCGGCACCCGGCGTGGACCAGGCGCAGCTGATCGGCATGCGTTTCCAAAGCGAGAGCAAAATGCCGCAAAGCCCCATGGCGACGGAAACCGCCGTCAGTCCCGATGCCGCCTGGGAAGGGCTCGCCCCCATCGCCACAAAACCTTGCAGCACCACAGCGAAGGAAGAAGCAAAGCCTACCACCCCCGCCAATAGCCCCGCCGATATCGCTTGCATCGGCATCAACGTCTTTCCTTCGGTAGCTTGTCCAAGGCAGCCTCAATCGCCGTGATCGCATCCGGCGTCAGCCTGCGAAAATCCCGCGCCAGGCGATTGGCGAGCGCTGTTGCCTCCGGCGAAAGCCCGCCAGTTTCCAGGACGACGCGCGGATGGGATTGCCGCGCAAGCCGCGCCAATTCCTCGGCATCATCCCAGATCAGGCCGAAGAACTCATTGACCTGATGCACCAGCCCGGCAGATGGTTGTCCGCGCCGGCCATGTTCCAGCGCGGAAAGATAGGCGGCGGAAACCTGCAAGGCAGCGGCAAGATCCTTCAGCGCCACGCCACGTTCGGCGCGCAAGGCGCGCAGCCTGGCGCCGAAGGGGGTCATTTGCGCCGCCGCAGCATCAGATGCACCGCACCGGTGTTCGCTGCGTGTGGATGCGCCGCCGCCAGCAGCATGCGCCGCATATCCGGCGCATTCAGCCAATGCGGCAATTCGCGGCGCAGCACGCCACCTTCCGGCGATGAACCGCGCCCGGTGATCACGGCAACGCAGCGCAGTCCATCGGCGAAAGCATCGTGCAAAAAACCGCGCACGGCGTCATGTGCTTCCTGCGCGCGGCGGCCATGCAAATCAATCGTGCGTTCCGGCTTCATGCGCCCTCGGCGCAAGGCGCGCCAGCGCTTGTCATCCAAACCCGCCGGCGTGACATTCACTTGAATGGGCGGCGGTTGCCATGCTTGGGGTGCAGTGGGCTGCACCGCAAGCGGCGCCTGGGGCGCGCTGATGACTGGTGACGCCTCAACCGCTTCAGGCGGCGGCAGCGCACGACCGGGCAGCGGTTCCACACTCACAACATAGGCCTGCCACAGGGCGCGATCCGCGGCACTCAGCGCGCGGGCTCGGCGACGCGAAAGGCTCATCCCGGCAGCGCGGTGGGGTCATCATCCACCACAATCACATGCAGCCGACGCGGCCCATGCGCGCCAAGTTCCAAGGTTTGTTCAATATCCGCACTGCGTGAAGGGCCAGTCACCAGCATGACATTGCGCGGCATGAAACCGCCAGAAACCGGATCCTGCCGTTCGGCACGCAACATATCCCAAGCATCCTCATAAGGCCCGGTGATACGGGACGCGCGCAGCACAACAATCTCGGTCTCCGCCAGCAGATTGAGCGTGGTGGGGCGCACGGGATCGGATGGCAGCATCAGCGTGCCGGTTTCCGCAATGCCGGCATAGCCATGCTGGACGGATACCAGATCGCTGGCTTCAGCTCGCCGCGTCTCGAACTCCAGCATCGCGCGATCAGACCAGGGTAGCGCCTGCAATTCGGGATGCGGCGCCATGACAAAGCGCGGTGCGAGATTCTGTTGGGAGAGATATTCCGCAACGGCGCCGGGAATTTCGTTTGCGTCAGCGACACGTGTGACGCTGCCGAATTCCTTCTCGACATTGACGATGAAAAGCTTGACTTGATCAGGGCGCGGCACGCGAGACCGCGCGGGGATCAAATGCCGCGGGCGCGCGATCAGCCGCGCTTCCAGCATGGCGCGTTGATCAGCCGGCAGCGGCCCGCGCTTCAGGCCGCGTCGGATGGCATTCAGAATCGCTTCCTTGCTCATCGCTCAGGCCCCACGCTTAGTTTTGGCGTAGCGATCCATGAAAGTGCCGCCTTCCGGCACCGGCAAATCCCGCCCTTGAGTCCAACCGTCAGCCAATGGCAAGGACCGGAACACCCCCTTGCCTTGCGCCATCAGGCCAAGCGCGCCAACCGCAAGCTTGGTCGCCAAGCGATAGAGCGCCGGGCGCTGCGCCACATAGGCCCAAAGCCCAAGATTGCGCCGCACGGCAACAGGCGACAAATGGCGTTCGAATTCGCGTTCGCGCCAATGGCGCATCATTTTCGGGAGAGGAATCTTGACTGGGCAGACGGATTCGCAGCGCCCACAAAATGTCGAGGCATTGGGCAAATGCCCGGCCTTATCCACGCCAATCAGCGTTGGCGTCAGTACACTTCCCATCGGGCCAGGATAGACCCAGCCATAGGCATGCCCGCCGGTCACGCCATAAACCGGGCAGTGATTCATGCAGGCGGCGCAGCGGATGCAGCGCAGCATTTCCTGGAATTCCGTGCCGAACATATTGGAACGGCCATTATCAATCAGCACCACATGATATTCTTCCGGCCCGTCCAAATCGCCAGGCCGGCGGCCACCCGTGGAGAAAGTGGTATAGACTGAAAAATCCTGCCCCGTGGCGGACCGTGCCAAAAGCCGCAGCAGGGCGCAGGCATCATTCAGCGTTGGCACCATTTTTTCGATGCTCGCCAGCGCAATATGCACACGCGGCAAGGTTTGTGTGAGGTCCCCATTGCCTTCATTGGTGACAATCACGCTGCTGCCAGACTCCGCAATAAGGAAATTGGCACCGGTAATGCCGACATCGGCTGCCAGAAAGCGATGACGCAGCTTGGTCCGTGCTTCGGTCAGGATATCGCGCCTTTCGCTGAATACGCGATCCTTGGGCAAATCCGTGTGCATTTCACGGAAGGATTTCTCCCAATCCTCACGGTTCAAATGGAAGGCCGGTGCGATGATATGGGAAGGATGTTCGCGCCGAAGCTGGATGATGTATTCGCCAAGATCGGTTTCGACCGGTTCAATCCCATGCGCTTCCAAATGGTCATTGATCCCGAGCTCTTCGGAGATCATGGATTTGCCCTTGGTGACGGTCTTCGCGCCGGCATTGCGACAAATCTCGAGCACCGCCGCGCGGGCTTCTTCGGCGGTGGAGCACCAATGCACCTTGCCGCCGGCAGCTTCCACGTTGGCTGCGTAGGTTTCCAGGTAGAAATCCAGATTAGCCAGCGTGTGATTCTTGATATCTCGCCCGATCTCTCGGAGCTGCTCGAATTCCGGCAGGCGCGCCACGGCATCGCCGCGGCGTTGCAGAAAGGCGCCCTTGGCCTTGCCCAGGGCCTTTTGCAGCCCGGCATCGCCAATGGCGCGGGCGGCGTTTTCCTTGAATTGCGGCGAGGTGATCTGAACCACGGCGGAAACCCTATTGCTTTTGTGGGATAGTCTAGCGCAGCCGGCGCGCTTGGTCAGGGGGGTTTGCGCGCGGCGACCAGCTTTCCTAACCTTCCGCTATTCTTTTTCGGGAGGCAGCCATGGCATGGCACAATCGGCCAGTTTCGCGGGGTTTCGCATGAATATCGCGGGTTTGCCCGCCCGCGCCGCCGCCGCGCCGGGCCTGGCGCGCTGGGGGCGCGACCTGACGGCAGATGTCTTGTTCAGCGTCGGCGATGCCGCCTGGATTCTGGCGATCCATAAGGGGGTGCTGATCTCGGCCACCCCCGCGCCCGCCCTTATGCCAGGCTATGACCTTGCAATTCGCGCGGGCGCCGAGGATTTCGCGCGCTTCCTTCAAGACCCTCCGCCGCCTGGCTGGCATGACATTATGGGTCTGGTCCGCCTTGGTACCTTCAAGGTGGAAGGCAATGTCGCGCTGTTTATGGCGCATATTTTCTGGTTCAAGGGCGTGCTGGCCCTGCTGAGGGAGCCCCGCGCATGATCGAAGCCATCACCGGGCGCTATATGCGCCTTGAACTCGAAGGCCGGGCGCATCGGTTGTATTTTGAAGAAGCCGGCCAAGGTATCCCGCTTTTGCTGCTGCACACGGCGGGCAGCGATGGCCGGCAATGGCGCGGCTTGCTGAATGATACGGAAGTGACATCGCGCTTTCGCTGCGTGACGTTCGATATGCCCTGGCATGGCAAATCCAGCCCGCCCGAGGGGTGGGAGAAGGAGACCTATCAACTCACCACCGCGCGCTATACGGGGATGATCATGGCGATGGCGCGGGCACTTGGCCTTGATCGGCCCGTGGTGATGGGGTGTTCGATTGGCGGGCGTATTGTGCTGGATCTCGCGGCCGAACATGCGGGTGATCTGCGCGGCGTGATCGGCCTGCAATCGGCGGCCTTTCTTTCACCCTACTACGATACATCCTGGCTGCATCATCCGCATGTGCATGGTGGTGAGGTTTGCGGCGGCATCGTCTCCGGCCTGGTCAGCCCGCATGCGCCAGAAGCGTCGCGTTGGGAGACGCTTTGGCATTACATGCAGGGCGGGCCTGGCGTTTTTCGCGGTGATCTACATTTCTACAAGGGGGAGGGCGATTTGCGCCCGAAGCTGGCGCGCATTGATACCAAACGCTGCCCTGTGCATATGCTGACCGGCAATTATGATTACTCCTGCAAGCCTGAGGATACCGAGGCGACTGCCGCCGCCATCCCCGGCGCCAAGGTGCAAATCATGAAGGGCCTGGGGCATTTCCCGATGAGTGAGGATTACGCAGCACTTCGTCCCTATCTTTTGCCAGTGCTGGCAGAGTTCACGTGAGGCCGCGCATCACGCTGCCAGCCGATCAATCCGATCGCGCAGGCGATACCAGCCGCCGATGATGGGCAGGAACCAATTCGGGTTGCCGTTGTAAAGCGCAACCGTTGGGAATTCCAAACCATCAAGCGCGAAGCGTTGATTGGCAGCGCCGGCGATTTTCAGCGCGGCATTATGGCCAAGCCAGGTTGCCATGGCGACACCAGAGCCCTGGCAACCCGCCGCGTAATGAATGCCATCCTGCACCCCGATATGCGGCAAGAAATCGAAAGTGAAGGCAACATTGCCGGTCCAGGCATGGGTGATTTTCACCTTGCTGAGTTCCGGAAACACTGCAGTCATGAAGCTGTGCAAGCGCGGCGCGGCGGCTTCCGGCGCATTGGGGCCGAAGCGCGCGCGCCCGCCCCACAAAATGCGATTGCCATAGGGAGCGGGCCGAAAATAATTCAGTACGCGCTTGGTATCGCTGATCATGCGCCGGCCCGGAAAAAGCCGATCCATGGTCTCAGCGGGCAATTCCTCGGTCGCGATGATATAAGACGCGACCGGGATCATGCGCCGCGCGAGCCAGGGCATGGCGCTTTGGCCACCAGCGCCGCGCGAATAGCCATTAGTCGCTACCAGCACGGCATCGGCGCGCAACTCACCGCGATTGGTCGCAATGCGAAAGCCTGATCCATCAGCCCGAATACCGCCAACGCGGGTACTGTCCACCAGCCTGGCACCGGCGCGTTCCGCTGCTGCCGCAAGCCCGCGCGCATATTTGCCAGGATGCAAGCTGCCCGTGGCACCCGCCTTCATGCCACCGCGATAATGGTCTGACCCAAGTGCTTCATGCTGGCGCGATGGCGGCAGCATTTCCGTGGGCAGCCCAGTGACATCCGCAATGTAATCCGCCTGTCGCGCGAGCATGTCATAATGCTTTGGCGTCCAGGCCGCGACAAAACGCCCGCAGCGCGTATAGTCGCAGTCAATCGCTTCACGCGCGATGGTTTCTTCAATGAAGGGAAAGGAAGCGGCGGCTGCCATGGCGATGTTACGCGCCTGTTCCGCGCCAAGCTTTTCAGCAAGCGCCGCGCGCGCCACCTTGAGCCCGCCAGAAACCATCCCTCCATTGCGCGACGAAGCACCCCAGCCAATGCGTTCCGCATCCAGCACCGTCACTTGATGACCCAGCCGCGCCAGACTGAGCGCAGCAGAAAGCCCGGCATAGCCGCCGCCAATCACTGCAACTGGCGTGTCATCTGGCAGGGCATTGTCACGCGTTGGCGGTTCAGCCGCTTCCCACCACCAGGGGCTGGTCTTGAAACCGGGGGCGAAAAGGGGGTTGCTCATCACTTTAGGCCGTCTTCGATTCTTGCAGGCCCAATTCGCGCGTCATTTCCTCACGCATGATGAATTTTTGCATCTTTCCAGTCACAGTCATAGGAAAGCTTTCGACGAATTTAATGTGCCGCGGTACCTTGTAATGCGCGATCTGCCCCGCGCAGAAGGCTCGCACATCATCCGCAGTCAAATGTTCATGCGCGCGCAGCTTGATCCAGGCGCAAAGCTCCTCGCCGAAGCGCTGATCGGGAACGCCGAATACCTGCACATCTTCAATCTTGGGATGGCGATAGAGGAATTCTTCAACTTCCCGCGGATAGATATTCTCACCACCACGGATCACCATATCTTTGATGCGGCCAACGATATTGCAGAAGCCCTCCTCATCAATCGTCGCCAGATCGCCGGTATGCATCCAGCGCGCGGCGTCAATCGCCTGCGCGGTGCGTTCCGCATCCTCCCAATAGCCAAGCATTACGGCGTAGCCGCGCGTGCAGAGTTCTCCTGGCACCCCGCGCGGCACGATGCGGCCTTCACTGTCTATGATTTTCACTTCCAGATGCGGCTGCACGCGCCCAACCGTGGAGACGCGCCGATCCAGCGGATCATCCACGCTGGTCTGGAAGCTGACGGGGCTGGTTTCCGTCATGCCATAAGCGATGGTTATTTCGCGCAGATTCATCGTATCCACCGCGCGACGCATCACCTCGATCGGGCAGGGCGCGCCGGCCATGATACCGGTGCGCAAAGATGAGAGATCAAAGCTTGTAAATTGCGGGTGTTCCATCTGGGCGATGAACATAGTGGGCACGCCATGCAGGCCGGTGCAGCGTTCTTCGGCCACGGTTTGCAGTGTTGCTAGCGGATCAAAGCCCTCACCCGGATAGACCATGGCCGTGCCATGCGTGGTGCAGGCCAGATTACCCAGCACCATGCCAAAGCAATGATACAGCGGGACAGGAATGCAAAGCTTATCCTGCGGTGTCAGCTTCATCGCTTCCCCAATGAAGAAGCCATTATTGAGAATGTTATGATGCGTCAGCGTGGCGCCCTTTGGCGCGCCGGTGGTACCCGACGTGAATTGGATATTGATGGGATCATCAAACTGCAGTTTGCCGGCCAATTCGCGCAGCCGTTCATGGTGTGCCGCTGCGCCCATTTCCAGGATACTGTGGAAGGGAATCATGCCTAGCGATGGGTTCGCGTTGATCTCCACCACCATCTCAAGCTTGGGCAATTTCTCCGCCGTCAGCCGGCCTGGCAAGGCGCGCGCCAATTCCGGTGCCAGCGTATTCACCATGCCGACGTAATCGGATGTCTTGAAACGCGTTGCGATAATCAGCGCGCGGCAACCCACCTTGTTCAGCGCATATTCCAATTCGGAAAGCCGATAGGCTGGGTTGATGTTTACCAGCACCAGACCCGCCTTGGCGGTGGCGAATTGCGTGATCACCCATTCGGCATTATTCGGCGACCAGATGCCCACCCTTTCGCCCGGCTGTAGCCCCAGCGCCAAAAGCCCGGCGGCGAAGGCATCCACCTTCGCGCCCAGTTCCGCATAGCTCCAGCGAATTCCCTGCTGGCGTACAATCAACCCGGGACGATCCCCCCATTGGGCTACGGTCCTGTCGAAATTCAGGCCAATAGTCTCACCGATCAAGGCTTGAGTGCTTTGGCCGGTCACGTAGCTAAGGGCTGGGCTTGTCATTCCTGTTCTCCCTGGGCCTTTCCTGGGCGTTGACCATTCTTGGCGGGATGGGGCTTGGTTTGCAATATTCGCTTGGCCTTGGCGCCGCCCGCGCCTATCCTTGGCTCAACAAAGTTTGGAAAACGTGACAGGTTGCGCATGGCCAGTATTCCTAACCGCCTTCCGGGGCTTGATTTCGATCTGGGTGAAACCGCGGATATGCTACGCGATCAAGTCGCGGCATTTTCCGCCGCTGAAATCGCGCCGCGCGCTGCGGATATAGACAAGACCAATGATTTCCCTGCCGATCTCTGGCGCAAATTCGGTGATCTTGGCGTGCTCGGCATCACGGTTGAGGAAGAGTTTGGCGGCGCCGGCATGGGCTATCTGGAACATGTGGTGGCGATGGAGGAAATCTCCCGCGCCTCCGCCTCGGTCGGGCTTTCCTATGGGGCGCATTCCAATCTTTGCGTCAATCAAATCTTCCGAAATGGAAATGAGGATCAGAAGCGGCGCTATTTGTCCAAGCTGATTTCGGGCGAACATGTCGGCGCACTGGCCATGAGCGAACCAGGCGCCGGTTCTGATGTGGTTTCCATGCGTTTGCGCGCTGAAAAGCGCGGTGATCGCTACGTGCTGAATGGCACGAAAATGTGGATCACCAATGGCCCGGATGCTGATGTGCTGGTAATCTATGCCAAGACCGATCCTTCTGCTGGCCCGAAGGGCATCACGGCTTTCCTAGTAGAGAAAAACTTCCCCGGTTTTTCCTGCGCGCAAAAGCTTGACAAGCTGGGGATGCGCGGTTCGAACACCGGCGAATTGGTGTTTCAGGATTGCGAAGTGCCTGCCGAAAACGTGCTCGGTGAAGTCAATGGCGGCGTGCGCGTATTGATGAGCGGTCTTGATTATGAACGCGCCGTGCTGGCCGCCGGGCCGCTTGGCATCATGCAAGCCTGCATGGATATCGTGCTGCCCTATGTGCATGAGCGTAAGCAATTCGGCCAGGCGATTGGCGAATTCCAGATCATGCAGGCGAAAATCGCCGATATGTACACCACCATGAATGCGGCGAAATCCTACATCTACACAGTGGCCAAGGCCTGTGATCGCGGCCAGACCACGCGCAAGGATGCCGCCGGCGCCATCCTATACGCTGCCGAAAAAGCCACCTGGATGACGCTGGAAGCCATTCAGTGCCTCGGCGGCAATGGCTATATCAATGATTATGCAACGGGCCGGCTGCTACGCGATGCCAAGCTTTATGAGATCGGCGCGGGTACGTCTGAAATCCGACGCATGCTGATCGGGCGGGAATTGTTCCGCGAAACCGCATGACCATTCTGCGCAGCACGCTCGATACAGGCAGTGAAAGTTTTGTCGCCAATGCCGCCGCCATGGCGGCGCTGGTCGCGGATTTGGAGAATACGATTGCTACCGCCGAACAGGGTGGCGGCAAAGGCGCGCGGGACAAACACTTGGCGCGCAACAAGCTACTGCCACGCGAACGTGTGCGCGCGCTGATTGATCCGGGTTCGCCTTTCCTTGAGCTTTCGCAGCTTGCGGCGCATGGGTTGTATGGCGGGGAAGTTCCCTGTGCTGGCATTATTTCCGGCATTGGGCGCGTATCAGGGCGCGAATGTGTGATCATTGCCAATGATGCCACCGTGAAGGGCGGCACCTATTTCCCGATGACGGTAAAGAAGCATGTGCGCGCACAGGAAATCGCCCGCGCCAATCGCTTGCCTTGCATTTATCTGGTGGATTCCGGCGGCGCCTTCCTGCCGCAACAGGATGAGATTTTCCCGGACCGTGAGCATTTTGGTCGTATCTTCTTCAACCAGGCGAATATGTCGGCAGAAGGCATTCCGCAAATCGCCGTGGAGATGGGAAGCTGCACCGCGGGCGGTGCTTATGTGCCCGCCATGTCGGATGAAAGCATCATCGTCCGCTTGCAGGGCACTATCTTTCTGGGTGGCCCCCCCTTGGTGCGCGCCGCCACTGGTGAGGTTGTCACCGCCGAAGAATTGGGTGGCGCCGATGTCCATGCGCGCCAATCCGGCGTCGTAGATCACTACGCGCAGGATGATCGCCATGCTTTGGCTATTTGCCGCCGCATTATAGCGGGTCTCGGGCCACGCATCGCGCCACAATTGCCGCTGCGTACGCCGCGCGCACCGCTTTATGACGAAGGTGAATTGCTGGGCGTTGTGCCCGCCGATATTCGCGCGCCCTATGATGTGCGGGAAGTGATCGCGCGCCTGGTGGACGGTAGTGAGTTTGATGAGTTCAAGCGGCTTTACGGCACAACCTTGGTTTGCGGATTCGCCCATATCCATGGCTATCCCATCGGCATCCTTGCCAATAACGGCATCCTGTTTTCGGAATCCGCGCTGAAGGGCGCGCATTTCATTGAACTCTGCTGCCAGCGCGGCATTCCGCTGCTGTTTCTCCAAAACATCTCGGGCTTCATGGTTGGGCGGAAGTATGAGGCGGGCGGCATTGCGCGGGATGGTGCGAAGCTGGTGACGGCAGTGGCGACCGCGCGTGTGCCAAAATTCACTGTCGTGATTGGCGGCAGCTATGGTGCTGGAAATTACGGTATGTGCGGGCGCGCTTATGATCCGCGTTTCCTGTTCATGTGGCCCAATGCGCGGATTTCCGTCATGGGCGGCGAACAGGCGGCGAGTGTGCTGGCGCAACTCCGCCGCGACAATATGGAGGCGAAAGGTAAGCAATGGCCGGCTGAGGAGGAGGAAGCCTTCAAAGCCCCGATTCGCGCGAAATATGAAACGGAAGGCCATCCCTATCACGCCAGCGCGCGGCTTTGGGATGATGGCATCATCAACCCCGCTGATACGCGACGCATTCTGGCGCTGTCGCTCGCGGTTGCATGCAATGCACCCATTGAACAGACACGCTTCGGCGTGTTTCGGATGTAGGGGCGGACATGTTCCAAAGCCTGCTGATCGCCAATCGCGGTGAAATCGCCTGCCGCATAATCCGCACCGCACGCCGCATGGGGCTGCGGAGCATCGCTGTATTCTCTGACGCGGATGAAACGGCGCTGCATGTGCAGATGGCTGATGAAGCCATCCACATCGGCGCCGCCCCCGCGCGTGAGAGCTATTTGAATATCGCTGCCATTCTCGCTGCCGCGGAGCGTGCGGGGGCTGATGCCATTCACCCGGGCTACGGCTTTCTTTCCGAGAATCCTGCCTTTGCGGAAGCCTGCGCAGCGGCGCGCATTATCTTTGTTGGGCCAAGTGCTGCCGCCATGCGCGCCATGGGGTCCAAGGGCTCGGCCAAGGCGCTGATGGAGAAGGCTGGCGTGCCGCTTTTGCCTGGCTATCACGGTGCTGAGCAGGATTCGGATTTCCTCGCCGCTGAAGCACAGCGCATAGGCTTCCCGCTGGTGATCAAGGCGGTTGCCGGCGGTGGTGGGCGCGGCATGCGTGTGGTGCACGCTGCTGGCGATTTCGTAGATGCGCTTCGTGCCGCGCGGCAGGAAGGTGCTTCGGCCTTTGGTGATGATCGCGTGCTGATCGAACGCTATCTGGAACGCCCGCGTCATATTGAGGTGCAGGTGTTTGGCGATAGCCACGGCAATGCAGTGCATTTGTTTGAACGTGATTGCTCTGCCCAGCGCCGCCATCAGAAGGTGATTGAAGAAGCGCCTGCACCTGGCATCAGTGCTGAAATGCGGGATGCCATGGGTGCCGCCGCAGTGTCCGCCGCCAAGGCCGTGCAATACCAAGGCGCCGGTACGGTCGAATTCATCGCCCAAGATGGCGGCTTCTACTTTCTTGAGATGAATACGCGCTTGCAGGTGGAACATCCGGTGACGGAAGCCATCACAGGCTTTGATCTGGTGGAATGGCAGTTGCGCGTCGCGGCTGGTGAAGCACTCCCGGTGCGTCAGGAAGATATCCGCGCGCAAGGCCATGCCATGGAGCTTCGCTTATACGCCGAAGACCCGGCACGTGATTTTGCTCCTTCCATTGGCGCACTTCAGATCTTCCGGCTTTCTGACCACGGCTTGCGCGTTGATTCCGGCTTTATCGCGGCTGATCGCATCAGTATTCATTATGATGCAATGGTCGCGAAAATGATCGCCCATGCACCTACCAGAACTGAGGCGATTGCGCGGCTGCGCGCTGGCCTCGTGCATTCGGATATCGTTGGTGTGGCGCATAATCTGGATATGCTGGACCGTATTCTGGCACATCCTGATTTCGTCGCAGGCGGCATTGATACCGGCTTCATCGGGCGCAATGCCGAGATATTGCTGTCACCAAAGCTGCAACCTTCCGCACAGGTACTGGCCCTTGCAGCGCTTGGCGTGCTCGCCTTGGAAGAAGAGGCGGCGCGCGAACAGGCAGCGAGTAGCGCTGATCCGCATTCGCCCTGGCATGCGACGGATCATTGGTGGGTCAATACGCGCCCGTCACGCGTATTTGATTTCCACCTTGAGGATGAGGCGCATGCTATCACCCTGACACATGCAGGTGATGCCTGGCACATCTCAACAGGCAGCACTGAAATCACTGCACGGCACGCCAAGCTGGAAGATGGGCGCATTCATGCGCTGCTGGATGGTATGCGGCTTTCTGCCTTCATCCATCGTGCTGGTGAGGCGATTAGCCTGCGCCATGCCGGACAAAGCTGGCGCTTCCGCCTGCCCGATCCCCTTGCGCGGGCCGGGGAGGAAGAAGGCGGCGATGACCGGCTGCTCGCCCCCCTGCCCGGGCAAGTCACACAGCTATCAGCAAGCGAAGGCCAGGAAGTTGCGCGCGGCGATGTACTGGTGGTGCTTGAGGCGATGAAGACTGTCTTTCGCCTCACGGCCCCGCGCGCTGGCAGGATTGAAACCATTTCCTGCCGCGTTGGGGAAACCGTGCGCGAAGGGCAAATCCTGATTCAGTTCGCGGCCAGCGAACCGGACACACACTAAAATCAGGCAGGCTTCGCGCCTGTCGCGCGCAGGATCGGCACCCATTTGTCGGTCTCCGCACGGATGAAGCGGGCGGATGCCGCGGGATCATTCGGCAGCGGATCAACACCGGCATCCGCGAAGCGCTGGCGCGTGGCAGGATCATTCAGCACCGCTGTCACCGCCGTTGAAAGGGTGGCGACGATCTCAGCGGGCGTTCCCACTGGCGCGTAAAGGGCCTGCCAGGATGAAGCGGCGTAACCCGCAACACCCGCCTCCTGAAGTGTCGGCAAATCTGGCAGCAATTGCGAACGCCGCGGCGTGGTCACCGCGAGTCCCCGCGCCTTCCCATCACGCACCAGCGGCGCCAGCAGCGTTTGGCTATCAATCATAAAATCCACACGGCCCGCCATGAAGTCTGTCACCGCCGCCGGCGTGCCGCGATATTGCACAATGGTGAAATCCACACCCGCAAGTTTCTTCAGTAATTCTCCAGCAAGATGCGAAGCGGCACCAATGCCCGTGGTGGCGAAGGTTGCTTCCCCGCGCTTATCACGCAGCCACGCCAGCAATTGCGGCACATCACGCACCGGCAGCGATGGATGCACCGCCACCAAAAAGCTTTGATCACCGAGCGTTGAAATCGGGATAAAATCGTTGATCGAATCAAAACCGGCATCCGGGTAAAGCGCCGGAATCACGGCATGCGCTGCGCCATTTAGCAACAACGTATGCCCATCCGGCAACGCACGCGCCACACTGCGCGCACCGATGGTGCTGCCGGCACCAGGTTGATTTTCTACCACCACGGCCTGGCCCAATGCGCGCGGTAAAGGTTCAATGACAATGCGCGCCACCACATCAATGATGCCGCCGGCGGCAAAGGGCACAATCACGCGAACAGGCCGCGATGGGTAGCGGCTTTGTGCAAGTGCTGGCGCGGCAAGCGCGCTTCCGGCGAACGCAAGAAAGTCACGACGTTGCAGCATGGGGGGTTTCCTATTTCGAATTCTGAAAATCACGCACCACCAACGGGTTGGAAATCATAGGTGCCAATCCCTTGCAGGATGGCAAAACGGCAGCGCCCACCATCCTTGCCAGTCACGCGATGCGCGCGCTTTGCCGGCACCGCATGCATCTGGCCGGGGGCGAGCTCCACTTCTTCACGCGGCGCGCGCATTTCAATCACCATCGGGCCATCCATGCACCAGAAGGTATCCGTCACTTCGCTATGCCAATGCCAGGGCACTTCCTGCCCAGCCGCCAAGGTTAGGATCTGCATACGAAGCCCCGGCGCTTCGGCAATCAATTCGCGCTTTTCCAAAGGATAGGACATGGCTTTTCCCTTACGCTTTCGGCGGATGCTGCGCCCACCAATGGCGCGCGATATCGGCCCGGCGACACACCCAAACATCCGGCGTCGCAGCTACGCGGTCCAGAAACCGCGCCAAGGCCGCCGCACGTCCGGGCCGGCCAATCAAGCGGCAATGCAAGCCAACCGACATCATTTTCGGCGCCCCAGCGCGGCCTTCCGCGAGCAAAGTCTCAAATGAATCCGTGACATATTGCTCCCAGCCATCCGGCGCGGTGAAGCCGGGTGGCACGGCATATTTCATATCATTGTTATCGAGCGTGTAGGGAATGATCAGCATCGGTTTGCCCGCTGCCGTCACATAAAACGGCAAATCATCTGCATATGAATCCGAATCATACAAAAACCCACCATGTTCCGCGACCAGGCGGCGCGTATTCGGGCTGATGCGGCCCGTGTACCAGCCAACCGGGCGCGTTCCTGTCAGGCGTTCAATCAACTCAACACAACGTGCTATCTCCGCACGCTCCGTCGCCTCATCCACGCTGTGATAATCAATCCAGCGCCAGGCATGGGATGCGACCTCATGGCCCGCATCGGCGAAGGCGCGCGCCACAGTTGGGTTCAATTCCAGCGCACGGCCCACACCATAAACCGTGAGCGGCAGCTTGCGCGCAGCAAAGGCGCGCAGAATGCGCCACACGCCAGCGCGCGAGCCGTAGTCGAACTGGCTTTCCACCGTACGATTACGCTCACCGAGTATGGGTGAGCCGCCTGGCACTTCATGCAAATATAATTCGCTGCCAGCATCGCCATTCAGCACAGTATTCTCACCGCCTTCCTCATAATTCAGCACAAAGGAAAGCGCGAGCTTCGCGCCATTCGGCCATTTCGGATCGGGCGGATTGGCGCCATAGCCCAGGAAATCGCGCGGATAATCGGTATCCGCCGCCATCATGTGGGAAGTATCCGTCATACCACCTTCTCCTTTAGTTGGTCGCATATCCCGAGTCGCCAAGTGAGGCCACTTGGCTCGGACATGCTCCTCACGCCAATTTCAACCCAATAATGCCCGCGGTGATCAACGCCACGGAAGCCCAGCGTAGCGCGGTATTCGCATCGCCGAATAGCGTAATGCCCACCAGAAAGGCGCCAACTGCGCCAATGCCGGTCCAAACGGCATAGGCGGTACCAACAGGGATTTCCCGCAGCGCCAGCAGCAGCAAGCCGCCACTTGTGACAATGCAGGCAATGGCGAAGGCCAGCCAGCCAAAGCGCAAGCCCGCCTTCGTCCAGCCAAGCTTGAGGCCAATCGGCCAGCCGATTTCGCAAAGCCCCGCGAGGAGAAGATAAATCCAGGCCATTCGTCCCATACATGAAAAAGGGCCGCCGGGTTACCCAGGCGGCCCGATTCTGGCGTAATGCGAACCGCTTTCGCGGCTCAGTTCCTGGCCTTGTCCACCAGGGCGCCCTTCTTGATCCAGGGCATCATGGCGCGCAGCTTTTCACCCACTTCTTCGATCGGGTGTTCAGCCAGACGACGACGGGTGGCCTTGAAGCTGGCCTGATTCACCTTATTTTCCAGCATCCAATCGCGGGCAAAACGGCCGGACTGGATATCTTCCAGCACGCGCTTCATTTCCGCCTTGGTTTCGCTGGTGATGATGCGCGGCCCCGTGACGTATTCGCCATATTCCGCCGTGTTGCTGATGGAATAATTCATGTTGGCGATGCCGCCTTCATAAATCAGGTCCACAATCAGCTTCACTTCATGCAGGCATTCGAAATAGGCCATTTCCGGCGCATAGCCGGCTTCCACCAGGGTTTCGAAACCGGCCTTGATCAGTTCCACCAGGCCGCCGCACAGCACGGTCTGCTCACCGAACAGATCGGTTTCGCATTCTTCCTTGAAGGTGGTTTCGATCACGCCGGAACGCCCGCCACCAATGGCGGAAGCGTAGGAAAGCGCGATTTCCAGCGCATTGCCCGAAGGGTTCTGATGCACGGCCACCAGGCAGGGCACGCCGCCGCCCTTTTGGTATTCGCTGCGAACCGTATGGCCGGGGCCCTTCGGCGCGATCATGAACACATCAATATCCGCGCGGGGGTCGAGCAGGTTGAAATGCACATTCAAGCCATGCGCAAAGGCAAGCGCCGCACCCGGCTTCATATTGGCATGCAGGCTTTCGCGGTACAGATCGCCCTGGCCTTCATCCGGCGTCAGCACCATGACCACATCGGCCCATTTCGCTGCGTCTGCCGGCGACATCACCTTGAAGCCCGCGGCTTCCGCCTTTTGCGCGGACCCACCGGGACGCAGCCCAATCACCACATCCTTCACGCCGGAATCACGCATATTCATTGCATGAGCATGGCCCTGGCTGCCAAAGCCAATGACTGCAACCTTGCGGGCCTTGACCAGATTCACATCCGCATCGCGGTCATAGTAAACGCGCATCTGCCGTTTCTCCTTTGCTGCGCAGCCTTTCGCCCGGATTTATCCCTGCGGGGCCAACCACGCACACAAATCATGCGCGGCCCCATGGGCGAATAAGCCCCGTTCAATCCTTTATTTTGCGCTTGCCGACAAGATGCTGAATGCATCAGGCGCGCGTTTTATGTGCCGAATTGGCCCTGCCGGTCAGGCCGCCCGCGGCACAGGTGCTGCGTTTTCATTGGCGTATTTCACCAAGGCCGCGCGATACTTCTCTCGCCGCCATTGCAGCAAGCGCCAGGAAGCCTTGGCTGCCAGGTCAGAAACCCGCCCACGCGGTTCAAGCCCGATGGTCTTGAAGATCATTCCCATGCCACGTTCAATGTGCCGGAACCGATAAAAGCCAATCGCGCGGCCCATATAGGCGGTGGTGCAGCGTTCATGATCGTAGGGCGTGCCTTCAGGCTCATTTGCGCTGTGGAAGGCAAAGGCAAGCTCATCATCCTCCGTCTCCCCAATGCGGCCCAAGGCTACGCGCAAGCGCTTGGAGAAGGAGAGACTCTCGCGCGCCAAATACCGCTTCATATGGTCATAGAACAGCTTGAAATGGCGGTATTCATCAGCGGCGATCAGCCGGCAAACCTGCTTCAGCGCGGGTTCGTCAGTGGAATCGCCAAGCGCGGTGTAGTAGCTGCTGGTGCCCGTTTCCACCATGCAGCGTGCGATCAATTCGCCAGTACGGCTGCCGCGAATGGAAGCTTCCGCGTCTAATTGAATTTTATAGCCGGCGCGATAGCGTTCAAACGCTGCAGCAAAATCCCAACCCGGATCAGCCAGCATGCCCCAACGTCCCAGCGCATCTCCATGCTGGGTTTCTTCCACGCCCCAATGTTCAACAGCCGCGATGAAATCCGGATCTTCAGCAAAGACACGCGTGAGGTAGGTGACGTAATCCGCCGCATTGCGTTCAACCATAGCAGCGGCCTTGATCAGCGGCACGATTGCCGTATCAACCTTGGAAGGATCAAAACGATCCCAAGCAATCTCATCAATATGCCAGTGTTTCATGAAGCAGCCCCGAACGCCTTACCAAGATCGGTCTTAGCGACCCTTTCAGACTATGTTCTTGTGCCAAGATGCGGCAGTTTCAAGGCAAGGTGGTGTGAAACCTGCCCCAAAAAGCAAACGGGCGGACCAAAGGACCGCCCGCTACATCTTCAGACTGCACTATGGCTTCAGGCGATGGTCGCTGCTTCAACCATTGCACGGGCGGAAAGCATCTGCGCCATGGCCGCTTCACGCTTTTCCGGCGTATCATTGGCGGCTGCGGCCAAGCTTGCCTCAGCCTCAGCCAGGCGACGCTCTGCTTCCGATTTGGATAGGGAGGCAAGCGGCGTCGCCTCATCTGCCAGGATTGTAACGCGGTCCGGGGCCACTTCAGCGAAACCGCCAGCCACGAAAAGCCGTTCCGTGACCTGCCCGCCTTCATGCACGGCAATCACCCCACCGCGCAGCGCCACGATCATCGGCGCGTGGCCCGCCAGCACGCCCATTTCGCCCTCAGCCGCGGGGATCACCGCCATTTCTACCGGACGAGAAAGCAACAGCTTTTCCGGCGAGACGAGTTCAAGTTGGAAACTCGCCATGATGATCAGGCCGCCGCCTTCATTTCTTCGCCCTTCTTCACGGCCTCTTCAATCGTGCCCACCATGTAGAAGGCAGCCTCCGGCAGATGGTCGTAATCGCCACGGCAGATCGCCGCGAAGGACCGGATGGTATCTTCAAGCTTAACGAAAACGCCCGGCGTTCCGGTGAAGACTTCGGCCACATGGAAGGGCTGGGACAGGAAGCGCTGGATCTTGCGCGCACGCGCCACGATCAGTTTATCTTCTTCCGAAAGCTCATCCATGCCAAGGATGGCGATGATGTCCTGGAGCGACTTGTAGGTCTGCAGGATCTTCTGCACTTCACGGGCGGTATTGTAGTGATCAACGCCAACCACGCGCGGGTCCATCGCGCGGGAGGTGGAGTCGAGCGGGTCAACCGCCGGGAAGATGCCAAGCTCCGCGATGGAACGATTAAGCACCGTGGTGGCGTCCAAGTGAGCAAAGGACGTCGCGGGCGCCGGGTCGGTCAAGTCATCGGCGGGCACGTAAATCGCCTGCACCGAGGTGATTGAGCCCTTCTTGGTGGAGGTAATGCGTTCCTGCAGCGCACCCATATCGGTGGACAGGGTCGGCTGATAACCCACCGCCGAAGGAATACGGCCGAGCAGCGCGGACACTTCCGCGCCCGCCTGCGTGAAGCGGAAGATGTTATCAATAAAGAACAGCACGTCCTGGCCCTGCTCATCACGGAAATATTCCGCCATGGAAAGACCCGAAAGCGCCACGCGTGCGCGGGCACCCGGCGGTTCATTCATCTGGCCATAGACCAGCGCCACCTTGGAACCTTCGGTATTGCCATCGCCAAGCTTGATGACGCCCGCATCAATCATTTCGTGATACAGGTCATTGCCTTCACGCGTACGCTCACCCACCCCGGCGAAGACCGAAACGCCGCCATGGCCCTTGGCGATATTGTTGATCAATTCCTGAATGGTCACGGTCTTGCCCACACCGGCGCCGCCGAATAGGCCGATCTTGCCGCCCTTCAGATAAGGCGCCAGCAGGTCAATAACCTTAATGCCGGTGACCAGAATTTCCGCGCTGGTGGCCTGTTCATCAAAGGCCGGCGCTTCACGGTGGATCGGGTAATGCATGGTGGCGGGCACCGGACCGCGCTCATCAATCGGCTCACCGATCACGTTCAGGATACGCCCGAGGGTACCGGGGCCAACCGGCACGGAAATGCCAGCACCCGTGTCAACCACTTCGGTGCCACGCACCAGGCCATCCGTGGTGTCCATGGCGATGCAGCGCACGGTGCGCTCACCCAAATGCTGCGCCACTTCAAGCACGAGCTTCTGCTCGCCGATCTGCAGTGTCAGCGCGTTCATGATCGAGGGCAGCTCGGCGGGGAACTGAACGTCCACCACGGCACCAAGCACCTGCGTCACCTGACCAACATTGTTCTTCATGGCAGTGATTCCTTCTTAAAGCGCTTCAGCGCCGGAGATGATTTCAATCAGCTCTCGGGTGATGTTCGCTTGACGTGTGCGATTGTAATTCAGCGTCAGCTTGTTGATCATTTCGCCCGCATTGCGCGTGGCGTTATCCATGGCGGTCATCTGGCTGCCATAGAAGCCGGCGGCATTGTCGAGCAGCGCGCGATAAAGCTGGATGGACAGATTCTGCGGCAGAAGCCGCGCCAGAATCTCTTCCTCCGTCGGCTCAAACTCATATTGCGGGCCGCCTTCGGCAGCGACTTCGGGCAGCGGTGTCGGAATAAGCTGCTGGCCGACAGGCGTCTGGCTGATCACATTCCTAAAGCGGTTGTAGATCAGCGTGCAGACATCAAACGCCCCGGCATCCAACATTTCGCTGATCTTGGCACTGACCTCAGCGGCATCATCGAAGCCGATGCGCTTTTTATTGGCGAAGCTGATTTCCGCGACGATACGGTTCGCGAATTCGCGCTTGAGGTAAACAGCGCCCTTGCGGCCAACGGTGATAATCTTCACTGTCTTGCCCTCGGCCTCCAGCGCGCGCACCTGGGCGCGGGCGAAGCGACCGACATTGGTGTTGAAGCCGCCGCAGAGACCGCGTTCAGCTGTAACCACCACCAGCAAATGCACCTTATCGGCGCCCGTGCCGACCAGCAGCTTCGGCGCATCCGGCGCGCCAACAACCGAAGCACCGAGCGAAGCCAGCATGCGTTCCATACGCTCAGCGTAAGGGCGCGCCGCTTCCGCCTGGGTCTGCGCACGGCGCAGCTTGGCAGCCGCCACCATCTTCATTGCCTGCGTGATCTTGCGCGTGGATTTCACGCTATTGATCCGCAGACGCAGGCTTTTCAGGCTGGGCATTGGTTACTCTCCCGATGGCCCCAATTCAGGCGAAAGACTTCGCGAAGCCATCAAGGAAAGCAACCAGCTTCGCTTCCGTATCCTTCTTGATCTCACGATCATTGCGTATGCTGGCAACGATATCCGGCGCAGTCGCCTTCATTTCGCTCAGCAGGCGGCTCTCGAAATCACCAACCTTGTTCAGTGGCAGGCGATCCAGATAACCACGCGTACCGGCGAAAATTGCAATGACCTGATCTTCAACCGCGACAGGCTTGAATTGCGGCTGCTTCAGCAATTCCGTGAGCCGCGCCCCACGCGCCAGCAGCGCCTGGGTGGAGGCGTCCAGATCCGAAGAAAACTGCGCGAAGGCCGCCATTTCGCGGTACTGCGCGAGTTCCAGCTTAATCTTGCCGGCCACCTGCTTCATCGCCTTGATCTGCGCCGCAGAACCAACGCGGGAGACCGAAAGACCGACGTTCACTGCGGGGCGAATGCCCTTAAAGAACAGCTCGGTTTCAAGGAAGATCTGACCATCCGTGATCGAAATCACGTTCGTCGGAATATAGGCGGAAACGTCACCCGCCTGGGTTTCAATGACCGGCAGCGCCGTCAAGGAACCATTGCCCGCTTCATCACCCATCTTCGCCGCACGCTCCAGCAGGCGCGAATGCAGATAGAAGACGTCGCCCGGATAGGCTTCGCGGCCCGGCGGACGGCGCAGCAACAGCGACATCTGGCGATAGGCAACGGCCTGCTTTGAAAGGTCATCATAGAAAATGACCGCATGCATGCCATTGTCGCGGAAATATTCACCCATGGCGCAGCCCGTATAGGGCGCCAGGAACTGCATCGGCGCCGGGTCGGAAGCGGTGGCGGCAACGATGATGGAATATTGCAGCGCGCCCTGTTCTTCCAGCGTCTTCACAAGTTGAGCAACGGTGGAGCGCTTCTGACCAATGGCGACGTAGATGCAATAGAGCTTCTTTGATTCATCATCGCCAGCATTGATGGCCTTCTGGTTGATGATGGTGTCCACGATAACGGCGGTCTTGCCGGTCTGGCGGTCACCGATGATCAGCTCACGCTGGCCACGGCCAATCGGGATCAGGGCGTCAATCGCCTTGATGCCGGTCTGCATCGGTTCATGCACGGACTTGCGCGGAATAATGCCGGGCGCCTTCACCTCAGCGCGCATGCGCACCACGTCGGTCAGCGGGCCCTTTCCGTCAATCGGGTTGCCCAGGCCATCCACAACGCGACCCAGCAGGCCCTAGCCCACGGGCACGTCCACAATGTCACCGGTACGGCTGACCGTATCGCCTTCCTTCACCGAAAGGTCGGACCCGAAGATCACGACGCCGACATTGTCGGTTTCAAGGTTCAGCGCCATACCCTTCACGCCGGAAGCGGGGAAATCCACCAGCTCACCAGCCATAACATTCTGCAGGCCATAGACGCGGGCGATGCCATCGCCCACGGTCAGCACCGTGCCAACCTCAGCGACATTCGCTTCAGCATCAAAGCCAGCGATCTGCTGCTTGAGGATTTCCGAAATTTCAGCCGGACGGATTTCCATGGTCAGGCAGCCCCCTTCATGGCGTATTGCAAACGTTGCAACTTAGATTTGATGGAATTGTCGTACAGGCGGGAACCGATCCGGACGATCAGCCCACCCAGGATGGATTTGTCCACTGTCTCAGACAGGCGAACATTGGAATAGCCCGCTTCCGTCAGCCGCGCCACGATTTGCGTGCGCTGCGTGTCGGTCAGGCCATGCGCGGTGGTGACTTCCGCGGTTTGCTGGCCGCGGCGGGCGGCGATCAGCCCACCAAAAGCCTGCGCCACCGCCGGCAGTGCGCCCAAGCGCCGATTGGCGATCAAGACGCCAACCAGGTTGCGCACCTCACCAGTGATGCCGGCACTGTCCAAAATCTTGAACATGCGGTCACGCTGAAGGGCGGCATTGAAGCGCGGATCGGCGATGAAGCCGCGCATATCGCCATTGTCGCGGCAGAGCGCGAAAAGCGCTTCAAGTTCCGCGCCGATGCGGTCCACGGCGCCGGGATCGGTCGCGCGCTTATCATCGGCAAGGTCTAGCAGCGCCCTGGCGTAGCGCGCAGCGACGCCCACAGCGCTTGGCGCCGAAGGCGAGGCCTTTTCAAGGGTTTGTTCTGTGGCAGCCACGGGTGATCCCGGTCCTGTTCTTGCGCGATATTGACGAGGGGCCGGGAGAGCGTCCCGAACGCGGCCGGGCGTTACCATAGGGTTTACCGCACCGCAACCGAGCGAGCGGCATTTTCCGCGCGCTTTCGCATCATTCCCCCAAAATCAGCGCCGAAGCGCCTGCTTGACAGCGCTTCGCGGAACCCCGCAGGCTTTTTTATCATAAGTGGCCACTTGCCCAGAAAATAAGGAAACGCCCTGCTGATGAAACCTGAAATCACCCGCCGCGCTGCGCTTTTGGTGGGCGGCGTGGCGGCGCTGCTCCCGCTTCGTCCTGCCTTTGCCGCCTTCCCGGAACGCGCCGTCACGCTTTCGGTCAGTTTTCCGCCCGGTGGCGCCACCGATATTCTGGCGCGACTCCTGGCCCCGCCACTGAGCGAAGCCTTGGGCAAGCCGGTCGTGATCGAAAATCGCGGCGGCGCCGGGGCCAATATAGGCATTGGGTATGTCGCCCGCGCCGCTGGCGATGGCTATACGCTGCTGGTCACTTCCAGCGCCTTTGTGGTGAACCCAAGCCTTTACCGTAACCCGCCCTATGATCCCTTCCGGGATTTCGCGCCCATCAGCACGCTTGGCGCTTCCCCCAATGTGCTGGCGGTGCGCCCCAATGGCGGCATTGCCTCGCTTCAAGATTTGATCGCCCAGGCCAAGGCCAATCCGGACAAGTTCAACTATGCCAGTCCCGGGATTGGCACCACGCCGCATTTGGCGGGCGAATTGCTGAAGCTGCGCGCCGGGTTTGAAATGCAGCATGTGCCCTTCAGCGGCGCCGGCCCGGCAACCCAGGCCGCCCTGGCCGGCACTACCCAGGTGATCAGCGCGGCGCAGGGTTCGGTCATGGCGCAGCTGCGTTCGGGCGAATTGCGCGCCATTGTGCAAACTGGCGCCAAGCGCGCGGCAGACCTGCCCGATGTGCCAACCCAGGAAGAACTGGGCATCAAGGATGCGAATTCCGAAACCTTCCTTGCCCTTTTCGCCCCCGCCGCAACGCCGGCCCCAATCCAGGCATTGCTGGCGCGAGAGGTGGTGAAGGTGCTGCAACGTCCGGATGTGCAGGAACGCTACCGTCAGGCCGGCGCCCCAGTAGTGGGCGAGGGGCCTGAGGAACTCCGCGCCCGGGTAGCGCGGGAAGTGCCAATCTGGCGAGAAGTGATCCAGGTGTCGAAAATCAGCGTCCAGTAAAATCAGGACTTTACCGGAATAGGCGGGACAGCTTCAGCCGGCGCCGGGGCGGAAAGACCGGCGCAGAGAAAGGGCAGAATCTGTTCCACCGCCTTGTCGAAATCACCCGAATCACAAACGCCGCCGGACATCACCTCCAACCGGCCAGACCGCAGCAGGGTGTAGCGATAGGCCCCCATCATGAAATAGAGCCGCCAATACAACACCTCAGGCGGCAAATGCGGCAGCACCCGGCGGAAGGCTTCCACATAGGCAAGTGTGGTGTCGTCATAGACCGTGCTCAGCACTTCCCGTGAAATATCATCGGGTTCCGTATTCAGCCGGGCATGCATGCGCATGGTCGCGCGACCTTCGGGGGTTTTGCCATTCAGCATGAAGGGTGTGACGAAGGCGCGCACCAGCACATCCAGCGGCACACGACCTTCGGGCCAGGTGGCCTTGGCCCCTTCCAAAGCCCGGCGCCGCGCCGCCGTGACCTGTTCCGCCCCGCGCAAATAGGCCGCGCGAAACAAATCCCGCTTGGACCCGAAATAGTAATGGAGCTGCGCCAGATTTACCCCAGCGGCGAGCGCAATGGCGCGGGTGGAGGCGCCCGTATAGCCGTGATCGGCAAAGAGCATTTGCGCGACATCCAAAATCCGGTCGCGCACACTGGCCGAAGGGTCAATCGGGGCAAGCAGGCTCGTCATGGGTTCCCAGGGTTTTGGTCAGGCGACCGATCAGCCTAATCTAGGGCGATTCGCGCTGAGGGCAACCTGATGGCGCTTTCATGCCCAGAAGGACCATTTGGCGACCAGGAAAGCGCGATCAAACAAAGGTTTAGTGCGCTGCCCGTGAACGGAAGATACGCTAAAATCCGGAAATTGACGAAAATCAGCCCTGGCGGTATTTGGTCAGACGACTGATTTGCAAAGGGTGGGCCCCGCGCATCGTTCAGATGCCGAATGGCTAATCCGAAGACGGGAGGAAGCCGTGGCATGAGCGCAGCGCAGGAAATCACCCAATCCCGCTATTTTGGCGGTGAAGCCCCGGCAGAGCGTGCCAAGCGCATCGCGCCCATCATCGCAGCTTGTGCCAATCAGATCGAACGCGACCGCGCCTTGCCCAAGGAATTGCTGGATGCGCTGCATGGCGCCGCGCTGTTCCGCACCCTTCTGCCGCAGGCCTTCCGGGGTGAGGAAGTCCCGCTGCATGATTTCGTGCAGATGCAAATCGTGATCGCCGCCGCTGATGCCAGCACCGCCTGGTGCGTGGGGCAGGCTTCCGGCTGTTCCATGGCGGCGGCCTATCTGAAGCCTGAAATCGCTTATGAAATCTGGGGCGCTGATCCGCGCGCCGTGCTCGCCTGGGGCATGGGGCCGGCTTCCCGCGCCGTGGTGGTGGATGGCGGCTACCTGGTCACTGGCAAGTGGCATTTTGCCAGCGGCAGCCGGCACTGCACCTGGCTCGGTGGCCATTGCAAGGTTATCGAACGCGACGGGTCGCTACGCGCCGATGCGGAAGGCACGCCGATAGACCGCACCATGCTGTTCAAGCGTGAAGTGCCCAAGATCACCGATAATTGGCGCGTGATGGGCCTGCGCGGCACTGGCAGCGACACTTATGAGGTGAAGGATCTTTTCGTGCCGGATGATTACACGGTGCAGCGCGATTTGCCGATCAATCGGCAAAGCGGTGGATCATTGTATCACTTTACCACCACGCATGCTTATGCGGCGGGCTTTGCCGGCGTGGCGCTTGGGGTTTGCCGCGGCATGCTTGATGAATTCATCAAATTGGCCGCGGACAAAACCCCGGCAGCGTCCACGCGCCCGATGCGCGACAGCCATGTCATTCAAAGCCTGGTCGCGCGTTCCGAAGCGCGCTGGCGTTCCGCGCGCAGCCTGCTGCTTGAAACGCTGCGTGATTGCTGGCCGCGTGCGGAAGCGGGGCTTGAGATGACGAATGATGAACGCGTTTCCATTCGCTTGGCCTCCACCTTCGCCATTCAAACCTCGCGCGAGTTGGTTGAGATTATCTATCAGGAAGCCGGCTCCACCGCGATTTTTGAAGACAATCCTTTTGAGCGGCGCTTCCGCGACATTCATGCGGTCAGCCAACAGGTGCAAGGCCGCAGCGCACATTTCGAAGCGGTGGGCCAGCATCTGCTGGGGCAAACGCCGCATGCGCGCTTCTTGTGAGGGCGGATCGGCAACGATCCGTCTCGTTATAAACGGAGGAAACAAAAATGGGTCTGCAAGGTCTGAACCACTACACGCTTCGCCCGGTGGATCTGGAAGCCACCAAGGATTTCTATGAGAAGGTGCTGGGGCTTGAACTGGGCTATCGCCCGCCGCTGACCTTCCCTGGCTATTGGCTTTATTGCGGCGACAACCCCACCGTTCATTTGATCGGTGATCGTCAGGATGAGGAAGGGCTACCGGAACGCAAGTTTGGCCACACCGGCCTTGTGGATCACATCGCCTTTTCCTGCACCGGGCTTGCAGCCATGCGCGCGCATTTGGACAAGCACAAGGTAACCTATACGGCGCGCGTCATCCCGCGCGATCGGCAGACGCAAATCTTCCTGCATGATCCGAATGGTGTTGCGGTGGAATTGAATTACCCGCCCGAGGAAACCCCGCCGGACTGAACCGGCGCCTCGCAAAACAGGCGGTGCAGCGTGTGCAGCACCGCCTCGGCCTTTGGGTCCGCCAGACGATAGTAAATCACTGTCCCGGCACGGCGTGTCGTGACCAGCCCCTCATCACGCAGCAAGGCCAAATGCTGCGAGAGAGCGGATTGCGAGAGCCCGACATTGGCGGCGAGGTCATTGACCGATTTCTCGCCCGCCGCGACCAGGTCACACAACACCAAAAGCCGCCTTTCATTGGCCAGTGCGCGCAATAGCCGTGCTGCGAGCGCGGCATTTTCGGCAAGCCGCGCCGCATCATCCGCTTCGCGAGAAGGGCTCAAAAGGTCGCTCATGCTGTCAGCCTAAACCTTTGCGTGTGGCAGGACCATGGCGGCTTGACAGGGATTAATTATGTTACATTATAACATTTCATAACCACCCCATAGGCCCCTGCCCATGCTTCGCCGCGCCTTGCTTCTCACCCCCGCCCTGCTGCTGGCCAAGCCCGCCCGCGCCCAACAAAGGCTTTCAGTGGTCGCCTCCTTCTCCATCCTCGCGGACATGACGCGCCAGATAGGCGGGGATCGCGTCACGCTCCGCGCTATTGCCGGGCCGGATGTTGATGCGCATGGCTTTCAGCCCAAGCCATCGGATGCCGCCGCGCTGACCAATGCGGCAGTGGTGATTCGCAATGGGCTGGGCTTTGAAGGTTGGCTGGATCGGATGATCCGTTCTTCCAACTTCAAGGGCGGACTGGTCACCACCACCGATAACATCACGCCGCGCATGATGCAGGCGCATCATCATCACGGACATGATCATGGCGGCGCAGGGCGGCGGCACAGCCATTCCGTCGGGCCGCGCCAGGTGCCGGATCCGCATGCCTGGCAGGATTTAGGCCTGGCGCAGCAGTATATCCGCAACATCACGGGTGGGCTGATCGCCGCTGATCCAGGTGGTGAAGCATTCTATCGCCGCAATGCGGAAGCCTATGCCGCGCGGCTGGCCACGCTCGACCAATGGGTGCGCGCGGAAATCGCCAAGGTGCCGGAAGCCCGACGCAAGATTGTCACCAGCCATGATGCCTTTGGCTATTTCGGGGAAGCCTATGGCCTACGCTTCCTGGCGCCGCAGGGCGTTTCGACTGAGGCTGAGCCCTCAGCCGCCGAGGTCGGGCGCTTGATCCGCCAGATCAAGGCGGAAAACATCTCAGCGCTTTTCATGGAAAACATGTCCAACCCCGCCACCCTGCAACGCATCGCGCAGGAAGCGGGAGTGCGGGTGCGTGGCCGGCTTTATGCTGATGCGCTTTCCGCCGAGACCGGTCCGGCACCCACCTATGAGGCGATGTTCCGACACAATCTTTCCCTGATGGTGCCTGCAATGCGGGGGGACGGCGCATGATCATGCCAACATTTCGCAGCATCACCCTTGGCGCCGCCATCAGTTTTTGCGCCCTGACCACCGCCATGGCGCAGGGCTTTACGCCGCATGTCTCGGGTGAGGCTGATCTGGGGCTTTATGGCGTTTCCACCTTCAACGCCAAGGATTCCGCCCGGCGCGGCACTAGCCTTTATCTTTTCGGCGAAGTTGCTACCGGCTTTCACATCGCGCCCGGGCTTTCGCTGCAAACCGTGGTGGCGTTTGAACCAATCGGGGAGGGCGATGCTTTGGGCGGCTTTCCGATGGATGGTGTGATCGGCTTTCGTCGCCAATCCGCCTTCCTGGAAGCCTTCTTCGCGGAATGGAAACCGGATGACGCCCTCACGCTTTATGGCGGGCGCTTCGTCGCCCCCTTTGGCCGCGGCCATCATGATTTCTCGGGTATCCTGACGCGCATCCGCGCGCATGAAGTGCAAATGATCGGCGATGCCATGGGCGTGGGTGGCACCTGGAATTTCCTTTCCGACCCGCGCTTTGGTGAACATGACGTTTCCGCCGCCGCCTTCACGCTTGACCGAACCGTTTTGTCTTCAACCTGGCTCACGCGGCGGCGCTGCTGTGATGAGCGGTATGAACGTTATAATCGCAACACCGAACAGCAAGGCGGGCCTTCCAATACCGGGCAGATGGATAGCTTTGCCCTGTCGCTGGATGGCGATAAATTCGCTTTCGCGCCTGGGCTTTCCTATCAGCTTTCGCTAGTCTCCCGCGCGGCAGGCAAGGAAGATGGCACGGCGCGCGAATGGGGTTATTCCGGCGCACTCCGCTATGAACAGCGCTGGTCAGCGGCGCAGCGTACGCTGTTCTTCGCCGAAGCGGTGCAATTCCGCAACGCCGAAGGGCGCCCGCGCTTCGAGACTGATGATGGCGAGGAAACCACCATTGCTGAGCGGCGGACCTTCACGACCCTCGGCGCGCAGCATCGCGTTGATGATTGGCGCGGCACGCTCGCCTGGCAGCGCGATCAGCGCAAGCGCAGCGTGGATACGCTCCCCACGGAAAATTATTTGGAAGCCTCCATCGGGCGCGATATCGGCCATGGCTTCGGGCTTGATGTCGGCTACCAATACGGCAGGCAGTTGATTGAGGAGTCCGGGCAGCTTGGCACTACCCATGCTGTACTGGCGCGGCTTTCCTGGCGTGGTGGGTTTTGAGGAAAGCGAGATAATGAGCTTCCTTTGTGAAGTCTTTCCGCCCGATGCTGATGCGCTGAGCCCGATTTGCCCAAGCGCCATTAGCAGCCGGGACGAGAATGTCCTTTTCGAGATTTTCCGCCCTGACGTCGCACTGGCGATCTGGCTGCGACCACAACCTGCCAAATGGAAGGCGGGGCTCGGTACCTTATTGCAGCAAGTGCCCTTTGGCGCAGTTGGTCGTGGCACTCCGGAAGATGCCCTTGACCAGATTGTGCAGGAACTGCCCGTGCCCGCCCCTGCGGCGCTGCTTTCTGATATGCTGCTGCTGGGGCGCTTCTTTGCCACCATCACGCAACAATCTGAAATCCGCGCGAGCCTTGCCGGTGTGAATGATGATTCCTGCCGGCGCTTTCATTGCGATTCGGTCAGGTTGCGCTTGCTCTGCACCTATCATGGGCCTGGCACGCAATTCACCATGTGTGGGCCGCAATGCCGCGCGCCGCATCAAATACCTGCCTGCGCAGTGGCTTTGGTGAAGGGACGCGCCCATCCGGCGGCTCTTGGCGATGCCTGCCTCCATCGCTCGCCGCCTGTTTCCCATTTGCCGGAAAGCCGCCGCGGTCGATTGCTGTTCTGCATAGATGAACCAGGATACCTGCCATGAACGCCATGGATAAAAGATTGCCGGTCACCGTGCTGTCGGGTTTCCTGGGGGCGGGCAAGACCACGCTGCTCAATCACGTTTTGGCCAATCGCGAAGGTAAGCGTGTCGCGGTCATTGTGAATGACATGAGTGAGGTGAATATAGACGCGGCTCTGGTGGGCAACGCGGGTACGCTTTCCCGCACCGAAGAAAAACTGGTTGAAATGTCCAATGGCTGCATCTGCTGCACCCTGCGTGAGGATTTGATGCAGGAAGTGACCAAGCTTGCCGCTGAAGGGCGCTTCGATGCCTTGTTGATTGAAAGCACGGGTATCAGTGAACCCATGCCCGTGGCTGCGACCTTCGATTTCCGCACCGAAGATGGCTTCTGCCTCGGCGATGTCGCGCGACTGGATACCATGGTGACGGTAGTGGATGCGCAGAGCTTCCTGCGCGATTACGGTAGCGCGGATCACCTCGCTGCGCGGGGCGAAAGTGCCGGCCCGGAAGATACCCGCCTGCTGGTGGATTTGCTGATCGAACAGGTCGAATTCGCTGATGTCATCATCATCAATAAGCAGGATTTGGTGAGTGAAGCGGAATTAGGCCGCCTGGCCGCGCTGCTGGCGACCTTCAACCCCAATGCGGAAATCATCGGCTGTACCAATGGGGCGGTGCCGCTTGGCCATATCCTGCATACCGGGCGGTTTGATTTCGATGCGGCGCGCCGTTCTGCGGGTTGGATCAAGGCGCTTTCGGGTGAGCATTTGCCGGAAAGCGTTGAATTCGGCATCACCAGCTTTGTCTGGCGCGCGCGCCGTCCGGTGCATCCGGAACGCTTCAAGCGCTTCATTGAAGGTGATCTTCCGGGCGTGGTGCGTGCCAAGGGGTTTTTCTGGCTGGCGACGCGCATGCCCTGGGCGGGTGAATGGCAATTGGCCGGCTCCATTGGCCGCCATGAAGCGGCGGGGTTCTGGTGGGCGGCGCAGCCTGCCTCTCATTGGCCGGATGATCCCGCCTGGCGCGCCACGATCGAGGCGAATTGGCAGGAACCCCATGGTGACCGGCGTCAGGAAATCGTCTTTATCGGCATCGGCATGGATGAGGCAGGGCTGCGCGCAGCATTGCAAAAAACGCTTTTGACCGATGAGGAATGGCGCGCCGGGCCACGCGCCTGGGCGCGCCTGCCCGACCCATTTCCGGTCTGGCGTGAGGGCTGAAACCGCTATCGGGATACGAGGAAGGCCTAACGCCTAACGCCCCAACCCGTCCCAGAATTCCTTGACCTTCGCGAAGAAGCCTTCGCTTTCCGGGCTGGTGCGTCCGCCCTTTTCAGCCTCGGCTTCGAATTGTTCCAGCAATTCGCGCTGCTTTGGTGAAAGGTTCTGCGGCGTTTCCACCATGACCTGCACATACATATCGCCACGCGCGGCGGACCGCAGCACGGAAAACCCCTTGCCGCGCAGCCGGAATTGATCCCCCGTCTGCGTGCCGGCTGGGATTGTCACCTTGGAACGCCCGCCATCAATGCTCGGCACTTCCACATGCCCGCCAAGCGCGGCCTGCGTCATCCGCAGCGGCACGCGCACCAGAATATTGGCGCCATCCCGCTGGAAAATCGGATGCGGCCTGACCGCGATATCCACGTAAAGATCACCCGCCGGCGCGCCACGCTGCCCGGCCTCACCCTCGCCAGTCAGGCGAATGCGCGTGCCATCATCAACGCCAGCCGGGACCGAGACATTCAGGCTGCGTTCACGCTGCACGCGCCCCGCGCCACGGCAGATCTTGCATGGATTCTTGATGGTGCGGCCCTGGCCGCCACAAGTGGGGCAGGTCCGTTCCACCAGGAAAAAACCCTGCTGCGCCCTGACCTTGCCGCTGCCTTGGCAGGTGCCGCAATTCTGCACGCCGGAAGCCGAACCACCTTCCGCGCCAACACCCTTGCAGGCTTCGCAGGAAACGCTGGTGGCGAAACGAATGGTCTTCTTGGCACCGGCGAAGGCTTCTTCCAGAGAAACCTCCACCTGCGTGCGCAAATCCGCCCCGCGCCCGGAAGCCGCGCGCTGCCCGCGCCCGCCGCCGCCGAAGCGGCCAAACATTTCCTCAAAAATATCCTCGAACCCGCCGCCGCCAAAGGGACCGCCGCCGCCACCACCGCCAGGCCCACCCTGTTCAAAGGCAGCATGGCCGAAGCGGTCATAGGCGGCGCGCTTTTCAGCATCCTTCAGCACATCGTAAGCCTCATTCAATTCCTTGAACTTGGCCTCTGCTTCCGCATTGCCCTGATTGCGATCAGGGTGCCATTGCATCGCGAGCTTGCGATAGGCTTTCTTGAGGTCATCCTCGCCCGCATCGCGCGCGACGCCGAGAACCTCGTAATAATCGCGTTTTGCCATGATCGGGCTACCGTTTCCGACACAAGACGCCCTCTGGCGCCGGCGGGCACCAGAGGGGAATCGAGGCCAAAGGCGCCATCACCCCGAAGGGATCAGGAAGGCTTTTTCTTGTTCGGGTCCACTTCCTCGAACTCGGCGTCAACCACCTTGTCGTTGGAAGCGCCACCTGTGCCACCACCGCTACTGGCCGCCGGTTCTTCGGCCTTTGGCGACGCCTGTTCGGCCTTGTAAAGCGCCTCACCCATTTTCATCGCAGCCTGGGACAGTTTTTCGGAAGCCTCGCGAATCACCTCGGCATCCTGGCCTTCCATGGCGGTGCGGGCAGCGGCAAGCGCCGATTCCACTTCCACCCTTTCAGCCGGCGGCACCTTGTCCCCGCTATCCTTCAGCGTCTTGTCAGTGGAA
This sequence comes from Roseomonas sp., assembly GCA_051007055.1. Taxonomy (GTDB): domain Bacteria; phylum Pseudomonadota; class Alphaproteobacteria; order Acetobacterales; family Acetobacteraceae; genus Neoroseomonas. The sequence continues at coordinate 101,609 of JBPCSO010000079.1, forward strand.
TGCACCAGCGCATCAAGCTGGTTGCGGGCTTCCACAGCCTCACGCCGCTTGCGGTCCGCATCGGCATTGGCTTCGGCATCCTTCACCATGCGCTCGATATCGGCGTCCGAAAGGCCCGATTTCGCCTGGATGCGGATTTGCTGTTCCTTGCCGGTCGCCTTGTCCTTCGCACTCACGCTCACGATACCGTTCGCGTCAATGTCAAAGGTCACTTCCACCTGCGGCACGCCACGCGGCGCGGGGGGAATGCCTGTCAGATCAAAAGTGCCAAGCTGCTTGTTGTCCGCAGCCATTTCACGTTCGCCCTGATACACCTTGATGGTGACCGCAGTTTGATTGTCATCCGCGGTGGAGAAGGTTTGGCTTTTCTTCGTCGGGATCGTCGTATTGCGATCAATCAGCCGCGTGAAGACACCGCCCAAGGTTTCGATACCAAGGCTAAGCGGCGTGACATCCAGCAGCAACACATCCTTGACATCGCCCTTCAGCACGCCGCCCTGAATGGCCGCGCCAATGGCGACGACTTCATCGGGGTTGACGTTGCGCGCCGGTTCCTTGCCAAAGAACTGGCGGACCGCTTCCACCACCTTCGGCATGCGCGTCATGCCGCCAACCAGGATCACCTCATCCACTTCGTTGGCGGCAAGGCCGGCATCCTTCAGCGCCTGGCGGCAGGGTTCCATAGTGCGGCTGATCAAATCATCCACCAAAGCTTCCAGCTTCGCGCGGGTGACCTTCATCACCAAATGCTTGGGGCCAGACGCATCGGCGGTGATGAAGGGCAGGTTGATTTCGGTTTCCTTGGAAGAGGAAAGCTCGATCTTTGCCTTTTCCGCCGCTTCCTTCAGGCGTTGCAGCGCAAGCTTGTCGCCGCGCAGGTCAATGCCCTGTTCCTTGCGGAATTCATCGGCCAGATAGTCAATCACGCGCTGGTCAAAATCTTCACCACCCAGGAAAGTATCGCCATTGGTGGATTTCACTTCGAACACGCCATCGCCGATTTCCAGGATGGAAACGTCGAAGGTGCCGCCACCAAGGTCATAGACCGCGATGGTGCCGCCCTTCTTTTGTTCCATACCGTAGGCCAGCGCGGCGGCGGTTGGTTCATTGATGATGCGCAGCACTTCAAGCCCGGCAACGGTGCCGGCTTCCTTGGTGGCTTGGCGCTGGGCGTCATTGAAATAGGCCGGAACGGTAATCACGGCCTGGGAAACCTTCTCACCCAAATGGGCTTCGGCGGTTTCCTTCATCTTGGTCAGCACCATGGCGCTGATCTGCTGCGGCGCATAGGTCTTGCCATCCACCTCAACCCAGGCATCGCCATTCGGCGCCTTGGTGATCTTGAAGGGGGCAAGCCCGATATCTTTCTGCACCATCGGGTCATCAAAACGCCGCCCAATCAGGCGCTTCACCGCATAGAGCGTGCCCGTGGGGTTGGTAACGGCCTGGCGCTTCGCCGATTGCCCGACCAGCCTTTCGCCATTCTTCGCGAAAGCGATCATGGAAGGCGTGGTGCGCGCGCCTTCGGCGTTTTCGATCACGCGCACATCCTTGCCTTCAAGAATCGCGACGCAGGAATTGGTGGTGCCGAGGTCTATGCCAATGACCTTACTCATCCGAATTCTCCTCTACGGCGGATCGCGGCGGCCCTGAACGGCACCACGGCGACCCCCTTGCTATACGGCGGCTAAACTGCCGCCGCGGATGGGGTTAGAAAAAGCCGCTCCCCGCAGGGGGCGGCGGATGCCACAAGATGTATGTAACGGCGCCGCGCGAGACAAGATGCCCCGGCCCGATCAATAGCAAAAACGCGAATTAACGCGGCCCACGCCGACGGTTGCGGTCCAACTCCTCGGCGCTCAAGGCAAAGGATACCCGAACGCGGTATTCCGCTGCACTGCGCCCAGCCGGGAAGACAAGGGTTTCGGGGGGCGAGGTCACCCGCGCGCGGGTCTGATTGCCCTCAAAATTCACCAAAAGGCGGGCGTCCTTGCGTTCAACCAATTGGCTGTCATCGCCGCTGGTGACGGCCAGGAACCAGGTTAGCTCGGCCCGATTGCCGCGCGTGGCGGGGCCGCGTTCCACATCCATGAGAGTCGCGATTTTCACCTCCACCCCGCCGCCCCGGACGTAATCGCAGGTAACGTCCACCCCCGCGATCCGGCCATCCACCAGCATCGCGGCCAGATCCGGCGGCGCGCCGGGCCGGAAGCGGGTGATGTCCGCCCCATCGGCCAGGATCGTCACCCTGGGGCAGGGTGCGAGCACCTTTTCCTGGGAAGACGAACCACAAGCTGCGACCAGCCCCGCCAGAACCAGAACCCCGAAGCGCCGCATGCCGAAACCCCCTTTGACCCGAACGGGCTGCGGGCTACTCTGACCATTCTTCGCGTCGCGCCGCAACCCGTGGCCGACCCCTTTCGATGGACCCCGCGCCCATGGCCTCTGCCAAGCCGCCTTTGCACCTTCTGCTCGCCGGACCGCGCGGCTTTTGCGCCGGCGTGGACCGCGCCATCAAGATTGTGGAGGAAGCGCTGAAACGCCACGGCGCCCCGGTCTATGTGCGCCATGAAATCGTCCATAACCGCTTCGTGGTCGAAAGCCTGGAAAAACAGGGCGCCATTTTCGTCGAAGAACTGAACGAAATCCCGAATGACGGCCAGCCCGTCGTGTTTTCCGCCCATGGCGTGCCGAAATCCGTGCCCGCAGAAGCCGCGCAGCGCATGATGTTCGCACTCGACGCCACCTGCCCGCTGGTGAGCAAGGTGCATCGCGAAGCCGAACGCCATCATGAACATGGCCGCCATCTTTTCCTGATTGGCCATGCCGGCCACCCGGAAGTGATCGGCACCATGGGCCAATTGCCGGAAGGGGCGGTGACTTTGGTGCAGGATGCGGCGGATGCGGAAAGTGTTGTCTCGCCCGAAGGCACCACCTTGGCTTATACAACGCAAACCACGCTTTCCGTTGATGATACGGCGGAAATCATCAGCATCCTGCAACGGCGCTTTCCGGACATTCGGGGCCCCGCCAAGGAAGATATCTGCTACGCAACCACCAATCGCCAAGCGGCAGTGAAGGCGATTGCGGCCAGGTCCGATCTGGTGGTGGTGGTGGGCGCGCCCAATTCATCCAATAGCCAACGCCTACGCGAAGTGGCCGAGCGTAGCGGCGCGCGCCGCGCCGTGATGGTGCAACGCGGTGCTGATCTTGATCTTTCCCTCGTACAGGGCTGCAAGACCGTGGGCGTCACCGCCGGTGCCAGCGCGCCCGAAGTGCTGGTGGAAGAGGTGATCGCACGGCTTGGTGAGGCCTATTCCCTTGAAATCGAGGAAGTGGTGGTGGCGGTGGAACAGATCACCTTCCGCCTGCCGCGCGGGCTCGCCGCCCAATAATGGCGGTTTATACTGAGGTTTCGGATGAGGTGTTGCGCGCCTTCCTGGCCGATTACGCGCTTGGCGAATTGCTGGCCTTTCGCGGCATTGCGGAGGGTGTCGAGAATTCCAACTACGCGCTGAAAACCGAAGCCGGTGATTTCATCCTGACGCTGTATGAAAAGCGCGTGGACCCCGCTGAATTGCCCTATTTCCTTGGGCTGATGGAACATTTAGCAGCGCGCGGCATGGCCTGCCCGACGCCAGTGCATGGGCGTGATGGTGCGGCCTTGCGCGCATTGGCGGGGCGGCCTGCGGCGATTGTCACCTTCCTGCCGGGCGTCTGGCCACGCCGCGTGCGGCCAGAGCATTGCGCGCCACTCGGCAAGGCTTTGGCGGAGATGCATTTGGCCGGGGCTGGGTTTGGGATGCGTAGGCCCAATGCACTCGGCCCCGGAGGCTGGGCGCCTTTGCTGGATGGCTGCCGCGCGCGGGGTGATGAGGTGCAGCCCGGCCTGATTGCGGAACTGGACGCGGCGCTCGCTGGCATTCTGGCCGCCTGGCCGGCGGAGGGCAGCCTGCCGATCGGGCAGATCCACGCCGATCTTTTTCCCGATAACGCCTTTTTCCTGCCAGGCGCCGATGGCCAGCCGCGCGTGTCCGGCGTGATTGATTTCTATTTCGCCTGCACGGATCTTTTCGCCTATGACATCGCGGTCTGCGTGAATGCCTGGTGCTTTGAGGCTGATTATTCCTTCAACGTGACGCGCGCGCGCGCCATGCTTGGCGCCTATCGCGCCATTCGCCCGCTGAGCCAGGCTGAATTGGCAGCCCTGCCGGTGCTGTGCCGCGGCGCGGCGCTGCGCTTTCTGCTGACCCGGCTGTATGACTGGACGCATACACCCGAAGGTGCCTTGGTAACGCGGAAGGACCCGATGGAATATCTGCGGAAACTCAGGTTCTTCAGCGGCGCCGAAACGCTTGCGGCCTTTGGCCTGTGACTGGCAGCGCGGACCCGCGCCCCTTGGTCGAGATATGGACCGATGGCGGCTGCAAACCCAACCCCGGCCCCGGTGGCTGGGCGGCTATTCTGCGCTTTGGCGAACATGAGCGCGAACTTTTGGGTAGTGAGGCCGAGACCACCAATAACCGCATGGAATTGACCGCAGCCTTGAGGGCGCTTGAGGCGCTGAAAAAGCCATGCCGCGTGGCGCTGCATACGGATAGCGAATATCTGCGGAATGGCATCAGCCGCTGGATCCATGGCTGGGTACGCGCCAATTGGCGCAATGCGGCGAAGGAGCCGGTGAAGAACCTGGATCTGTGGCAGGCCATTCTGGCCGCCGCCAAGCCGCATGAGATTGAATGGCGCTGGGTGCGCGGCCATGCCGGGGACCCCATGAATGAACGCGCCGATGCGCTGGCGACAGCGGCGCGGGATGCTGCTTTGAAGGGTTGAGCTTGCCCAAACCCCAGGCTGGCGGGTATATCACACAAGCGGCGCGGGCGTAGTTCAGAGGTAGAACGTCAGCTTCCCAAGCTGAATGTCGGGGGTTCGATTCCCCCCGCCCGCTCCATGCTTTGGCCATCAGGCGCCGGTACTGGCGCTGGGGCGCAAAGGCGGCTCCAGGAACCCCCACCGCCCCTAAACTCTTCGTTTTCTTGCCCGCCATCTTCCGTTAATATTCCGCTAATGCGTTATTGCGGCAGATCTTGGCGTTTAAGGGGAAGTCTATGTCGGGAACAAGCGGGAATGATTGTCTTCTCGGCACCAATGGGAACGACATGCTCCTTGGCCTGGGCGGCGCGGATTTATTGGACGGCGCGAACGGTAATGATAGTCTCGATGGTGGCGCCGGCGCGGACAGTCTGTATGGCAGCATCGGGAATGACAGCCTTTTTGGCGGCGCGGGCAATGATTCCCTGGAAGGCGGTTTGGGGCGGGATACCTATGCCGGCGGTACCGGGGCCGATTTTTTCTACCTGACCTATTCGGATGGTTCAGCGGGTGGTGACCTTGGCTCCCCGGTCGCAGCACCGGATATGGTGCTGGATTTCAATCGCGCCGAAGGGGATAGGCTTGTCCTGGTGGGCAGTTTTTATGACTTCCCCTCACCCGCTTTCTACCGCTCCCCGGGAAATGAGTTGCTGCCGCTGAATTGGGTGGGGTCCCTGCCCACGGCTGTTGCAAGCCTAACCCCGGGCCTGGTGCTACCGCTTGATAATGTTCAGGATTATGTCCCGGTCTATTGGGTGCCGAAGACAGATGGTGATGGCTGGGTAGTGCTTGACCTGGACCATGATGGTGTCTTGGGCGCGGCTGATTTCGCCGTTTTTGTTGATACAAGCAATGACCAGCCGCTCACTGCCGCGGATTTCCCGCTTGATGGGTTTTCATTTGAATTCGCCACTGCAGTACGTGGGTCAGACAATAATTCAATGTATGGCCTTGCCGTGCAGGACCTACTGAATGGCATGGGCGGCAACGACACCATGAATGGCCTTGGGGGTGATGATGTTCTCTGGGGCGGGGATGGCAATGATCTTTTGCTCGGCGGCACCGGGAATGATACGCTGGTGTCCTGGGCCGGCAATGACACAATGCTGGGCGGCAATGGTGATGATTACTTCCTTAGTCAGTCCACCGATTCAGTAGATGCCGGCACAGGCAATGATACCGTCATGGGGGGCAATGGTGTCGAAGCCATTCTTGCAAACCCAGGCAATGATTGGCTTGATTTCGGTGACGGTGAAGACAGCTTTGGCTATGTGCTTGGCACAGACAATGACACGCTGGATGGTGGCGCTGGGAATGATACGCTCTACCTTCCGGTAGAAGCCTGGGCTTCAGGTTCCGATGGAATTTGGACAACCTATTCCCAATCCGGAACAAGCCTTTATGTGCGCAACTGGCTGGCCATCGCCTTTTCGGCACCCGCCGGCAGTGGCGGCATCCTACCCGGCGATAGCCTTGGCAATGCGATTTACGGCGAAGCCGGCAATGACACTCTTTCGGGTGAGGCTGGCGCCGATACGCTTGATGGCCTGCTTGGCGATGACAGTATTTCTGGCGGCGCCGACAATGATATCTTGTCCTATGCCAGTGCCACTGGGGCGATTACCATCAGCCTTGCCAGCAATAGGGTGATTGGCGCGGCAGGTAATGATAGCTTCACCGGCATTGAAGATGTGCTTGGCGGCGCCTGGTCAGACAGCCTTCTTGGCGATGCCGCGGCCAATGCGCTGACAGGTGCCGCAGGCAATGACACGCTGAATGGCGGTGGGGGCGCCGATACGCTGGATGGCGGCCTTGGTAATGACAGCATCTTTGGGAGCAGCGGCAACGATTTACTGTCCTATGCCTTGGCCACTGGCGGAGTTACGATCAGCCTTGTCAGCAATCGGGCCAGCGGCGCGGCAGGCAATGATAGCTTGGGCGCCTTTGAATATGTGATCAGCGGCGCAGGCGCAGATAGCCTGCTTGGTGATGCGGCGGCCAATACTCTGGCAGGTAGCGGCGGCGCTGATACGCTGGATGGTGGTTCGGGCAATGACAGCCTTTCCGGTGGCTCTGGCTTGGATCTTTTGTCCTACGCTGCCGTGCTTGGCGCGGTTACGGTGAACTTGGCGGCCAATCGGGCAAGCGGCGGTGCGGGCGATGATAGCTTGGCCGGCTTCGAACATGTGATCAGCGGCGCGGGGGCAGATAGCCTGCTGGGCAATGCTGCGGCCAATGCGCTGACTGGCGCAGGTGGCAATGATACGCTGAATGGCGATGATGGCGCGGATACCTTGGATGGCGGCCTTGGCAATGATTCGCTTATTGGGAATGCGCATAACGATGTTCTGATTTATGCCACAAGTAGCGGCGCCATCACGATCAATCTGTTGACCAGTAGGGCAAGCGGCGCGGCGGGCGATGATAGCCTGTCTGGCTTCGAACATGTGATCAGCGGCGCGGGTGCCGATAGCCTGCTTGGTGATGTTGCGGCCAATACGCTGCTTGGCGGTGATGGCGCCGATACGCTTGACGGTGGCCTTGGCAATGACAGCTTGGTGGGCGGTGGCGATGGTGATTTCGTGTCCTACGCTGCCGCAACGGGCGCCGTTACCATCACGCTGACAGGCAATCGGGCGACTGGTGCCGCAGGCAATGATAGCCTTGCGGGCTTCCAGCACGCGATCAGCGGCACAGGCGCAGATAGCCTGCTGGGCGATACTGCCGGCAATACCCTGGCCGGCAACGGCGGTGCCGATACGCTTGACGGTGGCCTCGGCAATGACAGCCTTTCTGGCGGCGCCGGCAATGATCTTTTATCCTACGCCACCGCCAATACCGCGCTGACCGTCAGCCTTATTGGAAATAGCGCCAGTGGCGGTGCCGGTAATGATACCCTCGCCGGCTTCGAAGATGTGCTTGCTGGTTCCGGCGCCGATAGCCTGCTGGGTGACTCACTCGCAAACCAAATAAATGGAGGCCTTGGCGCCGATACGCTTGATGGCGGCGGCGGCCATGATCTGCTGATTGGCGGCGCTGGCAATGACATGTTGATCGGCGGGGCCGGCAACGACACCTTGATGGGCGACGCAGGGGATGGAAGTTTTTCAGGCGGTGCGGGCGATGATGTGATCCTGATCGGCACCACGACGCTTGCCGATATCTACGCGCTATTCAATTTGTAGCGCGCCTCCGCTTGCGTCCCGCCCCACTTCCGGCAGGATGGCCCCCATCATTGGGGGAGTAATCCATGAACATTACCTTGAATGGGCGCGCCGCGCTCATCACCGGCGGGTCCAAGGGCTTGGGCCTTGCCATGGCAAAGATGTTTGCTGAATCGGGCGGGCATGTCGCCATTGTCGCGCGCGGGGCGGAAAGCCTTGCCAAGGCTGAAGCGGAAATCCGCGCCGCCGCGCCGGGTTCCAAGGTCGCCGCCATCGCCGCCGATATCCGCACGGCAACAGGCTGCGAAGCCGCCTATGCCGCGGCGGTCAAGGGCCTCGGCCAGGTGGATATCCTGATCAATAATGCCGGCACATCGCAACGCGGCGGCTTCCTGGAAGTGACAGATGCGCTTTGGCAGGATGATCTGGACCTGAAGCTTTTCGCGGCTATCCGGCTTTCCAGGCTGGCGCTGCCCGGCATGCGGGACCGCAAATGGGGCCGCATTATCAATGTGCTGAATATCGGCGCCAAGGCACCGCCCGGTGGTTCAACGCCCACCTCAGTGTCTCGCGCGGCGGGCATGGCGCTCACTAAGGCCATGGCGAATGAATTTGCACCCCATAATGTGCTGGTGAATGCCATGCTGGTCGGCATTATCGAAAGCGATCAATGGGTGCGCCGCCATGCATCCGAACAGCGCAACATCACGTGGGAGGATTGGAAGGCCGAACAAGGCAAGGCCGTCCCCCTCGGGCGGATCGGCAAGGCTGAGGAATTCGCTGCCATGGCGCTGCTATTGGCCAGCGAACAGGGCGGCTTCATCAGCGGCACAGCCATCAATGTGGATGGCGGCAAAAGCCCGGTGGTGTAGCCGGACAGGTCACGCGCCTGCCGCGGGCTCCCGCGGCAGGGCAAAAACCCCGCTGGCACGCAGCACAGGCTTGCCATCCGCCATGCAGACCCCTTGTGCGAAAACCAGCGTGCGGGTCTTGCGCAACAGCACCGGTTCGCATTGCAGCCAGGTGCCAAGCAAGGCTGGCGCCAGGTAGTCCGAATTCAGGCTGATGGTGGTGAAGAACCCTGTCACCCCAGCCAGGTTGAAGCCCCCAATCCCGAGCGCGAGGTCGGCGAATGTCGCCAACATGCCCCCATGGGCCATGTCCTTGCTGTTGCAATGGCGCTTTTCGATGCGAAGCCCAAAGGCAAGCGGCCCGTGATCCCGCCGGATCATGATAGGGCCGATCGGTTCCAGAAACGGCCCGCCAGCAGGGCGCGGCACGAAGCCTTCCGGAATGGGCAGGGGGACAGGCTGATCCAAGGCAGGGCAACTGTCGCACTTGATTGACGGGCGGACCCTATACCGGAAGCCTGCGCGGGGAAACGCCCGAAGCCCCTGCCTTGGCTTTGCCCCGATTTGCCCCTAAGCGCGGCGCGATGCGGAGCTATGATTGCCCATGAACGCGAATTCCCCCCTGATCCTGCCCGTGATCCTGTCCGGCGGCACCGGCACGCGGCTATGGCCGCTGTCGCGCGAAAGCTATCCCAAGCAGTTCTGGCCGCTTGCTTCGGACAAAACCATGCTGGCGGAAACCGCCGCGCGGGGTTCGGGCGCGGGCTTCCTGCCGCCGATGGTGGTCTGCAATGAAGCGCATCGCTTTCTGGTCGCCGAGCAATTGCGCGATAAGGGCGCATCCATCGTGCTGGAACCGGTGGGCCGCAATAGCGCACCCGCCATCGCCGCCGCCGCATTACTCGCCGAAGAAACCGCACCTGGTGCCGTACTGTGGTTCATGGCCGCCGATGCCGCGATTGGTGATGTGACGGCGCTGCAAGCAGCGCTGGCCAAGGCCGCGGCGGCGGCGCAAGCAGGGGCTATTGTTACCTTCGGCATGCAGCCAACCGCGCCGGAGACGGGGTACGGCTATATCGAAGCCGGTGATAGCTTGCCGGGCAGCGAAGGTGTGCAGCGCATTGCGCGCTTTGTGGAAAAGCCCGACGCAACGCGCGCGGCGGAATTCCTCAAAACCGGTCGGCATTTGTGGAATTCCGGCATGTTTGTCGCCTCTGCCGTGACCATGCTGGCGGAACTTGAAGCCCATGCGCCTGAGGTGCTGAAGGGCGTGCGCGCTGCCGTTGCTGGCGCTGCGCGTGATGGGGATTTCATCCGCCTTGAAGCGGCGGCCTTCACCGCAACACCATCCATCAGCATTGACTACGCGGTGATGGAACGCACGCAAAAAGCCGCCGTGGTGCCCGCTTCCATCGGCTGGTCCGATATCGGTTCCTGGGCCGCGCTTTGGGAGATTCAGCCGAAGGATTCCGCCGGTAATGCGACGCTTGGGCCGGTTGAATTGGTGGATGCGAAGAATTGCTATATTCGCAGCGAAACAATTCTGACCGGCGTGATCGGGCTGGAAAACGCTGTCGTGGTTGTCACGGATGATGCCGTTCTTGCCATGCATCGTGATCATGCGCAGGATGTGAAAAAGCTGGTGGACCGGCTGAAGGCGCGCGGCGCCAAGGAAGCCACCGAACATCGCCGCGCCTATCGCCCCTGGGGTCATTATGAAGGCTTGATCATGGGGGATCGTTTCCAGGTCAAGAAGATCGAGGTTCGCCCCGGCGCCAAGCTTTCGCTACAAAAGCATTTCCACCGTGCCGAGCATTGGGTGGTCGTCTCCGGCACTGCCATTGTGCGGCGCGACGGCGAAGAAATCATGCTGCGGGAGAATGAAAGCGTCTATCTGCCGCTTGGCTGCATCCATCGCATGGAGAACCCCGGCAAAATCCCGCTGACATTGATTGAAGTGCAGTCCGGCTCCTACCTTGGCGAGGATGACATCGTGCGCTTTGAGGATACTTACGGGCGGAGTTGATATTCATCATGCACTTTTGTGCATGATGGCTGCAGAATGACGGCTTTGCAGGGGGAATTCTGCATGGCCGAGCATCCTGAACATCATAATCACCGCCGCCGCGTTCATTTGCGCACAGCCCTGTCACGCGCGCGGGAAAGGCGACGTGGCGAAGGCCCGGCGGCGCCGCTGACACTCGGCGAAAGACTTTCCGACCTGGTGGCGGCAACCGTCGGGTCCTGGCGCTTCATCCTGATTCAGTCCGGGCTATTGGTGGCCTGGCTGGTCGCCAACGCAGCTTCTGGCAGCAATGCCTGGGACCCCTACCCCTTCATCCTGCTGAACCTGATGCTATCCTTCCAGGCGGCCTATACAGCGCCCATCATTATGATGAGCCAGAACCGCCAGGCGGATGTAGACCGCATCCGGTCCATCGCCGATTACCAGGTGAATATCCGCGCCGAAGCCGAAATCAGCCTGCTGCATGAAAAGCTGGACCTGCTACGCGAAGAGCAAGTGGCGGAGCTGATCTCGCTGCTCAAGGCTTCCCTTTCCCGTATCGAGATACTGGAAAATCGTATCCTACCGAACCCGCAGCCAGGCCCCTGAAAATCACCCTTCGATTGGACCCCCGGATATGCAAGACTAACAATCGGTTGAGGCACCCGCCGCAGCCAAGAGGCAAGGGGCGCTTAGATGGAATGGATACTGCAAACCCTGATGATGATGGGCGCCGCGGCTGCGTCCATTTTCATCCACCCTGACTCGCCGAATTTCGAAGTGGTGCAGGGCATGCTGGCCATTCTGGCGCTGGTTGGCTGCGTGCTGCTGATCACCTTCGCCTTCCGGAAAAAATAACCGCATGACGGATCTGCGCACGGCACTGGAAGAAGCCCGCCGCGGGCTTTTGGACCTTTCCACGCGCAATCGGCTGCTATCCCTGCCGAAGCCCGGCGCATCACGCGGCGTCATGATCGTTGATGATGAGGATGCGGATTTTGTCCTTGGCGCGCTGCAAGCGGGCCGCGCCTTTGGCTTTGAAGCCTCAGCTACCACGCCCGAAGCCGCGCCGGCTGAAGCAACCCCCGGCAAGCCGCGCCGTGCGCGTAGCACCAAGGTGAAGGTGGAAGGTGTTGGTAATGCCAAAGCCGATGCCACACGGGAAGATTATCAGCGCGATGACAAGTTGCGCGTGCAATTGCCGCCCGCTGATCTGGTGCGCCGGCTGCGCGACATCATGCAGGATGCACGCACGGCCCGCGAAGAAACCGGTGTGCCCACGCTGTACCTGGCGCTCGGCGCGCTGATCTGGCGCGATCCCGCGACACCCGAGACTGAACGTCGCGCGCCGCTGGCGCTGCTGCCGGTGGCGCTGGAACGCGAAGGGGTATCGCAGCATTTCAAGCTGCGTGGGGCGGTGGGTGATATCGCGGAGAATCTGTCACTCCGCGAAATGCTCAAGGTGAATTTCAAGACTGCGCTGCCGGATTTCGACGCTGAGGCCTATACGCCGACCGCCTGGGCTGAGAGTATCGCAGCGCTGGTGGCAGAACGCGCGAATTGGCGTGTGGATGCGGATGCGCTGGCGATTGGGTTATTCTCCTTCGCCAAATTCCTGATGTGGCGCGACCTTGGACCTGAAGAAAATCCAGGCCTTGCCGATCACCCCATGGTGCGCGCGCTGGTGGGCGGTGAGACGCTTTCGATGCCGCCGGTTTTTGCCGATGACGCTGATGTGGATGTGGAAATCCCGGTGGAGCGGCTGGATCATGTCATGGATGTGGATGGCAGCCAGGCTTTGGCGGCGGAAGCCGTCCGGCGCGGCGGGCATGTCGTGATCCAGGGTCCGCCCGGCACCGGCAAAAGCCAGACCATCAGCAATATCATCGCCCAGGCCGTGCTGGATGGCCGAAGCGTCTTGTTCGTGGCCGAGAAACTCGCCGCGCTTGAAGTGGTGAAGCGCCGGCTGGAGAGTATTGGCCTTGGCGCCGCCTGCCTGGAATTACATTCGGAAAAGCAATCGAAACGCGCGGTGCTGGATGAACTCCGCGCCACACTTTCCCTGCCAATGCCGCCAAAGCCGGATCGTGATGCGGTGGTGCGCCGTTTAGGATCACTGCGCGGGCGAATCAATCGCCATGCGGCGGCGATTCGCGCAACGGTTGGCGCTTCGGGCATGGCGCTGCATCAGGTGATTGGCGCGCTGGTTGGCTTGCGGCAGCGCGGCGTCGCTGCGCCGGATTTTTCCGTGAATGCGGCGGAATGGGATGCGGCGGCGATTGAAGCCCGGCGCGATGCGATCAAACTACTCGCTGGTTATGCTGCGGATGGCGGCGCGCAAAGCCCCTGGCGCGGCGTGATGGCCGATATAGGCCCCGCCGATGCGGACCGGCTGCTGGGGCGGCTGTCCGGCTGGATTCGTGCCTTTGCCGCGGCCGGCGCGGCGCTGGGCGCAGAGGCTGGGCCGAAGGCAGCGGAGACCGCGCTTGCCTTGAACCCCGCCTTGGCAGCGGCACCCGCGCATGATGCAGCCGCGTTGAAGCATGAAGCCTGGGCGGGTAATATGGCGCCGCTGGAAGCCCTGGTGCAGTCGCTGGGCGCCTTGCAAAAAGCCAAGGCTGATCCACAGCTTTTGCCGAGTGCTTTGGATGTGGCGGGCATTGCGGAAGCACGCGCGACCTTGGCCGAGGCGGGCGGCGTTTTCGGTTTTCTGTCCGGTGCGCGGCGTGATGCCAAGGCGCTTGCGGCACGTGTTGCGCGTGATGCGGAAAACCCGCTGCCGGCGCTTGATGCCGCGCTGGCCGGGCAGGCCGCACGTGAAGCCTTGCGCAAGGGTGATGCCTTGGGCCGCGCGGCGTTTGGTGCGCTCTGGCAGGGAGAGGCGAGTGATCCCGCGCCACTGGCCGCCTTGCTGGCCTGGCGCAAGACCCATGGTGCGGCGGCGCTGACGGCGCTCGCGCAGGGTGCCAAACCGGTGGAGGCCGCGCCGCTGGAAACAGCGCTAGCAGCCTTTCAGGAATTGCAGCAGGCAACAACGCTTGATGCGCGCAGTGCCTTTGGTGCGGAGGAGCCCTCCTTCTCTGCTCTTGCCGCGCGCCTTGGCGATTGGGCGGCGGCGCCGGAAGCGCTTGATGCCTGGCTTGGCTGGCGCCGTGCCGCTGCTTCGGCCGGCGGGCTTGAGCCCTTGTTGGAACGCTTGGCCGATGGCCGTATTGCGCCCGAAGCGGTGGCGGATGTTTTTTCCTTCGCGCTGCATGAAGGCTTGCTCCGCGCTGCCATGGCGCAGCACCCCGAATTGGCGGCATTTGACGGTGCGGCAGCGGATCGGCTGGTTGAGGATTTCCGCGACGCAGATCGCGCGCGCATTACGCTGACGCGCGCGGAAGCCGCCTATGCCCATGCGCAGCGCGTGAAGGAAGTGCGCGATGGCGCGCCCGGTATGACAGTGCTGCGCGGTGAGATGGAAAAGAAGCGCGGTCATTTGCCGGTGCGCGAATTGCTGCTGCGCGCTTCCCAGGCGGTACAAAAGGCCAAGCCGATTTTCATGATGAGCCCGCTTTCGGTGGCGCAATTCCTTAGCCCCCCGCATGGGCTGAAGCCTGGGCTTTCCTTCGACCTGCTGGTGATTGATGAAGCGAGCCAGGTGGAACCGGTTGATGCACTCGGCGCCATTGCACGCTGCCGGCAGGTGGTGGTGGTAGGTGATGATAAGCAAATGCCGCCCACGCGCTTTTTTCAGCGTATGACAGGTGAGGAAGGGGAGGAAGCCGCTGAAAATACCGCCGATGTTGTCGCGGCGCGCGATGTGGAAAGCATTCTGGGGCTTTGCAATGCGCGCGGCCTGCCATCGGCCATGCTGCGCTGGCATTATCGCAGCCGGCATGAAAGCCTGATCGCGACATCAAATGCGGAGTTTTACGACAATCGGCTTTTCATCCTGCCATCGCCGCGCGCACGCTCAGCCGCGCTTGGGCTTTCACTGCGCCGCGTTGAAGGGCGGTTTGACACGGGTGGCACCGGCACCAATGCGGAAGAAGCCCGCGCGGTTGCGGAAGCCGTCATCGCCCATGCACGTGAAACGCCCGGCGATACTTTGGGTGTTGCGGCGTTTTCGATCCGACAGCGTGATGCCATTCTGAATGCTGTTGAAGCGGCGCGGCGCGAAAATCCGGATACGGAAGCGTTTTTCGCCGCCCACTCGGATGAGCCGTTTTTCGTCAAGAATCTGGAAAACGTGCAAGGTGACGAACGCGATTCGATCATGATTTCGGTGGGTTACGGGCGTGGCGCTGATGGCAGGCTTGCCATGCGCTTCGGCCCGCTTTCCGCTGATGGCGGCGAACGCCGGCTGAATGTGCTGATCACGCGTGCCAAGAAGCGCTGCATTGTGTTTTCGTCCATCGGCGCGGATGACATTGACCTCGCGCGCGCTTCGGGGCGCGGGGTCGCGACACTCAAATCCTTTCTTGCCTTCGCCGCGGCGGGGGAGGCACCGCGCGCGACTGCCGCTAAAACCCAAGCCGCACCTTTGGCCGCTGCCATTGGCAAAGCCATCGAATCTGCGGGCAAGGAAGCCGTGCCGAGGGTTGGCATGGCGGGCTTGTTCCTGGATGTCGCGGCGCGAGAAGCCGGGAATTACGTGTTGGGCATTGAAGCGGATGCCGGGGATTGGGCGGCGCTGCGCTGCGCGCGTGATCGTGAAAGGGGCCGCGACAACGCACTGCAAGCCATGGGCTGGAAGCTCACGCGCGCCTGGTCGCTTTCCTGGTATGGCAGGCCAGAGGCCGAGGCCGCGCGCATCGCTACTTTGCTTGGCGCCGCACCCGCCACCAGCGCACCTGAAGCTATAGCGCCCACCCCGCAAACTGGCTTGGCGGAGCGTTACCGCGAAGCGGCGCCGGAGGTGCCGAAAGATACCGCCATTGCCGATGTGCCATTCGCGACACTCGCTGGTATTCTCGCTGAAATCATCAATGTCGAAGCGCCGATCACAACCGAAAGCCTTGCCGAGCGCGTGCGGTTATTATGGGGCCTGGAAGCGCTGCCCACGCCAGCGCGTGATGTGTTGCGTCAGGCCTTGGCGCTTGCACGGCAATTGCACGGCGTGAAGGAAGAACAGGGTGTTCTGCTGGCTGAAAATGCGGCGATTGTGCCGCGGGATCGCCGCGGGGCTGCTGCGCATTTGCGCCGCGCTGCCGCCGTATCGCCGCGCGAAATCGCTGCCGCTGCCGAAAAACTTTTGGCACTAAGGCCAGCGACAACAGAAGCGGAACTCGCCGCTGGTATTCATCGCCTGCTGGGGCTGGATGCCAATGCGCAAGCGGCCGTCGCGGCGCGGCTTGCAGGCTTGATCGGTGCTGGGGTGGTGAAGCTTTAGCGCATGAAGGCTGCTTCGCCCCACGCTATTCTGCCTGTGCGTGCGTATGGGTAGCGTCACCTCCTCGCGCGGCGCGGCGCTGTTTGGCGCGCGTGATGCGGTGGGGGCGGCGGGCGTTGCCATGGCGGCCACTTTCCTCGCCTTCGGGGCGGCAGTGCGCGAAGCCGGGCTGCCGCCAGGCTGGGCTTTGATGGCGTGCTGGGCGATCTATGGCATGCCGGGGCAATTGGTTTTGGTGCAGGCGGCCAGCACTGGTTTTGTGGGCGGCATCGCGCCCGCGGTGATGGGTGCGATTGCCGTGAATGCGCGCTTCCTGCCCATGGCGATTGCCATCACGCCGCTTTTCGGCGTGCATGAGCGTAAGCGCCTGATCCCGGCCATTCCCTTCATCGCCGTCACACCTTGGGCCGCGGCGATGCGCGCCTTTCCCGACATCGCTTCCTCAGTCAGGCTTTCCTGGTTTTTGGGCTTTGGCCTGACAAGCTGGGTGGTGGCGGGGCTTGCCGCGCTGGCCGGGTTTTACGTGGCGGGCATGTTGGATGATCACGCGCGCGCGGCGCTGCTATTCGTCAATCCGCTCTATTACGCGCTACTGCTGGCCGCTGATGTGAATAAGCCCGCACCGCGCCGCGCCATTTTGTGCGGTGCGGCGGCGGCGGGGCTGACAATCATCCTGCCATCCTCCATGGGGCTTTTGGCGGCGGGGATCATTGGCGGCACCGTCGCCTTTTTATGGGGGCGCAAGCGTGGACAACGCTGATATCGCGCTCGCACTGACCGCGCTTGCCTGCCTGCTGCTGCGGAGTGCGGGTGTGTGGCTGGCGGGCGGGCTTGGTGGCGACCATCCCGTGATCGCCTGGGCGACGGCGATTGCGCAGGCAACCCTTGCAGCTTTTGTCATGCTGGCGATCATCGCGCCAACTGGGGCGCTGGCGGATGTGCCACTGGCAGCGCGGCTTTTCGGGCTTGGCGTCGGCGTTGCGGTGTGCCTTGCCTTTGGGCGCAATCTGCTGCCGGCGCTTTTGGTGGGGGTGGCCGCGATGCTGGCGCTGCGGGCGCTACTAAACTGAGACGGTCAGTTTCAGGCTTTTTCCCCGGCCCCTGCCGCAAACCCCGCCACCAATTCGCGGATGCGCGCAGGGTCGCTTTGTTCCATCACGCGGCGGGCGAAGCGTGCGCAATCGCCGATATCAAGCCCGCGTACTGCCTGCTTCACGCGCGGAATGGCCGATGCATTCATCGAAAAACTGCGAATGCCAAGCCCCAGCAGCAGCGGGATTAATTGCGGATTGCCGGCCATTTCACCGCAAATCGAAACCGGCATGCGCAGCCTGAGCGCCGCTTCGGTGGCGAATTGCATCAGCCGCAGCACGGCGGGGTGCAGCGGGTCATAAAGATGCGCCACTTCCGCATCCCCGCGATCAACGGCCAGCGTATACATCGCCAGATCATTGCTGCCGATTGAAAAGAAATCCGCTTCCAGCGCAATCGCATCCGCCGCCAACGCTGCACCTGGCGTTTCAATCATGGCGCCAAGCAGCGGCAGTTTATCCGGCAGCTTGTCACCACGCCGCCGCAGCCGCCGCGCGACGCGGTCAAAAATATCGCGCGCCTGTTTCATTTCCTCAGGGATCGTCACCATCGGCAACAAAAGCCGCACCTGACCATCCGGCAATTCCGCCGAAACGCGCAAAATCGCGGCGAATTGCACTTCCAGCAATTCCGGCCGGCGCAGCAATAACCTGATGCCGCGTAGCCCAAGCGCTGGATTGGCGCCGGCATGGGTCGGCGAAATACCTTCGGCGAGGGCAGCGATATCCTTCTCCCCACCCCAATCCAGCACGCGAATGGTCACCGGGTCCTGGCCCATGGCTTCCAGGATTTGGCGATAGGCCGCGCATTGCGCTTCCTCATCGGGCAAATCCTCGCGATTCATGAACAGGAATTCTGTGCGGAGCAGCCCAATACCCTGCGCGCCGGCTTGTGCAATCAGCGGCAATTCCTGCGGAATTTCCAGATTGGCCTGCAATTCCACTTCTTCGCCATCGGTGGTGATGGCCGGCAGGCGCCGCAGGCGCCCAAGCCGTGCACGTTCCCGGGTATAGGCTGCCAGTTTTTCCTTCGCAGCCGTCAGCGTCGCAGCTTCCGGGTGGATGGCAACATTCCCTGCCGCGCCATCCAGCACTATCTGGTCATTGCGCCGCACGCTTTCCGTCAGGCCCGGCACGCCAAGCACTGAAGGAATACCGAGCGCGCGCAGCATGATGGCGGTATGACCATCCGCGCCGCCTTCATCGGTTGCAACACCGGCAATGCGCGCCGGGTCCAACAGTGCGGCGTCTGATGGCGTCAATTCCTCAGCGATCAGAATACAGCCTTCGGGCAGGTTCTTCAGGCTGCGAAAGGGCGTTGCGGTCAGGTTGCGTGTGACGCGCCGCGCAATATCACGCACTTCTGTCGCGCGGCGCGTAAGGCCGGCGCGGTCATCATCCTTCGTGGCCAGAATGGCTTCCGCAATCGCTTCCGCTTCATCGGTGATGGCGGTCTCAGCCGCCAGCAATTCAACCTCAATCCGTTTGCGCGCGCCACGGATCAGGCGTGAATTGCCAAGCATCAGCAAATGCGCGTCCAGAAGTGGCGCGATTTCTTCCTGCGCTTCTTCGGGCAGGATGGCGATGCGCGTTTTCAGCTTGGTGACTTGCTTGCGCGAAAACGCCACCGCATCGGCCAAGCGTACGCGTTCGGCTTCAATCGCCTCAGTCGTGATACGCCGGCGCGGCGCCTCGGCGGGCGCTTCGCTGGTGTCAAAAGCGGGGCCAATCGCAATGCCAGGCGAAACCGCAATGCCGCGAAGCTGCGTTTCACGCCGGCGCGGGGCTTTGGCTGCGCGCGAACGCGCGGGCGTCTCATTCTTCATGGAAGCCTGCTTCAACCAGGGCAGCCACCGCGTCCAGCGCTTCCTTGGCGTCCCAGCCTTCAGCTTGGATCACAATTTCGGCGCCGCGCCCGGCGCCCAACATCATCAGCCCCATAATGGAAACTGCGGGCACGCTTTGCCCATCACGCAATACATTCACGCAAGCCGAATAGCGTTCCGCCAAGGCGACCAGCTTCGCCGCCGCGCGGGCATGCAGGCCGCGACTATTCGGGATAACAACGCTACGGCGCAGTACCATGCCGCCGGAAGAAGGGGCCGGGGCCGTTTCCGTCATTCCTTGGCGCTGCCATTTGGCTTGGCACCCGCGACATCCCGCGCGAGAGCAATATACTTCCGGCCTGCTGCCTTGGCGTGATCAAGCGCTTCATGCAGCGGTTCACTGCCGCGAATCTTCGCAAGCTTGACCAGTAGGGGAAGGTTCACGCCTGCAAGCACTTCCACTGCCTTGCCTTTTTCCACTATTTGCATGGCAAGGTTGGAAGGCGTGCCGCCATACATATCGGTCAGCACCACCACGCCATCACCCTGATCCACGCTGGCGATGGAATCGCGGATGTCACGCCGGCGCAACTCCATATCATCATCGGGGCCGATGCAAACCGTGGCGACTGCCTGCTGCGGGCCGACAATATGTTCCAGCGCCAGCCGTAATTCTTCGGCCAGCCTGCCATGCGAAACCAGAACGAGACCAATCATGGTGCTTGTGAAAGGGCCTCCTGGCCCGGAGCGGCGTTCGAAGGAGCGGGGCTAACCTGTCCGCCAGCATTTTTCAATTCCCGGTGAGCAAGATCAACCCGCCACCCAGCCGCGCGGAGATGGCCCGCCAATCGCTCCGCGACAAGGACAGACCGGTGCTTACCCCCGGTACAGCCCACCGCAATCGTGAAATATTTTTTCCCCTCGGCTGCGTAACGCGGCAGCAAAAGCTCAAGAAAATCCCGTAACCTCTGCCAAAAGGCCGAAAAATCCGGATCGGCTTCAATGAATTCCGCCACCGGCGCCGCCTGGCCGGTCATGGGGCGCAGCACCGGATCATAATGCGGGTTGCGCAGAAAACGCACATCGAACACCAAATCCGCTTCCCGCGGCAGGCCCTTCGGATAGGCGAAGGAAAGCACGGAAACCGCGAGCCCCGCCGCCGCATCCGGGGCAAAGCGCCCTTCAATCAGCCGCCGTAAATCAGCCAATGGCAGGTCTGAGGTATCAATGGTGAGGTCCGCGGTATCCCGCAGCGCTTCCAGCAGCGCCTTTTCCCGCGCAATCCCTTCCAGCACGCGTGAGCCCATGGGCCCGCCCGGTGCCAAGGGGTGGCGCCGGCGCGATTCCGTGTAGCGGCGGAGCAGCGCCTCATCCTCGGCGGTTGCGAAAATCAGGGACACATTGATATCGGGGCGCAGCCGCAGGCGATCCAAAACGCGCAGCACGGCGGCCGCATCGAAATCCCGCGTGCGCGCATCAATCCCCGCAGCAAGGGGCAGAACGCCGTCACCCACGAGTGATTCCAGAATGGAAATCGGCGGGTTGTCCACCGTCTCGAACCCCAAATCCTCAAGCACACGCAGGATGGAAGCCTTGCCTGCGCCGGAAAGCCCCGTGACCAGAATGATTTCGCGCGCAGCTGTCGTCATGCAGCGAAGGCCCCCGCCTTTTGCCGTAGCCTACCCGTGGCGGCGCCAAGCGCGTGAATGATCTTGTCGCAGGCGGAAGCTTCAAAGGCATGCAGTGTAATGCGCGGCACCGCGCCAGCTGGGCCATCCCAGTAATCCGGTTCCGGCAGGCGCGGCACGTCTTCGCGCGCCACCAAATCCACCATCAGGCAAAGCCGCGCAGGTGATACGACAGGCATTGCCGTAAAAATTCCAAGCCCGCGAATTTCAAGCATGCCGCGCAAAGCGGGCGGCGCGCTAAGCGCTTCGCCTTCCAGCATCACCTGATCATCCGCAACCAATTGCCAGCCGCGCCCGATCAGGCGCAGCACCAGATCGGATTTACCCGCACCGGATAGGCCGCGAAACAGCACTGCCTCTGACCCCCAAGCCGCTGCACTTCCGTGGATGAGCATTGTCCGCCAGCGCCATCGCGCCAGCCCCTTCCCGAGGAAGGCGCCGGTTCCGCGCCTTTTCCAGTCATGATCATGCCAGAAACACCAGGGCGCGGGAAGCGCTTGCCGGGGCGGGGCGGGCAAGGCAGGCTCGGCCCATGATTGCACAGACCGACATCAGCGCCGCCATGGCGCGCATTGCCACCCACATCCGCCGCACCCCGGTGCTGCGCCTGGCCCCGCAGGAATTGGGCACGGAACACCCGGTCACGCTCAAGCTGGAATTCCTGCAAGTGACGGGGTCCTTCAAGCCACGCGGGGCTTTTAATCGGCTGCTGTCAGGCGCGGTACCGCCGGCGGGGGTGGTGGCGGCATCAGGCGGCAATCACGGTGCGGCGGTGGCTTTTGCCGCTCAAAGCCTTGGGGTGCCCGCGGAAATCTTCGTCCCCGCACCCACCCCCGCCGTGAAGCGCACGCGGATTAAAGGCTTTGGCGCGCGCCTTGTGGTGGGCGGCGCGAGTTATGAGGAAGCGCGCATCGCCTCCGAAACCCGGGCGGCGGAAACCGGCGCCATGCTGGTCCATGCCTATGACCAAGCGGAGGTTCTGGCCGGCCAGGGCACAATCGGGCTGGAATTGGAACAGGATGCGCCTGAACTGACGCATGTGCTGATCGCGGCGGGTGGCGGTGGCCTGTTTGGCGGCATTGGCGCCTGGTATGCGGGCCGTGCTGGCCTTGTGGTCGTGGAACCGGAAGCCTGCGCGACGCTCACCACGGCGCAAAAGTCAGGCGCGCCGGTGGATGTGCCGGTGGGCGGCATTGCCGCCGATAGCCTGGGCGCGCGCCGCGCTGGGCGCTTGGCTTTTGAGGTGCTGGGCGCAACCAACGCCACCTGCGTGACCTTGCCGGATGAGGCGATTATCGCGGCACGGCGTTGGTTGTGGGAGAAACTGCGCATCGTGGCCGAACCGGGTGGTGCTGCGGCGCTCGCGGCTTTGCTTTCCGGTGGTTGGCGCGCGCCCGCTGGCGCGCGAATTGGCATTGTGCTTTGCGGGGCGAATTGCGACCCGGGGAGTGTTGCGTGAGCGCTATCTGCGCGGAATCATGCCTTCTTCCCGCGCCTTAATCTGAAGCGCCAAATACTTTGAGTAAATGCGGCATTGCGCGAGGCTGCCGGCCATGAACCACAACCCTTCTTGTGCGGTGGGCTTCCACATATTAGCCAATTCGCCATCCTCACCGATACCCCAAATCGGCCCAACCTTATCGGCAATGGTATCGCCCATCAGCCGGCGCACCAATTCCTGCTGCGTGTAATAGCCGGTGGCGAGCACCAATAGATCGGCGGGGATGATGCGCCCATCCTTCAGCTTGGCGCCTTCCGCGACAAATGCTGCGATATCGTCAAATTGTAGCAGGCCGATCTCACCCTTGATGATCAGGCCGGAACAGCCGGCATCCAGGTAATAGCCGCCACCGCGCCTGCGGTATTTCATTTGATGGCCGGTGCCATCCTCGCCCAGATCATATTTGAAGCCGCGCGCCTTCAGCCCCGCGATCAGATCCTTGTCCAGTTCCGCCATGCGCTGCACGGCCAATTGATATCCTTGGATGATCAGCGGATAGGTGCCGGAGGTTGCGATCAAATCGCAATCTTCCAAAGACGGGCCTTCATCATAAAGCGCGTAGTTCATCTTCGCGCTTGGATCGATGCTGACAACGGTAGTGGAACCGCGCTGGATGATGGTGGTAGCCACATCATGGCTGTGCAGATCCTGCGCCACATCATGCCCGCTATTGCCGGTGCCAAGCACCAGCGCGCGCTTGCCGCGCCAAGCCGCGCCGCTGGAGAAGCTGTGGGAATGAATCACATCGCCGGCGAAGCAATCCAGCCCCGGCAGCTTCGGCACTTTGGGAATACCGCTGACGCCATTGGCGAAGATCACATGGCGCGGCGCCATTTCGCGGATCGAGCCATCGGCGCGGCGCAGCCGCACGCGCCAATGCCCAGCCTGGGCATCATATTCCCCGCCCAGGAATTCCGTGCTGGTCCAGACATTGATTTCCAGCGCCCAGGCGTAGTGTTCAAACCAATTGGCGAGCATATCTTTGGGGATATATTTCGGCCAGGTCGGCGGGAAAGGCATATAGGGCAGGTGGTTCACATGCACCTGATTATGCAGCGCCAGCGAGTGATAGCGCTTACGCCAATTATCCCCGATGCGGCCATGCTTTTCGACAACCAGCGTATCCAGCCCAAGCTGGCCAAGCCGCGCCGCAATACCAAGCCCTGCCTGACCCGCGCCAATCACCAGTACCACCGGGTCACGATCCGCGAAGGCTTCTGCCTTTTCGCGTTGATCAAGCCAGTTATCGCCACCGAAATTGCGCGAATAGGCTTCTCCGCTTGGCCGACGCTTGTCGGTTTTTTCCTCAAACCCCGTGAGTTCTTCCAGCGTTGTCAGCAGCACCCAGGCTTGACTAGGGTTTTCAGCCGGCAGGCGCAGCACGCCATCACCGCGACCAAGCCGCGTTGAAAAGGTGAACAGCGCTTCAATCACCTCAATGCCCAAGCGCTTGACGCGCCGTGGCGGCGTGCGCCCTTCCGCCAAAGCAAAGCCATGCGCGCCAGTGCTGACCTGCGCCTCTGCCAGCGCCGCCGCGATACCGGCTGCCCCCGCATGGGGCGTGATATTCCAGGTGAAGGCGAGCAAATCGCGCCAATGGCTGTCTGGCAGGAAAAGGGCGGTGAGGCGCCCCGCATCAGCTGCTTCTAGGGCGCCTTCAAAGCGTTGCAGCCAACCGGTCACCAAAGCCGCATCATTCGCTGCGGTGCTGAGCACGCTATTGGTCATGTGGTTCATGGTGACTCTTGCCTTGGCGTTTCCCTAGACTTCAGCCTAACCTATCGCCCGCGATTGAAAAGCCCGCGCCTTCAATCTGTATCAAAACGCCTCAGTAGCGCGCGCAGCCGATCCGGCACCGGGATGGGCCGTTTGGTTTTCTGATCAGTCCAGACCCAAATAATCTCACCGGTTGCAAGCAACCTGTCGCCATCAGCACGGAAAATCGCGGGCTGAAAGGCGATGGAAGAAGTGCCAATCCGCGCGGTGCGCACGCCAATCGCCAATTCCTCATCATGGCCAATGCCGACCTTATATTCGACAAGGGCGCGCACAACGTGAAAATCCGCGCCACTTGCCTTGATCTCCGCGCGATTATCCCAGCCGGCGGCGCGGATATAGGCGGATACCGCCATATCATACCAGGTCAGGTAATGTGCGTTGAAGACAATGCCCTGAGCGTCCACTTCATTATAGCGAACGCTCAGGGGGTAGAAGTAGCGAAAGCTGCTTCGTTCCATGGTCAGACGGATTTGATGTCTTTCACAATGGCCTTGGCAGCATTCACCATGATGGCAACTTCATTGGCGATGGTCACCAGTTTGAAGCCCATTTTGATCATGCGCTTGGCATAGTCAGGCGACCCGCAATGCAGCCCGGCCGCGATGCCGCGCTTGCCGCATTCCGCCAGCAGCTTTTCATAGATACCAAGAATAAAGGGGTCTTCCACATCCAGCTTCGGTTCCATCCCGTAGGAGAAGGAAAGATCCGAAGGCCCAACATAAATGCCGTCAATCCCCGGCACATCCAGGATGGCGCCGATATTCTCGATCGCCTGCTTGGTTTCGATCATAGGAATAACGAGGATTTCGTCATTCGCGGTCTTTTGGTAGGAACCGCCTTCGCCATAAAGCCCGGCGCGGATGGGGCCATTGGAACGCGTGCCATGCGGCGGGTATTTGCAATATTGCACCAGCGCACGGGCTTCTTCCGGCGTATTCACCATGGGGCAGATCACGCCATAGGCGCCGGCATCCAACACCTTGCCGATGATGCCAGGTTCATTCCACGGCACGCGCACCATGGGGGTCACGGGATGCGGCTGCATGCCCTGGAAGCAGGCCACGCAGGAAAGGTAATCCTGCACGCCATGCTGCATATCCACGGTCAGGCTATCCCAGCCCGATTGGGCGAACATTTCCGCCGAAAAGGCATTGGGGATGGCAAGCCACCCATTGGCCACGGCCTGGCCGGCCTTCCACATCTGTTTGACCTTATTCGGCATTGCCCTGTTTCCTCCTTTGGGACGCTGAGGCAGGAAGGCTAGGCCAGAAAGGCGTGGGCTGAAAGATGCCCCACCCCGCTGGACGCACTGGCCTGCAAGCGGCAAAAAGGGGCAGTTCTGCCGCGACCCTTTGGCCGCGCCCTTGCCGGACCTGCCCCAGAAGCGGGATGAGGAAACATCATGAATGCCAGCGCCCCCGCCATAGCACAGGTCATTGCCAGCATCCGCGGCTTTCTGGGTGAAAGGCTTAGCACTGCCCAGGCCATGCGCGAACAGCATAGCCGGGGTGAGGATACCACGCCGCCGACACTGCCCGATGCGGTGGCCTTTGTGCAGACAACAGATGAAGTCAGCCGCATCATGGCGCTATGCCATCAGCATGGCGTACCTGTGGTGCCCTTTGGTGCCGGCACATCGCTGGAAGGTCACGTCAATCCGGTGCGCGGCGGGATATCCCTCGATCTTTCGCAGATGACGGCGGTGTTGGAGCTAAACACTGAGGATATGGATTGCCTGATTGAACCGGGCGTCACGCGCCAAGCCCTGAATGATTTTCTGCGCGCGGAGGGGTTATTCTTCCCGGTTGATCCCGGCAGCCATTGCACCATTGGCGGCATGTGCGCCACGCGCGCTTCTGGCACCAATGCGGTACGCTATGGCACCATTCGCGAAAACGTGCTGGGGCTTGAAGTGGTGCTGGCGGATGGGCGCATCATTCAAACCGGCGGGCGCACCCGCAAGGCCGCCAATGGCTATGATCTGACGCGGCTTTTCATTGGGTCTGAAGGCACCCTTGGCGTCATCACCAAAATCCGCCTCCGCCTGCATGGCATCCCTGAAGCGATCAGCGCCGCCGTCTGCCAATTCCCAAACCTGGCCAGTGCGGTAGAGGCGGTGAGCACCGTCATGCAAAGCGGCATTCCCGTGGCGCGCATTGAATTGCTGGATGAGGATCAGATGGAAGCCTGCATCCGCTATTCCAAGCTGGAAGGCTTCGCTGCCACCACAACACTTTTTCTGGAATTCCATGGCTCGCCCGCCAGCGTCGTGGAACAGGCGGAAGCAGTGCAGGCGGTGGCGCAGGATTTCGGCGCCACCAGCTTTGAAGCAGCAACCGACCCTGAGGCACGCAACCGGCTATGGAAGGCGCGGCATGATGCCTATTGGGCAGCTATTGCGCTGAAGCCAGGACATCGCGGCATTACAACGGATGTCTGCGTGCCCATCTCTCGCCTCACGGAAGCGGTGGTGAAGGCCAAGGAAACCGCCAAGGCATCAGGGCAGACAAGCTGCATTGTGGGCCATGTCGGTGATGGCAATTTCCATTGCCTGATCCTGTTTCCGGAAAATGACCAGGCCGCGCTTGAAAAGGCCTGGGCGCTTGATCGTGAAATCGTGGCGCAAGGCTTGGCGCTTGGCGGTACCTGTTCCGGTGAACATGGCATCGGCCTTGGCAAGCGCGAATTCCTGGAACAGGAACATGGGGATGGGGCCCTTTCTGTCATGCGCGCGCTGAAGGCAACGCTTGACCCCAAAGGCATCATGAACCCCGGCAAGATGTTCCGGAATTGAAGATCGCCCCCACCCCATGAACCTTATCGCCCTTTCCATCATCGCACTGACGATGGGGCATGTGTTTTCCAATGCGGTGCGCACCCTGCCCGCGATTGCCGCGGATGTGTTGCAACGTGATCTGGGTGTCACCGCTGATGGGCTGGCCGCACTAACCGGTGCCTTCCCCGCAACCTTTGCGCTTGCGATGCTGCCTGTGGGGGTCGCGCTGGACCGTTGGGGCGTGAAGCCCACCGCGCTTTGCCTGTTGACCATTGCGGCGATTGGCGCGGTGCTCGGTGCCTATGCCGACAGCGCCTGGTCCATGCTGCTGGCGCAAATGATCCTGGGCATTGGCTGTTCGGGCATGCTGATGTGCCCGATTACCTATGCCGCCAAGAATATGCCGGCGCAGCGCTTCGGGCTTTGGGGGGGTATCATCCAGGCCGTTGGCAATACGGGCATGGTAATCTCCGCAAGCCCGCTGGCCTTTCTGGTGGAATATAGCGGCTGGCGCGCGGGCTTCATTGCCTGTGCGGGGCTGGCGATTTTTGCGGCGCTTTCGGTTGCCTTTGTGGTACGCGAAACCCCGCCCGATGCCGCAACGCGCCGCAGCTTGCGCGAAGATGCGCGTGATGTGATCCGGCTTGGCTTTTCACGCGCATTGCGCGCGCCCATTGTCATGGCCTGGACTTCCTTCGCCATCGTCCTTGGTGTGCGCGGCCTATGGGGCGGCCCTTGGTTGATGGAAGAACGCGGGCTGTCACGCGTAGAAGCCGGGCATGTGCTGCTGCTATGCACCGTCGCGCTGATCATTGGGCCTTTGCTCGCCGGCATTCTGGAACGGCGCTTTCAAAAACATCGTGGCGGCATTCTGGTGGGCGGGCATATCGGCGCGATCACGGCCATCGCCCTTATGGTGCTTGGCGGCGCGCTTTCCTGGCCGGTGGCCGCCGATGCGGTGCTGCTGGCGCTGTTTGGGCTGCTGATCTCAACCCAGGTCATCTGCTTTGCCCTGGTCCGCGCAGCCACCCCGCCGGAACGCGTTGGCCGGGCGCTTTCCGCCATGAATGTCGCGTTTTTCGGTGGTGCCGCCATCATGCAGGCGGCTTCGGGTGTTGCGGCCAGCATCGGCGGGATTGGCGGAGCGCTGATGACCTTCGTGGTCGCGGTGCTGATCTGCTGCATAATCTTCATCATGCTACGCGCGCGAGAGGCTTGATGCGCTGCGCTTTCCGTCGCAGATGAACCCTATGAAAAGGCAGGGGCAAATCCGCCCGCCGGGATGAATGGGTGCAGGGTCATGGATGGCATGAATGACACGGTGGGCCGCTTCGGCAGCGGCCAGGCGGTGCGGCGGTTGGAAGATGGGCCGCTGCTGGCCGGCGCGGGTCGCTTCACCAACGACGAAGCCCTGCCGGGCCAGGCGCATCTGGTGTTTTTGCGTTCCCCCCATGCCCATGCGCGCATTGCCGCCATTGATACCAGCGCCGCGCGCGCCATGCCGGGTGTGGTGGCGATCCTGACCGGGGAAGATGTAGCGGCAGCCGGGTTGAAATCGCTCGGCGTCGCGCTGCCCTTCAAGCGCCCGGATGGGTCAGATTTAGCCGCGCCGCCGCGCCCGATCCTGGCGCATGGGCTGGTGCGTTTTGTGGGCGAACCTGTCGCCGCCATCATCGCCGAAAGCCAAGCGGCGGCGCGTGATGCGGCCGAAGCCATCATGGTGGATTACGAAGAACTGCCCGCCGTGACCAACCTGCGCGACGCCATCGCCCCCGGCGCGCCGCAGCTTTGGCCCGCTGCCAGCAATAACATCGTCGCCGAAACCCGCTATGGCGATCAGGCGGCGGTTGAAGCCGCCTTCGCGAAGGCAGCGCATGTTGTGTCGCTGGATCTGGTGAACCAGCGCCTGGCGCCGGTTTCCATGGAACCGCGCGTGGTGCTCGCCGAATATGACGGCGCAAGTGATCGCTTCACTATTCGCATGAGCACGCAAATGCCTTCCGGCTTTCGTGACCAGCTGTGCAAGGAAGTGCTGGATATCCCGACCGATCGCGTGCGCGTGCTGGTGGGCGATGTTGGCGGCGGCTTTGGCATGAAAACCGGGCTTTATGCCGAAGACGCCGTGGTGGCCTTTGCTGCGCGGCAGCTTGGCCGCCCGGTGCGCTGGGCTGCGGAGCGGATGGAAGATTTCCTCGCCGCGCTGCATGGCCGCGATACGGATAGCAAAGTAGAATTGGCGCTGGATACCGATGGCAAGGTGCTTGGCCTGCGCGTGCGGACACTTGCCAATATGGGCGGATATACGCGCAATTCTGGTGTCGCCATTCAATTGCTGATCGGGCCTTGGGTTTCGACCAGCATTTACGACATCACGAATATTGATTTCCAATTCACCGCCGTGCTGACCAATACCGCCCCCACCGGCCCTTATCGCGGCGCTGGGCGGCCAGAAGCCATCTACATCATTGAACGCCTGATGGATGCGGCGGCGCGCAAGCTTGGGCTTGACCCTGCGGAGCTTCGCCGGCGCAACATGATCCGGCCAGAGCAAATGCCCTATAAGAACGCCATGGGCCAAAGCTATGACAGCGGCAGTTTCGAAAAAATCATGGACCAGGCCCTGGTCGCCGCGGATTGGCAAGGTTTCGCCGCACGCGCCGCGCAATCGGCCAAGGCGGGCAAGCTTCGTGGGCGCGGCATAGCGACCTTCCTGGAATGGACCGGCGGGAATGTGTTTGAAGAACGCGTGACCGTGGCCGTGAAGGCCAATCGCGAAATCGAAATCTACGCCACCACGCAAGCCATGGGTCAGGGCATCGCCACCAGCTATGCGCAGCTTGCGGTGGATGTCTTTGGCGTCGAACTCGACAACATCAAAATCGTCATGGGCGATTCGGATCGCGGCAGCGGCTTTGGCAGTGCGGGGTCGCGCTCGCTCTTTACCGCCGGTTCCGCAGTGAAGGTCGCCGCCGACAAAACCGTGGACAAGGCGCGCGACTTGGCCGCCGATGCCTTGGAAGTGGCGCCGATTGATCTGGAATACCTCGCCGGTGCCTTCCAGGTGGCGGGTACGGATCGGCGGATTGGGCTTTTTGAATTGGCGGCGAAGCAGCCGGAAGGCCGCATTTTCATTGATTCCACTAGCTCTGTCTCCGGCCCTACCTGGCCCAATGGCTGCCATATCGCGGAAGTTGAAATTGACCCTGATACGGGTGAGGTCGCCATTCCGCTTTATGTTTCCAGCAATGATGCCGGGCGCGTGGTGAACCCCTTGATCGTGGAAGGCCAGGTGGTGGGCGGTGCGCTGCAAGGCATTGGGCAGGCATTGTGTGAGGCGGTGATTTATGACCCCTCCACCGGCCAACCGCTGACCGCAAGCTTCATGGATTACACCATGCCGCGCGCGGATATGCTGCCAACAGCAACCACGTTGCTTGATCAATCCACCCCCTGCCGCACTAATCCGCTGGGTGTGAAGGGTGTGGGCGAACTCGGCACCATCGGTGCCACGCCGGCGCTGGTGAATGCGGTGGCGGATGCGTTGGCGCGCAATGGGCGCGGTGCGGTGGCGGATAACGTGCAAATGCCACTCACGCCGCCGCGTATCTGGGCGCTGCTGCAAGGCTGAAACGCTGATGGCGCTCGGCAGAAGGCGCAACCGGGAACGCCGCCAGCGCGCCACGCGCTGGCTGTGGCGCCTTTCGCAGGCTGTGATGCTTTTGCTCGTATTTCTGGGCTTCGGTGTCATTGCCTATCGCGGAGCAGAGGAGATTGCACGCGCGGAGGTTTCCACACTCGAAGCGCGGCTCGCGGCAGCGGCGGAACGCGAAAGCGCCGAGGCGGGCGAAAAAACCAAGCTTATCGCCGAACTTGAACAAGCGCGCGCCGAGGCCAGCACCTGGCGCGCACGCCATGAACAGGAAGTGCCGCGCTCGCCCTTCACAGTTGTGCTGACCACCGCCGCGGAGCGCATCGCGGCCGGTGTAGCGCCGGAACGCCTGATAGAGGCGCTGCGTGCCGCAGAAAATCCGCGCCGCTGTGAAGGCCGTCCGATCATCCGCCGCTTCGCCATCCGCTTTGGTGGTACGCCAAGCGCCGATGAAGGCTCCAACTTCATGGATGGCTTGCTTCGCATCACCGCCGCCATGCCGACCGGCGCTGAGGATATGGCGCGGCTTGCCACAATCAACGTCACTACCACCTGGAATGGCCGCTCAGAGACTCTGAGGGGCTTGCCGCAGCGCCTGACCATCCCACTTGGCAATCTGGAACTGGACCTTGCCATTACCGCAAGTGATATGCGCGGCTTTGCGCAGGCAGCGCTTGCCAGCTGTCCACGTGGCTAAAACCGTCCCTGGACAGCACCCAATATCGGCGCAAGCATCCGCCTGAAAGACTGGAGGAAACCCATGAATCGCCGTGACACGTTGAAGGGCGCGCTTGCCCTTTCAAGCCTGGCAGCCTTGCCCGCTTTGGCGCAAAATCTTGATCGCCCCGTGCGCTTCATTGTGCCCTTCGCGCCCGGTGGTACGTCGGACATCATCGCGCGCTTGCTTTCGCCAGAACTCACCAAATCCTTTGGCCAGAATGTGGTAGTGGAAAACCGCACCGGCGCCAGTGGGAATATCGGTGCGGATCTGGTGGCGAAATCCCCGCCAGATGGTCACACCATGTTGATCATTGATGTTTCTACGCTGGCCACCGCGCCATCGCTCTACACGCGCTTTCCCTTTGATCTGAAGCGGGATTTGGCGCCGGTGACGATGCTGATCTACGCGCCCTATATTCTGGCGGTGCATCCTTCCGTGCCGGTGAATAACGCCGCCGAATTGGTGGCCTATGCCAAGGCCAATCCCACCAAAGTCAATGTCGGCCATGCCGGCATTGGTGTGGGCAATCACCTGACGGGGCTTTTGGTGACGCAGCATTGGGGCGCTGATCTGACACAAGTGCCCTATCGCGGCGGAGCAGCGGCACTCACCGCGGTCGCCTCGGGCGAAGCGCAATTGCTGATCAATGGCGCCACCGCCACCGCGCCTTTTTGCAAGCAGGGGCAATTGCGTCCCATCGCCGTAACCGGCCCACGCCGCCTGCCAGATTTCCCGGATGTGCCAACCTTCAAGGAACTCGGCTGGCCGGCGGCCGAAAGCGGCACCTGGCAGGGCGTGCTGGTGCAGGGCGGCACCCCGCCCGCGATGGTGGAACGCCTGTCGCGCGACCTTCGCGCCGCCATAGCGGTGCCTGCCGTTGCTGAACGCATCACCGCGATTGGCGGGGAAAACCGCGCAGAAGGCCCGGAGTCCTTCCGCCGCTGGTTGGATAATGAGATCGAGGTCTGGGGCCAGGTTGTGCGCGCCAATAACATCAAGCTCGATTGATGCCAGAGACGCCGGAAAACCTGCTGGCAAGACTTAAAGCCGCCAGCATTGACGCCGAAACGCGCCACCACCCAGCGGTTTTCACTGTCGCGGAAAGCCAGGATTTGCGCGGCACCCTGCCGGGTGGCCATACCAAGAACCTCTTCCTACGCCCCGCCAAGGGCGATGGCCCCTTCTTGCTGGCAACGCTTGAGGAATCCCGCCAGGTTTCCATCAATGCGCTCGCCCGCATGGCAGGATCGGGCAAGGTCACCATGGGCAGTGCTAAGGAATTGCTGGAGATACTAGGCCTGACGCCTGGCTCCGTCACGCCCTTTGGCTTGGTGAATGCCCGGCCTGAGCAGATTCGGTTTGTCATGGATGCTGGGCTGATGCGCCATCCACGCATTTGGGTGCATCCCTTGGTCAATACCGCTTCCACAGGCCTCGCACCCCAGGATTTGCTTGGCTTTCTGGCCGCGCTTGGACATGAAACCCGGCTGCTGGAACTAGATGGCGCCTGATCCTGGCCGGGGTGGCTTGCTTCTGCCGCAATAGGGCGCATTTATGGGGCAACAGGACCAGGAATTGCCCCGATGGAAGTGATCTTCGACCCCAATCGCCCGCCGCAGAGCGCCGCTGCCGGCGCCATCAAGGATGGTGACCAAGCCACCTTCATGCAGGATGTGGTTGAGGCATCTAATAACGTGCCGGTGCTGGTGGATTTCTGGGCCACCTGGTGCGGCCCCTGCAAGCAGCTAACGCCAGCGCTCGAAAAGGTGGTGAATGCTGCCGGCGGTCGCGTGCGGCTGGTGAAGATTGATATTGATAAGAATCGCGGCCTTGTGCAGCAGCTCGTGCAAATGGGCCTGCCGCTGCAATCTGTGCCTACAGTGGTCGCTTTCTGGAAGGGGCAGATCCTTGATCTGTTCCAGGGGGCCCTGCCGGAATCGGAAGTGAAGCGCTTCATTGAAGGTTTGCTGAAGCAAGCGGGCGGGCAAATGCCAACCGCTGATCTGCTGGGTGAAGCCAAGGCCGCCCTGGAAGAAGGCGATGCAACCACGGCGCTGCAACTCTTCGGCGGGCTCGCGCAGCAGGAACCGGAAAATGCCGAAGCGCTCGCCGGTGTGGCGCGCTGCCTGATGACACTCGGCCAGGAAGAACAGGCCTTGCAGGTGATTGAAAGCGTGCCGGAAAAGCTCCGCACCCATGCCGAAATCGCTTCCATCCGGAGCGCGCTTGAATTGGCCGCAGAAGGCCGCGAAGCGCGGGCGAAGCTTGCTGAATTTGAAGCGCGCCTGGCCGCAGACCCCAATGACCATGCGGCGCGCATTGACCTTGCGGTTGCGCTGAACGCCATGGATGACCGCGCCGGCGCGGTGGATGCGCTGATTGAAGCCATCAAGCGCGACCGCGCCTGGAATGAGGAAGCAGCGCGCAAGCAATTGCTTAAGTTCTTCGAAGCCTGGGGCTTCGGCGATGCGGCGAGTGTCGCCGGGCGGCGTAAGCTTTCGTCTGTACTGTTCCGGTAAGGCCGGCGGCACCACGCATCATGCAAGCTTTCAGTCCGCGTTTGGCAGACCTGCCGAGCGAGATCGCAGTCTTCCCCCTGACGGGGGCGCTGCTGCTGCCGCGCGGGCGCTTGCCGCTCAATATCTTCGAGCCGCGCTACCTTGCGATGACGATGCATGCTTTGGGCCAAGGCCGACTTTTCGGCATGGTGCAGCCTGATGCGCGCGGCAAGGCGGGCGCGGCAGGACCGGGGCTTTACCGCATCGGCTGCCTTGGGCGCATTTCATCCTTCAGCGAAACCGATGATGGGCGGCTGCTCATTACGCTGATTGGCGTGACGCGCTTCAGGATTGTCGAGGAGTTGCCCCTGGCACCGGGCGGTTATCGCCGCGTGCGCGCCGATTATGCCGATTTCGTTACTGATTTGCTGGAAGCCGAACCGCCGCCGCTTGATCGCCCGGCGTTGCTCGGTGCGCTCAGGCCATATTTCCAGGCGCGCGGGATTGAGGCGAATTGGGATGCGGTGGAACAAACGCCTGATGCGCTGCTGGTGACAATGCTCGCCATGGTCTGCCCCTTTGATCCGCCGGAAAAGCAGGCGCTACTGGAAGCCGCAGAAGGGTCAGAACGGGCAGAGATGCTTGTTGCGCTGCTGCGCATGGGGGCAGCGGCCAATATGCCGAACCCTGGCAGTGTGAGTTGATGAAGGGAATTGCCACATGACGGAAACGCAACAAAAAGGCAGCGCATTGGACCCGAAGCTGCTTGAAATTCTAGTCTGCCCCGTGACCAAGAAGCCGCTCCGCTATGACCGCGACAAGGGCGAATTGATCAGCGATGCCGCGGGCCTGGCTTATCCGGTGCGTGATGGCATTCCGATCATGCTGCCAGATGAGGCGCGCAAACTGGACGCATGAGTGCCCCCACTGAAATCCGCCTGCGCAAGGCTGAAAAAATCCTGGAAATCGCCTTCCCCGATGGCGCGCGTTTCGCGCTGCCCGCAGAGTATTTGCGCGTGGAAAGCCCGAGTGCGGAAGTGCAGGGCCATGGACCTGGTCAGAAGGTTATTGTAGCGGGCCGGCGCCATGTGGGCATTATTGGGCTGGAACCTGTCGGCCATTATGCGCTGCGCATCAGCTTTGATGATTTGCATGATACGGGGATTTTTACCTGGGAATATCTCCGCCGCCTGGGGGAAGAACAGGAAAGCCGCTGGGCGGAATATTTGGCGGCGCTGGCGGCGCGGGGCTTGATGCGCGAACCGGCGCGGCGCGCGGGCGGGGTTTGATCCTGATCATGGCAGGCTGTGCAAAATCGGCCTAGGCAAGCGCTGGTTTCGTGAAGGAATGTGTCGTGGACCGCGCCCGTTATGATCGTCTTGCCATCCTGTTCCATTGGGTCATGGCGGCACTGATTTTCTACGCCGCAGCAAGCATCCTGATTGCCGATGGTCTGCCGCGCGGCGCCTTTCGTGATTTCATCAAAACCTCGCATAACAGCGTAGGCGCCGTAGTGTTGCTGCTGCTGGCGTTACGTATTTTCTGGCGCATGCTCAGCACCGCGCCGCAGATGCCTAATGGCATGTCCACGCAGCAGCAGCGCTTGGCGCGTTTGGCGCATTTCGGGCTTTACGGGCTGATGGCGGTCGTGCCGCTGCTGGGTCTGGCGACGCTTTTCCTGCGTGGGCGCGGGCTGGAATTCGGTTTCTTCAGCATCGCCTCACCGCTCGCGGCCAATCGCACCTTGTCACGCAGCATCAAGGAAGTGCATGAATTGGCGGCCTATGGGCTGCTGGGGCTGGTCGCCTTTCATATCGCGGCGGCCCTTTGGCACCAATTCATCAAGCGGGATGGCTTGATGGACCGGATGAGCATACGCAGCAGCGCCTGATCAGCCGCCCTTCGCAAGCCGATCGAGGAGGCCAACGGCTGCGCCAAGACAATGGCTGGGCTACGCCGTGCGCCCCATCGCCGGCTGCCCAGGGTGGAGTGGCAGAGCACCCTGTCGGTGACGGCGTGGCGCCCAGATCCCGTCCCGAGCGTGCCGAAATTACAAGAAGCCCAAGGAAAAAGAACTGTTAAGGTGCCATTGAGGCCGAAAGCAAAATCCTAAGCCAAACTGGCGACCACGGAGCGCCTACCGCCATCACAGATAAGCCGCCAGCGCCAGCGGCCGATGCGTTGAGGAACCTTCCAATGAGTCGCCGTTCGGAAAATTTGCTGCAACTCGGCGTGATCTGGTTTTCAGGAAGTCGAGCAACGTCAGAAGCCTGTCCAGCCAGCCTGGTAACCGGAGAACTCAAGTTTTGCGCCGACCGCCTCCGCATATTCCGCGACAAGCCTTCCTTTACCGCCGACCATCGGTGCCTGAATGAGAGCAAACGAATTATTCGAAGTCGGAACCAAATTTGCTGTCAGCGCGCAGTCATCGACTACCACCAGAGAATCTTTATTGATCACACGCATAACGGCACAAAGTTCTTTCAAATGATGAGCCGCCGACGGAAACCAATACCTCCAGTCAAGATCAAAAGAATCAAGATAGAGAAAATCAATGCTTCTGTTTTGCTGAGAGAGCATCGCGCTAAAATTTTGCAAAAATTGTACACTATCTCCCAAATGTATTTTCGATCGGTTACTTACTGAATTTTCTGCATACGAAACGGCTTCCTGGCTTAAATCGACAGAATAAAGACGGGAATCGGCATCACGTGAGTTGATGTACTTATCTATAAGAACCGTACTTTGACCGTCACCGGCCCAATTGTCTGACACGCGCGCACACCCTGTTTCAACTATGGTCAAAGGACCGGATTTTCTATCCAGTATCTCGAAAATTTTTCGGAACGTTTCTTCCCTCACTCCAAGTTGGGGGGCCGCCTTTGAGTTAAAGAACTCCCAAAATGATGGATTCTGGTGCATTTTGTCCCCCTTTTCTACAAGTGCTTTCCTAGAAATCTGTTAGGATCAAAGGCCGTTAATGTAAAGTGTAGAGGATTAATACTCTCTCGACAGTTGCCGCGTCTGCTTCAGATATCAGGAAACTTTGATGGTGACAGTTTTTTTGCTTGGCCACCTCGATAATGTTGAGTTTTGGCATGCCCTCTGTAAAGGCGCGGAAGGGCGTTCGGGCGCATATAGTCAGCACCGCAACGCCGCTGCCTTCTTCCATGACCGCGCAGCAGCAGCGTCTGGCGCATTTCGGGCTTTACGGGCTGATGGCGGTCGTGCCGCTGCTGGGTCTGGCGACGCCTTTCCTGCGTGGGCGCGGGCTGGAATTCGGTTTCTTCAGCATCGCCTCACCGCTCGCGGCCAATCGCACCTTGTCACGCAGCGTCAAGGAAGTGCATGAATTGGTGGCCTATGGGCTGCTGGGGCTGGTCGCCTTTCATATCGCGGCGGCCCTTTGGCACCAATTCATCAAGCGGGATGGCTTGATGGACCGGATGAGCATACGCAGCAGCGCCTGATCAGTCGCCCTTCGCAAGCCGGTCAAACGCTTTCAGCCGCGCGATCAGCGCCGGCATTTCGCGCAGCGGAATCATATTCGGCCCATCGGATGGCGCGTGATCCGGGTCCGCATGGGTTTCGATGAAAACGGCCGCCACACCCACCGCGACGGCGGCGCGCGCCAGCACAGGCGCGAATTCGCGCTGCCCACCGCTTGATGTCCCCTGCCCGCCTGGCTGCTGCACGGAATGGGTCGCGTCAAACACTACCGGATAGCCAGTCTCCGCCATGATCGGCAAAGCCCGCATATCGGAAACCAGCGTGTTGTAGCCGAAGGATGCGCCGCGTTCGCAGAGCAGGACATTGTGATTGCCGGTACTTGCGATTTTCGCCGCGACATTCTTCATGTCCCAGGGTGCGAGGAACTGGCCCTTCTTTACATTGATCGTACGGCCTGTTGCTCCTGCTGCCAGGAGCAAATCCGTCTGCCGGCACAAAAAGGCAGGAATTTGCAGCACATCCACAGCCTCGGCGGTGGGCGCGCATTGTTCCGGCGCATGCACATCGGTCAGCACCGGCAGCCCGGTCACTTCCCGCACCTCAGCCAGAATGGCCAAGCCTTCCGCCATGCCAATACCGCGCACAGCAGAAACGCTGGTGCGATTGGCCTTGTCGAAGGATGATTTATAGATCAGCGGCACACCAGCGGATGCAGCGATTTCCTTGAGCGCAGCGGCGGTTTCCAGCGCATGGGCGCGGCTTTCGATCTGACAGGGACCAGAAATGAAAACCAACGGCAAATCATTGCCGAAGGTCACATTGCCCGCCTTCACATGGCGCATCATACCAACCGCGCCTGACGCACTGCCGCACCAATGAAACCCGCGAAAAGCGGGTGCGGGTCAAAGGGCTTTGATTTCAATTCCGGGTGGTATTGCACGCCGATGAACCAGGGATGGTCCGGATACTCGACAATCTCGGGCAGCACGCCATCGGGCGACAATCCGGAAAAGCGCAGCCCAGCCGCCTCAAGCCGATCACGATAGGCGATATTCACCTCATAACGATGGCGGTGGCGTTCCTGGATTTCTGGCTGATCGCCATAAACACAACGGACCAGCGACCCTTCCGTGAGATGCGCATGGTAAACCCCAAGCCGCATGGTGCCACCGAGATCGGTACTGGCATCGCGGCGTTCCACCTGATTGCCGCGCTGCCACTCGGTCAGCAGGCCAACCACCGGTTCCGCACAGGGGCCAAATTCGCTGGAAGATGCGCCCTTCAATCCAACAAGGTTCCGCGCCGCTTCAATCACCGCCATCTGCATGCCGAAGCAAATGCCAAAAAACGGCAGCTTGCGTTCGCGCGCAAAGCGCACCGCTTCAATCTTGCCTTCCGTGCCACGTTCGCCAAACCCGCCCGGCACCAGAATGCCATGCACATGTTCAAGCCGCGCGAGTGCTTCCGCGTCATTCT
The DNA here is from genome assembly GCA_051007055.1 of Roseomonas sp. Taxonomy (GTDB): domain Bacteria; phylum Pseudomonadota; class Alphaproteobacteria; order Acetobacterales; family Acetobacteraceae; genus Neoroseomonas. The sequence goes on from JBPCSO010000079.1 coordinate 140,333, forward strand.
CGAATATCTGGCTATCCACCCAATCGAGCTTGACGCGCACATGATGCGCGATGCCGCCATGCACCAAGGCTTCCGAAAGCGACTTATAGGCATCCAGCAAATTGGTGTATTTGCCAACAATCGCGATCGTCACCTCGCCTTCCGGCGCATTGATGGCGTTCACAATGCTTTCCCAGCGGGACATATCGGGCTCGCCAAAGGCGGAAAGGCCGAAATGGCGCAGCACTTCCACATCCAACCCTTCGGCGTGATAGGCCAAGGGAACTTCATAGATGGTGCTGGCATCAAGCGCCGGGATCACGCTTTCTGGGCGCACATTGCAGAATAGCGCGATCTTGCGCCGCTCATTTTCCGGAATCGGCCGGTCACAACGGCAGAGCAAAATCTGAGGTTGAATACCAAGACCAAGCAATTCCTTCACGCTATGCTGCGTAGGCTTGGTCTTCAATTCACCAGCTGATGGAATGTAGGGCACCAAAGTCAGATGCATGAAAATGCTGCGCTGCGGGCCAAGTTCATTGCCCATTTGCCGAATGGCTTCCAGGAAGGGCAGGCTTTCAATATCGCCGACCGTGCCGCCCACTTCGACCAGCACGAAATCATAGCCATCGGTTTCGATCTGGACCACTTCCTTGATCTTGTCGGTGATGTGCGGAATCACCTGCACCGTCCCGCCCAAGTAATCGCCGCGCCGTTCGGCTGCGATCACATCCGAATAGATGCGCCCCGTGGTCCAATTATCGGCCTTGCGCGCATGCACGCCGGTGAAGCGTTCATAATGGCCAAGATCAAGGTCGGTTTCCGCGCCATCGTCAGTGACGAAGACCTCCCCATGCTGATACGGGCTCATTGTCCCGGGATCTACGTTAAGGTAGGGGTCAAGCTTGCGCAGCCGAACCTTATAACCGCGCGCCTGCAACAGCGCGCCGAGCGAAGCGGAAGCGATACCCTTACCGAGTGAGGAGACCACGCCGCCGGTGATGAATACGAACCGGGTCATGGGCGATCTTGATAACCCATCCCCCGATTCGGCGCCATAGCGTGGCCGGCCCTGGCGGACCACAAGCATAGGGCTGATTTTGCAAGCACTTTGATGCTTCTGTCTGCGCTGATCACTGCCGGCAGAACAAGACGGGAAGGCGCGCTAAAGGCCATTCCCATTGCGGCTGGGCAGGGCGGCGTTGGTTTCGCTCCAGCTCGGCAGGCGCCTTGGCAGGCCCTTGGCATCGCAAGGCACGACATTGATCGCCAAAATATCCCGGACCAGCGCCATCGCTACGCTGCGCGGGCGGGAATAGCCCGCAAGCTGGATATCCAGGCTTTTCCGCGGCGTGATCCGCACAATGCGCCCCCATTCACCCCTGAGTGCCGTGGGTTCCGGACCTGGCTCATCCCGTATCAGGCGCACCAAGTCACCAACCTCAAGGATTGGGATAATTCTTCCATCAGGGCGATAGTCCAGTTTCATTATTGCTCCCGAATCTGACTTTCCGTGATTAACCACCGTCCCCGCCTCATCATTGAATCAAGGCCTTAAGGGATTTAAGTAATATAGTAATCGAGTTCTCACCTCCGAGGGTTAATTTCCTTGACAGTTTAGAAAGAAATTGTGAGTATATCTACAACAGAGGGTGTGAAATCCATGTCTCTTGATCTTGCCATTCGGCAGGCTCCCCCGCAGGAGGCCCCCCGCCAGCCCGTCAGGGCCGCAGGGCCGGATCGTGTGGCTGGCGCTGCCCCCCCCACCATCTCGCCGGAGGTGGGTCCCCCCAACCCGCGCCTGCGTATGGATCGGGATCTGGGCATGGTCGTTATTGAATTCCGCGATGCCTCGGGCAAGGTTTCAACCAGCCTACCGAGCGAGCGGGAATTGCAGGCTTATCGCGCTTCGGTGAATTACGGGGCGGAATTGCCGTCAGACCTGAAGCCACTGAAGCCAGGGACGCTGTCCTTCGCGACGCCGCAAACCATGGAACCACGGCCGGCACCTAAGCCCGCGGCGTCTTTCGCACTGGCAGTTCAAACGAATTTTGTGCCTGAAGGGCTTCAGCGCTCAGCCTGAGGTGTTCTGGCATCAGGTGGCTTGGCTGGTGTCGCTCGAAATACTCCGGCAAGACAATACGGCCCGTACCTGCTGATCAGGGGCGCGGCAGAAAGCCGTGCCGGCGCCCTTCACCGGGCAACGCGAAACCCGATATTGTCAGCGCGGCTGCCAGCGGAAACGCCGTGGCGCATTGCGGACCGCAGAAATTGTGGTGCGTTTGACCAGGAACCGCCGCGCAACACACGCCAAGCACAACCGCTTATGATAACGGGTTCGGAAGCATCAGCCGGTGCATTATTATAGGTCCGTTCAAGGCAATCCTGAACCCATTCCCAGACATTCCCATGCATATCATACAGGCCGAAGCGGTTTGGCGGATAGCTGCCAACTGGCCGCGTGCGGGCGACAATGCCCCCATAATTCGCGAGCGCTTCATTGATGGCGTTGCCCGTAGTGTAGGGGCGGTTGGACCCGGCCCTGACAGCAAATTCCCATTCCGCTTCGGTCAATAACCTGTACTGCTTGCCCGTACGGGCGGTCAGCCAGCGCAGATATTGCTGTGTGTCATCCCAACTGACATTCACCACCGGTTGGCGTCCCCGGCCCCAGCCCTGGTCATTCGGGCGATGGCTGCACGCACCAGCGGTAAGGCAGGCATCCCATTCCGCGAAGGTCACTTCGAAGACACCCACCGCCAAAGGTGCGCGCAGGGTAACGATGCGCTGCGGCCCTTCGTTGTTATAGCGTCCAACTTCGGTCGCGGGGCTGCCCATGATGAATTGCCCAGGCGGAATCACCATCAATTCCGGACAATCGGCACAATCGCGGAAGCTGCGGCCCACCTGCACCGGGTAGCTGCCAGCCGCCTGAGGCGCCGCAGGGGGCGGGGTGGATGGCCTGGCCTGAGCCAACAACTCACCGGGCACGGCCAGCACCAGCAAGCCGAGCGCAAGTACAGTGCGAATCGAGCGCAGAAGAACCATCACGATTCCGTTAACATACGCAGGCTCGGGAGAAACTTCTACAGGCACAACAATACGGCCCCATTACGCAGACCCCGTCGCAATCATGCCGTGCCCGCCATGGCGCCGCCGCAAAAGTCGTGAAAATACCTTGCCTTAGACGTAAGTCCGCCTTGCCGGCGGGGTCATATGTCCTGGCGCACGGTTCAAACATAGGAGGACAAGATGCGCTACCTGACAAAGACTTCACTTCTCGCCACCGGCCTTGCTTTCGCGCTGACAGGCGCGGCACTCGCCCAGGGGACGGCCAGCACCGCCCCCGCCCAAGGCAGCCGCCCCGCCGTTCAGGCGCCGGCAACGGCCAAGCCAGGCGACGCCACCGGCCAGGTGCGTGGCCATCAGGGGAATGGCCAGACCCGCGCGGTAACGCCGGCGGCCCCGTCAGGCGGTGCCACCCGCTGACCTGAGACTGCAAAACCGGCGGGCGGATGCGCCCCGCCCGCCGGCCAGCCGCAAGGCCCGCCCTTCACCGGGGCGGGCTTTGTCGTTTTGGGGGGCCTCAGCCCACCCTAAAGATTGACGTTTCCCAAAGCCCGGACGCAAATTCCCCTCATATCAAGACCGAAACAGGGGGAGGACCCGGCCATGGCTGATGAATTGATTGCGCTGAAACCCGAAATCGTCGCCAAAGCGCGTGTGACGGAAGCTGAGCGCGCGGCCATGTATGACGCGGCGGCGCAAGACCCCGAAGCCTTCTGGCGCACTGAGGCCGGCCGCATCGCCTGGATGAAGGCGCCCACCAAAATCAAGAATACCGATTTCAACGGCAATGTCTCGATCAAGTGGTTTGAAGATGGGGTGCTGAATGCCTCGGTCTCCTGCCTTGATCGGCATTTGGCCACGCGCGGTGATCAGGTGGCGATCCTATGGGAAGGCGATGATCCGGCTGCTGATTCCAAGGTGACCTACCGGGAATTGCATGCCCGCGTCTGCAAGCTGGCCAATGCCATGCGCAAGCTTGGTGTGAAGAAAGGCGATCGCGTTTGCATCTACCTACCGATGATCGTGGAAGCGGCGGTCGCCATGTTGGCCTGTGCCCGCGTCGGTGCTGTTCATTCCATCGTCTTTGGCGGGTTTTCGCCCGATAGCCTCGCATCGCGCATTCAGGATTCCGAATGCGTCATGCTCATCACAGCCGATGAAGGCCGCCGCGGCGGGCGGCGCGTGCCGCTGAAGGTGAATGCGGATGAAGCACTGCTGAGTTGTTCATCCATCAAAAACGTGATTGTCGCGCGCAATACCGGCGGCAATGTGGAGATGATGTCCGGCCGCGATCATTGGTTGGATGCGATCACCGCCGGCCAGCCCGACACATGTGAGCCCGAGCCAATGGGCGCGGAAGACCCGCTTTTCATTCTGTATACTTCGGGCAGCACGGGCAAGCCGAAAGGTGTTTTGCACACCACCGGCGGCTATATGGTCTGGGCATCCTATACCCACGAAAAGGTCTTCGATTACCGCGATGGTGAGATTTATTGGTGCACGGCGGATGTCGGCTGGGTGACCGGGCATAGCTATATTGTCTATGGCCCGCTTGCGAATGGCGCGACCACGCTGATGTTTGAAGGCGTGCCGAGCTGGCCGGATTCCGGGCGCTTCTGGCAGGTGGTGGCGAAGCATAAGGTGAATATCTTCTACACGGCGCCAACCGCGATCCGCGCTTTGATGCGCGATGGTGAGGCGCCGGTGAAGAAGCATGATCGTTCCAGCCTTCGTATCCTTGGCAGCGTGGGTGAGCCGATCAATCCCGAAGCCTGGCTTTGGTATTACCGCGTGGTGGGTGATTCCCGTTGCCCGATTGTGGATACCTGGTGGCAGACGGAAACCGGCGGCATTCTGATCTCGCCGCTGCCTGGGGCGGTAGCGCAAAAGCCCGGTTCCGCCACGCTGCCGCTGCCAGGTGTGAAGCCCGCCTTGGTGGATGGTGAAGGCAAGCTGTTGGAAGGTGCGACCGAGGGTAATCTGGTGATCCTGGATAGCTGGCCCGGGCAGATGCGCACGGTCTATGGCGATCATGAACGCTTCGTGCAGACCTATTTTTCCACCTTCAAGGGCATGTATTTCACCGGCGATGGCGCGCGGCGTGATGCGGATGGTTATTACTGGATCACGGGGCGGGTGGATGATGTGATCAACGTGGCGGGCCACCGCATGGGTACGGCGGAGATTGAAAGCGCGCTGGTCGCGAACCCTGCGGTTGCGGAAGCGGCAGTCGTTGGCATGCCGCATGACATCAAGGGTCAGGGCATTTACGCCTATGTCACGTTGAAGGCAGGCGTTGAGGCGACGGACGTATTACGCAAGGAATTGGTCGCCTGGGTACGCAAGGAAATCGGCCCTATCGCGACGCCAGATGCCATTCAATGGGCACCGGGCCTGCCGAAAACGCGTTCCGGCAAAATCATGCGCCGTATTCTGCGCAAGATCGCCGCGAATGAGGTGGATGGGCTTGGCGATACCAGCACACTCGCTGATCCAGCTGTGGTGGATGAGCTGGTGGCGAATAGGGTGCGGTAGCCCAAGCGCTCTCCGCAGCCGCGTGAAGGATCACCCATGCAAGACAATACGCGCCTCACCGGCAAGGTCGCCATCGTCACCGGCGCTGGCTCTCGTAATCCTGGCGCGGGTGCGACCAATATCGGCAATGGTCGCGCCATTGCCATATTGATGGCCATGCGCGGCGCCAAGGTGCTGCTGTTGGATGTGGACCGCGCCGCGCTTGAGGAATCTGCGCGCATGATCGCCGCTGAAGGCGGTGTTTGCGCGGTGGCGGAAGCAGATGTCTCGAAAGCCCATGACTGCGCGGCGGCGGTGGCGGAAGCCGTCAGGCTTTGGGGGCGCTTGGATATTCTGGTGAATAATGTCGGCATCAGCGGCCCCGCTGGCAATGCTGAAGGCGTGGACCCCGATGCTTGGGATTACGCCATGCAGGTCAATGTAAAATCGGTCATGCTCATGTCGAAATATGCCGTGCCGGAGATGCGCAAATCGGGCAGCGGCACCATTGTAAATCTTTCTTCTGTCGCCGGTCTGCGCGCCGGGCATCCGGGCCTGCTTTACGCCACCACCAAGGGCGCGATTGTGCAAATGACCCGCGCCATGGCCGGGCATCACGGGGCGGATAACATCCGCGTCAACGCCGTTGCCCCTGGCTATGTCTATACGCCCATGGTGGCATCACGCGGCATGACGGATGAATTGCGCCAGCAGCGCGCGCAATCGGGCATGTTGAAGTTTGAAGGCAGCGCCTGGGATGTGGCGGAGGCTGCGTGCTTTCTGGCCTCACCAGCCGCGCGCTGGATCACAGGCGTCATCCTGCCGGTGGATGCTGGGCGTTCGGCGGGCAATGCCGCTGGCGCATCGCCAAAGCCGGCAGGCGCGCTGCGCTAGAGTATCTTCAAGCCAAGTGGCAAAGCTTGGCTCTGAAATTCTCCCGGCTTGCTACGAAAGGATAGGTCATGGCTGCACCCAGCGCCGCCCCTGCTGCCCTTTACCCTGAACCCCGCGAAGCGTCTTGGATAGCGCAGGATTTCCGCTTCCATACCGGGGAAGTGATGCCCGAACTTCGCCTGGGCTACCTAACAATTGGCGAACCCTCCGGCACCCCGGTGCTGGTACTGCATGGCTCAGCCGGGTCTGCGCGCAGCATGGTCTCCCCTGCCTTTGCCGGGCAGCTTTTTGGTCCGGGTCAGCCCCTGGATGCGGCGCGACATTTCATCATCATCCCAGATGCGCTGGGTGCCGGGAAATCCGCCAAGCCATCGGATGGGCTGCGCACAGCTTTCCCGCAATTCAATTACGCCGATGTCCTGCACGCCCAGTACCGGCTGCTGATGGAAGGCCTTGGCGTCAGCCATGTGCGGCTGGTGATCGGCAATTCCATGGGTGGCATGCTGGCTTGGCTTTGGGGTGTGACACATCCCGATTTCATGGACGCGATCGTGCCCATGGCGGCCCAGCCCACCGCCATGTCCGGGCGGAATTGGATGCTTAGGCGGCTGCTGATCGAAGCCATCCGCCGTGACCCAAGCTATCAGGGCGGCGATTACACGGCACAACCGGCTGGCCTGCCCCTCGCGTTCCTGTTCTTCAACATCGCCACCAATGGCGGAACCCAGGCCCTGCAAAAGGCGGCCCAGAGCCGCGCCGCGGCGGATGCGCTCCTGGATCAGCGCCTGGCCCAGCCAATGGCGGCGGATGCCAATGACCTTATCTATATGTATGAGGCATCGCGCGATTATGATCCGGAACCACTGCTCGGGCGGATCAAGGCGCGGGTGCTCGCGATCAATTCCGCGGATGATGAACGCAACCCGCATGAAACCGGGCTGATGGCGGCAGCAATGGGGCGCATCCCCAATGCGCGGCTTTTGCTGATACCTGGCAGTGCAGAGACCGCCGGGCATGGCACAACAGGCCAGGCGCGTTTCTGGCGTGATGCGCTGGGGGACTTCCTGAAAGAAGTGCCGTGAAGCAAGCTGCCATCAGCACCGCAATCCTTCCAGGAGAAACCCGATGACCGCCGCCCCGATGCTACGCGTTGATCCCGCTGCCTTGCGCGGCCTGGTGCATGCCATGATTCGTGCCGGTGGCAGCGCGGAAGATGAAGCGGCGATGGTCACGGATCATTTGCTGGAATCGAATCTGCAAGGCCATGATAGCCACGGCATCATGCTGCTGGTGCGCTATGTGGAGAATATGCGCGCCGGTAAATTGCACCCGGGGGCCATGCCGGAAGCGGTGCGTCAGGATCCATCGCTTGCCGTATTTGACGGCAAAATGGGCTATGGCCAGCGCATTGGGCGCATCACCATGGATTGGGCGATCAATGCCGCGCGCCAGCATGGCCATGCGGTAATGGCGTTGAAGAACGTGCACCATCTGGGGCGCATTGGTTCCTACGGTGAACAGGCTGCGCGGGCGGGCATGATTTCGGTCCATTTCGTCAATGGTGTTTCGGGCCCCGGTGCCGTGGCGCCCTTTGGTGGCAGTGATGGGCGCATGTCCACCAATCCGGTCTGCGTTGCCGTGCCGGCGATGGCGGAAGGCGAACATCCGTTGATTTTGGATTTTGCAACGGCGGCCATCGCACTTGGGAAGTGCCGCGTTGCCTTCAATGCTGGCAAGCCGGTGCCGGATGGCGCTTTGGTGGATGCCAAGGGAAAGCCCACCAATGATCCGGGCGTGCTGTATCGGGATCAGCCACGCGGTGCGCTGCTGCCCTTTGGCGGGCATAAGGGCTATGGCTTGGCGCTGATGTGCGAAATCCTGGCCGGCGCCCTGATTGGTGGCGTGACCGCCGCGCCGCATCACCCGAAGGATGGCAGCATCGTCAATGGCTGGCTTGCCTTTGTGATTGACCCCGCGCGCTTCGGCGATTTGGCGGCCTTCCGCACCGAAATGGCGGCGGTCATTGCGCATGTGAAGGCGTCTCCGCCCGCTGATCCAGATCAGCCTGTGTTAGTCGCAGGTGAGAAGGAAAGGGCTACGCGCGCGGCGCGGCTTGCGGGCGGCATTCCGGTGGATGCCACCACCTGGGATATTTTGGCGGATACAGCACGCAGCCTTGGCATCAATGCCATCCCGGCGCCGGATCCGCTTTAACATATGCTGCGCTTCCTGCTGGTTGCGCTGAGCCTTTCCAGCGCAGGGGCTTCTGCGCAAACGCCCGATTGGCGCAGTGCCGCGCCACCTTTGCCGCTGACTGCCCCGATCACCCCGATCACGGCGGCGGTTTCCATCGGCGGTAGTGCCTGGGGCCCGTGGCGGAGACTCTGCCGTGAGCAATGGGAAAGGCTGGACCGCACGCCGCGCCGCGATTGCTTGACCGTTGCCGGGGTAGAACGTGATGCGCCGGCGCGCGCCGCGCGAATCAGCCTGGCACCGGAGGTATTGCGGGGCGAAAAGCTTGCCGTACTGCGCCGCGATGATGGCGGCATCACAAGCTTTACCCACGACCCGCCCGATGCGGCACGCGATGGGGCGCTTACCCCCTGGCGCCGCCATTTCGAAAGCTGGAGCCTAACGGCGCGACGCATCCAGCCCAGCGTCACTTTCGAATTGACGGTACCCGATAATCCACGCGGCGTGACCTGCCGCCCGGAAGGGCTTTCACGCATTGAAGCGCGCCAAGTGCTGGTCGCGATTTGCGCCGTGGAATTGGCAGGCCGGCTTGGCAATACAGGGCAGGAAGCGCGCATCGCCATGGCGGGGCGGATTGCGATTGATCTGCCTAGCGCGATGATTGTGGCGCAGGGCTATGCCTCAAGGATTGAGACCTTCGCGGGTGGCCGTTCCAATGGCGTGGCGATCACCGCCGCCCGGCACTGGTTGGAATAGAATGGACCAAGGCCACCTGGGATCACCAGGGCCAGTGCGGTTCAGATCATCCGCATCAGCGTGCCATCGCGCCTGATGGCGTGGTGAAACACCGCGCCGCCGACATGTAGCGCAATCAGCACCACCAAAGACCAACCGCCTATTGTGTGCAGCAGCTTCAAGATTTTGGCGAGGCTTTCCCAAGCCTCCATGAATTTCGGAAACTCGATAAAACCCAAATAGGCCGTGGCACCCTGCATCGGAAAGCCCCAAGCATTGGTGGCCATAAAGCCAAGCAGAGGCTGGATGATCAGCAGCGCATAAAGCGCATGATGCACGGCGCTCGATGCGGTGCGGAGCAGCTTTGGCATGTCATTGGGCAGGCTGGGCGGCGGGCTCAGCCAGCGCCAGGCCAAGCGGGCGAGCGCCACAAACAAAATGGTCAGCCCCGCGCTTTCATGCAGCGCGTAGAACGCCATCTTGCTGTCATCCTTCACATGTTGGATGACAAATCCAAGCGGCAGCGCCACCAGCATCAGGCCCAGCGTCACCCAATGAAACAGCTTCGCAATCGCGCCATATTGCCCCGCCGGATGCGCCGCATCCGTCCCCTTGGGCGCAAGGCCTGCCATGCCATCCATCACGCTCTCCCTTCTTGTTGCGTTCAGCATGACATGAAGCCCAGGCCCTGCGCGAGGGA
>JBPCSO010000080.1:0-67694 GCA_051007055.1 Roseomonas sp.
GGATAGATGGTGCGCCCCGCTTCCAATTGCGTCTCAAGCCCCGCCAATTCCTTTTGCAGGATGGGGCCCGCCGCGACATAGCGAAAGCCGAAGGCGTAGCGCACAGCATTATCCACATCCTCGGCTGTGGCCAAGCCCTGATCAATCACCGAAAAGGCTTCGCGCATCAGCGCATGTTGGATGCGATTGGCCAGAAACCCGGGCACATCTTTCGCCACACGAATGACCTTGCGGCCAAGCCCCGCCATGATGTCAGCCAGTTTGTCGCAAACCGGTTGGTCCGTGTATTCGCCGCGCACAACCTCGACGCCCGGCACCAGATGCGCGGGCAGGAAGAAATGGAGGTTCGCACAGCGCGCACGCCCCGGCAGGTCACCGGCGATATCCGTGATGCGATAGCCCGATGCGTTGGACGCGATTGGGATGCCTGCGGGCACCAGCGCATCAAGTTCGGCAAACACCTTGCGCTTCAATTCAAGCCTTTCCGGTACGGCTTCAATCACTGCCTCGGCCTCAGCGTAATCCGGCGCCTTCATGTCATCCAAAAGCGTGAGGCCGGAAGCCGCGGCGGGGTCGCCATCCAACTGCGTGATGGATTGCGCGACGCGGGCTTGGGCTGCCGGCCAACGATCCCGCGCCGGTTCCACCGCGGTCACGCGCCAACCGCCGTTGAGGAAAATCGCCGCGATATCGCAGCCCATCAACCCCATACCGAGGATGATGACATGGCGCGGCGGCTTCATGCGGCGGCCCGGGGCGTAATGCCACCCTGCGCCACAATGAAATCGGCGATATCAGAAACCCCTTGCAGTACCTTCAGATTCGTAAAGATGAAGGGTCGGGCGCCGCGCATCTTGCGCGCATCGCGATCCATCACGGAAAGATCAGCGCCCACCAAAGGCGCCAGATCAATCTTGTTGATCACCAGCAAATCGCTCCGCGTAATGCCCGGCCCGCCCTTGCGTGGAATCTTGTCGCCCGCCGAGACATCAATCACGTAAATCGTCAGATCCGCCAATTCCGGGCTGAAGGTGGCAGCCAGATTATCGCCGCCGCTTTCAATGAACAGGATTTCCAGCTTGGGGAATTTCACTGCCATGTCATGCACGGCAGCCAGATTGATGGAGGCATCTTCGCGGATCGCGGTATGCGGGCAGCCGCCAGTCTCAACACCTGCGATGCGTTCCGGCACTAGCGCGCCGGAGCGCGTGAGGAATTCCGCATCTTCGCGCGTATAGATGTCATTGGTGATGACCGCGATGTCGTAGCGGTCGCGCATGTATTTGCAGAGGCGATCCACCAGCGCGGTTTTGCCGGAACCAACCGGGCCACCAATGCCCACACGAAACGGGCCATTCTGCGAAGCGCTCATGATCTGAACAACCTTGTGTATTGCGTCTCATGACGCAGGGAGAAAATATCCAGCATCGGCGCGGCGGTGCCAAGCCGGGTAGGGTCAGCGGTAAGCACTGCCTCGGTCGCGGCGGCGACAGCGGGCTGCAACGCGGCGATGGCAAGCTGGCCATCGGTCTGGCCAAGCGGCACCAGCCGCACGCCGGCGGAAACCAGATTGGCCGCAAAGGCCGAGAGAAACCCAAACGCCGCATCACGCGCCGGAATGCCCTGCTCCGCCGCCGCCGCACCAAATGCCACCGCATGGGCGAGCTGGCGCGGATGGCGCGCGGCGAAGGCGGCAAAATGCGGCATGGGCCAGGCAGCGAGTGTTACGTTGGTAAAGGCCGTGCCCTGCGCTTCCGCTTCCAAAGCGGTTTCCGCCGTGCCGCGCCAGGCGGCACCCAGTTCTGCGACCTCATCCAACGCCTTGTCATCGCCCTTCAGCATGGCGCGATGCGCGGCCACCAGCAGCGCACCATCCACGCGCCCTGCGCCACGCTGCAAGGCTGTGCTGACATAGGCGATCAGCCCATCGCGCTTGGCCAAGCTGCCCGCTTCCACCGCCGCTTCCAGCCCATGGCTATAGGTATAGGCGCCCACCGGGTAGGCCGGCGAAAGCCAGGTCAGCAGCCGATACAGCGCCTGCTGTGCGGCGCCTGGCTTTTTTTCAGTGATGGTGGTGATGATGGCCATCGCCGTGATGATGGTCATGATCGCCATCACCATGATGGTGATGATGCCCCGGATGGCGGTTGTGTTCGCCGTAAGCGCCGCCTTCGGGATCAAAGGCGACCTCCACATGCTGCACTTGCGCGCCAAGCCCTTTCAGCATGGCTTCAATCACATGATCCTTGCGGATCAGGATGCGGCTGCCTTCGATCTGCGTCGGCAAATGCCGGTTACCCAGATGCCAAGCCAAGCACGCCAGCCGTTCCGGCGTTTCCGCCGTGACCTCAATCAGAGGCTCGGGCGCAGCCTGCACCAGAATGACGCCGCCGCCTTCCAGCAACAGCCCATCGCCCTGGCGGAGCACGGTTGCTTCTTCCAGATCCAGCAAGAATGCAAAACCATCTTCCGCGACATAGCGCTTGCGGCGACGGAAGCGGTCATCGAAATCCAGCGTCACACGATGCCGCGCGGTGCGTTCTACCCAGCCGCCCGCGGGCAGCACCTGAATGGCGCGGGGGAGTGTCTCGGTCATCTCAGGCACACCTCAAAACATGAAATAGCGTTGCGCCATGGGCAGCACCTTGGCGGGTTCGCAGACCAGCAGCAGGCCATCAGCGCGTACCTCATAGGTTTCGGGATCAACCTCAATCTTGGGAAGCGTCGCATTATGCACCATGCTGCGCTTGCTGATTCCGCCGCGGCAATTGCGTACCGCCACCAATTCGCGCGAAAGCCCGAAGCGGCCCGCAATATCCGCCTGCAATGAAGCACCACTCACGAAGGTCACGGCAGATAACAGACGGGAACGCCCATAGCTGCCGAACATCGGCCGATAATGCACCGGCTGCGGCGTGGGGATAGAGGCATTGGGGTCCCCCATCAGCGCCATCGCAATCGTACCGCCCTTCAACACCATATCGGGCTTCACGCCGAAAAAGGCCGGTGTCCACATCACCAGATCGGCGATCTTGCCCACTTCGACGCTGCCAACATGATCAGCAACACCTTGCGCAATCGCCGGATTGATCGTGTATTTCGCGATATAGCGCTTAGCGCGCGCATTGTCGTTGTCGCCCTTTTCTTCCGGCAAGCGCCCGCGCTGCACCTTCATCTTATGCGCGGTCTGCCAGGTGCGGATGATCACCTCACCCACCCGCCCCATCGCCTGGCTGTCAGATGACATCATGCTGATGGCGCCGATATCATGCAGAATATCTTCGGCCGCGATGGTTTCCTTGCGGATGCGGCTTTCGGCAAAGGCCACATCTTCCGCAATGCGTGGATCAAGATGGTGGCAGACCATGAGCATATCCAAATGCTCATCTACGGTGTTCACCGTGTAAGGCATGGTGGGGTTGGTGGAAGAAGGCAGCACGCCCGCTTCACCGACCAGGCGCAGAATATCCGGCGCATGGCCACCACCCGCACCTTCGGTATGGAAGGCTTGAATGGTGCGGCCACGAATGGCCTTGATGGTTTCCTCAACAAAACCACTTTCATTCAGCGTGTCGGTGTGGATGGCGATTTGGATATCCATCTCATCGGCAACCGATAGGCAGTTATCAATCGCCTTGGGTGTGGTGCCCCAATCCTCATGCAGTTTCAGCCCACAGGCGCCCGCGCGGATTTGTTCTTCCAAGCCCGCTGGCAGCGCAGCATTGCCCTTGCCGAGGAAGCCAAGGTTCATCGGGAAGCCCTCGGCGGCCTGCAACATACGCTCCATATGCCAGGGCCCGGGCGTGCAGGTGGTAGCCAGCGTGCCATGCGCCGGGCCAGTGCCGCCGCCGAACATGGAGGTAACGCCGGAAGCCAAAGCTTCTTCGATCTGCTGCGGGCAGATGAAATGGATATGCACATCGAGCCCGCCTGCGGTCAGGATGCGCCCTTCACCCGCGATGATTTCCGTGCCCGGGCCAATGATGATATCCACATTGGGTTGCGTATCCGGATTGCCCGCCTTGCCGATCGCGGCAATACGCCCACCGCGCAAGCCGATATCCGCCTTCACCACGCCCCAGTGATCCAGGATCAGCGCATTGGTGATGACCGTATCCATCGCACCTTTGGCGCGTGTGACTTGCGATTGGCCCATGCCATCGCGGATCACCTTGCCGCCGCCGAATTTCACTTCCTCACCATAGGTGGTCAGGTCGCGCTCAACCTCGATAAAAATTTCCGTATCGGCCAGGCGCACACGGTCGCCGACCGTTGGGCCATACATGCCGGCATAGGCGGCGCGAGAAATTTTCGTTGCCATGGGTCAGACCGCCCCTTCCGTTTCGCCGCGAAAGCCATGGATGATGCGCGCGCCTGAAAGCGGGATCAGGCGCACCTTGCGCGTCTGCCCCGGTTCAAAACGCACTGCCGTGCCGGCTGCGATATCCAGGCGGCAGCCGCGCGCCTTGGCGCGATCAAAATCGAGCAGCGGATTGGTTTCCGCGAAATGGTAATGGCTGCCCACTTGCACCGGGCGGTCGCCCTTATTCGCCACCGTGATTTCAACCGCGTCGCGGGAAGCGTTCAGCGTAATCTCGCCAGGGGCGGTGATGATTTCGCCGGGGATCATTTGCGGGCTCCCTTCTTCCGGGCGGGTTTGGCCTTTGGCTTAGCCTTCGCGGCTTTCGCCTTCGGCTTAGTAGCGACTTTGGTTTTGGCTTTTGGTGCGGCTTTCACCTTTACCTTCGCCGCAGGCTTTGCCTTGGCGCCGGGCTTCTTCGCTACCGCCGCACGAATGGGCTGATGCACCGTCACCAGCTTGGTGCCATCCGGGAAGGTCGCTTCCACCTGGATTTCATGGAGCATCTCGGCGATGCCTTCCATCACCTGGTCACGCGTCAGCACGGTGGCGCCATCGCGCATCAATTCTGCAACGCTGCGGCCATCGCGCGCCCCTTCCACCACGAAATCCGTGATCAGCGCCACGGCTTCGGGGAAGTTCATTTTCAGGCCGCGTTCCAGGCGCCGTCGCGCCACGACAGCAGCCATCGCAATCATCAGCTTGTCTTTTTCACGCGGGGTCAGGTTCATGGCGTTGGGTTCCGCATTCGCTGTGCCATCATCATGGGATCTTATGCTTCATGTCGTCCATAGGCGCGGCAGCCGCGCCGGCAGGCCAAGCGCCGGGCGCAGCCGGCAAATCGCCGCCCCCAGCCCTTCGCGCACCGGAACGGCACCGCCGAGCCAGCGCGTGACCAAAAGCCCAGGCCGCACAAGGCTCGCCAGCGCGCCATCTTCGCGCAACGCATCACGCAAATCGGGCGAGGCCAGCGGGCCGGCCAGCACCAGGCTGCCCAGCGCTTCGGCACCCGCAAAACCAAAGGGGTCGGCGAAATCGGCGGCGATATCCTCAGTAAGGCTGAGCCCATCCACCCAAAGCAGCCTGCCACCGCGTTGGATGCGCCAGGAATCCTGAAGCGCGCCGCGCCGCCAGGTCTCGCCCCGCGCGGCACGGCCAAAGACCAGCGCCTCCGCCATAAGCAAGGTGGCGTTCTCGGCGATATCGGCATTCAGGCGCCGTTCAAGCCGCGCCCCTTCAAACAGGATGGTTTCCTGCGGAATCCATTCGAAGACAGCACCAGGGCCGGCTTCAAGCGTCACGGAAATCTCGGTAGCAGGGCCAAGACTGCGATAGATTTTCTCAGCCGCCGGGGTGGAGAAACTGGCCCGCGCCCCGGCTCCAAGACTAAGCACGATTTCCACCTTATCGCCGCCAGCAAGGCCGCCCGCGGTATTTACCAGCGCGCAGATAGGTGCCTCATCAGCCTCGGGGTCGGGAAACAGGGCGCGCATGGGAGGCGATTGATAAAGCCCGCCCAGCACCGTGCGCCCTTCATGCAGATGGTAATCCAATTCCAACCGCCCGCGAGAGCGCTGATGGCTAGGCTGGGGCATGGAAGCAGCATTCATGGCGCGAGATTAACCACGCCCAGCGCCCGCCACCAAATGGCGCGGCTGAGGGCAAATTCTGCGCAAAATACAGGCAGGGAAACGGGCTGGACAGGCGGGCGCGGCGCGGCTTTGGTGGCGCAGACCAAACCGGAGGCCACCCCATGCGCCGCATCACCACAGAACCGCTCACCGCCGAAGCCTTCGCCCCCTTCGGGGAGGTGCTGGAAAGCCCCGCCTCGCCGGGCCGCTCCTACATAGACAAGTTTTTGGAAAACCGCCGTGGCGGGGCGGCGCCCAGCCTTTCCTTCACCCGCGCCCTGCCGAAATCAGCGCCTTTCGTGTCCACTACTATGGAAAGGCATGAATTCTCCTCGCAATCCTTCATTCCCATGGAAGCGGGGCGCTGGCTGGCGCTGGTGGCGCCGCATGGGGCGGATGGCTTGCCAGATATGGCAAAGGCGCGCGCCTTTCTGGTGCGGCCCGATCAAGGGGTCACTTATGGCGCCAATGTCTGGCACCACCCTTCGACTGTCTTCGACCGCGAAGCGCGCTTCGCGGTCTTTATGTGGAAGGACGGCACTTCAGCCGATGATGAATTTGTCGAGGTCGCCCCCTTCGAATTACATCTCGGCTGAAGCATGATTCACGAGCCCTGAGGCTGCTGACCGCGGGTTTTCCAGAGCGACCAGAAAATCCCGCCCGCAATGATTGCCGCCGTCACGCCAAGCGAAATGGCTGGGTCAAGCTTGCCGACCATCTGGTTCCAGAAGATCTTGCCGCCGATAAAAACCAGCACCAGCGCCAGCGCATATTTCAGGTAGTGGAAGCGATGCACCATGGCGGCGAGTGCGAAGTACAGCGCGCGCAGCCCCAGGATCGCCATGATATTCGCGGTATAGACAATGAAGGTATCGGTCGTGATGGCGAAGATCGCCGGCACGCTATCCACCGCGAAAATCAGATCGGCGATATTGATCACGACAAGCGCTAGGAAGAGCGGCGTGGCAAAGGCCAGCTTCTTGCCCGTCGCCGGATCCATCTGGCGGACGAAGAATTTCTGGCCATGCAGCTCATCCGTCACGCGCATGTGCTTGCGCATGAAACGCACCACGGGATTCTTGGAGATATCCTGCTCCCCTTCCGGCACCACCAGCATCTTGATGCCGGTCGCAATCAGGAAGGCGCCAAAAATATAGAGTACCCAGCTATACTGCTGTACCAGCGCCGCACCCGCCGCAATCATGATGCCGCGCAGCACAATCACGCCAATGATGCCCCAGACCAAAGCGCGGTACTGGTAGCGCGCAGGAATGGCGAAATAGCCAAAGATCAGGCTGATCACGAAGACATTGTCTATGGACAACGCCTTTTCGATGAAAAAGCCGGTGAAAAAGGCAATGCCCGCATGGGTGCCATCTGATGTGGTAATTTCGCCATTGTCATAGGCCCACCAGATGCCCGCGCCATAGAGCATGGCAAAGGCGATATAGAAGGCGGAAAGCCAAAGGCTTTGCGCCACGCCCATTTCCTTGTCCTTACGATTCAAAACGCCAAGGTCAAAGGCCAGCAATAGCATGACAATAAGCAGGAAGCCTTTCCACATCCAGAAAGGCTTGCCCATCCATTCAGCAGCAAGGAATTCCATCCCCAAACCTCATCCAATGGCGCGGATCAGCCATAGCGGGCCGAGACCGCGCAGTGTTGCACGATCCGACATCGCGATGGGTCGCCATAGAAGCGCGACTCCCGCCAGAGGGGCCCGGATTGGACAGGATGTGGTGAAGGCCGGAATGCTTTTCAAGCCCCATTGCGGCGGCGCCTTCAAGGAACCATTTGGGGGTTTGTGCGGTGACCCCTTGGCTAATAGGTTGCCGCCATGTCATAGGGTCCGAAGAACCGCTCCGGCGGGACTTCCAACTGGGAATTGAGGCGTCGCAATGGGTTCCTTCAGCATCTGGCATTGGCTTGTGGTTCTGCTGGTCGTCCTTCTGCTTTTCGGCAGCGGCAAGATCAGCGGGCTGATGGGCGATCTCGCCAAGGGCATCAAGTCCTTCAAGCAAAATATCAAGGAAGATCAGGCCGATGCCTCCATGGAGGCGCAGGCCCAGGGGCAGTCCCAGCCGGCTGGCAGCCTTCAAGGCCCCGCCGCGGCTTCTTCCACAGCGCAGGCCGCGTCCGCGCAAACTACGCCGCCCCGCCCGGGCGCCTGACTGACTTGCCCGCCCTCGCGCCATTTTGGCGGGGGCGGCTTCATCCCCATCCCCGGGCATTCCAGCCTGGGCTTGGGGCCAGTGATACTATCCAGGCTGCCGGGCCAAGGTTAGAACAGTTTCGCGCTTTTTTCCGCGTGGAGGGCCCGCGCCATGCTCACAACCTGGACCGTTGAGGATGGCCGCTGCCGCCTGCGTGAAGGTGCAATTTCGGACATCACCGCAGCGCTGCCTGAACCCGCCCGGGAAGTCGCCGGTGAGGTGGCTGAAGCCCAAAATCTGCGCCGCGCTGTCTGGATAGATTTGCTGAACCCAACGCCGGCGGAAGAACGCGCGGTGCAAAATGCCCTCTCGCTCGAAATCCCAACGCGCGAGGAAATGCAGGAAATCGAAAGCTCCTCCCGGCTATATCGCGAAGATGAGGCGCTGTTTCTCACCGCCAATTTTCTTTATGGCGTGGATTCGGGTGAATATGGTTCCACCCCAATCAGCTTTGTGCTGACCAATAGCACCCTGGTCACGGTACGTTATGCAACCCCGCGCGCCTTCACCGCCTTTGGCGCCAGGGCGCAGCGCCAACCCGCCTTACTGCAATCGGCCGATGCAGTGATGTTGCACCTATTTGAACAGGTCGTGGACCGGCTGGCCGATATTCTGGAAAAAGTCGGCGCGGATATGGATAAGGCGAGCCAATCCACCTTCCGTGCGTCCCAAGCTGATTTCAAGATGCATCGGCGCAATGACAAGCTGAAAGAAGCGCTGTTCACGCTTGGCCAGGTCGGCGAAGTGACGACACGCGCATCCGAAACCCTGCTTGGCCTTTCACGGATTCTGACCTTTGTCGGGGCCGAAAAGGCAACTGCCGTGCGCAAGGAAAACCAGGCGCTGATCAAGACGCTGGTGCGCGATGTAAGGTCCTTGGTGGAACATGCGAGTTTCCTGAATTCAAAGGCGCAGTTTCTGCTGGATGCCGTGCTTGGCGTGTTGAATGTCGAACAGAACGCCATCATCAAGACCTTTACGGTCGCCTCAGTCGCGCTTATGCCGCCCACGCTGATTGCGAGCATTTACGGCATGAATTTCGAATTCATGCCAGAACTTAAGCTGGCCCTTGGTTATCCCTTGGCGCTGGTGCTCATGATCGTTTCAGCCATTCTGCCCATTCTCTATTTCCGGCGGAAAGGCTGGCTCTAACAAAAGAGGATTTTCGATGTCGCAAGCAACCCGTATCCCCGCTTCTGTCGCTACCTGCCGTTGGGGCGGGTTCGACGCTTCCTTCCCGCCGGTGGCGAGCATCGCATCAGGCGAGACCGTCATTCTGGAATGCGTCTCGGGCGGGCCGGAAGTGATGCCTGCGCCGGAGAAGGGCTTGCCGCTGCACCCCGCCATTTCGGAAATCCATACCAAGCTGCCACGGCTCGGCGCACATATCATCACCGGCCCGGTTGAGGTGCGCGGCGCCGAGCCAGGTGACGCGCTGCGCGTGGATATCGAGAAAATCGAACTCGGCGCGGATTGGGGCTTTTGCGGCTTCCGCCCGCTTTTCGGCACGCTGCCGGAAGATTTCCCCTATCGCCGCACGCTGCATATTCCGGTGAACAAGCAAGCCATGACCTGCCGCCTGCCCTTCGGGCCGCAGGATGGCGGGCTTGATCTGCCATTGGCACCCTTCTTTGGCGTGATGGGCGTGGCGCCACCGCCCGATTGGGGAATGGTGAATACCAAGGAACCGCGCGCCATTGGCGGCAACCTCGACAATAAGGAATTGACCGAGGGCACTACGCTATTCTTGCCCATTTTCAATAAGGGCGCGCTGTTTTCCGCAGGTGATGGCCACGGCGTGCAAGGCGATGGTGAGGTCTGCATCAATGCCCTCGAAATCTGCCTAACCGGCCATTTCAAGCTTTCGGTGGTGAAGGGCGGCGGCGCCAAGGACCCCGTGCTGAAATTCCCCCGCGCGGAGACCAAAACCCATTTTATCACCATGGGGATGAATGAGGATCTGGATTTGGCGATGAAGCAGGCGCTGCGTGAGATGATCGCCTTCATCTGTTCGCGCACCAATCTTTCGGATGCCGACGCATATCAATTCTGCTCACTGGCCGTTGATTTCCGCGTAACGCAGACGGTGAATGGCGAAAAGGGCGTGCACGGCATGTTGAAGAAGGGGTTGTTGTTCTGAAAATGCGCAACGCATCCTGCGCCCCAAAGGCTCCAGAAGGGTAGCAATTCATCATGGCGTCTGGCGCAAGGGATCGCATTCCACCGCTATTCATTCTGGCGCCCTTGGCAGGCATCGGTGTTTGGCTTGGCATTGGTAAGGTCGGGGTTGAGCTTCTGGCCTTGCTGACCCTTGTGACATTGCTCTGCAATGTGGTGGCGGCGGTGCATCACGCCGAAGTGGTGGCGCTGCGTGTTGGGGAGCCCTTCGGCGGCTTGATACTGGCGCTTTCTGTCACGGTCATCGAAGCCGGGCTTATCATCTCCCTGATGCTGACTGGGGATGAGAACCCGAATCTGATGCGCGATACCTTACTCGCCACCGTCATGCTTGTGCTGCATGGCATTGCTGGGCTGGCCATTCTGGTGGGCGGCATTGTGCATCGGGAAAACCAGTTCCGGGTCGCTGGCGCCAATGCGCTTCTGGCGGTGCTGATGCCCATGGCGGTGCTGGTGCTGATCGTGCCCAATCATGTGGTATCCGCCCCAGGCCCTTATTACAGCACGGCCCAATTGGCCTTTGTTTCATTTGTTTGTCTCGCGCTCTATGGCGCCTTCCTGTTTGTGCAGACCAATCGCCACCGGGAATATTTCCTGCCGGAAGAAAGCGCTGCGGGTGAAGGGCATGCCCGCCCAAGCGGGCGCTTGGCGCTGCTGTCCTTCGCTTTGCTATGTCTTTGCCTGCTTTCGGTGGTGATGCTCGCCAAATGCCTGGCCCCAGCACTTGAAGATGGCGTCGCGGCGGCCGGTGCGCCGGTGGCAATTGTCGGCGTCATTGTCGCGGCCATTGTGCTGCTGCCAGAATCGGGGGCGGCGTTCCGCGCCGCGGCACATAACCGCATGCAGTCAGCGATCAATCTCGCGCTTGGCAGCGGTGTTGCCTCGATTGGTCTGACCGTGCCAACCGTCGCCCTGGTGACATGGTGGTATGGTCAACCCCTGGCCCTTGGCGTTTCGCCAGGGCATTCCGTGCTCCTGGCCCTTGGCTTCGCCGTGGCCATGCTGACTTACGGAACCGGCAGAACCAATATCCTTTCCGGCATTGTGCATCTGATCTTGGCGGCGACCTTCGTTTTCACGATTTTTGCGCCGTGAGCCACGGCGGCAAGCCATCCTACAGCCAAGCTACCGGTTGCCCGAAGCGGCCCCGCGCCCTATAGCGCCCAGGGTCCAGAAACAGCCATTAAGGTTCCCCAACACGTGGCCACCATCGCCGCCCCCGACGCGCCCAACCCCGCGCTCGCCGCCCAGGCGGCTATCCTCGCCCGTCCGCTCGATGATCCCCGCCGCATGGCCAATGCCATCCGGGCATTGGCGATTGACGCGGTGGAGCAAGCCAAGTCGGGCCATCCCGGCATGCCCATGGGCATGGCCGATGCCGCAACCGCGCTTTTTACCGGCTTCCTGAAATATGACGCTGCCGACCCGCGCTGGCCGGACAGGGACCGCTTTGTCCTTTCCGCCGGCCATGGGTCCATGCTGCTCTATGCCCTGCTCCATCTGACGGGGCATGATGGGATGGGGGCGGATGAGCTGAGGCGCTTCCGCCAGCTTCACTCCCCCGCCGCCGGCCATCCGGAATTCGGCGAACATCCGGCGATTGAAACCACCACCGGCCCGCTCGGCCAGGGGATTTCGACAGCCGTCGGTATGGCCATGGCGGAACGCATGATGGCGGCACGCTTTGGTACTTCCTTGGTGGATCACCGCACCTGGGTCATCGCTTCCGATGGAGACCTTCAGGAAGGCATCGCGCATGAAGCCGCTGCCCTTGCCGGCCATTACGGGCTTTCCAAGCTGACGGTGCTTTGGGACGACAACCACATCTCAATTGATGGCGACACCGCGCTGTCATTCTCTGAAGATGTGCTGAAGCGCTTCCAGGCTTATGGCTGGGCTGTGCGGCGCGTGGATGGGCATGATGCGGGCGAATTGGCCGGCGCCATGTCCTGGGCCATGCGTAACCGCAAGCCCACGCTGATCGCCTGCCGGACCATCATCGGCCTTGGCGCGCCGACTAAGGCGGGCACGGCGGGCAGCCATGGCGCGCCTTTGGGCGCCGCTGAAGCTGCCGCTGCCAAACAGGCCTTGGGTTGGACCGCAGCGCCTTTTGAAGTGCCTGCGGATATCAAGGCGCTTTGGGAGGCTGCCGGGCGGCGCGGCGCGGGGGCGCGGCGTTCCTGGCTGAAGCGCATCGCCAAGCACCCGCAACGCGCCGAATTCGAACGCGCCATGGCGGGCCGCCTGCCGGAAGCCTGGAATGAGGCGCTTTCCGCGCTCCGCACCCAAATCGCGGCTGATAAGCCGAAGTTGGCAACCCGTGTTTCCAGCCAGAAGGCGCTGGAAGCCCTGGTGCCATCCGTGCCGGAAATGGTTGGCGGTTCGGCGGATTTGACCGGTTCGAACAATACCAATGTGAAGGGCGTGCTGGCGATTACGCCGGGCAATTTCAGCGGTCGCTTTGTTCATTGGGGTGTGCGTGAACACGGCATGGCAGCCGCCATGAATGGCATGGCGCTGCATGGCGGCATAATTCCCTATAGCGGCACCTTCCTGGTATTCAGCGATTACCTGCGGCCCGCCGTGCGGCTGGCCGCGCTGATGCGCCAGCGCGTCATTCATGTGCTGACACATGATTCGATTGGCCTTGGCGAAGATGGACCGACGCACCAGCCGGTAGAACATATCGCTTCCTTCCGCGCCATGCCTAATGTGCATGTGTTCCGCCCAGCGGATGCGATGGAAACCGCCGAATGCTGGGAATTGGCGCTGCGCCGGGCCGATGGGCCATCCTTGCTCGCGCTGTCGCGCCAAAACCTGCCGACGCTCCGCACCGATACGGCAGAAAATCGCTCAGCCCGCGGTGGCTATGTGCTGGCGGAAGCCGATGGCGCGCGGCAGGCGACATTGATCGCAACCGGCAGCGAGGTCTCGCTCGCCATGACGGCGCGGGATACCTTGCAGGCCGCAGGTATTCCAACCGCCGTGGTGTCTTTGCCGTGCTGGGAGATCTTCGCCGCACAAGATGACGCCTATCGCGCCAGCGTGCTGGGCAGCGCGCCGCGCTTTGGCATTGAAGCCGCCATTGGCTTTGGCTGGGAACGCTGGCTTGGCGCCGATGGCGTATTCATTGGCATGGCGGGCTTCGGCGCCTCGGCGCCCGCCGATGATTTGTTCAAGCATTTCGGCATCACGCCGGATGCGGTGGTTGAAGCCGTACGCAAGCGGCTTGGGGTTTGATTTCAGTTTCTTTGGGGAAGGAAAAGATTATGGCCGTCAAGGTTGCCATCAATGGGTTCGGGCGCATCGGGCGCCTGGTGCTGCGCGCGATGATTGAAAGCAATCGCCGCGATGTGGAATGCGTCGCCATCAATGACCTCGGCAGCGTGGAAGCCAATGCGCATCTGTTCCGGTATGACAGTGTGCATGGCCGCTTCCCCGGTGAGGTTGCTGTGGATGGCAACAAGATCATCATCACCGCCAATGGCCGCACCTATGCACCGATCACCGTGAGCGCCGAGCGTGACCCGACCAAGGTGCCCTTCCAAGGTGTTGATGTCGCCATGGAATGCACCGGCATTTTCACCAGCAAGGAAAAGGCCTCCGCGCTGATCACGGCAGGTGCGCGCAAGGTGGTGATTTCCGCCCCCGGCGATAATGCGGATGCGACCATTGTCTATGGCGTCAATCACAAGACGCTGACGAAAGACATGACGGTGATTTCCAACGCGTCTTGCACCACCAATTGCCTGGCGCCCGTGGCCAAGGTGCTGCATGAGAATTTTGGTATTCTGCGCGGCTATATGGTGACGATCCACGCCTACACGGGCGATCAGAACACCGTGGATACGCTACATAAGGATCTGCACCGCGCCCGCGCGGCGGCGGTTTCCGCAATCCCGACCTCGACCGGTGCGGCCAAGGCCGTTGGCCTCGTGATGCCGGAATTGAAGGGCAAGCTAGATGGCACGGCCATTCGCATCCCAACGCCCAATGTATCGCTCGTGTCGCTCGATTTCGTGCCCGCCAAGGAAGGTGTGACGAAGGAGGCTGTGAATGCCGCGATGAAGGCGGCGGCTGAAGGCGAATTGAAGGGCATTCTGGGTTACAATACCGAACCGCTGGTCAGCATTGATTTCAACCACAACCCGGCTTCTTCCACCTTTGATGCGACGCAGACGCAGGTGGTGGATGGCGGGCTGGTGCGCGTGCTGTCCTGGTATGACAATGAATGGGGTTTTTCGAACCGCATGAGCGATACTGCGGCCTTGTTCGGTTCACTTTGAATTAGTTTTACGGGGCAGCGCGCCACGTGCTGCCCCACCACTGCCCGAGGGTTCCATCATGGCTTTCAAGACAATTGATGCGCTTCCCCCCAAGGGTCAGCGCGTATTGCTGCGCGCAGATTTGAATGTGCCGGTCAAGGATGGCCGCATCACGGATAGCACCCGCATCGAACGGCTGTGCCCGACCATCGCGGAATTGGCGCAGAAGGGTGCGCGCGTTGTGGTACTGAGCCATTTTGATCGGCCCAAAGGCAAGCGCGTGCCGGAAATGTCCTTGAAGCCCATGCGGGAAGCGCTGGCGGCGGCGCTGAACCGTCCCGTCGCTTGGTGCGATGATTGCGTGGGTGAAGCCGCCGAAGCGGCTGTGGCAGCGCTGGCAGATGGCGGTGTGTTGCTGCTGGAAAACACGCGCTTTCATGCCGGTGAGGAAAAGAATGACCCCGCCATGGCGGCAGCGCTGGCCAAGCTCGGCGATGCTTTTGTGAATGATGCGTTTTCGGCAGCGCATCGCGCCCATGCCAGCACGGAAGGGGTGGCGCGCCTGCTGCCCGCCTATGCCGGGCGGTTGATGGAAGCGGAATTGAAGGCGCTGGATGCGGCGCTCGGCAATCCCGCACGGCCCGTTGTGGCCATTGTGGGGGGTGCGAAGGTTTCGACCAAACTTGAATTGCTCGGCAATCTTTGCAACAAGGTGGATGTGTTGGTGATTGGCGGCGCCATGGCCAATACCTTCCTGGCGGCGCAGGGCCATGGAATGGGCAAATCCCTGCAAGAAGCCGAAATGCACGAAACCGCACGCCAGATCATGGAGCAGGCGAAGGCCGCGAAGTGCGAAATCCTGCTGCCGGGTGACCTGGTGGTGGCCGAGGAATTCCGCGCCAATCCGCCAACGCGCACCGTTGGCGTCAATGCCGTGCCGGCAACTATGATGGCTTTGGATGTCGGGCCGCAAAGCGTTGCCTCCTTGGAAGCGCGGCTCCGCACCGCTTCCACCCTGGTCTGGAATGGCCCGCTTGGCGCGTTCGAGACGGCACCCTTTGATGCGGCGACAGTGGCGGCGGCGCAAACGGTTGCGGCGCTCACGCAATCCGGCGCGCTGAAATCCATCGCGGGCGGGGGTGATACCGTCGCCGCACTCCGCCATGCCGGCGTGCTGGAACGCATGAGCTATGTCTCGACCGCCGGCGGCGCCTTCCTGGAATGGCTGGAAGGCAAGGAATTGCCGGGGGTCGCTGCGCTGGGGTGATGGCCAAGGCCACGCAACGCGCCTCATTGCACCCATATGCGCGCCCAGCGGCGCCTAAGCTGCGTCGGCCCGAATGGCGATCAATGCGGTGATGGTGGCGCGGATATCGGCCTCGGCATGTTCGCTGGAAAGAAAAAAGCGCAGCCGCGCGGCCTTTTCAGCAACCGCCGGGTAGATGATGGGCTGCACATTGATCCCGCGCGCGAAAAGTAACTGCGCGTAACGCGCCGCCGCGATTGAAGACCCTAATATCACCGGAATAATCGCATGGGCTCTGGCGCTGCCTGTATCAAACCCAGCCTCTCGCGCCAGCCCTAGGAAAAGCGCTGCATTGGCTTGCAGCCGCGCCACACGCTCTGGTTCCGCCTGCACTATGGCAAGGCTTTCCAAAGCCGCCGCCGCCAGCGCGGGTGCCAGACCAACAGAATAGACAAAGCCCGGCGCGGAATGGCGCAGCCATTCAATCAGGCTGGCATTACCGGCGATATAACCACCGCAAGCCGACAGTGTTTTGGAAAGCGTGCCCATCCAGATATCAACCTCATTCGGGTCAATACCGAAATGCTCATGCAGGCCATGGCCGCGCGCGCCAACCACGCCAAGCGCATGCGCTTCATCCACCATCAGCCAGGCGTCATGGCGTCGCGCCATTTCAATGAAGCGGGGCAAGTCGGGGATATCGCCATCCATGGAATAATGGCCTTCAATCACCAAAAGCGCGCGCCGCGCACTGCGCCGCGCTTCGGCAAGCGCTGCCTCTGCCGCGCGCCAATCATTATGCGCGAAGGAAAGCCGCTTGGCGCCAGAAAGCCTGGCCCCTTCGGTGCAGGAATTATGAATGGCCGCGTCATGCACAATCAAATCGCGCGGCCCAAGCATATGCCCAATCACCGTGACATTCGTGGCGTGGCCTGAAACAAAAACAAGCGCTGCCTGAGCCTGATAATGCGCGGCCAAAGCAGCTTCCAAAGCGCCATGCAGCGGCCTTTCGCCGGAAACCATGCGTGATGCTGAAGCGGAAACGCCATACTGGTCTATCGCCGCCTTGGCTGCCGCCTGCACGCGGGCGTCACCATTCAGGCCAAGGTAGTTGTAGGACCCGAAATTGATCACCTCCCGCCCGGCAATGACACTATGGGCAGAGGCTATCCCCTCATGCGCGCGGAAGAAGGGGTTTTCCAATTCAAGGCTGGCCGCGGCATCACGGATCAGCGCCATTTCACGCTGGCCCGGCAATTCACGAAAACCGCGCGGCGCTTCCGGTGCCGGCGCATCCTCTCGCCGGCGCGTCAGGCGGGCCAGCAGCGCCGCGCGCGCGGCAGCGGAAAGGCCAAAGCCGCTATTCATGGCGCTGCCGCAGGTTCATGGGTTTCCATCAGCGCTTCGACCGTTGCGCCCTCGGTATCATCCTTGAACAGCACGCCCGCCACACGCTGCACCAATAACGCCAAGGTCAAATCCTCGGTCACCGCAGTTAACGGCACACTGATCCCAAGGCGGCGTTCCAAAGCCATGCGCAATTCAATGCCGCCAAGCGAATCAAGCCCAAGCCCAGGAAGTGGCTGATCCACGCGCACCGCTTCGGGCGGCAGGCGCAGGATGCGCGCCATTTCTTCCCGCGCGAGCGCCAGCAATTCCGCCCGCGCTGCCTCTGGCGCCATGGCCAAAAGCCGTGCGCGCAAAGCCGCGCCATCTGTTTCCTGCGATGCCATGCGCGTGCCCAGTGCCGCATAGGCGGGCTCGGCCAAAATCGGCAGCGCCGCCTGCATCCCGCCCCAATTCATGCGCGCCAGATGAATCACGGGCGCGCCAGCGCCGATCAGCACCGGAAGGGTGGCAAGGGCTTCCTGCGCGACGATAGGCTTGGCGCCGCTCAAGCGTTCAAGTTTTTCCGCGGCGGCAGCTTCGCGCGTCAGCACGCCAGCATCAGCGATTGGCCCCCACCCGACTGCAAGCGCGGGCTTGCCTTGCGCGTGGCGCCGCCGCGCCAAGCCTTCCAAGGCGGCATTGGCGGCGACGTAATTCGCCTGGCCCGGATTACCGAAGGCCGTGGTTGCTGAAGAAAACAGCAGGAACAAATGCAAGGGATCATCAGCCGTCAGCGCTTCCAAAGCCTCGGCCACCGCAAGCTTTGGCGCCAGCACGCGCGCGAAGCTTGCGCCATCCTGCCGCGCCGCCGCGCCATCAGCGAAGGCCGCCGCCGCTTGCACCACACCGCGCAAGGGCGCGCCTTCAGTGCGGAGCGCGGCCAGAACGCCGCCGAGTGCCACGCGGTCCGTCGCATCACAGGCATGGGCGCTGGCGCGTGCGCCAAGGGCGGCCAAAACGCGCAAGGCTGCATCCATGCCCGGTGTGGCCGCACCGCGACGGGACAGAAGGGCAATGCGCCTTGCCCCCACCGCCGCCAGCCATTTGGCGCATTCCAAGCCAAAGCCCTGTGTGCCGCCCAGCACCACATAGGCCCCAGCTTCATCCGGTTGCCAGGACGCGGCGCTTTTCGCGCTTGGTTCGGGTGGCCTGATCACCAGCTTGCCGATATGGGAAGATGCCTGAAGCTGACGGAAAGCAGCTTCCGCTTCACGCGCCGGGAAGGCGCGATAGGGCAAGGGCGTCAGCGCGCCATCCGCCAGCCGCGCGGCAATATCGCGCAGCAATGCCTCAGCCAGTGCAGGCCGCGCGCGCGGTAGCGCATCCGCATCCACGGCGAAATAACTGATATTGCAGCGGAAGGCGCCAAGCCCTGCGCGCCGGCCCTCGGCGAAGTCGCGCTTGCCCAATTCAATGAAGCGCCCAAACGGGGTTAGCAACGCCAGGCTTCTTTCCATGGCAAGGCCGGCCAAGGAATTCAGCACCACCTCCACCCCATCCGGCCAGACAGCACGCAGCGCATCGGCAAAGCCAGCATCGCGGCTATCCAGCACCAAATTGGCACCAAGCTGGCGCAGAAAGGCGCGCTTTTCTGGGCTGCCGGCGGTAGCCGCCACAAGGGCGCCAGCCGCCTTGGCGATTTGTAGCGCGGCCAAACCAACGCCACCCGCCCCGCCATGAATCAACACCCGTTCACCTGGGCGTAGCCGGGCGAGGGTTTCCAGCGAATAGGCAGCCGTGATGAAGGCAACCGGGATGGTCGCCGCCGCTTCCGCGCTCATGCCCGGCGGCAAGGGCTGCAGCGCCTCGGCCCGCGTCAGCGCATGCGTCGCAAAGGCCGCTGGCGCAAAGCCAAAAACCTGCGCACCGGGGGCAAGCCCAACACCCGGCCCGACTTCTTCCACAATGCCGGCGCATTCCATGCCGAGGCTCGGCCCCGCAAAGCCATCCATCAGCATGTCTTCCGGCAGCAGCCCCTGCGCCCACATCACATCGCGGAAATTCAGCCCCGTCGCGCTCACGCGCAGCCGTACCTCGCCCGGGCCGGGTTTGGGCAAGGCGCTGATGCCGCTCCAGCCGAGGCTCGCCAATTGCCCAGGCTGGCCAATAGCCAATTGTGCCGGAAAGGCGGGCGCTGCCACGGGCAAGCCAGACCGCAGGACCGGCGTGAAACGCCCGCGCGCGGTAAGGCTGATCTCCGGCGCGTCACCGTCCCATTCGGCCAGAATGCTGAGCGCGGCTGCCTCAGGCGCCAAGCCCTGCGCAATCATCACTCGGCGCGGCTTCAGCCCGGGCATTTCATTGGTGAGCACCCGGCCAAGCCCAATCAGCCCCGCCGCGCGGGCTTCCTCGGCCTCAGCGACCATCATCAGGCTCCGGGCCACGCCATCCGCCGCCGCTGCCAGCGCGGTCATGGCCGCCAGCGCCCTGGCCGCGTCCGCCATGCCCGTCAGAGCCAGCACATCTGCGCCGCGCAAGGCTTTCGGGGGCGGGATTTCGCCCAGGTGCAAGATGGCGGGCCGCTGACCCGGCGCGTGCCGCGCGGCCAAGGCTTCCGCCAAGGGCATGGTCTCGGCATCGGTAAAGATCACACTTGGCCCAGCGCCATCCCGGGCGACCTCCGTGGGCTTCACTGAGGGGTTCTGGCCAGAGATCAACAGTGCCGGCCAGGGGGCGGATTGCAGCGCCTGAACCTCCGCACCCTGCCAGACCGCGACACCAAGCGCGGCGCGCCAAGCGGCGGCATCGGGCAGCGCGCCATCCGGATTATCCCGCCACCAGGCGGCGTCCTGCCCTAGCGTGAAGCCCCAAAGCGCCCCAGGCGCAGGTTCGGCCAGCAGCAGCACCGCGCCTGGCGCGGCCTGGGCAGTGAGCCCTTCCAGCAGCGCCACCCCATGCCGCCCTAGCGCCGCCGGCGCCAAGCCCAGGATCACATCGGCCTTGTCCGCCTGGGCAGCGGTGGCGTTCAGGCTTTCCCAGCCATCCCAGCGCATGGCCACAGCTTCCGGCATCGTACCCGCAAAGCCGGCCAGGGCCTCACCAATCGCCCGATACTGGATGCGCCGACCGCTTGCGCCAAGCAGCGCCAAGGCGCCACGCGTCAGAGCCCCGCCCGCACCAAGTTCCAATACCCTGAGCGGCCTATCCTGCGGCCAAGACCCCGCCAAAGCACCAAGCCCAGCCAAGATTGGTTGAGCCAAACCCTGCATCGCCCCACCCATGGCGGGCGGCGGTGGCGCCACAAGCGCCTCACCACGCAAGGCCGGGATCACTTGCTCGCCCGCCCGCGCCAGCCACGCCAGATCAAGCGCAAGCCCTGGTTGTTCCGCCAGCACAGCGCGCCAGATCGCTTCGGGCGGCGGCAGGGGCTGGTCTTCAATAATGCGCCAACCCTCAGCCAGGGGTTCCGCAGCGCCGGCCAGCGCCAGCATGCGCCATAGCGCAGCGCGATAGGGGCTTGGCGGCGCCGCGTTATCGCGCAGCGCCGGCAGCGCCAGGGCAGCCAGAAAGGCTTCCAACAGCAGCGCGGCCTCGCTCAATGGTGCGGTCTGATCCTGCTTCAGAATTGCTGCAATGATGGGCTCAAGATCAAGCGATGCGGGCGCGCCGTGCAGCGGCAGGCTCGGCACCGGGTCAAGCCGGAAAGCCAAGTTTTCCAGCTTTTCCCGCCCTGGGCGCGGGACGCGCTGAAACCAGATATCCTCGATCCTGGCCACCATGGCGCCAGCGGCATCGCGCAGCGTCAGGCTGGCGGCGAAAAGCCTGGCGCCGCGCCGACCGGGGGTGATTTCGGCGGAAGCGATGGGGGCCGCATCGCGCCGGGCGCAAAGCCGGCCAATGCGCACGGGAATAATCGCCTCATCAGCGCCCAAGCCTTGCCCGAGCATCAGGGCGAAAAGCCCCTGCAAGGCGCCATCCAGCAGGGCGGGGTGGAGCATGAAGCCGGCATGATCCGGCGCGGCTTCCGGCAGGCGCAGCCGCGCAAGTGCCACCCCGGCGGCGCCATCCACCTCGACCTGCTCCAGACTTTGAAAGGCCGGGCCGTAATCAAGGCCATGGCGCGCGGCGAAGGCCAAAACCTCGGCCCCCGGCACCTTCCGTGTCTTGGTCAGCGCGCATGCCGGCGCGGCAGGCAGGCGCAGCAGGGCGGCCAGCCTTGCGCGGGCACAAAGGGCGAAATCATCCTCGGCCAGGCGCGGGCGGGCTTCCAGGGTGAAGCCGCCTTCGCCATCCGCCGCGAAGCGCAATTCCGCCATGCTGTCCTTGGCGAGCGAAACGGGGCGGAGAATGGCAAGATCACTGACTTCCAGAACCGGCGCATCCGGATGGAAAAGCGCCGCGGCGGCCAAGGCGGCTTCGGCCATGGCGGCGGCGGGCAGCACGGCATCACCAAACAGCCTGTGATCGCCAAGCCAGGGCATGGCGGTGGTATCCAGCCATTGCGTCCAGAGCCCAGGCACCGCGCCGCGCCGGAAACCCAGCAATGGATGATCCTGCGCCAAATCAGTCAGCCGCGCGCTTTCCACCGTGCGCTGGAACCAGATGGATCGGCGCGCAAACGGCGTGCGCGGCAGTGCTTTACGCTCGGCCACGCCCCGAAAGCCAGGGGCTGAACGCGGATCAGCACCTGCGGCAATGGCGCGATCCGCAATGAGCGGAAAGGGATCGCCCGGCGGATCTTGGCGCTTCAGGCTGGAAAGTATTGCCGCTTCCACGGCTTCGGCGCGCAGCGTCTCTCGCAGATAATTCTGCAAAACCGGCGCAGGGCCGATTTCCAGGAAAAGCCGCGCACCCTGCCGCGCCGCTTCTGCCACCGCGTCCTGAAAACACACGGGTTCGCGCAGATTGCGCCACCAATACTGGCCCCCTGCTTCCGCCCCTACCAAGGGCTTGCCAGTGACCGAGGAAATCATCGGGCAAGTCCCTGGCTGCG
Source organism: Roseomonas sp. (assembly GCA_051007055.1). GTDB lineage: Bacteria > Pseudomonadota > Alphaproteobacteria > Acetobacterales > Acetobacteraceae > Neoroseomonas. The sequence continues at coordinate 22,216 of JBPCSO010000080.1, forward strand.
TGACCATGCCTGCCAGATCATCCAATAGCCCAGCCCGCACCTGGTCCATCGCCGCGCTATGGAAGGCGTAGTCCAGATCAAGCGGAATCGCGACCAGCCGCGCCGCTTCCGCTGCCTGGCACAGCCGTGCAATCGCCATCGCCGGGCCCGCGATAGTGAGCGCCGCCGGCGCATTGATTGCTGCGATTTCAAGCCCCGGGCCGCATTCTTCCAGCATTGGCGCAATGGCTTCCGGCGTTGCGCCAATCGCCGCCATGCGCCCTGTGCCGCGCGTGGCATGCTGATGGCGGCTGCGCGCCACAATCAGCGCCGCCGCCTGATCAAGCGAGAGTATCCCCGCCGCCTGTGCCGCCGCCACTTCGCCGACCGAATGGCCGATCACCACATCAGGCGTGATGCCTTGTTCGGCCAGCGCCGCCAAAACACCGATCTGCACCGCGAAAAGCAAAGGCTGGGCAAGATCTGTCCCCGCAAGTTGCGCTTCGCTTATACCTGCCTTGATCAGCGCGGCGGGTGAAACGCCAAGCTGTGGCGCCAGCGCGGCATCGGCGGCGAGTACACCACGGCGAAAGGCGGATGAAGCGCGAAAGGCTTCCCGCGCCATGCCCAAATGCTGGGCGCCATTACCGCTGAAGACAAATGCAGTGCCGCCGCTGACCGCGACCCCTTGCGCCGCACTCGTCTCACGCTCCCCTGCCCCCCAGGCAGCCAGGCGCTGGGCTAGCGCCGCGCCATCGGCCCCGCGTAGCACAAGCCGATGCGGCGCCAGGTCCCGATACCGCGCCTGACCGCGCGCGAGTGCCGCAGTGCGCGCGGCATCGGCGCCCGCCAGCGCATCGCGCCATGATGCCACCGCAAGCCTGAGCGCTTCGGCAGAGCGCGCCGAGAGAATAAGCGGCGGCGCGCCCTTGGCCGCCGCAGGGCGGAGCGTGCGCGGATTTGGCGCGCGGCCCAAAATGGCTGCGGCATTGGTGCCGCCAAAGCCGAAAGCATTGACGCCGATCACCGCATCATCAGCAACGAAAATGCTTTTTGTTGCACGTGGAACACTCAGATTGAGATCGGTGAAATCAATCGCCGGATTGGGGTTTGCAAAATGCAGCGCCGGCGGCACGAAACCCTGTTCCAGCATCAGCATGGCCTTGACCAAACCAGCCATGCCCGCGCCGGCTTCCAAATGGCCGATATTCGCCTTGGCGGAACCAATCGGCAGTGGCGCGCTGCGATGGCGCGCTATCGCTTGCCCGATCGCCCAGGCCTCAGCCGGGTCACCCGCCTGGGTGCCGGTGCCATGCGCTTCAAACGCCAGAAAGCGATCCGGCTGCACCGCGGCTTTGTCCATCAGGCCCGCCAGCAATGTCGCCTGCGCATCGCGATTGGGCAGCGAAATGCCAATGGTGCGCCCGGCTGTATTGGTGCCGGTGCCAAGCAACAGGGCGCGGATTGGCTCCCCAGCGGCCTTGGCATCAGCAAGGCGGCGCAGAATGACAACGCCCACACCTTCCGCGCGCACATAGCCATCCGCCGCCGCATCAAACACCTGGCAGCGTCCGCGTGCGGAGAGCATGCCCGCGCGGGAAAAACCGATAAAGGCATAGGGCGAGAGCAGCAGATTGACACCCCCCACCACCGCGGCTTCCAAACCCGGATCATACGCCAAGGCGCGCGCGGCCAGATGCAGCGCGACAAGGGAAGACGAGCAGGCAGTATCAATCGTCTGCGCACCGCCGCGCAAATCAAACACATGGCCAATGCGGTTGGACAGGATGGAAAGCGCATTGCCGGTCATGTGAAAACGATCGGCAGCCGCGGGATCATCCAAGCGCAGCTCAGCGAAATCCGTGGAAGACCCGCCGATGAAGACCGCGATATTGCGCCCAGCCAAGGCTTCCGGCCTCAGCCCCGCATCTTCAAAGGCATCGCGCGTTACTTCCAGTAGAAGGCGCTGCTGAGGATCGGCTTCCGCAACCTCACGCGGGGAAAGGCCGAAGGCTTCCGCGTCAAAGCCTTTGATATCGCCAATTGTGCCGGCAGCGAAACTATAACTCCGCCCCGCTTCGCCTGGGCGCGGATGATGCCAGCGCGCCTTTTCGAACCGGTCATCGGGCACTTCCGTCACCGCATCCACGCCTTGGCGCAGCACATCGGCAAAGCGCGCAAGATCAGGCGCACCAGGCAGCCTGGCCGCCGCCCCGATAATGGCAATCGGCTCCGGCGCAGTGGCTTTCGGGCGATAGGGGGCGCGGCGCATGGGTTCAGCCACGCGGCAGGCTTTGCGGCGTGAGCGCCGCCGGCACACCCCGATCAGCATGGGCAAGGGCCTGATCGGCCAAAGCGCGCGGTGCGGCGCGGGCGCAAGCTTCCAGCCAGGGGTCCACCCGCGCGAAATGGTCTTCCCAGCTTGGCACCGCCCAGGCGGAAAGCCGCGCCATTTGCGCCTGCCTCATGGGGCTTTCTGATGGTGCGTAATCCAGGATCAGGCGACGCCAGCCTGGGCCATCCAGCGGGTCCAGATATTCCGGCACAGCGCCACCTACCTCACGCAGGGCGGGCAAATCCGAACAGATCGCGGGCAAGCCAAGCGCCAGCGCCTCTGCAAGCGGCAGCCCGTAGCCTTCCGCGAAGGATGGGAACAGCAGCGCCCTGGCCCCTTGCAGCAAGCCCGCTACGGCCGCATCCGGCAGGCCCGCATATTCCACCACCTTGCCGGAAAGCGCCGGGCAGCGTTCCAACATGTCAAGGATATTCTCATTCTCCCAGCCGCGCCGGCCGATCAGGATGAGCTGCGGCGCGGCATCACCCATGGTTTCGGCCAAATCACGCCAAATATGCAAAAGCAGCAGGTGATTTTTGCGCGGTTCAATGGTGCCGAGGCAAATGAAGTAACGCCCTGCTGGGCGCGGATAGCCGACATCAGGCGCCACGGGGTCAATGCCAAGCGGCGCGGGCAATACGGGGATCGGACCGCGCGTGCCTTCATGCGCCAGATAGGGCGCCAAGCTTGCCGCGGTGGCGGCGGAATTGACGATGATGCCATCCGCCAAACTCGTGAAGGTCTCAAGCCGGCTGAGATGCTGCCGGGTGCTGCGCGGCGGGGCATATTCCGGATGGGTGATCGGGATCAGATCATGCACCAGAGGAATGAAGCGGGCGCCTTGGCGCTTCAGCGCCAGAATGGCGCCAGGCCGATCCGCCCCGCGATGGGACACCAGTAGGTGCAGCACGGGTTCGCGGGCCGCCAGCGCCTCGCGCAATGCGCCGCGACCCAGCCCGAGCCATTGCCGAAGCTGCGCTTGCCGCGCGCGCCGCCGTGCCTCTGCCCACGCAGTGTACGCCCCCGCGGCGCCCAGCCAAAGCGTTTGAAGTGCCGCGAGCAGCGCCGCCACAAGCCCCTGCGGCAGCGCCACCGGGGGCCGGAAAGGCCCGCTCATCACAAACGTCACGCGCGCGGGGTCCCGGGCGAGAAAATGGCGCGCATAGGCGTGCTCCACGCGATCAATACCAGTCGGCACAGGGCGCCCCGTGCCGGAAATCAGTCGCGAAATATCGAGCAAAATGTGCAAGCGCCCGCCTTTGGCTTCGCGGGCATTCTGACGCGCAAAACCTGCGCCGAGCCCGGTGGAGAGGAAGTAATTATATGACAATACAGGAAAGTTTGAAACGCGGAAATAACAGGGCAGCCCGCGCGACTTTCCTTTCCGGCTTCGGGCTGCGAGAAACCAAGCCTGAGAGGCCCAGGAGAAAGATCAGCCATGAGCATCTGGAAACGCCCGGCGACGCCCGAAGCCATTGAAGCACGCATGGCCAATAGCCTGCCCGGCGCCTTCGGTATCCGTATCCTGGAAGTCGGCGCCGATTTCATCCGCGCCGAAATGCCGGTGGATCGGCGCCATGTGCAGCCCTATGGCATATTGCACGGCGGCGCTTCCGTGGTGCTGGCCGAGACACTTGGCAGCCTGGCCACCACCCTGACCCTGCCCGAGGGCCAGCAGGCCGTGGGGTTGGAGGTGAATGCCAACCATGTCTCCGCCGTGCCGGAGGGCGAGACTGTGACCGCGATCTGCCGCCCGCTTCATCTGGGCCGCCGCACCCAGGTATGGCAGACGGAAATCCACCGGCCCAATGGCAAGCTTGCCTGCGTGTCGCGCCTGACCACGGCAGTGCTGGACCGGAAGACATCATAAGCGGGGCGGCAGGCCGCGGGCCTGCCTTGCGCCCAGGACCATCAGGCCATGGCGCGATTCGGCAAAACGAGTCAGGTTAAGCCCGCAAATTGCGGTTAAGGCACTTGGGATATGCGCCGCGCCGCCTTCTGAAATGTTTTGGAGATGTCATGACCGTGGATCAAGTGATTGAAAGACGAAGCGCCGCAGCACCAGGGGTAGCAGCATGAAGCCGCGCGTCGCCGTGATTGGCACGGGGGGCACCATTTCCTCGATGGGGACGGGCCCGCTCGATATCCTTGATTACCTGGCTAATGGCTCAGTGCTGGATGTGAATGGGTTGCTGGCGCGCATCCCTGAGGCAGCATTGGTGGCCGAGATTGTGCCGGTGCCCTTCCGTGCCATTCCCTCCACGCAATTGGCCTGGCCGGAATGGAAGGAACTGCTCGGGCTTTGTCACAAGCTTGCAGGGGAAGACCCGAAGCTTGCCGGCATTGTCATCACGCATGGCACGGCAAGCCTGGAAGAAACGGCGTATTTCCTTTCGCTCACGCTCAAGATTTCCATCCCTGTGGTCTTGGTCGGCGCGCAGCGCCCGGCTTCCGCGCTTTCGGGCGATGGGCCCATGAATATTGTCAATGCCATTCGGGTCGCGGCTGATCCCGGCGCGCGGGGCTTGGGCGCGCTGGTGCTGCTGAATGACGAGATTCAGGCGGCGCGCGATGTGACGAAAACCTCCACACTGCGGATGCAAACCTTCCGCACGGCGGATTTCGGTGTGCTTGGCCATGCGGATGGCGATATGATCGCCTGGTATCGCAAGCCCATTCGCAAGATCGCGCCTGATACGGAATTTGATGTGCGCGGGTTGGATGCGCTGCCGCGCGTGGATATTGCCTATTGCTATGCAGGGGCGGATGGCGCGGCGATTGATGCCTTTGTCGCTGCCGGCGCCAAGGGAATTGTCACGGCGGGCTTCGCGCCCGGCTATGTGACACCGGCCATGGTGAAGGCGGGTGAAGCTGCGGTCGCTGCCGGTGTGAAGGTGGTACTTTCCAGCCGCGCAGGATCGGGGCGCACTTTCCGCACACAGCGCGGTGATAGATCGGGCTTCATCAGTGCCGATAATTTGACGCCGCAAAAGGCACGCATCCTGCTATCGCTTGCCCTTGTTCAGGGGTTAGATGATGACGGACTCCGGCGCGTTTTTGCGACCTATTGACCATGCCGCCGCATAAGGCCGCCGCCCCCGAACGCGCCTGGGTGCGGTTGCCTTCCGGGCGGCGGCTGGATTTGCTTTCGCCCACACCCTTCGATTGGACGGATGAGGATTTGGCCACGGGGCTTGCGCGCACCTTTCGCTGGGGCGGGCATTCCATCTGGCCAGAACCACTTTCTGTCGCGCAGCACGCGCTTTTCGTGCTGCAAATCCGCCGCCAGCGTACACGCCATTGGCTGAAACCGCCTGAAGAATTGCGCGAATTGCTGCATGATGCAGATGAGGGTTTGATCAATTTCGATTGCATCTCTCCGCTCAAGCCCTTTTTGGGGGAGCGTTTCGCGGCTTTGCAGGCAAGCCTCTCGGCTGCGGTGGCGCTCAGGTACCAACTGCCGGCTTGGGGGGTGGAAGATAAGCGCGCGCATAAGGCGGCTGATATCGCGGCAGCGGCGGCGGAAGCCGTGCATGTCGCCGGTTGGACAGAGGCGGAAATGCGCGAGACCCTCGGCATTCGCGCAACGGTTTTAGCGCGGGACCCACTTGTGGCGCGTTATGGTGGGGAGCCCTGGCGCCCCTGGCCGCCCGCGCTGGCGGCGCAACGTTTTCTGGCGGAACTCGCAGAGCTACAGGCGAAAGCAGGCTGAGATTACTCCCGCGGGATCCCCGCTTTTTCTATCACATCGCGCCAAAGCGGCACTTCGCGCGCAATGCGTTGTGCAAGCTCTTCGGGACCTTTCGGATTGAGCGTGAAGCCAGCATTCAGTAAGCGATTTTTCGTCTCAGCTTCGTTCAACAAGGCGATGGTAACCTGCGCCAGACGATCCAAAATGGCTTGCGATGTGCCGGCAGGGGCGAGCAAGCCCTGGAACGTTTCCGAGACAAAACCAACATAGCCAAGCTCTACCATCGTCGGCAGATCGGGCAAATCATGCCAGCGCTGTTCGCCGGTGATGGCCAAGGCGCGCAAGGTACCAGCCTTGATCAGCGCATGCGCCGGCGGCAGGGCGGCAACGCCAATCGGCGTGGTGCCGGCCAGCACCGCTTGCACCGCCTGCGCCGCGCTTTGATGTGTGACCTGCACCAATTCAATGCCCGTCCGCAGCCGAAGCAATTCTGCCGTCAGATGCGGCGTGGAACCCAAGCCCGGATTGGCGATATTGAGTCCGCCCGGTGTTGCCTTGGCGCGCGCCACAAGATCAGTGACCGAAGTGATGCCGCTATCGGGTTTGGTCAGAATGGTATTGGGCGAAGCCCCCAATTCCGTGATCGGCGCAAAATCCTTAGTGATGTCATAGCCGGCGTTACGAAACAGCGTCGGGTTCACGACGAAACCGGTGGAAGTCACCAGCAACGTATAGCCATCGGGCGCGCTCCGCGCCGCATGCGCGATGCCGACATTGCCACTGGCACCAGGGCGGTTTTCCACCACCACAGGTTTGCCAAGCGCCGAGGATAATACGGGCGCTATCACCCGCGCCATGACATCAGTGGGCCCGCCTGGGCCGAAGGGCACCACTAGGCGAATGCTCCGCGATGGCCAAACATCAGCGCTTTGCGCGCGTGCCAAGGCAGGTGCGGCCAGAAACCCCAAAGCGGCGCGGCGTGTCAGGCACAAATCGGCCATGGCAGTCATCTCCCCCTTTTGCCACGCTTGTCCGTGTGGCCTTGGGGAAAGGCTGAAACCGGATCAGGCCAAGGTCAAGCGCGTTACGGGATCATCCCGCCAAATGCCCCCGGCGAATGACACGTTGCGCGAGCCCATCCACTGGGCCGAACAGCACGGATATCGCCCAAGCCGCGCCCGCCATCAACACAATAGCGGGGCCGGTTGGCAGATCAGCGTGATAGGACAGCAGCAGGCCAATCACGCTGGCAAACACTGCAATGGCGGAAGCCGCATAGACCATGCCGCTGATTTCTGCGGCCCAATGCCGCGCGGCAATGGCGGGCAGCATCATCAACCCAACGGCCATCAATGTGCCCAGCGCCAAAAAGGCGGAGAGCATGTTCAACACCACAAGCCCCATGAACACCAAATGCCAAAATCCGCCATGCGCGCCGGTGGCCGCTGCAAAAGCCGGGTCAAAACATTCCAGCACCAAGGGCCGCCAACCGATGGCAAGGCTCACCAGCGTCAGCGTCGCCACGCCGGCCATCAGCAGTAGCGCCGCATCATCCACGCCAAGCACGCTGCCGAACAGGATATGCTTCAAATCCCCGGCACCACCGCCCATTGAAATCAGCGCAACACCCAACCCAAGTGCCAACAAATAAAGTGCGGCCAATGTCGCATCTTCCCGCCCGCCAGTGATGCGCGCGAGCGCGCCGGCACCCACCGCCACCAAAAGCCCGGCCACCAAGCCACCAAACCAAAGCGCCGGCACGGATAGCCCCGCGATCAGGAAGGCGACTGCGACACCCGGCAAGGCGCCGTGGGAAAGCACATCCGCCGTCAGGCTCATGCGCCGCAGCATCAGGAAAACGCCAAGCGGCGGGGCGGCTATGGCAAGGGCGAGTGACCCCACCAAGGCGCGGCGCATGAAGCCGAATTCAACGAAGAGGCCGAAAAGCGCCTCAATCATGGTGGGCCGGAGCATTTTCAAGCCAAGTGGCATACTTGGCGGCTCGGAAAATGCGACCTAGGCGATAAGCATTTTCAAGCCAAGTGGCATACTTGGCAGCTCGGAAAATGCGACCTAGGCGATAAACATTTTCAAGCCAAGTGGCATACTTGGCGGCTCGGAAAAGGCGACCAAACAATAATCTAGAGCGGTTGCCGTGAACGAAGGTGAACGGAAACCGCTCTAGTTCAGGCCGCGCGCTCACAAGCCTCAGCCTCTTCCGACCAGCCTTCGGCCATTTGCCGCGCCTTGAGGCGATTGGCGGGCGACAGCGCCTGCGCCGTCGGCCCCCAGGCGATCAGATCGCGCGCGAGCAAAAGGGTTTCCGGAAACTCCCGCGCCACAAGATCAAGGTCATGCAATACCGCAATCACGGTGCGGCCTTCGCCATGCCATTGGCGGATCAGCCGCAGCAGATCGGCGGCGGTTTTCGCATCCACTGCATTGAAGGGCTCATCCAACAGCAGGATATCGGCATCCTGCACCAGAAGCCGCGCGAAAAGCAGGCGCTGCAATTGCCCGGCTGAAAGGCTGCCCACCGGGCGCCGCGCCAGACCCGCCAGGCCAACGGCGGCGAGTGCCTGGTCAACGCGGGTATGCTCAGCGGTGGGTACGGCGCGGAAGGCACCGATGCGCGGCCAAAGCCCCTGCATCACCACATCGCGGCAGGCAATCGGGAAGGCACGATCCAAAGCAGCCAATTGCGGCAGCAGGCCGATGCGTGCCTCACCTTCATGCGCGATGCGCCCGGATTCAGGCTTATGCAGCCCAGCAAGCGCGCGCAGCAGCGTGGTCTTGCCCGCACCATTCGGCCCGACAATCGCAGTCAGGCTGCCCGGCGCGAAGCGCCCCGAGAGATGATGCACCGCCGGGCGGCGGCCATGGCAGATCGTAAGATCAGCCAATTCCAGCGCGGCGGGTGTCATGCCGAAAGTGCCCAGGCAACCCCGGCCCACAGCAAGGCGGCGAGCATGGCGGAAAGGCCAAGCCGAGCGGCGATGCCGCCCGAAAGGGCAAGGGGGTTCGGGAAACTCATATGCTTTGATATAACATAACATCGGCCGCTGCCAAGCGCCGTCATCGGGTTGGCTGCCTGCTCCGGCACCCAAGGGGATCAATTTACAGGCATTTCGGGCGGAATGCCCCTGCTTTCACGCAATCGTCGCCAAAGCGTCATTGCGGCGCCATGGGCCTCGCGCTAACCCGCGCTTATGGAAGCCATTGCGCGAAATCCGGAAGAAGCGCTGAAGCCGCGTCGCCAGATGCGGATCAAGCCGCTGAGTTTCAAACCCTTTCTGCCCGGCGATGCCTGGGGCGATATCATGGAACCGCGCCCCCTTGGCGGGCGTTTCCGCGCCATTCGCCGTATTATCAGCGCCCTGATCTGGACACTGATCGCCATTCCGATCCAATCCGTGCTGATGCTGCTGCCAGGCCAGGCCAAGATCAGCTTTGGCTGCTTCTATCATCGGGTGCTCTGCTGGCTGATCGGGCTTAAGGTGCAGGTTGTAGGCAAGGTTTCTGACAAGCCGGCGACTCTGTTCCTGCCCAATCACTCATCATGGCTTGATATTCTGGTGTTGGGTTCGGTGCTGCGCGCCAGTTTCGTTTCCAAGTCGGAAGTGGGTGAATGGCCGGTGGTCGGCATCATCGCCAAATTCGGTCGCACGGTCTTTGTCAGCCGCAAGCGTAATTCCACCGTGCTGCGGGAAGCGGACACCATGCGCGAAAGGCTCCAGGCAGGTGATAGCCTGATCCTGTTTGCCGAGGGCACCAGCAATGACGGCACACGGGTGCTGCCTTTCCGCTCAGCTTTCCTGGCGGCGGCGGCGGATGCCAAAGCGGTGCAGCCGGTGTCTTTAGTCTATGATCGCCTTGGCGGCTTGCCGGCCTGCCGGCGGGATAGGCCGCTTTTCGCCTGGTATGGCGATATGGATATCGCTTCCCATTTCTGGCGCATCGCGCGCCGGTCCGGGGCGCGGGCGACGGTACTGCTGCATGAACCCGCCGACCCGGCCACGCTGCCGGATCGTAAGGCCCTGACTGCGGCGGTCAGCGATGTGGTTGCCGCAGGTGCTGCCCAATTGCGGCAAAATCGCCCCGCCACACCGCTTTTCCTGAATGCGTCGCACTAAATCCTTGACCCGACGCGGCGGGTGCCTCCAGGCTTCATTTATGATCCTTGGCTCTTTGATTCGCGCTTTCGGGTCTTGACGCGCTTGACCAGCGCAGCCGGCCTGCTCATTTCCCCCGTTCCGCCCCAGGCTGGGGCGACGGAGGCCTGGATTTCATGACTGAACCCCAAGGCAGCCCAGCAAGGAAGCGGCTTTTGATCCGCACCTGGGGCTGCCAGATGAATGTCTATGACAGCGCGCGCATGGCGGATGTGCTTGCACCCCTTGGCTATGCACCAACGGAAGTGGCGGAGGAAGCCGATATGGTCATCCTCAATACCTGCCATATCCGCGAAAAGGCGACCGAGAAGGTATTTTCCGATCTAGGCCGCTTGCGCGAAACCAAGGTGGCGCGCGGTGGGCAGATGATTGTCGCCGTGGCGGGTTGTGTCGCGCAGGCAGAAGGCGCGGAAATCACCGCCCGCGCGCCCTGGGTGGATATTGTGCTGGGGCCGCAAAGCTATCATCGCCTGCCGGAGATGGTGGCACGCGCTTCCCGCGCCGCCGGTGCCGTGATCGAAACCGAATTCCCCGTGGATGGTAAATTCGATCATTTGCCGGAACAGGCCGCGCCGCAGGGTGTGACCGCTTTCCTGACCGTGCAGGAAGGCTGCGACAAATTCTGTTCCTTCTGCGTGGTGCCCTATACGCGTGGCGCGGAGTATTCGCGCCCTGCCGCAGCGGTGATTGCGGAAGCGAAGCGCCTGGTGGCGCTCGGCGCGCGGGAAATCACACTGCTCGGGCAGAATGTGAATGCCTATCACGGCGAAGGACCGGATGGCAGGGATTGGTCGCTCGCGCGGCTTTTGCTGGCCTTAGCGGAAATCCCAGGGCTTGATCGCTTGCGCTACACAACCTCCCACCCGCGCGACATGGGCGATGATCTGATCGCCGCGCATCGCGACATCCCCGCGCTGATGCCGTTTTTGCATCTGCCGGTACAATCCGGTTCAGATCGCATTTTGAAAATGATGAACCGAGGCCATACAGCGGCGGAATATCTGACCCTGATCGAAAAGCTGCGCGCCGGGCGGCCTGATCTGGCGCTGTCTTCCGATTTCATCGCGGGCCATCCTGGTGAAAGCGATGCGGATCATCGCGCTACCCTCAAACTGATTGAGGATATCGGCTTCGCTTCCGCCTTTTCCTTCCGCTATTCCGCGCGCCCCGGCACGCCGGCAGCCAGCATGGCTGGGATGGTGGATGAAGCCATGGCGGATGCGCGACTTCAGGAAATCCAGGCGCTACTGCGTGAGCAGCAACACTGTTTCAATCAAAGCCGCATGGGCATGGATATCCCCGTTCTGGTAACGGGGCCCGGGCGGCTTCCTGGGCAGATGGCCGGGCGTTCCCCCTGGTTGCAACCGGTGCATTTCCCAGCGCCTGACGACCTGACCGGCCAGACTGTGACCGTCCGCGTCACCGCGACCAATCCCAATTCCCTCGGCGGTGAACTCATCGCCGGGTCCAAAACCCGAGCATCGGAGAGAGACGCCGCTTGAACATCCAAACCCCTGGCCTCCGCGCTGCGGAACCGCGCCAATCCAGTGACCAGCGTTCGATAACGCTGCAGTTCAACGACAATGCGCTGCTGCCCTTGCTGCATGGCGAACATGATCGTCATCTGGCGCGGGTGGAACAGGTGCTTGGCGTGCGCGTGGCTTCACGCGGCAATCGCATCGCCATCTCGGGCGGGGCGGCGCGGACGGAAATGGCGGAGGCGGCCTTGCTTGCGCTATGGAAAAGGCTGGAACGGGGTGAACATGTCGGCACGGCGGAAGTGGAAGCGGCTTTGAGGCTGGCTGAGGGCGGCGCGGCCCAGGGCGAACCGCGCCTGCCCTTGCAGGACCTGCCGGCGATTCGCACCCGCAAGGGCGCCATTGCGCCACGCAGCGCGGCCCAGGCGGCCTATATTGATATGCTCTCACGCCACGACATGGTGTTTGGCATCGGGCCCGCCGGCACGGGCAAGACCTATCTGGCCGTGGCGCAAGGGGTTGCCTTGATGCAATCGGGTCGGGTGGATCGGATTGTGCTGTCCCGGCCCGCGGTGGAGGCGGGCGAAAGGCTTGGCTTCCTGCCGGGAGACATGAAGGAAAAGGTGGACCCTTATCTCCGCCCGCTTTACGACGCTTTGCATGACATGCTGCCCGCCGATCAAGTGGCACGGCGGATCGCGGCGGGTGAGATTGAAATCGCCCCGCTCGCTTTCATGCGCGGTCGTACGCTCGCTCATTGCTACGCCATATTGGATGAGGCGCAGAACACCACACCCGCCCAGATGAAGATGTTCCTGACCCGCATGGGGGAAGGCAGCCGGATGGTAATCACCGGCGACCCCACCCAGATTGACCTGCCGCCCAACCAGCCCTCCGGCCTTGTCGAGGCGCTGGGGATTGTGGCGGGTGTGGAAGGGATTGGTGTGACGCGCTTTGCGGAACAGGATGTGGTAAGGCATCCTCTGGTTGCCCGGATCGTGGCCGCTTATGGGCGGGCCGATGACCAGAACCGGGCGAAGAAGGAGAAGAATGGAACCGGGAAGTAGCCGTCCCGGCCAGGGGCGCCCCAAGGGTGCTTCGGCTGGGCTTCGGAGCGGATCGGCGGAGAGGTTCGATATCTCCGTGATCCTTGCGGCACCAGGCTGGCGCGCGGCCATCAAGCAGCCAGAGGCGCTGGCGCGCCGCGCGGCGGGTGCTGCCCTGCGTGAAGCAGGCGCGGCGGGGGCGGTGACAGTACTGCTTGCCAGCGATACGGCGGTGAAGCGGCTGAATGGCACGCATCGCGCCAAGGCCAAGCCGACCAATGTGCTTTCTTTCCCGGGTGGCGTGCCGGGCTATTTGGGCGATGTGGCGCTAGCTCTTGGCGTGGTGCGGCGGGAAGCGCGCGGCGCCGGGCGGCGCGTGGCGGCGCATTTCGCGCATCTTGTCGCGCATGGCGCACTGCATCTGGCCGGCCATGATCATTTGCAAGCGGGTGAAGCGCGGCGGATGGAACGTGCCGAAGCGCGCGTCATGCGCCGGCTTGGCCTGCCCAACCCCTGGCGGGGCGCGACATGAGCGATGCCGGCCAAAGACCCGGCCTGTTCTGGAAAATCCAGGGCATGCTGCGGCGCAAGGAAGCGGAATCCATTCGCGATCAGGTGGAAGAACTGATCGAACGCCAGGAAGCACCAAATGAGGCCAGCAAGGGTGATGGCCCGGCCTCAGGGCTTGATGCCGAAGAACGCGCGCTGCTTGGCAATGTGCTCAGGCTGCGTGGCATCACCGCTTATGATGTCATGGTGCCGCGCGCCGATATCATGGCAATCCCGGAAAGCCATTCGCTGACGGAAGCCATCGCGCTGATCCAGACCGAAGGCCATAGCCGCTACCCGGTTTATCGCGATGGGCTGGATGATATTGTTGGCATGGTTCATATCAAGGATGTCTTTGCGGCCATCGGCAAGGATGAGAAAGCCTTCGCGCTGGCCGATATTCTGCGCCGGCCACTTTTTGTGGTTCCTTCCATCCCCGTGCTGGATCTGCTGCTGCAAATGCGTCAGGCACGGGTGCATATGGCGCTGGTGGTGGATGAATATGGCGGCATAGATGGCCTGATCACCATTGAAGATCTGGTGGAAACTATTGTCGGTGACATCAGCGACGAACATGATGAGGTTCAGGCGCAACAGATCACCGAACGCCCCGATGGCGCCCTTGATCTTGATGCGCGCACGCCGATCGCCGCCTTTGAGGATAAGCTTGGCACCGTACTGACCGATGAGGAACGCGCCGCTGATATTGATACGGTGGGCGGGCTGGTCTTCACGCTAGCGGGGCGCGTGCCGGCAAAGGGGGAATTGGTATCCCATCCCTCGGGGCTTGAATTTCGTATCCTGGAAGCTGATCCGCGCCGAATTCGGCGCTTGCGTGTGCGCCGCCCAGGTGCCAATCCGCGTGTGGCAGCTGAATAGGAAAGCGGGGCGTTAATGGGGCGGATGTGGCAAGCGCTGGCGTCGCGACAAGGCTGGCGCGCCCTGGTGACTGCCTTCGGGCTTGGCGTGCTGGCAGTATTGGCCCTGCCGCCCTTGCATGTTGTGCCCGTGCTGTTCCTGGCCATTCCAGGGCTGATTGCGATGATTGGCGGGGCGGCCAGCTGGACCGGCGCCTTTGCGCTGGGGCTTGCCTGGGGCTTCGGTTTCTTTGCCGGTGGGCTTTACTGGATTACCTCCGCCATTCTGACGGATGTGGCGCGCTATTGGTGGCTGGTGCCGATCGCGGTGCCGGCGCTTGCGCTGCCGCTTGGGATTTTCGTAGCGGTGCCCGCGGCCATTGCCTGGGGGGCACAGCCCGGCTTGCCGCGCGTGCTGGTTTTCGCCGGCGGCTTTGTTGGCTTTGAATTGCTGCGCGGCGAAATCCTGACCGGCTTTCCATGGAATTTGATAGGCACGGTTTGGGCCTTTGATGCGCTACCCATCCAGATGGCGGCGCTGATTGGCGTGCACGGGCTTTCGCTGATTACCCTGTTGGTGGCGGCAACGCCGCTGTTGAGCTGGCGTGGCTTTCTGGCGGGGGTGGCGACGCTGGCCTTTTGCGGCGTCTTCGGTTTTGTCCGGCTTTTGCCCGCCGAACCCAAGCCCCAACCTGTCGGCCTTTTGATTGTGCAGGGCAATATCGCGCAGGAAGTGAAATGGCGCGAACAGGCGCGTGTGCCAATCCTGCGCCGTTATGTGGAAGCCACACGGGAAGCGGCGCTGGCCGCGCTGCGTGACCTGCCGCCTGGGCATCGGCTGGCAGTGATCTGGCCTGAAACCGCCGTGCCCTTCCTGCTGCCCAATGATCGGGATGCGCGGCAATTGGTGGCGGGCGCGCTGCCGCAGAACGCCCTGTTGCTAACGGGCACGGTACGCGGCGATTTCACGGCGGAAGGCTATGCACGCGACCTATTCAATAGCCTGGCGGTCATTGCCCCGGACACCCAAGTGGTCGCGATGGCCGATAAGGTGAATCTGGTTCCCTTTGGCGAATTCATGCCCTTTCGGGGCTTATTGCCGATCCGGCTGGTGCAAACCACGCGCGATTTCACCGCGGCTGAAGAAAGGCGTCGGCTGGTGGCGGGCTGGCTGCCGCCCTTTGTCGCCCTGATTTGTTATGAGGTGATCTTCACCGGGCGGATTACCCCTGCCCGACGGCCCGATTGGATTGTGAATGTAACCAATGACGCCTGGTTTGGTGCAACAGCTGGCCCGTGGCAGCATCTGGCTGCCGCCCGATTGCGCGCGGTAGAAGAAGGCCTGCCGCTGGCACGTGCAGCGCAGACAGGTGTTTCGGCTGTGTTTGATTCGCGCGGGCGCTTGGTGGCGCGAAGCCCCTTGGGCGAATCTGCCATTGTCCGGGCACCTTTACCCGCGCCGCGCGCACCGACCTTCTTCGCAGATCTTGGTTTGATGATCCCCTTTGCGCTGACCATGGTTGTTTTCGCCCTAGGGTGGATTATCCCAGGTCGAAATCGCCAATAAAATGCTGAATTTTGAGAAAAGTGAGGATAATGTTGTTTCTTTTTTGAGAATATGGAAAAACCTATAGACCTTAGCGAGCCAATTAAGGTATTCTCAACTTGTATCAATCGTTAGTGAAATCCGTGCGGTTTTGATTAATCGCAACCAATATATTCAAATGCGCCCCTGGTTACGCGTTTGAGTTGTTTTGGCGGCAAGGAAAGGGCAGGGCATGAAATCGGTAGTTGCCATGAATGAGCTGGATGATATCACCCCCAAAGGTGAACGTGAACATCGGGCCAGCCCGATTGACGCCCATGTTGGGGCACGAGTTCGCCTGCGGCGCACCTTGCTCGGCATGAGCCAGGAAAAGCTCGGCGACGCCCTTGGGCTCACCTTCCAGCAAGTTCAGAAGTATGAGCGCGGGGTTAACCGCATCGGCGCCAGCCGGCTTTTTGATCTGGCTCGGGTGCTGGATGTGCCGATTGGCTTCTTTTTCGACGATCTGCCGCCAGAGATGGGCGGCAATGCCGCAGTCCGCAGCCGCCCGGCGTTGTTCGGCTTCGCCGAAACGTCAGACGGGCTTGAGGATGAGAATATGAACAAGCGTGAGACGCTTGAATTGGTGCGCGCCTATTACCGCATCAATGAAGCTGGTGTGCGCAAGCGCGTGTTTGACCTGATCAAGAGCCTGGCGCCGACCGAATAGGCTTTGCCCCGGGCGGGATTACCCGCCCGGGGCCGCACGGCGCAGCATGAATAGCGCCTGTTCGCCAAACATATTGGCGAGCCTGAGTGAGCGCCGCCACGGCGCCTTCAGCCCCTGTTCATCCACCGCGAGCCAGCGTTCCACCTCATACCCATCAAGGGCGCAGAGCTCGGTGAAATCTGTGATGGTGCAGGGGTGGATATTGGGCGTTTCGTACCAGGGCCGGTTCCAGGTTTCCGTATCTGGCATGCGCCCGCCCCACAGCAGCCGCCAGCGCATCTGCCAATGGCCAAAATTGGGGAAGGACACAATCGCGTGCCGCCCAATGCGCAGCAATTGCCTCAGCACTTCGCGCGGCTTTTCCACCGCCTGCAATGTGCGTGACAGCACCACGTAATCAAAGGCGCCATCCGGGTAGAAGGCCAGATCATTATCCGCATCGCCATGGATCACGGCGAGCCCGGCAGAGACCGCCTTGGTCACCTGCGCCATGTCAATTTCAATGCCGCGCGCATCGGCGCGTTTTTCGCGGGCCAGATATTCAATCAGCGCGCCATCGCCACAACCAATATCAAGCACGCGCGCATCATGGGGAATCATCTCCGCAATCAGGCGGAGATCAAGCCGCATATTCTTAGCGACATATTGCACGCCATCCATGGTCACACCCTAAACCCCAAGGCGTTCAGCGCAACCGGCGAGGAACCCGCCAAGCGCGCGATGGAAATCGGGTTCTTCCAACAGGAAGGCGTCATGGCCTTTGTCGCTGTCGATCTCGACAAAACTCACATTGGCTGCAGCCATGTTCAGCGCGCGCACCAGGGTCCGGCTTTCGCTGGTCGGGAATAGCCAATCGCTGTTGAAGGACGCGACGAAAAAGCGCGTGCCGGTACCGCGAAAGGCCTTTGCCAAATCACCTTCATGATCGGCGGCAAGGTCAAAAAAATCCATCGCGCGCGTGATGGTCAAATAAGAATTGGCATCAAAGCGGCGCACAAAGGTGGAACCCTGGTGGCGGAGATAACTTTCCACCTCAAACACATCTTCCAGGAAAGTCAGCGCGGCGGCACCGCGCAGCCGCCTGCCGAATTTCCGCGTGAGCGCCTTTTCGGACAAGTAAGTGATATGCGCCACCATGCGCGCGACAGAAAGGCCCTTGGCCGGGATGATGCCCGCTTCCCAATAGCGCCCGCCCTGCCAATCCGGGTCGGAATGAATCGCGGCACGCCCCACTTCGTGAAAGGCGATATTCTGCGCCGAATGATGCGCGGCGGTGGCAATGGGGGCGGCGGCATAAACCGCTTCCGGATAAGTCGCAGCCCATTCCAGCACCTGCATGCCGCCCATGGAACCGCCAATCACGGCCAGCCACCGGCTGATCCCAAGCTGTTCCATGAGGCGCTTTTGTGCGCGCACCATGTCGCGGATCGTCACCGAAGGAAAATCCGTGCCCCAAGGCCGGCCAAGCCCGCGCCCCGACGCATCGGTCATTTCACTGCGCGGCCCGGTGGAGCCCATGCAGCCGCCAAGCACATTGGCGCAGACCAGGAAGTAACGATCCGTATCGAGCGGCTTGCCCGGACCAATGATGTTTTCCCACCAGCCAGGCTTGCCGGTGATGGGATGGTTTTCGGCAACATACTGGTCGCCCGTGAGCGCATGACAGATCAACACTGCATTGCTGGCCGCCGCATTCAGCCGCCCATAGGTGCGGTAGGCGACCGTGAGCGGTGCGATGACTGCGCCACATTCCAACGCAAGCCCGTCCGGGAATAGGGCAGCCTGATGGTCCACATCGGGCAGCGGGGCGATGGCTTGGCTCATTTAGGGGCTTTTACGCTGGCCCATCCCCCAGGCGCAACCTTGGGGTGTAACTTAAGGGGTGCTTGGCGCGCGGTCATGTGGGGGTTATTGCTGCCGGGAAGATTTGGTCCCGCATGAACGATAAAGCCCCTGCCCCCCCAACCGCTGACCCAGCCCTTCAGGCGCTGCGCGCCGAGATAGATGCGCTGGATGATGCGATGCATGATTTGCTGATGCGCCGCGCCGCCGTGGTGGCGCGCATGGCAGCGAGCCGCGCCAAAACAGGCGCGGGATCGCCCCTTAGGCCTGGGCGCGAAGCGGCGGTGCTGCGGCGCTTGCTCGGGCGGCATTCCGGCGCGCTTTCACGCGGCGCGGTGGTGCGCATCTGGCGACATATCTTCATGGCCCATACGGCGATCCAGGGTGGTTTCACCGCCGCTGTCTCGGCGCCCGGTGAAGCCGCACCGGCCATGCCCCTGGCGCGAGAGCATTTCGGTAGCGCAACGCCGCTGCATATCTACGCATCCCCAGCGCAGGCGCTGGCGGCGGTCAGCGCGGGCAAGGCATCTGTCGCGGTTCTGCCGGCGCCGGCGGGCGAAGGTGATGGCGCCTGGTGGCAAACCCTTGAAGCGCCGCGGCTTGCCGTGGTGGCACGCCTGCCCTTTTTGGCCGATGCCGCGCATGCCGATGCAGCGCTGGTCGTCGCCCCTGTGCCGCCCGATGCCTCGGGCGAGGATCGCAGCCTGCTCCGCCTGGAAGCGGGCGCTGATGCCTCACGCGAAAGCTTTGCCCGCCTGCTGACTGAAGCGCGGCTTGCCGGGCGCATCCTATGCCTGGCGCGCCAAGGCGGGCGCAGCCTGGCGCTTGCCGAAATTGATGGGTTTATCGCCGCAGGTGATGCGCGGCTTGATTCCCTTCGCTGCGTATCGCTGGGCGCCTATGCCGTGCCAGTTACTGGAGATGTGCCATGACCGTGATGCCGCGCCCTTCGATCCTTTCGGTGGAACCTTATGTCGGCGGAGAATCGAAAATCCCCGGCGTCAATCGCGTGGTGAAGCTTTCATCCAATGAAGGCGCCTTCGGCCCGCCGCCCGGCGCCATCACCGCCATCCAGAACATGGCCGCCGAAGCGCATCGCTACCCAGATGGTGGCGTGACCGCCCTGCGGGAGGCGATTGGCGCGCGCTTTGGCCTTGATCCCGCGCGGATTGTCTGCGGCAATGGTTCTGATGAATTGCTTGCGCTTCTGATCCTTGCCTATGGCGGCGAGGGGACTGAGCTTGTGATGTCTGCCCATGGCTTCATGATGTATGACATTACCGGCCGTTGGGCCGGCTGCCGCATCATCAAGGTGCCAGAACGCAATCTGACGGTGGATGTGGATGCTATGCTGGCCGCGGTTGGGCCGCGCACCAAGCTGGTCTGTCTTGCCAATCCGAATAACCCGACCGGTTCGATCCTGCCGCAATCCGAAATTGTGCGCCTGCGCGCGGGGCTCAGGGATGACATTCTGCTGGTGCTTGATTCTGCCTATGCCGAATATGTGACGCGCCCCGATTATGATGCGGGCGCGGCGCTGGTGGATGCGGGTGGCGGCAATACGGTGATGACGCGCACCTTTTCCAAGATATTCGGGTTGGGTGGCATGCGGCTTGGCTGGGCCTATGCGCCGGACGCGGTGGTGGGTGTGCTGGCGCGCGTGCGTGGCCCCTTCAATGTGAATGCGGCGGCCATGGCGGCAGGCATTGCTGCGGTGCAGGAACCCGGCTGGATCGAAAAATCCATCGCACACAATACCGAATGGCGCGGCAAGTTGGCGGCGGCGCTGACGGCAGCGGGTGTGAAGGTCTGGCCGAGTGAGGGTAATTTCCTGCTGGCTGATTTCGGCTCACCAGAAAAGGCCAAGGCGGCCGATGCGGCGTTGAAATCGCGCGGGCTGATCATGCGCGCCATGGGGGGCTATGGGCTGCCGGCGTGCCTGCGCATCAGCATCGGCACCGGTGAGGAATGCCAGATGGTGGCGGATGCCATTGCTGCCTTCATGGCGCAACATGGCTGAACCGTTGTTCAATCGGCTTTGCCTGGTTGGCATTGGGCTGATCGGGTCTTCCATTGCGCGTGTCGCGCAAAAGCGCGGCGATATTGCGAAGACCATCGTGGTCACCACACGGCGGGCCGAAACACTCGCGCGCGTGCGTGAATTGGGCCTGGCGGATGTGGTGGAACCCGATGCCGCGCGCGCCGTTGAAGGCTGCGATGGTGTGATTTTCTGCATTCCTGTTGGTGCCTATCCCGATGCCATGCGCCATATCGCAGCACATCTGGCACCGGGCGCGGTGCTGACCGATGTTGGCTCCACCAAGGGCAGCGTGGTGCGTGATCTGTCACCGCTGCTGCCAGCCGGCGTGCATCTGGTGCCAGCGCATCCCATGGCAGGGACCGAGCATTCCGGCCCCGATGCGGGTTTTCCTGAATTGTTTGAAGGCCGCTATTGCATCGTCACCCCCCTGCCCGACAGCGATCCGGCAGCGGTTGAGAAAGTGAGAGAACTGTGGCGGCGTTGCGGTTCCATGATCGAGACCATGGACCCCATCACGCATGACAAGGTTGTCGCCATTGTCAGCCACCTGCCGCATCTGATTGCCTTCACCATTTGCGGCACGGCGGATGATCTGGCGGAAGAAACCAAGGAAGCGGTGCTGAAATTCGCGGCATCTGGCTTTCGGGATTTCACGCGCATCGCGGCTTCCGATGTTGATATGTGGCGCGATGTTTTCCTGAATAATCGCGAAGCAGTGCTTGAGATGCTGTCGCGCTTTTCAGAGGATGCGCATGCCTTTGGCCGCGCCATTCGCCGGGGAGAGGCGGGCTTCATTGAAGACCGGATCAAGCGCGGGCGAAAGATCAGGCGGAGTCTGATTGAACGGAAGCAGGCGTAAGCGTGGCGGCGCCAAGCGAAATTGCTTGACTTGCCGGGAATGGCGCCTGGATAGTGTTGTCCTGGAATTAATGTTGTTCTGCCATCGTGGAGAAGCGCTGGAGACATTTTCCGTGAATTGCTGATCCGGGAGAAGATCGTGATGCCTGCGATACGTCCAAGCTGGCGCAATCTGGCTGCGGTTTTTGCTACCACCGCATTCCTCGCCACACCCCACTCAGCCTCAGCTCAGCCGAGCCCCGATACGATCGTTGATGCGTTTGAGGCGGTGCTGGGGCCGGTGCGCACCCATCGCCCAAGCCACCCGAAGGGCGTTTGTGCGTCTGGGTATTTTGTCGCAACCGATGAAGGCCGAAGGCTTTCTGTGGCGCCAGTCTTCAGTGGCCAACGCAATACGGCTCTGATCCGTTTTGGTGTTGCCGGGGCTAATCCCAACGCATCAGACACCGCGCGCGGCACGCGGGGCCTTTCCATCCGCTTCGAAGCGCCTTCGGGCGAATTGTTTGAAATGGCAAATATCTCCGTGCCGGTTTTCGGCTCACCCACGCCGCAAGCCCTGGTGGATGGGTTGCTATCGCGCGCCAATGACCCGGCGACAGGCCGGCCCAATCCGGAACGTGCCGCCGCCTATGCCGCCTTCGTCGCGGCCAATCCTTCTGTCGGCAATCAGGCCCGCTACCTTGCCGCCAATGCGCCGCCGGCAAGCTTCGCCTCCACACCCTATTGGGGGGTGAATACTTTCATGTTCCGTGGGCAGGATGGGCAGGTGCGCCCGGCACGCTGGGTGTTTGAACCGCGCGCGGGGGTGGAACGCCTGACAGCGGAGCAAATACAAAGCGCGGGCAACAATTTTCTGGCTGATGAGTTGCGTCGGCGTGTCGCCACCGCGCCTGTGGAATTCGACATGGTGCTACAATT
Organism: Roseomonas sp.; assembly: GCA_051007055.1. Taxonomy (GTDB): domain Bacteria; phylum Pseudomonadota; class Alphaproteobacteria; order Acetobacterales; family Acetobacteraceae; genus Neoroseomonas. Next base: position 44,237 of record JBPCSO010000080.1, read on the forward strand.
CCCGGGGCAGGGCGATGATTTGCTGAACGCGACCATCGCCTGGCCGGATGATCGGCCGCGCGCCATTGTGGGCAGGCTGACCATCACTGAAGTTTCCGCGGACCCCGGTGGGCCCTGTGATCCGATCAGCTTCATGATCCTGGATCAGGCACCGGGGATTGAAATGAGCGATGATCCGGTCTTGCAGGCACGCGCTGCTGCCTATGCCGTTTCGCACTCGCGGCGGACACAGTAGGGCGCATTGCGCGAAGGGCTGAGATTTAACCAAGATCAGCCTTCAGCACTTCCCCTGCCAGATAGAGGCTGCCAAGCCCGAAGCCTCCTGAAGTCCGCGTCAAACGCGGTCACTGTCAGGGGAATATCGTAGTTATTCAGCTTTAGAATATGAAAACGGTTGCGCAGTTCAGCGAAGATTAAAATTTACACGCCAGAAAATTTCTCATATCTTTCGTATATGGAATACTTTTCAAACGTCTGGCCATATTTTTCTGTGCTTTTCGGCTTCGGTCTGGGCTTCTATTCCGCTCCAAAAATTAGAAGGGCAGATCGACACTATACAAATGCAGCATCCAGACTGGACGTTTTCTCAAGTTATTAGGTCCGAAGCCGGTCGCGAAGCAATGTTTCAATGGTTATTGGCGCACCAGTGGACGGCATTCCGCTTAGAGTCTCTTCGTCAGGCGAAAGCGGGAGCAAAGGGATTAACGTTGAGCAACTATGCAGAATTAGTCGAGAAAAATGTAGCCCCCGAAGCTATGGGCGTTATACTAAATCGGTTCATAGACCAAATGGAACCTTGGCTCGAAAAAAGACTCTCTTGAATACTCATCGCCCTAAAAAGTGGCCAAACCTAATTCACGCAGCGTCTACCTTCAATACTTCCCCCGCCAGATAAAGACTTCCCGCAATCAGCACCCGGCCTGGCTTGGCCTTTGCCGCGATTTTGCCAAGTGCTTCCGCAATTGTGGGGCCGGGTTCGGCGATACCGCCGCTCGCCGTGATGATGTCTTCAACACTCATCGCCAGATGCTGGCCGGGTTCGGCGACGGCGTGGATGCTGGTGGCGAAGGGCAGCAAGGGGCGGAGGAATTCGGCGCTCGCCTTGCCTTGCTTCATGCCGATGACAAGATGCAATGATTGATCGCGCCATTGCTTGAAATGCTGGGCCAGCGCCTGCCCTGCCCCGGCATTATGCCCACCATCGAGCCAGAGCGAAAAGCCCGCCGGTAACATCGCAGAAAGCCCGCCCGAAAGGCGCTGCAAGCGCGCGGGCCAAGATGCCTTGGCAATGCCCTCAGCAATCGCGGCATCACTCAGCCAAGGCAGGCCAGCAGCGCGCATGGCAGTAATGGCAATGCCGGCGTTATCCGCCTGATGCGGCCCAATGAGCCCCGGTGGCGGGAGGCTCAGCGCGCCTCTCGCATCGCGGTAATGCAGACCCTCTGGCGTGGCCTCACAAAACCAATCCTGCGCGCGGCGCAGCAGCGGTGCGGCGCGTTCGGCTGCCGTGGCACTGATCACGTCCAGCGCTTCCGGCGCCTGTGCACCCGTGGCGCAAGGCACACCCGCGCGCATGATGCCGGCTTTCTCACCCGCGATCTTGCCGAGCGTATCGCCCAGAAAATCCATATGATCCATGGAAATGGAAGTAATGGCGCATGCCGCCGGGTGCGGCACGACATTGGTTGCATCCAGCCGCCCGCCCAGGCCCACTTCCAGAACCAGCAAATCAGCCGGCACGCGGCTGAACAGCACAAAGGCGGCAGCCGTCGTCACTTCAAACACCGTAATTGGCGCGCCTTCATTCACCGCTTCCACTTCTTCCAGCGTCGCGGTCAGCGCCTCATCCGTCACGTAATCGCCCGCAAGCCGGATGCGTTCATGAAAGCGCACCAGATGGGGTGACGTATAAACATGCACGCGCTGCCCCGCCGCTTCACCGATGGCGCGCAGAAAGGCGCAGGTGGAACCCTTGCCATTGGTGCCCGCCACATGGATCACGGGCGGCAGGCGCCGTTCCGGATGGCCGAGCTTGGCGAGCAAAGCCTCCATCCGGCCCAGGCTCAGATCAATAAGCTTGGGGTGGAGCGCATGGAGACGCTCCACAATCGCTTCAGCGCGGGACAAGGGAGTTATTCGGCAGGTGCGGTGGCGGCTTCCGCTTCTTCATCACTGCGTTCAAGCAGCGGCTGACGCAGCAACGAAATCACGCGTGCCAGTGTTTCGCGCATCTCTCCACGCTTCACCACCATGTCCAGAATGCCGTGTTCCAGCAGGTATTCCGCCCGCTGGAAGCCTTCCGGCAATTTTTCGCGCACGGTTTGTTCAATCACCCGCGCGCCGGCGAACCCGATCATCGCACCTGGCTCGGCGATTTGAATATCGCCCAGCATGGCGAAGCTGGCGGTCACACCGCCCGTGGTCGGGTCACACAGCACGGTGATGAAGGGCAGGCCCGCTTCCTTCACCATGCGCGTTGCGATCACCGTGCGCGGCATTTGCATCAGGCTGACCGCACCTTCCTGCATGCGCGCCCCGCCCGAGGCCGTGAAGACAATCAGCGGTGCATCCTGCAGCACGGCAAGCTTGGCGGCGGTGACAATCGCCTCACCCACGCCAGCACCCATGGACCCGCCCATGAAGGCGAATTCAAAGGCGGCAACAACCGCGCGTTGGCCATTGATGGTGCCATGCGCCACGGCCACGGCATCATCCATGCTGGTCTTGGTTTGGCTTTCGCGCAGCCGGTCCGCATAGCGGCGCTGATCACGAAAGCGCAGCGGATCAGCGGGCGCCTTGGGCAATTCAATGCGGGAAAAGCCCGCATCCAAAGTGGCTTCCAACCGCTGCGCGGCACCGAGGCGCATGTGATGCCCGCAATGGGAGCATACGCGCAGCGCCCGTTCCAGATCCCGATGAAAGATCATCTGCTGGCAGGAAGGGCAATTGTGCCAGAGGTTTTCCGGCGCTTCCCGCTTGAACAGACCCTGGATCTTCGGCAGGGCCCAATCGCTGATCCAGTTCATGGCATATCCTTAAACTTGCGCGCACCGGGCGCCTTACGGGGGGGGAATAGCGCAGATGGGTGGCTTGGGGAAAGCCAGCGCCGGTCCTGGCGCTATTCCCCTGGCTTTTCCGGGGTGTCTGGCTTGGGGGGCGCTTCCGCCGCATCGCGCGCCCGGGCCTGAGCCTTGCGCCGGCGGAGATTCTCCCGGAGTGCCGCGGCCAGCCTTTCCTCCCGCAGGGTGGGGGCCGATTTGGGAGGGGTTTTGCTTTCCTTTTCCATGCGGGCGTGAAGTGGCAGGGCCAGCGCCCAGCATCAAGGGGTTGCGGGAAGCCCCAGGCTGGGGCTAGAGGATGCCCGTCCGCCAGGGCCTTGGCTGTTGTAGCTCAGTGGTAGAGCACTCCCTTGGTAAGGGAGAGGTCGAGAGTTCAATCCTCTCCAACAGCACCACCCGCGCCTGCGACGCGCTGTATTCGGGCGTTGATCACCCACCAGCCGCCTCCGCCTTCCCGCGGAACAAATCAAAAAATCCCGTCACCACATCGGCAATGCTGCGTCCGCGCCCGGTATCTATCGAAACCGTCGCGGTCACGCCGGCGCGCAAGGGGGGCTCGCCCGCATGGGGTTCAAGGCCGATGCGCACCGGCAGGCGCTGCACCACCTTCACCCAATTGCCTGAGGCATTTTGCGGCGGCAGGATCGCGAATTCCGCCCCTGTTGCCGGGCTGATGCTTTCCACCACGCCCTTCCAGGTCACTTTCGGGTAGATATCCAGCACCACATCCACGCGCTGGCCAATGGCCACATGGGTCAGGGTGGTTTCCTTCAAATTTGCATCCACCCAGGGGCGGCGATCCGAAACCAAGGCAAAAATCGGGGTCGCGGCGCGCAATTGCTCACCCACTTGCAGGCGCAGATTCACCACGGTGCCGCTTGTCGGCGCCTTGATTTCCGTGCGCGCCAGATCAAGCGCGGCGCGGTCGCGTTCGGCGATTTTCTCGCGCACTTGTGGGTGTTCATCCACCGGCAAATCGGCGTCACCCTTCAGCGTGGTCAGCAGGCGCACAAGTCTTTGGCGCAGCACATTCATCCGGTCCTGCGCCACCTGCGCATCAACCTGGGTTTCTTCCATGCGCGCTGTGGGGGCTATGCCGCGGCTTGCCAATTCTTCCTGCCGGCGGGCCTGACGCAGAAGGAAAGCAACGCGCTTTTCAAGCTCAGCCATTTCGCCCTGGGTTTCTTGATAGGTGGCGCGGGCAAGTTCCACCTGTGTGCGCGCGGCGTCCAATTCAGCTTCCGCCTTTTCTAGCGCCAGGCGGAAGGGGGTGGGGTCCAGGCGCAGCAGCACCGCGCCGGCGGCGACATGCGCATGGTCGCGCACCAATACTTCTGTCACGCGGCCGGCGACTTCCGGGGCAATCTGCACGATGTCGGCGCGGACATAGGCGTTTTCGGTGGTGATGTAGCGCCCGCCGGTCAGCCAAAAAGCGCCTGCCACCAGCAGTGCCAGGGCGGGCACCCCCACCAGTAGCACAAGGCGCAGAAGCCCGCCCCGCATGGTCAGTGGCTCTGGAACAGTTTGGCGCGGCGCGAGAAAGGCTCGCCACCAGCGCCAAGACTTGGCAGTATTCGTTTCCTCATCATAGTCAGCTTGGCAGGAAAATGCCATGTCCGCCATAGGCTTGCGAGTGAATTCTTGGCGAAAACCGGCACCATCAGGCCAGCTTCGGTGGGGTCTTTAATGTCGGAAACCAACCCGATCCTGGAATTGTCGCTCACGCGGCGCTGCCTGATTCTGGCGGCGGTGGTCATGGGTGCTACACTTTACGCCACCACGCTGCTGGTTGCTTCCACCCTGCTGCCGCAGATGCAGGGAAGCCTGGCCGCGACGGCGGATGAAATCGCCTGGACCACCACCTTCAATATTCTGGCGACCGCGATTGTCACACCCATGACAGGCTGGCTGGTTGCGCGTTCTGGGCGGCGGCAGGTGATGCTGTTCTGCGTGGTGGGCTTCACCATTGCAACCTATCTGGTCGGGCAGGCGGAATCGCTCGAAACCGTGGTGCTCTGGCGCATTGTGCAGGGCGGCATTGGCGCGCCAGTCATTCCTTTGGCGAATGCGATTGTGCTGGATGGTTTCCCGCGCAAACAGGCGGGGTTGGTGAGCTCCATCTTCGGCATGACAGTGGTATTGGGCCCAGTGATTGGTCCCGTATTCGGCGGACAATTGGCTGAGGCTTATGGGTGGCGTTGGGCCTTTTACATGATTGTGCCGGCGGGCGTGGTCGCAAGCTTCGCACTTTGGGCGACGCTACCAAAGGATGAGCCAGGCAAGCCCATACCGCTTGATTGGACTGGCTTTCTGGCCCTGACGGTCGCGATTTCCTGCGTGCAATTGGTGCTATCACGCGGGCAGCGGCTTGATTGGTATGAATCGAACGAGATCATCCTTGAAACCGCGATTGCCGGCTTGGCCTTCTACATCTTCATCGCCCATAGCCTGACCGCCAAGCAGCCCTTTTTGAATCTGCGGCTGTTGCTGGACCGCAACTACGCCATCGGGCTTTTGCTGGTGTTCATCTATGGCATGGTGAATTTCACGCCGATTGTGCTGTTGCCATCGCTGCTACAGCAATATGCCGGTTATCCCGATAGCGTGATTGGTGAAATCGTGGGCTTTCGCGGCATTGGCGGCACCATCGGCTTTGCGCTGACCTTCCTGATCGGGCGCTGGGATCCGCGCATTGGCATGGCGATTGGCTTTGCCGCCATGGTGGCGGCCGGGCTTTGGCTGATGCAATTCGACTTGAATGTCAGTGAGGAAGCGCTGCTGTGGAACGCCATGCTGCAAGGGGTTTCGGTTGGCATCATTTGGGTGCCGCTGACGGTGCTGACCTTCAAGACGCTGGATCGGGGGCATTTGCCCGAAGCCATGGCGATGTTTCATCTGCTGCGCAATATCGGGTCCAGCCTGTTCATTTCGTTGAGTGTGGCTGAGATCATCCGGTCGGGCGCCATGAATTACAGCCGCATGACGGAAATGATCTCCCCCTTCAATCGGACGCTTTATCTGCCGGGCTCCATGGGCGGGTTTGGCATGGAAACCGTGCCGGAATTGGCCAAGCTGAGTGGGGAAATCACGCGCCAGGCGGCGATGATCGGCTATGTGAATGGCTTTGGGCTGTTCACGGCGGCTTCGGCGGTGGCGATTGTGCTGGTGCTTTTGGCCGGTGGGCGGGGGCGCAGCGCCTGAGGTCCTTCAGCTTGTGGCAAGCAATCTGGTTTATGGCGTAAGAATAGTCCTCTTACCCGGTCAGGCAGGGCAAAATTGGTGGCGGAAAATCCGACAGACCCGGCGGGGGCCCCAACCCCCTCCCCGGCTCAGGGCGTTGACATGGCGCGTGCTGCCTTGAATCGCCTTTGGCATGAAAAGCGCTTTAAGGAAGGCGCTGAAGTGGCCCGGCGTGCCGCAGCGCGCTTTCCGGATGAGCCGGGCTTTGGTGTGGGGCAGGCGAATTTCTGGCTCGCGGCTGGGGAATTGGCGGCGGCTGAGGATGCGGCGCGAAGCTTCCTTGCAGGCAGCCCCCCCCCAGGCTTGGCGGAAGAAGCCTGGATCATCCTGGCTGATACGCTGACCCGCCAGGAAAGAGCCGCCGATACAAGGCTTGTTTTGCAGGAAGCCTGCCTGGCGTTGCCAGCGAGCATCCCTCTCCAGGCGCGGCGCGGGCGGCAGGCCATGCTGGCCCAGGATTTCGCTGAAGCCGTGGAAGCCTTGCAGATCGCCTGTGAATTGGCACCGGAGAGAGAGGTGCTGCAAAATTCACTGCTATCGGCGCTTTGGCAGACGCAGCGCTATGCGGTGGGCAGCAAGATGGCGGCGCGGGCGATTGAAATTTTGCCTGAGTCACCCGGTTTGCGCATGCATTTGGCGAATTTTTTATTCGCTGAAAACCGTGTCCGCGAAGCGCAAGCAGTTGCCCAGCAAGTGATCACGCTTGACCCCAGCAATACGCGCGCCCATTGGGTCATCGTGGACGCCTTATGGCGCCAGGATCGCTATAATGAAAGCTTCCGTACGCTGGAGGCGGCGATTGAACGTTTCCCAACCGATATCTTTTTGTTGCAGCAATTGGCGCGACTTTCATCCGCTGCATCTCGAGAAGATGCCGTCCCCATCGCCTATCGGCGTGCCATCAGCCTGGCCGAGATGCCGCGTGGTATCTGGGAAGTGCTGATCCAAGCCCTGATAAAGCAGGAAGAATTCAAGGAAGCGGCAGATACCGCGCGCCGCGCCATGCTGCTTTATCCCGCCACACCTGAATTTGGCGCCTTGCTGGCTGAGATATTACTGCGCAATGGCACAGGATTGGAAGCAATCACGCAAGATATCGCGGATGTACTCGGGCAGGAAAGCCGCGCCCTGCCGGTGCAGATTGCGCTGATTTCCGGCATGCTCAGTCAGCAAAAATGGGATGAGGCAACAAGCCTGCTGGAAGAACTACGCGCCGATACAGCGGACCAGCCGGAATTGATGCTGGGCTTTGGGATCGCGCTGACGGGCAAGGGCGCACATGATGACGCAGTGGCAATACTCTCCGCCTTGGCAGAAAAACAACCTGATAATCTGCAGACGTGGGAAGCGCTATGTGATGCCCATCGTGAAGCAAAGCAGCTTAAGGGTGCTGTTGCGGCTTACCGTCGGCTGGAAGCGCTGGGCGCGCCCTTGCACATGATGCGTCGCGTGCAGGTCAAGCTGTTTGGTGAACAGTTTGCCTGACGAGTGAAACATTAACGTGCCCGAAACGCTGACCACATGACCTAAAGCAAGCCTCTGTGTCACCGGCCTTGGTCATCACAGCAACCAACCCAGGGCCACCATCCGTTTAGAAATCATCGTCACCCAAGCTCACAACCCACAAGCCGCATCCAGAAACGCCCCATCCAGCGTCCCCGGCGCCGCCGCGCGGAAGCCGCTCCGGCGCGGGCGCTCAGCATGCACGGGTTGTTGCGCATTGCGCCTGGCGAACCATGCCCCTTCCAGCGGGCGCCAGAGCCGTTCAGCGCAGCGATATTCGCCAATGAAACGCACTGAAAGCGCCCTGCCCCCAGTTTCCGGAATGGGGATGGATTCGCGCAGATTGAGCATGATCCAAGCGCGGCGCACCGGGCCGGAGATGTTCAATTCGCGTTCCTGAACATAGCCGCTTACAAACAATTCATTGCTGAAGCCAATGGAACGCCAGCCAACAAGACCGGGGCCGGGTGGTTCAGGAATGGCGGGGGCGGCAGGTTCTGGCGCTTTCTCAGCACAACCCGCCAAGCCCAAAACCAGTAACCCCATCGCCAACCTCCGGCCCATCACACTCTCCCCTTAGCCCATATTCACCATAATGGTCTTCTTATGGGTGAAATGTTCCAGCATGGCTTCCAGTGACGCTTCCTTGCCAAGGCCGGATTGCTTCACGCCACCATAGGAAAGATTGGCCTGCACCACTAGATTTTGGTTGATCTGGACCAAGCCCGCTTCCAGCCGATGCGCCAGATCAAGCCCTACCTTCAGGTTATTGGTCCAAAGGCTGGCGGCCAAGCCGTAGACGGAATCATTGGCTTCCGCCAGCACCGATTCCGGGTCATCAAAGGGCTGAATCACCGTCACCGGGCCAAAGATTTCTTCCTGCACAAGGCGGCTTTCGCGCGTCAGGCCAGTGAAGATCACCGGCTGCAAGAACAGGCCCTTCTTCAGCGCAGGGTCTCCCGGCATGCGGCTGCACACATGCGCGGTGGCGCCGGCGGTGGCCGTGCCCTCCGCAATGAAGCCCTTCACCTTGTCGAATTGCCCCTGGCTGATGATGGTGCCGATATCGGTCTTCTCATCCAAAGGATCGCCCATCACCATGCCATTCACCGCATCCTTCATGGCGGTGACGAAGCGGTCAAAAATCGGCCGTTCCACATAAATGCGCGATGCCGAAGTGCAGCTTTGCCCCTGGCGCGTGAAGCGCATGGAAGTCAGCGCGCCGGAGACCGTTTTGTCGAAATCGCAATCGGCAAAGACAATCATCGGGCTTTTGCCGCCCAATTCCAGCGTAACCGGAATCAGCTTTTCAGCGGCAGCGCGATAGACAATCTTGCCCGTCTCGACCGAACCGGTGAAGGTGACTTTCTTGACCAGCGGATGCGCCACCAGCGGCGCGCCGCATTCCGGGCCAAAGCCGCTCACCATATTGAACACACCTGGCGGCAGCACGCGGTTCATGATTTCGCAAATGCGCAGCACCGCCAGCGGCGCTTCTTCCGCGCTTTTCACCACAACCGCATTACCCGCCACCAGCGCCGGCGCCACTTTCAGCGCCATCAGCAGCATCGGCACATTCCAGGGAATGATGGCGCCCACCACGCCAAGTGGTTCGCGCACGGTGACCGACAGCACATTGGGGGCGAAGGGCACGCTTTCGCCCTTCAATTCACTGCCGAGGCCGCCGAAGAATTCGAACACATCGGCGACAACATTGGCTTCCACGCGGCTTTCCGTGCGCAAAGCCTTGCCGGTTTCAAGCGCAATCAGCCGGCCCAATTCATCCACATGTTCCTTCAGCAGCGCGGCACATTGATGCACCAAGGCGCCCCGCTTCCTCGCCGGCAGCTTGGCCCATTCCTTCTGCGCCTTCGCGGCATTGGTCACCGCCGCATCCACATCCACCGCATCGCCTTCCGCCGCGCGCGCCACTTCAATCCCCGTGGCCGGGTTCACCACGGCAAAGGTCTTGCCACTACGTGCCGGTACATAGGCGCCACCGATGAAATGCAGGCCGGACAGCGCCTTGGCCAGCGCAAAGGGGTCTGCCGAAGGGGCGGAGGGGGTCGGGTGCGGGCGATCCAGCATGGGGGTGGTCCTTTCTCAATTTCCGGCAAGGCATAGCGCCTGGGCGCCCCTTAGGGAACCGTGCCCATGGTGCGCCTGATCCGCAAAGGTCGAATGACCGAAGCGGTGAATCAGCCGCTCAAACAATACTAGGCCATGATCCGTCAAACCGGATCATGGCCTAGGCCCTTGGCGCCCCGGGCGGTCCGGTGTAGCCAACCGCCCGAAACCCCTGCAACCGGAATCACACCCCATGGCCGCCATTGCTGACATCATCGCCCGCGAAGTGCTGGATTCCCGCGGCAACCCAACTGTGGAGGCCGAGGTGGTGCTGGATACCGGCGCCCGCGGCCATGCCATTGTGCCATCCGGCGCTTCCACCGGCGCGCATGAAGCCGTGGAACTCCGCGATGGCGACAAGGCCCGCTATGGCGGCAAGGGTGTGCTGAAGGCGGTGGCGAGCGTTGAAGGCGAAATCTTCGACGCGATTTCGGGCCTCGACCCGCTCGATCAGATCAAGATTGATGAGACGATGATCGAATTGGACGGCACGCCGAACAAGGCGCGGCTGGGCGCCAATGCGATGCTCGCGGTCTCGATGGCGGTGGCCAAGGCGGCGGCGGCGGATTTGAATATTCCGCTCTATCGCCATGTTGGTGGCGTTTTCGCGCGCACCCTGCCAGTACCCATGATGAATATCGTCAATGGCGGCAAACATGCCGATAACCCGATTGATATTCAGGAATTCATGATCATGCCGGTCGCCGCCGGTACCATCGCTGATGCGGTGCGCATTGGGTCAGAAGTGTTCATGGCGCTGAAGAAGGCGCTGCATGATGCCGGCCATTCGACCAATGTCGGCGATGAGGGCGGCTTCGCCCCCAATCTGAAAAGCGCGGATGAGGCCCTGGCCTTCATCACCAAGGCCTGCGAAGCGGCGGGGCACCGCCCTGGGGAAGATGTGGTCTTCGCACTGGATTGCGCCGCCACTGAATTTTTCCATGGTGGCTTCTATGCCCTGGAAGGTGAAGGCAAGAAGCTCGACCCCGCAGGCATGGTGGAATACCTTGCAGCGCTTACCGCCAAGTGGCCGATTGTTTCCATTGAAGATGGCTGTTCGGAAGATGATTGGGCCGGCTGGAAACTGTTGACGGACCGCATCGGCGCCAAGGTGCAGTTGGTCGGCGATGATCTCTTCGTGACCAATCCGGAGCGCCTGCGCCAGGGTATCGAAACAGCGACCGCGAATGCCATTCTGGTGAAGGTCAATCAGATCGGCACGCTCACTGAAACGCTGGAGGCAGTGGAGATGGCCCATCGCGCCGGCTATCGCGCGGTGATGAGCCATCGTTCGGGCGAAAGCGAAGATGCGACGATTGCTGATCTGGCGGTTGCGACCAATTGCGGGCAGATCAAGACCGGGTCGCTGTCGCGGTCTGACAGGCTTGCGAAATACAATCAGCTGATCCGCATTGAACAGGGGCTTGGGCCGGCAGCGCGCTATGCGGGGCGGGGTGTGCTGAAGCGTTAAAGCTTCAGGCCGCCCCGCGCGAAAGGCTCAGGGTAAATCGAAGCGCACTGCGATGGCGGCTGAGGCAATCACCGCCTTGTCATGTGCGCCTTCTTCCGGGACATCCAAGCCACCCTTCACAGCGCGTGCCGTGACCACGCCATAAGGCAGGGATTTGCGTACGGCTTCGATATCCACCTTATCAGGCTGCTGCACGCCGATGGTCACTTCCACCTGCATCGTCTTGATATCGAGCCCAAGCGTGCGGATGAACGCGAGCGACGAATGATGCAAGGCGTCCTGCACGGCGCGCAAAGCGGCCTTGGTGTAATCCCCGCCATGCAAATCATTGCCGCTGCCCATTTCAAGGATGATGCGCTTCAAGGCCATTTTCGGTCTTCCTCACACATCCAGGCGCACAATGGCGCAGCAATTGGCAATGACGGTACTGTTGGTGCCCTCATCATTCGGGATTTCAAGCCCACCTTCCACCAAAGTCACCGTGCCGGTGCCATGGGGCAGAATGGCCAGCACCCGGTCCTTATCCACCAAATCGGGTTTGGGCACGCCGATCAGCACTTCAACCTGCATCGCATCAACATCCTGGCCGACCGCGGCACCAATGGTCAGTGAATTGTGCCAAAGCGCATCACGCAGCGCGCGCACCGCGGCCTTGGTGTAATCCGCGCCGCGAATATCGGTGCCCATGCCAATTTCAAGCACCATGCGTTTCAGGGCCATGATCCCGTCCTTCACTCATCCAACCGAAGCGTGACCCATTTCCACCGACTACGCCATAGGCACCATTACCGCCTGATCAGCACGGCAATCGCCTCCAGCCCGCGATCACGCACGCCCATTTCGCCCAAGTGATCCAGCGTATTGAAAAGATACTCCCGGTTCGATCCCATCTGCCCATGGCCCGCATCAATCGCGCGCGCCAGTACCTCCGCCGGCTGCTTGCCGCAATAAAGCCGGCACGCCCGGTTCGCGACATAGGCAATGGCTGGAACACGCTGTCCATTATCCAATAGCGTCAAGGGCAAAAGACAGCGGCGATAGACAACTTCTCCGCCATCGGGCAATTCGCGCGCATCCAGATAGGCGAGTGTTTCCGCCGCCGCACGCCCAGGCACGCGAAACACTGCCCCGCGGCAAGCGCCGCCGCGATCCAGCCCCAAAACCAGCCCTGGGCGTTCCGGCGTGCCACGATAACGGTGGCTCCATAAGCAAAAGCGCCGGTGAAAGCCGCGCAGCAGCGCCGGGTGACGCGCAGCATGGTCAAAGCCTGGCCGCCATATCAGCGATCCATAGGCAAAGACGTAGAAATCCCCATCCGGGGCAAGAAGAGGTGCAATATCGGTTGTCATGGCGGGCGCGATCAATCATCGCTATATCGGTCACCAGCATGAACGCCAAGCCATCCCCCCTTCCTCGTTCGTCCTTTCCGGGGCGCTTCCTGTTTGGCGCTTTGGTTTTGCTTGCCGCGCTGGTGGCCGGCCAAAGCCTGCTCTGGCGCTGGAGCACGGGGGCGCTTGCTGAGGGTTTTAGCGATTGGGTGATCAAACACCGCGCTCAGGGCTGGAGCATCAACCACGATATCCCGGAACGCAGCGGTTGGCCCTTTGCCGCGCGGCTTTCCATCCCGCGCCTTTCCATTGAAAGCCCGGGCGATGAGACATCCGGCCAGGGCATGGGGTGGGAAGTTCAGACTCTGACACTGACCACCCCGCTCCCCTTGCCGGACGCGCTACGCCTTGAAGCAACCGGCCAGCAGGCGCTCAGGCTTGGTGCCACCCGAATACCGTTCACCACGGAAAGTGTCATTGCGCTTCTGCCGCTTGAAGCAGGCCAGCCGCCGCGCCGGGCCAATGCCTTACTGCAAGGCGTGGTGGCGCAAACCCCCGATGGGGTGCTGACCATTCGCCGCCTTGGGGCTGATGCGAATTGGATGCGCACGGGCGAACCCGCGCTGACGCTACAATTCGCCGCCGAGGATGCTTCCCTGCCCCAGGCTTGGCTTATGGTCCCGACGCTTGCCAGTTTTGGCCCCCGGATTGCGCGGCTTGAATTTGATGGCGCGCTGCATGGCAATGTGCTGGCAATGCCAAGCCTGCGTGAACAATTGGATGCCTGGCGCGCTTCCGATGGTAAATTGGAACTTCGCCAATTACGGCTCGCCTGGGGGGATTTGGACGCGGGACTCAGGCTTTCCGCGCGGCTGGATCAAGCATTGCAACCCACCTTGGCGGGCACGCTTTCTGTCACCAATCCCAACGCGGCGCTCGATTCCCTGGCAAGGTCGGGCCTGATTCAACGGCGCGCGCTGGATGGGACAAAATTCGCGGTGGGGCTACTGACGCGGCGGCCTGAAAATGGTGGACCGCCAGTCGCGGAAATTCCGATCGCACTGCAAAATGGCGTGGTGAGCGTGGCGCAGATACCTTTGTCGCGCGTGCCACCGATTGCCTGGCCGCAATATTGAATATCGCTGATTAGACGCGCGCCGCATCCACAATCTGGAACGCGACACTCACCTCGCCATTCCAGCTCTCCGCGCGCAAATGTCCGCAAAGATGCAAGGGTGTGCGATCGGGTGAGAGCAAAGCCTCGGCCAATGGTCCATCCTTGGCGCGGAAGCAAATGGTCTTGAGCCTTCCACCGCCTTCGCCATCCACAAAGGCGCGGATTGTCGCCCCTTCCTTGCCGATGCGATCCGCGCGGACAACGCGCGCCCGCGCCAAGGCGAAGATCGGCTCCTCATTGCCCGCACCAAAGGGCGCAAGTCGCCCGATTTCCTGCGCCAGCGCTGTGGTCGCCGCCGTGACGGTCAGTGCGCCCTCTACCAGTAAATCAGCGGCACTCGGCAGGCGTGCGGCGTGGGATAGGCGTTCTTCCAAGAAAGCATGAAAGGCTTCACCCTGAGCCACCTTAAAGGAAAAGCCCGCCGCCATCGGGTGCCCGCCGCCAGTCTCAAGCAATCCCACCTCTCGCGCGGCGATGATCGCGGTACCAAGATCAATACCTGTAACAGACCGGCCAGAACCCTTGGCGATACCGCCCGCAATACCAGCAACACAGGCGGGACGATTAAATTTTTCCTTGATCCGGCCGGCAACAATGCCAACCACGCCCGGGTGCCAACCCTCTGCCGCCACCAGTAGTACGGCATGGCCCGCCTTCACCTGCGCTTCCGCCATCGCCAGCGCCGCGCCCAGCATATCGCCTTCCACTTCCTGCCGGCGCTTATTCACCTCATCCAATTTTTCCGCCATCGCGCGCGCTTCAATCGCATCTTCCGAAAGCAAAAGCCGCAAGCCCAAATCCGCTTCCGCGATGCGGCCAGAGGCATTGATGCGCGGGCCCAGCATGAAGCCAAGCGTATGCGCGCTTGGCGCATCCTTCTGCCCCGCGACATCCAACAGCGCAGCCAGACCAATACGCCCGCGCTTGCCGAGCACCTTCAAGCCCTGCGCCACCAGGGCGCGATTAAAACCCGTGAGCGGCATGACATCACACACGGTCGCAAGCGCCACAATATCGAGCAGCGCGAGAAGATCGGGTTCGGCCCGGCGCGTGAACCAACCGGCGCGACGCAACACACGAAGCGTTGCCGTGGCCGCCAGGAAAGTCACCGCTGCAGCGCAGATATGCCGCAAGCCCGATGGGCAATCCAAGCGATTGGGATTGACGACGGCAAGCACCGCCGGCAGCGCGCCTTCGGCCTTGTGATGATCCAGCACCACAACATCGGCGCGGCCATCAGCAGCAGCCAAAGCGACACCCGCGGCAATGCCGCAATCCACGCAAATAATGAGCGAAGCGCCCGCATCACAAAGTGCTGCAATCGCCGGCGCATTCGGTCCATAACCTTCCATGATGCGATCCGGCACGTAAGGTGTGACTTGGCAGCCTAGATCACGCAAAAACCGTGTCATCAAAGCGCCAGCGCAAGCGCCATCCACATCATAATCGCCGAATACCGCGACATGCTCGCCACTGCGCACCGCAACCGCAATGCGATCCGCTGCCGCTTCCATATCAGCCAAGCGCGACGGGTCTGGCATCAGCGCGCGGAGCTTCGGTTCCAGAAAATCCGCCGCATCATCAAGGCCAATGCCGCGCGCGGCGAGCAAGCGCCCCAGCATCTCCGGCAATTCAAGCCGCTGCGCAATGCCAAGGCCAATGCGCGCATCGCCGGTGCGCCATTGCCAGCTTCGCCCTGTCAGGCTGCGCGCCACGCCAAAGACAGGCCCCGTCAGCGCGCTATCATCCATGAAATACGCGCGCCCTGATCAAGCGATGAAGGCGCTGGGCTTGCGCGCGAAATTATGATGCCCTTCCACATAGCGCACCGTGCCGGACTTGGACCGCATGACGATGGAATGGGTATAAGCCCCACCCGCAAAACGCCGCACGCCGCGCAGCATGGCGCCACTTGTCACGCCCGTTGCCGCGAACATCACATCGCCCTTGGCCATTTCCTCGACACTGTATTTGCGATTGGGATCGGTGATGCCCATGGCCCGCGCGCGCGCGATCTGTTCCTCATCTTCAAACATCAGCCGGCCCTGCATCTGCCCGCCAATGCAGCGCAAGGCCGCCGCCGCCAGCACGCCTTCAGGCGCGCCGCCCGAGCCCATATAGATATCCACGCCCGCTTCCGGCTGGCTGACGGCAATAACGCCCGAAACATCGCCATCACCCAGCAGCATGATGCGCGCGCCGGCAGCGCGGCAGGCGCGGATCATTTCCTTATGGCGGTCACGATCCAAGGTGCAAACCATCAGATCGCCAATGTCGCATTTCTTGGCGCGCGCCAATTCGCGCAAGTTTTCCTCAGGCTTCGCATCCAAATCCACAATGCCTTCCGGCAGGCCAGGCCCGATCGCGAGCTTGTCCATGTAGATATCCGGCGCGTGCAAAAACCCGCCCTTTTCCGCCAGCGCCACGGTCGCAATCGCATTCGGCCCGCCCTTGGCGGTGATGGAGGTCCCCTCCAGCGGGTCCACCGCGATATCCACTTCCGGCCCACCGCCGGCCTTGGCGTAAAGCCCGACCTTTTCGCCGATATAAAGCATCGGCGCCTCATCCATCTCACCTTCGCCGATTACAACCGTCCCGGTGATGGCGACTGTATCGAAGGCCTTGCGCATGGCTTCCACCGCGGCGCCATCGGCGGCGTTCTTGTCGCCGCGCCCGATCCAGCGGGAAGCGGCGAGGGCCGCAGCTTCCGTCACGCGCACCAATTCAAGCGCGAGGTTACGGTCAACCACCAGGCCGGGGGCGGGGGCGGGTTTGGACATGGGCAGGCAGTCTCCGATTCGTTCAGGCAGGATTTAGCATGGTGCGGGGCAAAACGCGGCCTTAGGCGGCGGCTTCAACCAGGAAGCCCTGCACCGCCTGAAACAGCGCGCCGCGATTGCGTTCCATCACAATCGTATGCGTGCCTTCCCCCAGCACCACCAGCCGCTTGCCCGGGCTATTCGTCAGCAGCGGGAAAATCGCGAGTGCCATGCTGGGCGGCGTATCGCGGTCCCATTCCGCCACCACCAAAAGCGTGGGCGCAGTGACCTTGGCGGGGTCCCAATAGGGGCGGCCAGCCTGCCCATATTCCCGGCTATCCAGCAGCACGCCATTCGGCGCCCGCAGCGTCTGCGGATTGCGCCGCATGCCTTCCGGATCGGTCGCCCAGGTGACGCCGGCCCAATGTTCAAACCAGCCAGGCGGGATCAGGCCAGCGCGCTTGCCTTCCGGCACGCCGGTCATCCAGCGTTCGCGCGCCTGCGCCTGCGTCACGCTGCGATAGGCGCCAAGCGTCGCAGGTGCGGCACCGGCAGCGAGGCTCGGCCCATCACGCAGCCAGGGTGGGGCGAATAGCACCAGGCGTTCCACCAGCGCCGGGTTATCGGCGGCGAAGCGGCCCATGAGCGTGCTGCCCCAGGACCAGCCGATATGCACCAGCTTCGCGACATTCCGTCTTTCGCGAATGAAGGCGGCTGCGGTGGCGATATCCTTCACCGCCGTCTCACCCCGCACGATGGGCGGATTGGCTTCTGGCGGTTGGCTCATTTCCAGAGGGCGCGTGCTGCGGCCATAGCCGCGAATATCCAGACACCACACGTCAAACCCTTGGCCCGCAATGTAATCCATCCAGGAAAGGCCACCCAAGGGCAGGTCAAAGGCCGTATGCGCGGGATAGGTCGCGCCATGCACGAACAGAACGGTTCGCGCCGGGGTAAAATTCGTCAGGTTTTCCGGGCGCTTGTTGCGGAGAAACAGCTCAATCCCCGCATCGCCGGAGGGGATCATGAATTCCTCGGTCACCAGCGCCACTTGGGCTTGGGCGTTGGTGGCGGTGGCGAGCAAAGGCGCGGCCAAGGGCGCGGCCAGCATGGTGCGTCTATTCATCGGAAACCCCCTGTGTTCTTGGAGCCCTTATAGCGCCGCGCCGAGCGAAAATCAGCCCGCCCTGTCAATCAGAGTCAGGCGGGATGACATTGGTATTCAAGCCTTCCACCAGCACATCGCGCATGGTCTCCGCACTTTTCAGGCGAATATCATCCCAGGCCTGCGGCGTATGGAAGGCGATATGCGGCGTGATGATCAGCCGGCCCGCGAGCCATTCTTCCTTGTTGCGATAGGCTTGCAGCAGGGTGGGCACGGGTTCCACCGGCGGTTCGACCGGGATCACATCCAGCCCCGCCGCCGCCACATGCCCATCGCGCAACACACGCTCCAAAGCATCAATATCCAGAATGGGGCCGCGCGCCGTGTTCACCACCACGGCATCCTTCGGCAGCAGCCGCAATTCACGCTCCCCAATCAAACCCCGCGTTTTGCGCGTGAGGGGACAATGGATGGAAAGCACATCGGCCTGCGCCAGCATTTCATCCATGGTGCGGCAGCGCGTGACACCAATGGCGCGGTCTGACCCATTGGGCAAAGCCGGATCATAAAACACCACGCGATAGCCAAGCGCCTTGGCGCGCAAGGCAGCGGCGGTCCCGATGCGCCCAAGGCCCAGAATGCCGAAGGTCTGCACATCCTGCCGACGCACTGCCGGGTGGGGCATCACCGCCCATTTCGCGGGCGTCGGGCCGCGTTGCGTATCGTGATACAGCGTCAAACCGCGCCGCAAGCCAAGCGCCATCAGCACCGCGAATTCCGCCACTTCCTGCGTGCCATAATCCGGCACATTGCAGACCTTGATGCCGCGCGCCGCGCAGGCCGCGCGATCCACCCTATCATACCCAACCCCCATGCGGATCACGACCTTGAGCTTCGGGAAACGCGCAATCTGATCCGCCGGCACCGCCATGCGCAGCGTCATCAAGCCTTCCGCCTGTTGGCAGAGCTCATCGGGCAATTCCGCGAGGGATGACTTGCACGCCCCCTGCAGGATGCGCACGCCTGGCCCCATGATGCGTTGTTCCAAATCCGTCTCGGGATAGAGCCCTTCCGGTTCAAGCACGGTCAATGTCATCTGGCATTCCCTTGGGAGGTTGATTGCGGAACAGGATGGGGCGGGCGGGCGGGGCTGGCAATGGCGCCGCGCTGGCTTATCCTGTCCCAAAACAGGAAAGGCGCGGGACCATGGCGGCAAGACGCATTCTGATTACCGGGGCAGCGAGTGGCATTGGCGCAGCCTCTGCCCGCGCCCTGGCCGCACCTGGCGTGGCGCTGCTGCTGCACACGCGCGCCAATCGTGCAGGCTTGGCGCGGGTTGCCGCCGCAGCACGAGAGAAAGGGGCACACGTCACCGAAGCCTTCGCCGATTTCACCGAAGCCGAGGCCCCCGCGCGGCTGATCGCGGAAACGATCACCGCGCTTGGTGGCTTGGATGTGGTGGTGGCCAATGCCGGCTTTGCTGATCGCACACCCATCGCGGCGCTGACCGATGCCGGCTTCGCCAAAAGCCATGAGGCCATCACCTTCAGCCTGCTGCGCTTGGCGCGCGCTGCCGCGCCGCTTCTCGCCACCGGCGACGACCCGCGCCTGATCGCGGTTTCTTCCTTTGTCGCGCATCTATTCCGCAATGATGTCACCACCTTCCCCGCCTCGGCCGCCGCCAAGGCAGCCGTGGAAGCGCTGGTCCGCGCGCTGGCCATTGAATGGGCGCCCAAGGTCACGGTGAATGCGGTGGTGCCTGGCTATACGCAAAAAGACCCCGGTGCCCATGCCGCGCTTTCGGCGGCGCAATGGGCCGAAATCACCGCACGCATTCCCTTGCAGCGGCTGGGCACGCCTGATGATGTTGCCGCCACCATCGCTTTTTTGGCCTCACCGGGCGCGGGGTACATCACCGGGCAATCCATCCATGTCAGCGGCGGTGTGGTGATGTGATGCGGCGCCTATTTTGGGTGTTCCTGCTGCTGGCTGCGCCCGCTTTGGCGCAGGATTTATCGGGTCATGGCGGACCGGTGCGCGCCGTTTTGCCCCTGGCCGATGGGCAGCATATTGTCTCTGCCGGCTTTGATCACGCTGTGATCCTGTGGGATGCGCGCGCCGGTCAGGCTCGTGCGGTCGCACGCTGGCATCGCGGCAGCGTGAATGCGCTGGCGTTGCTGCCCGATGGGCGCATCGCCAGCGCCGGCGAAGGCGGGCGCATCGCGCTTTGGGCGCCGGGGCTTGGCGCGGCGCCGGCGCAAATCCTGGAAGGGCATAGCGGGCAGATCGTGGGGCTTGCGGCGCGAGACGGGCTTCTAGCCTCCGCCGCCTGGGATGGCACGGTCAGGCTTTGGAACCTTGCCGATGGCAGCGCGCAAGTCCTGGAAGGCCATCGCGGCCAGGTGAATGCCGTCGCCTTCCGACCCGATGGCGCGCTGATCAGCGCGGGCTTTGACGGCACCATCCGCCTTTGGGCAGCGGATGGCAGCAACCAGATCATCGCCGAAGCCGGCTTGCCCGTGAACGCCCTTGTCGCGCTACCCGATGGCGGCCTCGCTGCCGGCGGCGTGGATGGCATGCTGCGCCTGATCGCGCCCAATGGCGCGATGCGGGAAGTGGAAGCGGTGGCGCGGCCCATTGTTGCACTCAGCCTTGATGCGGCAGGTGCCCGTTTGGCGGTGGCGTCCCTCGGCGGCAATGTGACGCTATGGGGCGTTGAGACCATGCGCCTGATGCACACGCTGGAAGGCCCGGGCCTGCCGGTTTGGTCGGTGGCCTTCGCCCCTGATGGGCGCTTGCTTTGGACCGGCGGCGCGGATCGGCAAGTGCGGCGCTGGAATGCGCTGAGCGGGCGCGCCATCGGCCCCATCGCCGCGCCCGCCACCACGGAATTGCCCCAGGGCTTGGATGCCCATGGCGCGCAGGTGTTTCGCGCCTGCAGCGCCTGCCATGCACTCACGCCCGATGCCGGCCCCATGGCAGGCCCGCATCTGTATGGCGTTTTTGGCCGCCGCATGGGCTCGCTGCCCGGCTATGCCTATTCGGAACGCCTGGCGCGCGGGGATATCATCTGGGATGCGACGACTATCGGCGATCTATTCACGCGCGGCCCCGATGTGGTGACGCCAGGGACAAAAATGCCGGTGCAGCGCGTGGATAATGCGGAAGATTTGGAGGCGTTGCTGCGGTTTTTGGAACAGGCGACGCGATAAGTTCAGCCCACCTCCATCGGTAGGCTTTCATCCTTCGCCCATTCATTCATGGAGGCATCATAAACCGCGATATCCTCATGCCCCAGCTGATGCAGCAGAAAGGCATCAAGCGTCGCGGCAATGCCGCCACCGCAATAAATCAGCTTACGCTTGCCCTGATCCGCGCCAATCGCGGCAAAGGCCGCCGCCACCCGATCCGGCGATTTCAGCTTGAAGCTGCCTGATTCAAACAAGGATGCCGCTGGCAGATTGACGCTGCCAGGGATGCGCCCTGGCCGGCCATAGCGCGGATTCTCGCCGCTATGCAGATCAGGCGCCAGCGCATTGATGGAACAGGTGCCGCCATCACCAATCGCGGCCAGCATGTCATCCCGCCCGACGAATAATCCGGGCCGAGGCTTCGCGCGTAAAGTCGCCGGGGCATAACGTGTTTCCGAGGTTGCAATCGCGCGGCCCTCTGCCACCCAGGCATCAATCCCGCCATCCAATATCGCGGCATTGTCAAAGCCAATGGCGCGCATCATCCACCAAACCCGCGTCGCCCATTGCGGTGTCTTGCGGGAATAGAGAACAACACGCGTGCCATCGCCAATGCCGCGCGCCCCCAGCCGCGCCGCCAGATCATCCGGCGCTGGCATGGTGAAATTGAAACGGTTTGAACGATCGGAAAGCTCACCCTGCAAATCAAGGAAACTGGCGCCCGGGATATGCCCGGCATCGTAATCCTCTCGCCCGCTTTTGATGGAATAGGGGCGGCCCGTGCCGGTTTCGTACAAAAGATAGGTGGTGCAGTCGAAGATACGAAGCTTCGGATCACCCAGATTGGCCGCAAGCCATGCGGTGCTGACAATCGCGTCCGGGTGGGCGTAAGCGGCCATGGGGTCCTCCTGATCTGTCGCACCAAGCCTGCACTTATCGCGGCGCGCACCGCAAGCGCATCAGGCACGCAAGCGGTGGATGGTGACCTCGCGCAGCTCACGATCTTCCAATTCGCGCGTGGTCGGCACGCGATAATGCGCGATGGATTCAAGCCCGGCTTTCGGCAAATAGGCGCGGCCCGGATCGGCGATCAGCACTTCTGCCCCTGCCGAGACAAGACCGCGCAGCCAGGGCAGGATATGCGCGGTCATCGGCGCTTCGTAGCAGACATCGCCCGCGAAAATCACATCCCAACGGCAAGGCGCGCCGACCACATCGCCGGGCGGGGTTGCCACCACCACACCATTCAAGGCCGCATTCAGGCGCACGGCGGCGAGCGCAAGCGGGTCAATTTCGGCGGCTTCAACCTCGGCGGCGCCGGCCTGCATGGCGGCAATGGCGGCAATGCCGCAGCCGGCGGCGAAATCCAGCACGCGCTTGCCGGCGACCAGCTTTGGATCATCCAGAACCGCCCGCGCCAAAGCCTGCCCGCCGGGCCAGGCAAAAGCCCAGAAGGGCGGTTCGATGTTATGTTGCGCAAGCCAAACCTCAGTCGCTTGCCAGATCGGTGTGATCTCACTCGCCAAATGCAGCGCGATTTCCGGCACCAGCGGCGCGCGGGAAAAAACCGTTTGCGCTGCGACGAATTCCTCGGCGGTCACAGCCGGCCCAGCAGAAAGGCCGCGGCAATCGCAAGCCCAACATCCCGATTGGCCTTGAACAGGCGAAGGCAAAGCGCTGGATCGGCGATATCAAGCCGGATCACCTGCCGCGCCAACATCGCGCCGGGCAAAGCAAGCCCCAGTAGATACCAGGGCGCCAGCCCCGCAAGCCACCCGGCCAAAGCCAGCAACGCCATGGTCAGCCCGTAGCAAAGGATCAGGAAGGACCGCGTTTTTTCACCCAAGCGCAGCGCGGATGACCTTATGCCCACCAGCGCATCATCTTCCCTGTCCTGATGCGCATAAATCGTGTCATAGCCCAGGATCCAAAAGAAACCCGCAGCCCAAAGCGCGAAGGCCGCCGCATCCAGCCCGCCCGTCACCGCCGCATAGCCCATAGGCGCCGCCCAGGAAAAAATCACCCCAAGCACCGCTTGCGGCCAATCCGTCACACGCTTGGCCAAAGGATAAAGCACCACCGGCAGCAGCGACGCCACGCCCAATAACTGCGCCGCAGAGTTCAATTGCAACAGGATCAGCAAAGCCGCCGCCAGCACCAGCGCAAGAAACACCAAGGCATGCCGCGCCCACAGCGCCCCGGAAGCAAGCGGGCGCCCCGCCGTGCGTTCCACCTGCCGGTCCAAATCCCGGTCCCATAAATCATTCACCACGCAGCCCGCGCCGCGCATCAGCACCGCCCCCAGGCCAAACAGCGCTGTCAGCCACAGCCCCTGCCGCCAATCCGGCGCCACCATGGCAAAGGCCCAAAGCCCCGGCAGGAACAGCAGCCAGGACCCGATGGGCCGATCAAGGCGCATCAGCAGCGCATACGGGCGCCAGCCCTGCGGCAGGCGCGCCACCCAGCCAGTGGTGCGGATATCGGTATGGCCACTCATG
>JBPCSO010000081.1:0-17498 GCA_051007055.1 Roseomonas sp.
AGGAAGCTGCAGAAATGAAGGAGTCCGTAGACAAGGAAGCCTTGGTAATACCGAGCAGAATATGTTCAAACGTTGCAGGCAACTTACCCGCAGCAATCATCCGGTCATTTTCTGCCAGCAACTCTGCACGCTCGACCTGCTCCGACTTGATGAACTTGCTGTCGCCCGGCTCAGCGATGACGATACGACGCAGCATCTGACGGACGATCACTTCAATATGCTTGTCGTTAATCTTCACGCCCTGAAGCCGATAGACCTCCTGAATCTGGTCCACCAGGTAATCGGCCAGCTTTTCGACACCCAGCACCCGCAGAATATCATGCGGCACGCGGGGTCCATCCACCAGCGGGTCACCACGCTTCACATAGTCGCCTTCCTGGACAGACACGTGCTTGCCCTTTGGTACCAAGTATTCGCGCGGCACGGGCGGTTCATCACCCACCTGTTCCGGCACCACCAGGATGCGGCGCTTCGCCTTGTAGTCCTTGCCGAATTCCACGCGGCCATCAATTTCGCTGATGATCGCATGATCCTTCGGCCGGCGCGCTTCAAACAATTCGGCTACTCGCGGCAGACCACCCGTAATGTCGCGCGTCTTGGAGCTTTCGCGCGGCAGGCGCGCCAGCACGTCACCAGCGGCAACGACGGCATTGTTTTCCACCGAGAGAATCGTACCCGGCGTCAGGAAGTAGATCGCTTCCGTGCCGTTTTCGCGCTTCACCACATTCCCGGCCTCATCCCGCAGGATAAGACGTGGGCGGAGATCAGCGGCCTTGCCGGGTGCCTTGTATTCCACGACTTCGCGGAATGACAGGCCCGTCACTTCGTCCACGCGATCAACCTGGGTTACATTTTCAATCAGGTCGGCGCATTCAACGCGGCCATTGCGTTCCGTGATGATCGGCAGCGTGAAGGGGTCCCATTCGGCCAGCTTCTGGCCGCGCGTAACCTGCACGCCATCTTCCGCGATCAGGCGTGCACCATAAGGCACGCGTTGGCGAGACCGTTCACGGCCCTGCGCGTCATACAGCGCGATTTCGCAATTGCGACTCATGACAATCGGCTGGTTTTGGCTATTCGCCACCACCACGCGGTTGAGGATTTTGATGCTGCCTTCAGATGCGGCTTCCACGGCACTTTGTTCTGCACCACGCTGCGCCGCGCCGCCGATATGGAAGGTGCGCATCGTCAGCTGCGTGCCGGGCTCCCCGATGGATTGCGCGGCGATCACGCCAACCGCCTCACCGATATTCACCGGCGTACCGCGGGCCAAGTCACGGCCATAGCAAAAGCCGCATACGCCCTGGCGCGCATCACAGGTCAGCACGGAACGGATCTTCACCTGCTCCACGCCGGAGGTTTCGATGCGCTCGGCCTGCACTTCATCAATCAGGTTGTTGCGCGCGACAATGATCTCACCCGTTTCCGGATCGAACACATCTTCCTGCGCGGTTCGGCCCAGAATACGCTCGGATAGTGAGGACACCACTTCCGCACCATCCATCGCCGCGCGCACCGAAAGCCCGCGTTCCGTGCCGCAATCCGGCTCCACAATGATGCAATCCTGCGCCACATCAACCAGACGCCGTGTCAGATAGCCTGAATTGGCGGTCTTGAGTGCGGTATCGGCCAAGCCTTTGCGCGCACCATGGGTGGAGTTGAAATACTCCAGCACCGAAAGCCCTTCCTTGAAGTTGGCGATAATGGGCTGTTCGATGATTTCACCGGAAGGCTTCGCCATCAGCCCGCGCATACCG
The DNA here is from genome assembly GCA_051007055.1 of Roseomonas sp. Classification (GTDB taxonomy): domain Bacteria; phylum Pseudomonadota; class Alphaproteobacteria; order Acetobacterales; family Acetobacteraceae; genus Neoroseomonas. Next base: position 1,758 of record JBPCSO010000081.1, read on the forward strand.
GCAAGCTGGCGCATCTGCGCGGGCGAACCGCGCGCACCGGAATGACTCATCATCCAGACGCTATTGGTCGGCTTCCCAACTTCCTGGCGCTGAATTTCCTTCATCATCGCGCCGGCGACTTCATCCGTGCAGCGCGACCAGGCATCAACCACCTTGTTGTAGCGTTCGCCGGCGGTGATCAAACCATCCAGGTATTGCTGTTCGAATTCTTTGATCTCGGTCTTGGTACGTTCGATCATGCCCTTCTTGTCGTCAGGCACCACCATGTCGTTCTTACCGAAGGAAATTCCCGCGCGCGCCGCGTGACGGAAGCCAAGCCCCATCAGACGGTCGGCGAAAATCACGCTCTCCTTCTGGCCGCAATGGCGATAGACTGCGTCAATCACGTCCGAGATATTCTTCTTCGTGAGCTGACGATTCACCAGCGCATAGGGCAGTTGCGGGTGGGAGGGCAGCAGATCCGCAATCATCATCCGCCCAGGCGTGGTCAGCACCGTCGCCGGGCCGCCATTTTCGACGCCGATATCAACCCGCGCATGCACGGCTGAATGCGGCGCAATCAGCCCATTCGCCAGCGCCTGTTCAATTTCACGCAGGCCGCGGAAGATTTGCGGGCGAAACTTCAGAGCCTCGGTTTCTTCGGCCGTCAGGTTCTGGCCGCCCTTGGCGCCAGCGCTGTCAATCAGCGCGCGCACTTCTTCCACGCGCTTTTGCACGGCGCGGAACTCCGGCGTCTCCAGGCTCAGATAATAAAGGCCCAAGACAATATCCTGGCTTGGCACGATGATGGGCTTGCCATTCGCAGGGCTCAGGATGTTGTTGGTGGACATCATCAGCACGCGCGCTTCCAACTGCGCCTCCAGGCTGAGCGGCACATGGACCGCCATCTGGTCGCCGTCGAAATCCGCATTGAAGGCGGTGCAGACCAGCGGATGAAGCTGGATCGCCTTACCTTCAATCAGCACTGGTTCAAATGCCTGAATGCCCAAGCGGTGCAAAGTCGGTGCGCGGTTCAGCAGCACCGGGTGTTCGCGGATCACCTCTTCCAGAATGTCCCACACTTCGGGACGCTCCTTTTCCACCATCCGCTTCGCGGCCTTGATGGTGGTGGCGTGACCGTATTTTTCAAGCTTCGAATAGATGAAGGGCTTGAACAGCTCCAGCGCCATCTTCTTCGGCAGGCCGCACTGATGGAGCTTCAATTCCGGCCCCACCACAATCACCGAACGGCCAGAATAATCCACGCGCTTGCCGAGCAAGTTCTGGCGGAAACGCCCCTGCTTGCCCTTCAGCATATCGGAAAGCGACTTCAACGGGCGCTTATTCGCCCCCGTAATGGCGCGGCCACGCCGGCCATTGTCAAACAGCGCATCCACCGATTCCTGCAGCATGCGCTTTTCATTGCGCACAATTATATCCGGCGCGCGCAATTCGATCAGCCGCTTCAGGCGGTTATTGCGGTTGATGACGCGGCGATAGAGATCATTCAAATCGGACGTCGCAAAACGCCCGCCATCCAGCGGCACCAGCGGGCGGAGTTCCGGCGGAATGACCGGCACCACATCCAGAATCATCCATTGCGGATGGGCGCCCGATTCGGCGAAGGCTTCCATCAGCTTCAGGCGCTTCACCAGCTTCTTGCGCTTGGCTTCCGATGTAGCGTCCTTCAAATCCGCGCGCAGCGTGACAGCTTCCTTCTGAAGCTCAATCCCGCCCAACATCTGCTTCACAGCTTCCGCGCCGATGCCGACACTGAAGGAATCCTCACCGAATTCATCCAGTTTCGCCTGATACTGGTCTTCATTCAGCAACTGGTGCAGCTTGAGGTCGGTCAGGCCCGGTTCAAGCACCACATAGCTTTCGAAGTACAGAACCTTCTCAAGCTCCTTCAGCGACATATCCACCATCAGCCCAACGCGGGACGGCAGGGACTTCAGGAACCAGATATGTGCGACGGGGCTCGCCAATTCGATATGGCCCATGCGTTCGCGGCGCACCTTGGCCAGCGTCACTTCCACGCCGCATTTTTCGCAAATGATGCCGCGGAACTTCATCCGCTTATACTTGCCGCAGAGGCACTCATAATCCTTGATCGGGCCAAAGATCCGCGCGCAGAAAAGCCCATCCCGCTCCGGCTTGAAGGTGCGGTAATTGATGGTTTCCGGCTTCTTGATCTCGCCATAGGACCAAGAGCGGATTTGCTCCGGGCTCGCCATGGTGATCTTGATCTGGTCAAAAGTGACGGCCTGACCCGTCTGACCCAGGATTTTCATAAGCTCGTTCATGCGGCCAACCTCTTGAGCGGGGCCGCCGCCACGAAGGCTTCGTGGCGGCTGAGCGGTGAGAGAATAAGACTAAACTGATCCATCAGACCGGGCGGTTTTCCAGGTCAACGTTGAGACCTAGCGATTTCAGTTCCTTCACCAACACGTTGAAGGATTCCGGAATACCAGCCTCAAAACTGTCCTGATCGCGCACGATGGCTTCGTAGACCTTGGTGCGGCCCGAAACATCGTCCGACTTAACGGTGAGCATTTCTTGCAGCGTATAGGCAGCGCCATAGGCTTCCAGCGCCCAGACTTCCATTTCGCCGAAGCGCTGACCGCCGAATTGCGCCTTACCGCCCAAGGGCTGCTGGGTGACCAGGCTGTAAGGCCCGATGGAACGCGCGTGGATCTTGTCATCCACCAAGTGATGCAGCTTCAGCATATAGATGTAGCCAACTGTCACCTTGCGTTCGAAACGCTCACCCGAACGGCCATCATGCAGCCAAACCTGGCCCGAGGTATCAAGCCCGGCCTTGTCCAGCATACCTTCAATATCGGCCATGCGTGCGCCATCAAACACCGGCGTCGCAATCGGGATGCCCTTTTTCAGGTTCTCGCAGAGCTCCACCAACTGATCATCGGCCATCGGCGCGATGTCGCGGGTGAAGACTTCGTCGCCATAGATATCCTTGAGCTTGGCTTCCAATTCGCTGCGGCGCGCGCTGCGATGGCGATATTCATCCACCAATTCACCGACCTGACGGCCGAGATTAGCGCAAGCCCAACCCAAATGGGTTTCCAGAATCTGCCCCACATTCATGCGCGAAGGCACACCAAGCGGGTTCAGCACCAAATCAACCGAAGTGCCATCTTCCAGGAAGGGCATGTCTTCAACGGGCACAACGCGGCTGACGACACCCTTATTCCCGTGGCGCCCAGCCATCTTGTCACCCGGCTGAAGCTTGCGCTTCACCGCGATAAACACCTTGACCATCTTCATGACACCAGGCGGCAATTCATCGCCGCGCTGAACCTTTTCGACCTTGCTCTCAAACCGCTTTTGCAGCCTTTCGATCGCAGCATCGAATTCGCGCTTCATGGCTTCAATTTCGGCCATCGCGGCATCATCTGCGACCGAAATCTGGCGCCATGTCGCCTTGGCGAATTCATCCAGCACTTCATCGGTGATCACCGTGCCGGCCTTGATCGGCTTGAAGCCACCGGTGGCCTTGCGGTTCAGCAGGCGTTCACGCAGGCGCGAATAGAAGGAACGCTCCTGAATCGCCTTTTCATCGTCGCGGTCCTTGGCAAGGCGTTCAATCTCCGCACGCTCGATCGCCATCGCGCGCTCATCCTTGTCAATGCCGCGCCGGGAGAAGACGCGCACATCAACAACGGTACCAGCGACACCCGGCGGCAGCTTCAGCGATGTATCACGCACATCCGAAGCCTTTTCACCGAAGATCGCGCGCAGCAGCTTTTCTTCCGGCGTCATCGGGCTTTCGCCCTTGGGCGTCACCTTGCCCACCAGAATATCGCCCGGATTCACCTCGGCACCGATATAGACAATGCCGGCTTCGTCCAGGTTACGCAGCGCTTCTTCACCCACATTCGGAATGTCACGGGTGATTTCTTCCTGGCCAAGCTTCGTATCGCGCGCCATCACCTCAAATTCTTCGATGTGGATCGAGGTAAACACATCATCACGCGCGATGCGCTCGCTGATCAGGATCGAATCTTCGAAGTTATAGCCATTCCAGGGCATGAAGGCGCAAAGTACGTTGCGTCCCAGCGCCAATTCGCCAAGCTCGGTCGAAGGACCATCGGCGATGATATCGCCGGTCTTCACCGTATCACCCACCTTCACCAATGGGCGCTGGTTGATGCAGGTGGATTGGTTGGACCGCATATATTTGCGCAGCCGTTAGATATCAACGCCGCTGGTCGAACCATCGGCCGAAGTCGCACGCACCACGATGCGCGCACCGTCAATCGAATCCACCACGCCATCACGCCGCGCCACGATGGTAGCACCCGAGTCACGCGCCACCGCGGCTTCCATGCCGGTACCGACCAGCGGCGCATCGGCGCGGATCAACGGCACCGCCTGACGCTGCATGTTGGAACCCATAAGCGCGCGGTTCGCATCATCGTTTTCAAGGAAGGGGATCAGCGCCGCCGCCACCGAGACAAGCTGCTTCGGTGACACGTCAATCGCCGTCACTTCTTCCGGCTTCACCAGACGGAAATCGCCGCCCTGACGGACCGAGACCAATTCATCCTTGAAGCGGCCATCGCCATCCACGTTGGCATCCGCTTGCGCGACGATCAGCCGTTCTTCTTCCATCGCGGAGAGATAGCGGGAATCGCCCACAATCTGCCCGCCCTTCACCAAGCGATACGGCGTTTCGATGAAGCCGTATTTGTTCACCTTGGCGAAGGTCGCGAGAGAATTGATCAGGCCGATATTCGGCCCTTCCGGTGTTTCAATCGGGCAGATGCGCCCGTAATGCGTGGGATGCACATCGCGCACTTCAAAGCCTGCGCGTTCACGCGTGAGACCACCCGGGCCAAGCGCCGAGAGGCGGCGCTTATGCGTCACTTCCGAAAGCGGGTTGGTTTGGTCCATGAACTGCGACAGCTGCGAGGAGCCGAAGAATTCACGCACCGCCGCTGCCGCCGGCTTCGCATTGATCAGGTCATGCGGCATGACGGTATCAATATCCACCGACCCCATGCGTTCCTTGATTGCGCGTTCCATGCGGAGCAAGCCGACGCGATATTGATTTTCCATCAATTCGCCAACCGACCGCACGCGGCGATTGCCGAGGTTATCAATATCATCAATCTGCCCGCGCCCATCCTTCAGATCGAGAAGCACGCGCAGCGTCGCAACAATATCCTGCTTGCGCAGGATGCGCACATAATCCGGCACTTCTTCCAACGAAAAGCCAAGGCGCATATTCATCTTCACGCGCCCGACCGTGGAAAGATCATAGCGTTCCATGTCGAAGAACAGGCCACGGAATAGCGCTTCAGCCGTCTCGGGCGTCGGCGGTTCACCCGGACGCATGACGCGATAGATATCCATCAGCGCTTCGTCGCGATTGGAATTCTTGTCCACCGCGAGCGTATTGCGCATCCAGGGACCAACCGCCTGATCAATGCCCAGCGTCGGCAGGCGATTGAGCCCAATTTCTTCAATCAGGTTCAGCTTTGGCTCGGTCAATTCCTCACCAGCTTCGGCCCAGATTTCCCCGGTTTCCATATTCACCAGGTCTTCAGCGACAAAGCGTCCGAGCAATTCAGCACGGCTCACCAGCACTTCTGTGGTGCCAGCCTCGGCAATCTTGCGCGCAAGCCGCGGCGTCAGCTTCGCGTCCTTTTCGGCCACTACTTCACCGGTACGCGCATCCACCAAAGCTTCCGCGAGCTTCACACCACGGAAGGCATCGGGGTCAAAAGTGCGCGACCAGCCCTTGGGGCCGCGCGCAAACACCACCTGGCCATAGAAGGAATTCAGGATTTCCTCGGCATCCATGCCACGGATTTCATGCAATTCCATCTGCCCGCCACGCTCGGCGCGCTGCATTTCAGTGGCCGCGCTGTCCAGCGCGTAAAGCAGCGTCGTGACCGGCAGCATGCGCTTGCGGTCAATGCGAACATAGCAAATATCCTTGGCGTCGAATTCGAAATCAAGCCAGGAACCGCGATAGGGGATCACCCGCGCGGCGAACAGATACTTACCACTGGAATGCGTCTTGCCACGGTCATGATCGAAAAACACGCCCGGGCTGCGATGCATTTGGGAGACGATAACACGTTCCGTGCCATTGATGATGAAGGTGCCGTTGTCGGTCATGAGCGGCATATCGCCCATGTAGACATCCTGTTCCTTGATGTCGCGCACCGAACGGCTGCCGGTTTCCTCATCCACATCCCACACGATCAGGCGCAGCCGCACCTTGAGCGGCGCGGCATAGGTCAGCCCGCGCTGGATGCACTCCTCAACATCATATTTCGGCTCTTCGAGTTCGTATTGCACGAACTCCAGGCGGCCACGCCCGGCGAAATCATCAATCGGAAAGACCGAACGGAACACCTCCTGCAAACCAGTGACGGTGCGCGAATCCGGGGTCACTTCCATTTGCAGGAAGCTTTCATAGGATGCGCGCTGCACATCAATAAGGTTCGGCATCGGCGCCACTTCTGGCAAACGCCCGAAGCTCTTGCGGATCCGCTTACGCCCGGTGAAAGACTGGGTGATCGCGTTCATGCCTGTCCTGCTCTTCTCTATCTGTCCTGCCGGCCTACCCTGCCGGCGCGGGTTATCTGCTGAACGCCCCACCGGTCCGGGACCGGAGAAACGCGGGCACGGGCGGAACCCAACCCCTTTTCAGGGAGGTTCCACCCGCGCCCAATTTTTTGTCCGGCCCCGGCAGCGGATGCCCAAGGCCGGCCCGAAGTCTTACTTCACTTCGACCGTGGCGCCGTTTTCTTCCAGCACCTTCTTGATCTTGTCGGCTTCGTCCTTCGAGACGCCTTCCTTCACAGTCTTCGGCGCCCCTTCCACCAGGTCCTTCGCTTCCTTCAGGCCAAGGCCGGTGATGGTCCGAATTTCCTTAATGACATTGATCTTCTTGTCGCCGCCATTCGCCAGAATGACCGTGAATTCCGTCTGCGCTTCGGCAGCCGGAGCAGCGGCAGCAGCCGGCGCAGCGGCCACGGCCACCGGCGCGGCGGCGGAAACGCCCCACTTTACTTCCAGCATCTTGGAAAGCTCGGCAGCTTCCAGAACAGTCAGGGCGGACAGCTCGTCCACCAGCTTCGCGAGATCAGCCATGTCTTTGTACTCCTTGATCTAGTATCTTGGTTTGGTTCTTGCAACTCCCCCGAGGCCGCATGCCACGGGGGACAAAACATCCGGGCCTCAGGCCGCGTCCTTCTTGGCGTATGCCGCCAACACCCGCGCCACCTGCCCACCAGGGGCCTGAAGTACGCCCGCAATACGCGTCGCCGGGGTCTGGATGAGACCCAGCAGCTGCGCGCGCAGCATCTCCAGGGACGGCAGCTCGGCCAGAGCCTTCACGCCATCGGCGCTCAGCATCTGGGTTCCAAGAGCACCGCCCAGGACAACAAACTTATCGTTTGTCTTGGCGAACTCCACGGCGGTCTTTGCCACGGCCACCGGGTCCGTTGACCACGCAAGCGCGGTCGGACCCTTCAGCAATGGCGAGATGCCTTGGAAGCGGGTGCCTTCGAGGGCGCGGGTGGCCAGGCGGTTCTTCGCGACCTTATACGAAGCCCCAGCCGCGCGCATCTTACGCCTGAGTTCACTCACATCCGCGACAGTCAGCCCGGCATTGCGGGCAACCAGCACGAAGGAGGTCTCGGCGAAGATCGTGGCGAGGGATTCGACGAATTCGCGCTTCTCCGATCTTTCCACTCTACGTCTCCGTCGGTGACTGGGGCCTTTTGGAAGGGCTCCAGCCGGGTTCACTCGGGGGCGGGCGCCGGTATGGCACCAACCCCGGTTCGCCTGTCAGTCCGGAACGCCAAACCAAGCCAAACCAGGGACTTACCCTGGGAGGTCTCTGCTTGGGCACCCCGTCTATCCCCTGCGAGCCCGAGGGCCCTTTACTGTCCCGAAGGACAACAGGAGGTCTCCGACAGGTTCGGGCATGGCCGAAGGCCATCCCCTGCCCGCTTGGCCCTGAAAGGACCAAGCGAATTCAATGCGCGGCCAAGGGCCGCGCCAAGGCCTTAATTCGCCGAGGCCGAAAGGCTTGTGACATCCACCTTCACGCCGGGACCCATGGTGGACGAAACCGCCACCTTCTTCACATAGGTCCCCTTGGCGCCGGTTGGGCGCGCGCGCTGGATCGCTTCCACGAAGGCGCGGGCATTTTCAACCAGCTGCGCCTCAGCGAAGGAAGCCTTGCCGATCCCGGCATGGACAATCCCGGCCTTCTCAGCGCGGAATTCCACCTGACCAGCCTTGGCGGCAGTCACGGCGCCCTTCACATCCATGGTCACGGTACCGAGCTTCGGGTTCGGCATCAGGCCACGAGGGCCGAGCACCTTACCAAGCCGGCCCACCAGGCCCATCATGTCAGGCGTCGCGATGCAGCGATCAAACTCGATCTTGCCTTCCTGCACCATGGCAGCCAGGTCATCCGCACCCACCACATCCGCGCCGGCGGCCTTGGCTTCATCAGCCTTGGCGCCACGGGCAAAGACGCCAATGCGCACGGTCTTGCCGGTGCCATGGGGCAGGCCCACCACACCGCGCACCATCTGGTCCGCATGGCGGGGGTCAATGCCAAGGTTCATCGAAATTTCAATGGTTTCGTCGAATTTCGCCTTGGCCGCGCCGCGGGCGAGCTTCACAGCCTCATCCAGCGCATAGGTCTTTTCGCGGTCAAAACCCGTATAGGCCGCCTTCAGGCGCTTACCGATCTTTGCCATGGTCTTAGCCCTCCACCACGGTCAGGCCCATGGCGCGGGCGGAACCCGCGAGCATGCGCACGGCAGCGTCAACGTCATTGGCGTTCATGTGCTGCATCTTCACCTTGGCGATTTCCACCAGCTGAGACTTGGTCACGCGGCCAATCGGCGCAGCCTTGCCCGGCGCGGTTGAGCCCTTGTCGAGCTTCGCAGCCTTCAGCAGGAAATAGGTATTCGGGGGCGTCTTGGTGATGAAGGAAAAGGTGCGGTCCGAATAAGCCGTGATGACCACGGGCGTCGGTGTGCCCGGTTCCATCTGCTGCGTCGCCGCGTTGAATTCCTTCACGAATTGCATGATATTCAGGCCACGCTGACCAAGCGCGGGACCGACGGGCGGCGAAGGGTTCGCCTTGCCGGCCGGGATCTGCAGCTTGATATAGCCTGCGATCTTCTTAGCCACTGTCTAATCCTCTCTCAAAAAATCGAGAGGCCCGCGGTGCACACGACCCGAAAAGGTCTCCCACGTTCCCCAAAACGCCAAACAGCCCCTGGATTGCTCCCGGGGCGGTACAGCGAGCGCCGGCATTTAAAGGGTGTGCAGGGGCGCGTCAAGCGGTTGCCATCTGGCCAAGGCTGCGCCGCTTCGCCATAAGGGGGCATGCCTGCTCAAGCCTGGATTGTCGTCATTGCCGCCGCTGCCTCGGTCTCCTTAGCACTTGGGGCGCGGCAGACCTTTGGCCTATTTTTGTTGCCGCTTGGGGCGGAACACGCCATCCCAGCCTTTGCCTATGGCGCGGCGGTGGCACTCCATAACCTGCTTTGGGGCGTGGGCCAGCCGCTGGCCGGCGCCTTGGCGGATAAGATCGGCGCGGGGCGCGTGGCTTTGGGGGGTGCGGTAATCTACGCTATCGGCCTGATCCTGCCAGCGCTTTGGCCAAGCACGACGAGCCTGATCATCGGGATTGGCGTTTGCACCGCGCTTGGCGTGGCGGCGGCGGGGTCGGGCACTGTGCTTGGCGCGGTCGCGCGCGCAGTTCCGGAAAACCGTCGAGGCGATGCGCTGGGCCTGGCTTCGGCGGGCGGGTCCATCGGCCAGGCGGCGCTGATTCCCTTCGTGCAATGGGGCATTACGGATTACGGCACTTCCGGCGCTTTTTTCATGCTGGCCGCCACCATGGTGCTGATGGTCTTCGTCGCACCCCGGCTGGAATGGGCGCCGCCTGGGCCGGGCACCGGGCGCCCGACTGGGCTTGCTGGCTTGCCCGCGCTTGCAAAGCGCGCCTTGGCCGAGCGTGATTTCGCACTGCTGACGCTGGGCTTCTTCGCCTGCGGCTTTCAATTGGCCTTCCTGACCACGCATCTGCCCGCGCATCTCGCGCTTTGCGGTCTGCCGGCGGGGCTTGGGGTGACAGCACTGATGCTGGTGGGTTTGTTCAATATTCCGGGATCATGGCTCTGCGGGCGGATTGGCAATAGCATCCGCCCGGAAGCGGCCTTGGGCGGAATTTACATGGTCCGCACGCTGGCCATTGCGGTCTTTGCCAGCATCACGCCATCCGAATGGGGCACACTGATCTTCGCCGCCGTGATGGGTTTTATCTGGCTGGGCACCGTTCCCTTAACCTCGGCGGCCATTGCGCGGCGCTTTGGGGTTGCGGATCTGGGCGCGCTTTACGGGATTTGCTTTTTCTCCCACCAATTAGGCGGGTTTCTGGGCGCAGGCGCCGGCGCATGGGTGGTGGATGCCACGGGCAGCTATGCCGCCTTCTGGCCGGTGATGCTCGTGGTGGGCGTGATTGCGGCTGTGGCCAATTGGGTGACGCGTCCGCCAAGGATGGCGGCGGCGTGAAGCGCCGCCTGGCGCCGGTTGTCCCCCCGCCCGCGCTGGGCTAAGCCACGCGTCCCAGGCGCCGCGCCGCGCCGTTTTTTGAGCCAGGCCAAACCACCATGCCCATCATGCCCGATAGCTGGATCCGCAAAATGGCGGCGGAACACGGCATGATCGAACCCTTTGTTGAAGCCCAGCGGCGCGAGGGTGTGATTTCCTTCGGCCTGTCATCCTATGGCTATGACGCCAGGGCCGCGGATGAATTCAAGATCTTTACCAATGTGGACAATGCCATTGTGGACCCCAAGGCATTCTCCGAAGATGGTTTTGTCACGCGCAAGGGCCCGGTCTGCATCATCCCGCCCAATTCCTTCGTGCTAACCCATACGGTCGAATATTTCCGCATCCCGCGCGATATCCTGGTGATCTGCCTTGGAAAATCCACCTATGCGCGCTGCGGGCTGATTGTGAATGTCACGCCGCTGGAACCCGAATGGGAAGGGCAGGTCACCATCGAAATCAGCAATACCACCCCGCTCCCCGCCAAGGTCTATGCCAATGAAGGCATTTGCCAATTCCTGTTCCTGAAGGGCGACACACCGCCTGAGGTCAGCTACGCAGACCGCCGCGGCAAGTATATGGGCCAGCGCGGGGTTGCGCTGCCGAAACTCTGATGGACCGTATCCTTATCCGCGGCGGGCGCATGCTTTCAGGCAGTATCCCGATCTCCGGAGCCAAGAATGCGGCCCTGCCGCTGATGGCGGTGGGCCTGCTTTCTGATGGACCATTGACGCTGACCAACGCGCCGGACCTCGCTGATGTGGCCACCATGGCGGGGCTGCTGGCACATCACGGGCTCAGTGTTTCACGTGACACAAATGCGCGCAGCATCACCATCAGCGGCGCGGCGACCGATCTGGAAGCGCCTTATGACCTGGTGCGCAAGATGCGCGCCTCGGTCCTGGTGCTTGGCCCCTTGCTGGCCCGCCACGGCCGCGCACGCGTCAGCCTGCCCGGCGGCTGCGCCATCGGCACCCGCCCGGTTGATCTGCACCTGAAAGCGCTTGAGCAAATGGGGGCGGAGATCGAGATCACCGCCGGCTATATCGAAGCTCGCGCGCCAGGCGGCCTTAAGGGTGCCCGCATCATCTTCCCGCAGGTCTCGGTCGGTGCCACGGAAAACATCCTGATGGCGGCGGCCCTGGCGCGTGGGCAGAGCGAGATCATGAATGCGGCGCGGGAGCCTGAAATCACCGACCTCGCCGCCTGCCTGATGCGCATGGGGGCGCGGATTGAAGGCATTGGGACGGATCGGCTGCTGGTGGAAGGTGTGGCAAGCCTTGGTGCTGCAACGCATCCCATCATCGCGGATAGGATCGAAGCCGGCACTTTTGCTTGTGCCGCTGCTATCACCGGCGGGTCGCTGCTGCTGCAAGGCGCGCGGTTTGATCATTTGGGGGCAGTTACGCGCACGCTCCGCGAAGCCGGCGTGGATGTTGCGGAAGAAGCAGGCGGGTTGCGCGTGACGCGCAGCAATGGCTTGCGCGGTGCCGATGTGATGACCGAACCCTTCCCGGGCTTTGCTACCGACATGCAGGCGCAATTCATGGCGCTGATGTGCGTGGCGGAGGGTGCCTCCATGATCACGGAAACCATTTTCGAAAACCGCTTCATGCATGTGCCAGAACTGTCGCGCATGGGGGCGCGCATCAATTTTCACGGTGCTTCCGCCATTGTGCGCGGCGTGAAGAAGCTTTCCGGCGCGCCGGTGATGGCGACTGATTTGCGCGCCTCAGTCTCCCTTATTCTCGCCGGCTTGGCGGCGGAAGGTGAGACGATTGTGAACCGCGTCTATCACCTTGATCGCGGCTATGAACGGGTTGAAGCGAAACTGGCGGCGGTGGGCGCCGATATTGAAAGACTGGCGGGCTGATTGTCATGGATATCCCGATCCCCAATGCGCTGAATGGCGCGCCGGCTGAAACCGATACGCCGCTGGTGATTGCGTTGCCCAAAGGGCGCATCCTGAAGGAACTCCACCCTGTGCTGTCGCGCGCTGGTTTGATCCCGGCGGAAGATTACGCGGATGAAGATAGCCGGCGGCTCCGCTTCCCGACGAATGATCCGACAGTGGATGTCATTCGCGTGCGCCCCTTTGATGTCGCGACCTTCGTGGCGCATGGCGCAGCGGCGATTGGCGTTTGTGGTTCCGATGTGCTGATGGAATTCGATTATCCGGAAATCTATGCCCCGCTTGATTTGGGCATTGGCCGTTGCCGGGTTTCGATTGCCGAACCGGTAAACGCCATCCCCGATGATCCGCGCCGCTGGTCGCGCGTGACGGTCGCCACCAAATATCCGAACATCGCGCAGCGCCATTATGCCGCGCGCGGTGTGCAGGCGGAGATTGTGCATTTGAATGGCGCGATGGAATTGGCGCCTTCCATGGGCTTGGCGCGGCTGATCGTGGATTTGGTGCAAACGGGCTCCACGCTGAAGGCCAATGGCCTCAAAGAATCTGAGGTGATTGCCCATGTCACCTCCAAGCTCATTGTCAATCGCACCGCGCTGAAAACGCGGCCAGAGGCGATTGGCGCCTGGATTGCGCGCTTCCGCGCTGCTTTGGAAGCCGCCGCATGAAGCAGCTGGATACGTGCGAGGCTGGCTTTGAAGCCGCCTTCACCGCGCTAATGGATGATGCGCGCGAAACCACACAAAAGGTGGATGGTGTTGTCGCAAGCATCATCGCCGATATCCGCGCGCGTGGTGATGCGGCGCTGGTGGAATTGACCGCGCGGTTTGATCGCTGGCAGCCGGCCAATGCGGCAGCGCTACGCGTCACGCAAGCCGAGATTGACGCGGCGGATGCGACCATCGCGCCCGAACTCCGCGCCGCGCTCAACTTGGCGGCCGAACGGATCGAGACATTTCACCGCGCGCAATTGCCGCAAGATTTGGTGATGCGCGACGATGCTGGCCTGACGCTTGGTCTGCGCTGGGGGCCAGTGGATGCGGTTGGCATTTACGTCCCAGGCGGCAAGGCGGCCTATCCATCCTCCGTTTTGATGAATGCGCTACCGGCACGCGCTGCCGGTGTGCCGCGCATTGCCATGGCGGTGCCGACCCCTGATGGCGTGCTCAATCCGCTGGTGCTGGCCGCAGCCAAGCGCGCGGGCGTCACTGAGATTTACCGCATTGGCGGCGCGCAAGCCGTGGCGGCGCTGGCCTGGGGCACGGGCAGCATCGCGCCGGTGGATCGCATTGTCGGGCCGGGCAATGCCTATGTCGCGGAAGCCAAGCGCCAGGTCTTTGGCCGGGTTGGCATTGATTCCATCGCCGGGCCCTCGGAGGTCGTAGTGATTGCCGATGGCGCCAATGATCCCGCGCATGTCGCGATGGATTTGCTGGCCCAGGCCGAACATGATGAAAGCGCGCAATCCATCCTGATTACGCCTGATGCGGCGCTGGCCGATGCGGTGGTGCAGGCAGTGGAACACGCGCTGAAAACCCTGCCCCGCGCGGCCATTGCCGGCGAAAGCTGGGCACGGCATGGCGCGGTTATTCTGGTGCGAGACTTGGATGAAGCCGCCGCACTCACCAATCGTTTGGCGCCCGAGCATCTGCAATTGATGGTGGATGATCCGCGCGGCTTGCTCGGCCAAATCCGGCATGCCGGCGCGGCCTTTCTGGGCCGCTTCTGCCCTGAAGCGGTGGGTGATTATATCGCCGGGCCCAATCACGTGCTGCCCACCGGGCGCACCGCGCGCTTTGCTTCTGGCCTATCGAGCTTTGATTTCCTGAAGCGCACAAGCTGGGTGGAAGCGGATGGCGCGGCGCTCACGCAAATCGGGCGTGCCGCTGTGGCTTTGGCGGAAGCCGAAGGGCTGCAAGCCCATGGGCGGAGCATCAGCATCCGCCTGAACTGATCAAAACAAAAGGCCGGGACCATGATGAAAAAACGCGAATTGCTTGCCGGTTTGGCTTTGCTGCCTTTGGCCGCGCCCGCCTTTGCGCAGGAATACCCCTCTCGCCCGATCCGCCTGCTGGTGGGCTTTGCCGCGGGCGGTTCCACCGATGTCTTCGCGCGCGCCATTGCGCCGCGCTTGCAGGCCTTGCTCGGCCAGCCTGTGGTCATCGAAAACCGTCCCGGCGCGGGCGGCAATATCGCGACTGAAGCCACCGCGCGCAGCGCGGCGGATGGCTATACGCTACTGCTCGGCACCATCGGGCCGCTTGCGATCAACCCGACGCTTTATGGCAATCTTTCCTTTGATCCACTCAAGGATCTGACACCAGTTTCGCTGGTCGGTGAGGTGCCGAATGTGCTCGCCGTGCCAGTGGATCGGCCCTTTCGCAGCGTCGCCGATATCATCGCCGCCGCCAAAGCGCGGCCCGAGGCGTTGAATTTTGGCTCCTCCGGCATTGGATCGGCAGGGCATTTGGCCGCCGAACAACTCAATCTGATGGCCGGCATTCGCACAACGCATGTGCCCTATCGCGGCGGCGGCGCGCTTTTGCCGGAATTGATCGCGGGGCGCGTGGATTACGCTTTTACCACGGCGCTGAATGGCATTCCGCAGGCGGAAGCGGGCAAGCTGCGTATTCTGGGCGTGCCCAATGGCAAGCGCGTGCCATTAATGCCGGAAATCCCCACCATCGCGGAATCGGGCCTGCCTGGTTTTGATGGCGTGGATTGGGCGGCAATGATGGCGCCACCTGGCCTGCCAGCGCCGATCCTGGCGAAGCTGAATGCCGCCATGCAAAGCGTGCTCAAGGAACCGGAATTGGTCGCTGCCATGGCTGCGCGGCGCCTGGTGCTGGAAGCCTCCACCCCGGAAGCGCTGGCGGAATTCCTGCGGCGGGAAACCGCGCGCTGGGCGCCGGTGGTGCGCGCTTCCGGCGCGCGGCCTGACTGAAGCCTTCAGGCTTTCACGGCAAAGCCTTCTTCTTCCACCGCGCGCACCACATCCGCGCGCGGCAGGATGGTTTGGGCCACAACGCGCTTGGCGGCCAAATCCACATCCACCTTGGCACCTTGATCCAGCGCCGTAATGGCGTTGGTCACGGCGCGGATGCAATGCCCGCAACTCATGCCTTCAACCTGCAGCGTGATGGCATCAGCCATGACAACCCTCCTTTCCTATTTTCTTGGTCGCATTTTCCGAGCCGCCAAGTGACCCCACTTGGCTTGAAAATGCT
>JBPCSO010000082.1:0-46424 GCA_051007055.1 Roseomonas sp.
GACCAAGCGCGATGCGATGAATTGATTGGTTTCCGACGCCATCAGGAAGACGGTTTCAATTTCATGATCCAGCCGGCGGTTCATGCCGGTCATCTGGAATTCGTAATCGAAATCCGTGACCGCCCGTAAGCCGCGTATGATCATGCACGCGCCGATCTCCCGCGCGAAACCCACCAGCAAACCCTCAAAGGGCCGCACTTCAATCACCGCGCCGGTGCGCGTCGCAATCGGCGCCACTTCCGCCTGCACAAGCTCAACCCGTTCGAGTAATTCGAATAGCGGCCCCTTGCCGATATTAATGGCAACGCCCACAATAAGCCTATCCACTAGTCGCGCGGCGCGGCCAATGATATCCAAATGCCCATTGGTCACCGGATCAAAGGTGCCCGGGTAAAGCGCGATCCGCTCAGCCATTGCCATTCTCCTCCGGCGCAGGGGCGGCTTCATCATCGCCACCTTCATCAGCGACCGGGAAGCAGGAAATCACGCGCTCACCTTCGGCGAGGCGCATCAACGTCACACCCATCGCCATGCGGCCAGTCAGGCGCACATCATCCGCCTTCAGACGGATCAATTGCCCGCCATTTGTGACCAGCATGATGTCATCGCCGGGGCGCGCCGGGAAGGTCGCTACCACTTCGCGGCCCGTGCGCGCACTTAGCACAATGCCGGCAATGCCCTGTCCGCCACGACCCGTGACGCGATATTCATGCGCGGAAGAACGCTTGCCAAAGCCGCCATCCGTCACTGTGAGCAGAATTTCCTCTGCTTCCGCCAAGGCTTCAAAGCGTTCCGGCGAAAGCGTGATCTCGGCCACCGCTTCCTCAGCCTCCGTCATTGCGGGCACTTCCGCTTCATCATCGGCCGAGCGTCTGCGCTGCGCAGCCGCCTTAAGATAGGCCGCGCGTTCTTCGGTGCTGGCTTCCACATGCCGCAGCACGGAAAGCGCAATCACCGCATCACCCTGCGCCAGCTTGATACCGCGCACGCCGGTCGAATCGCGCCCAGCAAAAACACGCAGAGTATCCGCATCCGCTGCGAAGCGGATGCATTTGCCGCCCCTTGTGGCCAGCATCACATCATCGCCCTCACGGCAGGTGGAAACGCCGACCAGGCTATCGCCTTCATCCAGCTTCATCGCAATCAAGCCGACCGAGCGCACATTCTTAAAGTCAGAAAGCCGATTGCGCCGCACATTTCCCTGCACCGTCGCGAAAACCAGGTGCAGCCCTTCCCACAAATCTTCATCCATCGGCAGCGGCAGAATGGCGGTGACACCCTCGCCTTCCTGCAATTGCAGCACCTGGCGCAGCGAACGCCCACGCCCCTGCGGCCCGGCTTCCGGCAATTGCCAAACCTTTTCTCGGAAGGCGATGCCGCGATCAGTGAAGAACAACACCCATTGATGGGTATGCGCGACGAAAGAACGGATAATCACATCATCTTCGCGCGTGGTTGCCGCGCTGCGACCCTTGCCGCCACGCCCCTGGGCGCGGAAGGTTTCCAAAGGTGTGCGCTTCACATAGCCATCGCGCGTCAGCGTCACCACCATGGTGCCTGGTTCGATCAGGCTTTCATCATCCACATCGGCGATGCCATCCACAATCTCAGTCATGCGCGGGGAGGCAATCTCGGCGCGAATGGCGCGCAATTCCTGATCCAGCACTTCCATGCGGCGCGGGCGGCTCGCCAGGATTTCCAGTAATTCGCGGATGCGCCCGCCAACTTCGCCAAGTTCGGCTACGATCTTTTCGCGCTCAAGACCGGTCAGGCGTTGCAGGCGCAAATCCAGTATGCCGCGCGCCTGTTCTTCCGTGAGCCGCACCGTGCCCTCGGGCGTCACGGCATTGCGATAATCATCCACCAGCGCCAGCAGCACGCCCACATCGCCCGCCGGCCACTCACGGCTCATCAAGGCCGCGCGCGCAGCCGGCGCATCGGCGCTTTCACGAATGACGCGAATAACCTCATCCAGATTGGCGACCGCAATCGCCAAGCCAATCAGCAAATGCCCACGTTCCCGCGCCTTCGCCAGCCGGTGGCGAGACCGGCGCAGAATCACCTCCTCACGGAAGGCGATGAAGGCCATCAACGCGTCCTTGAGGCCCATTTGCCGTGGCCGGCCTTCATGCAGGGCCACGAAGTTCACGGGGAAGGAAGTCTGCAACTGCGTCATGCGATAAAGCTGGTTCAGTACCACTTCCGCGGTCGCATCGCGCTTCAATTCAATGACAATCCGCATCCCCGAACGGTCGCTTTCGTCGCGCAGATCGGAAATGCCTTCCACCGCCTTGGCGCGCACCAATTCGGCGATTTTCTCCAGCAGCGTAGATTTATTGACCTGATAGGGAATTTCCGTAACCGCAATCGCCTGACGATTGCCACGCAATTCCTCAATCTCCGCCCGTGCGCGCAGCGGGATGGACCCACGCCCGGTTTCAAACGCGGAACGGATGCCGGAACGCCCCAAAATCATCGCCCCGGTCGGGAAATCCGGCCCCGGCACGATCTTCATGAGCTCTTCCAGCGTCAGCGCCGGATTGGCGATCAACGCCAAGGTCGCATCCAGAATTTCGGTGGGATTATGCGGCGGGATATTGGTTGCCATGCCAACCGCAATGCCGCCCGCACCATTGATCAGCAGATTCGGGAAGGCCGCCGGCAGAACGCGCGGTTCATCCACGCTTTCATCATAATTCGGCTGGAAATCCACCGTGTCTTCGTCAATGCCGGCCAGCAGCGCGCCCGCTGCCGATGCCAGGCGCGCTTCAGTGTAGCGCATCGCCGCCGGAGGGTCGCCATCAACCGAACCGAAATTCCCCTGCCCATCAATCAGCGGCAGGCGCATGGAAAAGGGCTGCGCCATGCGCACCAGCGCATCATAGATCGAAGCATCGCCATGCGGATGGTATTTACCCATCACATCGCCAACCACGCGCGCCGATTTGCGATAGGGCTTGTCCGCCGTGTAGCCGGCTTCCTGCATGGCAAACAGGATGCGCCGATGCACTGGCTTCAACCCATCGCGCACATCAGGCAGCGCCCGCGCCACGATCACGCTCATGGCGTAATCGAGGTAGGAGCGGCGCATTTCCTCCTCAAGGGCGACCGGGGTCGTATCCTGCGGGGGTTGGCCGGGGTTTTGAGTGTCGCTCACGCTTGAAAACCGATTCTGAAGGCCGCGATTCCTGGGGGATCACAGGGGAGAAACGTCATAGGCACCCTCAGGCGCGCCGCGTCAACCACCGCCGAGCCCGGGATGTCAGGTTAACGTCAAGCCTATGAATCAAAAGGGAATTTCGTCATCCAAATCGGATTTCTTGGAGTCCCAACCGCCAGCGCGCTGCGCCGGGCGCGCGGCCGGCGCCCGATCCGCTGCTGGCTCACCGGGGTCATCCATGCCGCCACCCGCGCCACGCCCGCCAACCAACTGCAATTCGCCGCGATATTGGCGCAGCACAACCTCAGTCGTGTAGCGATCCTGGCCGGATTGATCCTGCCACTTCCGGGTCTCCAGCTGGCCTTCAACATAGACCTCGCTGCCCTTGCGCAGGTATTTTTCGGCAACCTCGCCAAGGCGATCATTGAAGATCGCGACCGAATGCCACTCGGTGCGTTCCTGCTGATTGCCTTCTCGGTCCTTGTAGCGTTCAGACGTGGCGATTCGCAGGTTAACCACCTTGCCGCCATTCTGGAAATTGCGCACTTCCGGGTCCCGCCCCAGACGGCCCAGGATAATGACCTTATTGATACCCGCCATGGCAAAGCTCTCCCGCGATTTCGACCCTCAAGATAGACGATCCCCCAAAGAGGGACCATCCCACACCCTTCCCAGGGCACCATTCAGGCGCATATATAACGAGAACATTTTTAGAACAACCGCTTTCCCCCTACGCGGGTTGGCGGTCGGAGCCCCCTTTACATGACCGGCCATATTCGCATTCGCGGCGCGCGACAGCACAATCTCAAGAACCTCGACCTTGATATCCCGCGCGATACGCTGACGGTGATCACGGGCCTGTCAGGGTCGGGCAAATCATCGCTGGCTTTCGATACAATCTATGCGGAAGGCCAAAGGCGCTATGTGGAAAGCCTTTCGGCCTATGCGCGGCAATTCCTGCAATTGATGCAAAAGCCGGATGTGGATTCGATCGAAGGGCTCTCGCCCGCAATATCCATCGAACAGAAAACCACCAGCCATAATCCGCGCTCCACGGTCGGCACCGTTACGGAAATCCATGATTATATGCGCCTGCTTTGGGCGCGCGTCGGCGTGCCCTATTCGCCCGCCACGGGCCTGCCCATCGAAGCGCAGACCGTCTCCCAGATGGTGGACCGCATGATGGCCATGCCCGAAGGCACGCGGCTTTTGCTGCTGGCGCCCATCGCGCGCGGGAAAAAGGGCGAATTCCGCAAGGAATTGGCCGAATTCCAGCGCCGTGGCTTTGAACGTGTGAAAATCAACGGCACGCTCTATCAAATTGCCGAGGCGCCCAAGCTCGACAAGAAGCTCAAGCACGATATTGAGGTAGTGGTGGACCGCATCGTGGTGCGTGATGGCATCATGCAGCGGCTTGCGGATTCGTTTGAGACCGCTCTTGGTTTGGCTGATGGCATTGCCTATGCTGAAAACGCCGATGGTGGGGAACGTACGGTATTTTCCAGCCGCTTCGCCTGCCCGGTTTCCGGCTTCACCATCGAGGAAGTTGAGCCGCGGCTTTTTTCCTTCAATTCACCGCATGGCGCCTGCCCTGCTTGTGATGGGCTTGGCACGGAAAGCTTTTTCGACGCGCAATTGGTCGTGCCGCAGGATGATGTCGCGCTGAAGGATGGCGCCATCATGCCCTGGACCGGCGCCTCGTCCCCCTATTACGACCAAACCCTGCAAAGCTTGGCCGCGCATTTCAAGGTGAAGATGACCACCGCCTGGCAGGAGCTACCCGCCCCGGTGCGCCACGGCATTCTGCATGGCACAGGCGATGAGGTGGTCACGCTCCGCTACAAGGATGGGTTGCGCGCCTACGAAGTCAAAAAACCCTTTGAGGGCGTGATCGCCAATCTGGAACGGCGCTTTCGCGAAACGGATAATCCTTGGGTGCGCGAAGACCTCTCCCGCTATCAGGCGGAGCGGCCCTGCGCGGCCTGCGCGGGGCATCGGCTGAAGCCGCAATCCCTGGCGGTGAAAGTAGCGGGCCTGCATATCGGTGAAGCTTCCGCCATGGCCATTCATCGGGCGCGGGATTGGTTTGCTCAAGTGGAAGAAACCCTCACGCCCCAGCGGCGCGATATTGCGCGGCGCATCCTGCGTGAAATCAATGACCGCCTGCAATTCCTGGTGGATGTGGGGCTGGATTACCTGTCACTCGCGCGGTCTTCCACCACGCTTTCCGGCGGCGAATCGCAGCGCATTCGCTTGGCCTCCCAGATCGGTTCTGGCTTGACGGGCGTGCTTTATGTGCTGGATGAACCTTCCATCGGGCTGCATCAGCGCGACAATGAAAGGCTGCTTGTCACGCTGCGGCGGCTGCGTGACCTCGGCAATACTGTGCTGGTCGTGGAACATGATGAGGATGCGATCCGCAGCGCCGATCATTTGGTGGATATCGGCCCCGCCGCCGGCAAGGGCGGTGGGCGACTGGTGGCGCAGGGCAAACCCGCAGAAGTCGCTGCCAATCCCGCCAGCCTCACCGGGCAATATCTTTCGGGTACCAGGCGCATCGAAATCCCTGCAAAGCGTCGCAAGATTGACCCTAAGCGGCAATTGCGCGTGGTGGGCGCTAGCGGCAACAATCTGCGCCGCCTGGACGCGGCCCTGCCGCTTGGCACTTTTACTTGCGTCACCGGGGTTTCCGGCGGCGGCAAGTCAACGCTTGTGATTGAAACGCTGTATAAGGCGGCGGCGCGGCGGCTGATGGGCGCGGCGGAGGTGCCGGCGCCGCATGAACGCATTGAAGGGCTCGATCACCTCGACAAAATCATTGACATTGACCAATCGCCGATTGGCCGCACGCCGCGGTCCAACCCCGCCACTTATACTGGGCTATTCGCGCCCATTCGCGATTGGTTCAGCGAATTGCCGGAAAGCCGCGCGCGCGGCTACAAGCCCGGCCGCTTCAGCTTCAATGTGAAGGGCGGGCGCTGCGAGGCCTGCCAGGGCGATGGCGTCATCAAGATTGAGATGCACTTCCTGCCCGATGTTTATGTCACCTGCGATACCTGCAAGGGCAAGCGCTACAACCGCGAAACGCTGGATGTGAAGTTTCGCGGCAAATCCATCTCGGACGTGCTCGACATGACGGTGGAAGAAGCCGAGGAATTCTTCGCCGCCGTCCCCGCCATTCGTGAAAAACTATCCGTGCTGCGCAAGGTCGGGCTTGGCTATATCCATCTCGGTCAACAAGCCACCACGCTTTCGGGCGGGGAAGCGCAGCGCATCAAGCTTTCCAAGGAATTGTCCCGCCGCGCCACCGGGCGCACGCTTTATATTCTGGATGAACCCACCACCGGGCTCCATTTCGAAGATGTGCGGAAATTGCTCGAAGTGCTGCATGCGCTGGTGGAGACCGGCAATACGGTGGTGGTGATCGAACATAATCTTGAGGTCATCAAAACCGCCGATTGGGTGCTGGATCTGGGCCCCGAAGGCGGTGAAGGCGGCGGCCGGCTGGTCGCGGAAGGCACGCCAGAGGATATCGCGGCGGTTGCCGAAAGCCACACCGGGCGGTTCCTGGCGCCCTTGCTGCGGGAAGTGGCGCCAGCGCCGGTGAAGAAACGCAAGCGGGCCTGAAGCGCTTCGCCTTCCCTTCGCCCTGCTTCCCGTCTATCCCGGCAGGCCCACCCCCAGGGAGAAACCCCATGCCCGCCTGGCTGCCCGAATTGGCGGCTTCGGTCTTCGCGACCATCATCGCCATTACGCTGCATGAAGCGGCGCATGGCTATGCGGCGCGTGGCTTGGGCGATGATACGGCAGAACGGGCCGGTAGGCTTAGCCTGAACCCGATCCGCCATGTGGATATGGTCGGCACTATCCTGCTGCCAGGCTTTTTGCTGGTTTCGCAATTGCTTACCATTGGCCGGGTGGAGGCGATGTTCGGCTGGGCCAAGCCAGTGCCGGTCAATATCTGGCAGCTTCATAACCCTCGCTACGGTATGGTGGCGGTCGCCGCCGCCGGGCCGGCCACGAATTTCCTGCTCGCCTTGGCTGCGGGGTTGGCTGCCCATTTGGTTGAACCCTGGCAGGCCAGCCTGGGGCAGGAAGGGGCGGCCCTGGCCTATCGCATCTTCGGCCTGTTTATCCTGGCCAATCTGGTGCTTGGTCTGTTTAACCTGTTTCCCCTGCCGCCCTTGGATGGCGGGCGCATAGCCGTCGGCCTGCTGCCCCGCGCCCCCGCTCTGGCGCTGGCGCGCATCGAACCCTATGGCCTGCTGCTGGTGATGTTTGGCCTATTTGTCCTTCCCCATTTGGTCCCAGACTATGACCCCATGGGCTGGTTTTTCCGGGGGGTGGTTGCGCCCGCCCTCGATTTCGTTCTCATGCTCACCGGACATGGGTAGCGGGACCAATGAGCGAATCCTCCCTCCAATTGCAGCTTGAAGGCTATGAAGGCCCGCTTGATCTGCTGCTGGAACTTGCCCGGGCGCAGAAGGTGGATCTGGCCAAGATTTCCATAGTCGCCTTGGTGGAGCAATTTCTGGCGGTGATTGAAGGCGCGAGGCGCATTCGGCTGGAATTGGCCGCCGATTGGCTGGTGATGGCCGCCTGGCTCGCCTGGCTGAAATCCCGCCTGTTAATCCCGCCTGAGCAGGTGGAAGGCGAAGATGCTGAAGCGCTGGCCGAAGCGCTGACCGATCGGCTGGCCACCCTGGAACGCATGCGCGCCGCTGCCCTTTGGCTCAATCGCAGGCCCTGGCTTGGGCATGATGTTTTCGCCCGTGGCGCGCCGGAACGGCTGAAGGTGGAAGATCGCTCGGGCATCGCCGCTGATCTGCCAGCACTGTTGCAAGCATATGTCGCCGGGCGTCGGCGCGCTTTGGCCGCCCGGCCCTATCGGCCGAAGCCACGTAAGCTTTTCACCGTACAGGAAGCGCTCGACCGCCTGACCAAGCTGGTTGGCGCCCTGCCAAGCTGGTCCGAATTGCGGAGCTTCTTGCCAGAAGGCTTTGATGACCCGGTGGAACAGCGCGCCGCGCTCGCCAGCACCTTGATCGCGGGCTTGGAAATGGCGCGCGGCGGCGGGATAGAATTGCACCAGGAAGCGGCCTTCGCGCCGATCATGATCCGCCGCCGGACAGAAGAAGGGGGCAGCGATGGAAGAACAGACTGAAGCCGAAGCGCCGGCGGAAACTCCCGCGCCAGAGGCACCCACCGCGCCGGATGAAGCGACCATGGCGCAGGCGCTTCGCATTGCGGAGGCTGTGATTTTTGCGGCTGACCGCCCGGTATCGCCGCAAACCCTGGCGACGGTGCTGCCCGAAGGTATTTCTGCGACCATGGCCTGCGCAGCACTCGCCGAAGCCTACCAAGGGCGCGGCGTGGTGCTAACAGAAATCGGCGGTGGCTATGCCTTCCGGACTGCGGCAGACCTTGCGCCGCGCCTGACCAAGGTGGTGGAAAGCCCGCGCCGCTTGCCGCGCGCGGCGATGGAAGCCCTTGCCATTATTGCCTATCATCAGCCCTGCACACGCGGTGATGTAGAAGAAATCCGCGGGGCGACGCTCGCGCAAACAACCCTCGAATCCCTGCTTGAACTCGGCCTCGTGGCGCCGCGCGGGCGGCGGGAAGTGCCTGGCCGGCCCACGCTATGGGGCACCACGCCGAAATTCCTGGAACAATTCTCCCTGAAATCCCTGGCCGATCTGCCGCGCAAGGAAGAATTGGTCACCGGTGATGCGCCGCCCTTGCCCGGCCTGAATGCACCCATCATTGCCGCGGAGACCGAACCGCCAGCGCCTGAAGCCGAAGTGGAAACGGTAGCGCTAGCGGAAGCCCCGCCCGAGCCCACTGAGGAAGCCCACCAAAGGTGAGCCTCAGCTTTGCCGATATCCGCCATGCCTATGGCACCCGAGAGGTTCTGGCCGGCATTGACCTTAATGTCGCATCAGGGGAGATCGTCTGCCTGCTGGGTGCCTCCGGCTGCGGCAAGACCACCTTGCTCCGATTGGCGGCGGGGCTGGAGCCCTTGCAGCATGGACGGATTGAAATCGGCGGACGGCTGATTGCCGAAGCTGGGCGTGAGGTGCCACCTGAAGCACGACATATCGGCTTTGTCTTTCAGGATTACGCACTATTTCCGCATCTAACCGTCGCGGAAAACGTCGCCTTCGGCCTGCGTTTCGCCCCGCGCGGCGAAAGGGTTTGGCGCGTGATGGATGCGCTCGCCCGTGTGGGGCTGGAAGCCTTCCAAAACGCTTTTCCACATATGCTCTCGGGCGGGCAGCAGCAGCGCGTTGCGCTGGCCCGCGCGCTGGCACCCCGACCTGCCGTGCTGCTTTTGGATGAGGCTTTTGCGAGCCTGGATGCGCGGCTGCGTGAAAAAGTGCGCGATGACACGCTGCATGTTTTGCAGGAAGCCGGCATCGCGACCCTGCTGGTGACGCATGATGCCGAAGAAGCCATGTTCATGGGGGATCGCATCGCGCTGATGCGCGAAGGCCGCATTTTGCAGGTGGGCGTGCCTGAAGCGCTCTATCTGGCGCCATCGGATCGCTATGTCGCGGGCTTTTTGGGTGAGGTGAACAGCCTGCCCGCTCGGATCACCGCTGGCCAGGCGGAAACCGCGCTTGGCGCCCTGCCCGCCCCCGGCTTTGCCGAAGGGGCGGAGGTGGATGTCCTGGTCCGTCCAGAAGGTCTCAGGCTTGGCGCCGAAGGCCCGGTGGTGGAGGTGGAAGCCTTCCGCCTGCTGGGCTCCACCACGCTAGCCCATCTTGCCCTTCCGGATGGTTCGGGTGGGCTTTTGCACCTGCATGCCAGGCTGCCCCCCGGACGGCGGCTAAGGCGCGGGGAGCGAATCGCCGTTTCGCTCGACCCCGAACGCACCTTTGTTTTCCCCCGCGCCGAGGCGTGACAGTGCTTTCATTCAAGCCGGTGGCGCGCCATATCAGGGCGGTTGGCGCGCATCCGGCTTCCTGCTAACGGAACTCTCCCCGCCGGGGTGAAGCGCGCGGGCAAAGGAAAGCATGTTCGACCTCGCCTGGTCAGAAATCGCCGTCATCGCGGTTGTTGCCGTGGTTGTGATCGGCCCGAAAGATTTGCCGGAGGCCATTCGCGGTGTCGCGAAGGGTGTCCAGAAGCTGCGCCGCATGGCTGGCGAATTCCAGCAGCAGGCCGATGAGCTGGTGCGCGAAGCGAAGCTGGATGATGTGCGCAATTCCATCCAGGAAATGAAAAGCACCATCAACGAAATCCGCAGCTTCGACATCAAGGGGGAGATCGAGAAGGCCGTGGATGCGGATGGCGCGCTGAAAAAAACCATGGCCGAGGACCCGCTGCGCGATACCTTCATGCCGCCGCCGCCCGCACCCTATGTGCCCCCGCCCTTACCGCCAGTCCCTGATTCGCCTGCCTTCGTACCGCCAACGGTCGCGCGTTTTGCCGCCCCCTTGCCGCCCGCGCCTGAAGCCGCGCCGGCCCCGCCTGCCGCGTCATCCACCCCGCCTGCCGCCAGCGTTTGAGGATTTTCCGTGTCCACCACCCGGGATGACGATCACATAGACGATAAGGCCATGCCTTTGATGGACCATTTGAAGGAGCTGCGGACGCGGCTGCTTTGGTCCATCGGCGGTTTCGCTGCGGCTTTTGCGATCTGCTATTATTTCTCGCCGAAAATCTACGCCTTCCTGGCGCAGCCTTTGGCCGATGTTCTGGTCAAGCAGGGCGGTGGCGATCGGCGCATGATCTTTACTGCGTTGTATGAAGCCTTCTTCACCTATTTGAAGGTGGCCTTCTTCGGCGCCGTGTTCTTTTCCTTCCCGATGTGGGCGACGCAGCTTTGGCTGTTTGTGGCGCCGGGCCTTTATCGCAGCGAAAAGCGTGCGATCATGCCCTTCCTGATCGCCTCACCTTTTCTGTTTTTGGCAGGCGCGGCGCTGGCCTATTACTTCATTTTCCCGCTGGCCTGGCAATTCTTCATTTCCTTCGAAACCATGCCCGGTTCCGGCGGCATTCCGGTGCAGCTGGAAGCCAAGGTTGGCGAATACCTGTCGCTGGTCATGCATATGATCCTGGCCTTTGGCATTGCCTTCCAATTGCCGGTGCTGCTCACGCTTTTGTGCAAGGTGGGCATTCTGAATGTGGAAAGCCTCAGAAAGGGCCGCCGCTACGCCATTGTTGGCATGTTTGTCGCGGCGGCGGTGCTGACGCCGCCAGATGTGATCAGCCAGATCGGCTTGGCGGTGCCGCTGATCCTGCTTTATGAGCTTTCCATTCTGGCGGCAGGCTGGATGGCGCCGAAGCCTACGGACGAAAACACCAAGACTTGATGATCCCAAAGAAGGGTCGGCAACATGCATGATATAAGGCAATTGCGCGCCGACCCGGCCGCTTTCGATGCGGCTTTGGCGCGACGCGGCATGGCCCCAGCGGCGGCGGGCATTCTGGCGCATGATGAAGCGCGCCGGGCGGCGCAAACCGCGTTGCAGGAAAGGCAGGCACGGCGCAATGCGCTGTCCAAGGATATCGGCATGGCCAAGCGTCAGGGCGCCGATACCGCGGCGCTGGAAGCCGAAGCCGTCAGGCTGCGCGATGACATGGCAGCACTTGAAGCCGAAGCCGCGAAGGCCGAGGCCGCGCAACAAGCCGTTTTGGAAACCCTGCCCAATATCCTTGACGCCGAAGTGCCCGAAGGGCGCGATGAAAGCGCCAATATTGTCCAGCATCAGCATGGCACACCGCCTCAGTTTTCGTTTCAACCGAAGCAGCATTTCGAATTGGGCGAAGCGCTGGGCCTGATGGATTTCTCAACCGCTGCCAAGCTCGCCGGCGCGCGTTTCACCGTGCTGAAAGGCGCGCTGGCGCGGCTGGAACGCGCCCTTGGGCAATGGATGCTCAACCTGCATACCGAAGCCCATGATTACACCGAAAGCGCTGTGCCGCTGTTGGTGAATGACGCCACCATGTATGGCACCGGCCAATTGCCAAAATTCGCCGAGGATTTGTTCCGTACCACCGATGGCCGCTGGCTGATCCCAACTGCGGAAGTGCCGCTGACCAATTTCGCTGCGCAGGAAATCAAGGCGGAGGCTGATCTGCCCTTGCGCCTGACCGCGCTTTCGCCCTGCTTCAGGTCTGAAGCCGGTAGCGCCGGGCGCGATACGCGCGGCATGCTGCGCCAGCACCAATTCGCGAAGGTGGAGTTGGTTTCCATCGTGAAGCCGGAAGACAGCGACGCCGAGCATGAACGCATGACCCGCTGCGCGGAACGTGTACTAACAGAGTTGGGCCTTGTGTGGCGGCGGATTATTCTATGCGCTGGCGATACCGGCTTTGGCGCCGCACGCACCTATGATCTGGAAGTCTGGCTGCCCGGTCAGGGCGCGTGGCGGGAGATTTCTTCCTGCTCCAATTGCCGGGATTTCCAGGCACGGCGCATGGGCGCCCGCTACCGCGCCAAGGATGCCAAGGGCACAAGTTTTTTGCATACGCTGAATGGTTCAGGCGTGGCGGTGGGGCGCGCGTTGATTGCGGTGCTGGAAACGCACCAGCAGGCCGATGGCAGCGTCGCAATCCCTGAGGTGCTGCGGCCCTATATGGGCGGAATGGCGCGAATCACCAATTAACGCCGCGCACCTGCCGCCACCGGGCGCGCTTCGGCGACTTCCGTGTCCGCATTTTCGGCCTTTGGCAGGCACATGATCCGCGTGCGCGCCGCCGGCCCCGGGGTGCCGCCGCCGCGTATGCGAAGCTCAACCTCGGGCGTTGTCGGCACCGGCCTCAGGCTCGGTTCGCGCGCACCAATCAGCATCACCGCACCGCGTCCGGAAGCGCAAAGCCCCGCCATGGCAGGGCCGGGCAGAGGAATGACACCGGGCGCGGGGCCGGGCACAAAACCATTGCCAGTCAGCGCTGCCATCACCCGCTGCTGATAGATCAACCCACGTTCCGGGGTCGCGGAATGGTAAAGCGCCACTGCCTGCTGCCAATCCCCGGTGCGAGCCTGCAAAGAACGCAAGTAGCGCACCGCATAGGCAACATTCGTCATGGGGTCGAAGCCGTCTTCCAGGCTCGGGAAGGCATCCGGGTGATGCAGCAGATTGACCTGCATGCAGCCGATATCAATCGAACGCACGCCACGCGCTTGAATCGCGCGCACTTCCTGAAGCGCTTCCGCGTTGGAAGCAGCGTAGCGGCCATCGCCGGCAGCGTTATAGGACCAGGGCCAGGGCTGCACGCTGCCATCCGGCGCGCGGCGCCCGGTTTCAACCTTCGCAATTGCGCCGAGCAAACCTGCGGGCATGCCCGCAACGCGTTCCGCCTCTGCAATAGCCGCGGCACAAAGGCCCCATGGCTCGGGCAGGCTGGGTGGGGTAGGCCGCGCGGTAGTCGTGGAGGTGGCGCGTGGTTGGCGGGGCGCGTTTGCGGCGCTGGGCTTATCCGGCGCTGCGACAGAAGCTTCGGGGGTAGCCGCCAGCAATAGCGCCACAAGGCCAAGGCCTATCAGCCGCGTGGCAGCAAATATGCCTGGAGTGGCGCCGAATGGCTTCCGCATGCAGGCTTGGTAGGCCCGCACAGCGCCCGAGGTCAACCAAAGTCCCTTCAGAAATGATCCGCCCGCAGCACTTGGCAATCTGTCAGCGTCACAATCGCGGGCCTGGCGCCAAGCAATTCACCTTCCGACGCCAGCACGCGCGCGGCGACCTCGGCCGAGGTGATGCACAGCACCAGCACGTTATCGTCAACGCCTCCGGGGTCCCCCGAACGGCGAATACCCTGATGCCCGCGCCCAGCCAGCACGGGTAGAATCGTCCAACCTGTGGCGCCCATGCGGTCCAGAAGCAAGGTTACCGCTTCGGCCCGCACTGCCTCCACGACAATTTCGATCCTTTTGCGCGCGTGCATTTTCCCGTCCCCGTTTGCTTATTGTGTGGCCAGCCGCGCCGCCCAAAGCCAAAGCGGGATGCCGGCCAGGACATTGAAGGGGAAGGTGATCGCCAAGGAAAGCGTCACATAAATGCCCGCATCCGCGGAAGGTAACGCAAGCCGCATTGCCGCCGGCACCGCGATATAAGATGCCGAGGCCCCGAGCACCGCCATTAGCCCAATGCCGCCCGTGGAGAGCCCGATAAGCAAACCGCCGGCCAAGCCCGCGGCACCCCCAATCAGCGGCATCAGGATGGCGAAGGCGACTAGCCGCACATCCAGCCCCCGCCCCCTATCGCGCAGGCGCCGCGCTGCCGTCAGGCCCATCTCAAGCAGGAAAAGACACAGCGCACCCGGGAAAAGCGCGGTGATGAAGGGCGCAAGCTGCCGCTCGGCTGGGGCGCCACCAAGCCAGCCGATTAAAAACGCTCCGAGCAGTAACACGACCGAACCATTCAGGAACACTTCCCGCGCCATCTCCCGCGCGCCGCCGGAAGTGGCCGCACCCCCGCGCCGCGCGATCAGCAGCGCGGTCAGGATGGCCGGCGTTTCCATCGCCGCCAGCACGGCAGGCATGAAGCCCTCATAAGGCGTATTGGTCGCGTTCAATTGCCCCACCGCCGCGGCGAAGGTCACCACACTGACAGAGCCATAATGGGCGGAGACCGCCGCCGCCGTTGCCTTATCCAGCGGCGTTGCGGCACGGAGCAAGCCATAGGCCGGGAGCGGCATCAGCGCAGAAAGCGCAATCCCTACCGTCAGCGCCGGGACCAAGCCCACAGAGGCGCCAGGCTGCGCAATGGCAATGCCGCCCTTCAGGCCGATCGCCATCATCAAATAAAGCGAAAGTGTCTTGGCCAGCGCATCCGGCACGGAAAGATCAGAACGCAGCGCCGCGGCCGCGAAGCCTAGCGCGAAGAACAGGACGGAAGGGGGCAGAATCTCGAAGAAGGACATGGGAAGCGCCGATTAGGCGCCAGGACCCGGTCCTGTAAACCATTATTCAGTAGAGCGCGGATGTTTCAGCGCGAAATCCAGCCATCGCCACCGTCGCCGGGTTCTTCCGGCAGGTCGGCGGTGATGTCGCTCAGCTTGGCGGCGACCCATCATCCGGCGGTGGTATCGGTCATGGCCCGCCTCGGCGATGGTGTCTCACGAGGCCGATGTAGCGTTGATTGAACTGTCCAATTGCTCTCTTGCCAAGGGCGCAGCATCGGCCAAGCATTGGGCATGGCTGACATCCTTTGCCTTGGCGAACCCATGCTGGAATTCAACGCCCAGAAGCCGGGCGCGGACGGCAGGCGCTATTATTTGGAAGGCCATGGCGGAGATACCTCCAACGCCGCCATCGCGGCCGCACGTGCTGGGGCTTCGGTGGGGATGCTGACCGCACTTGGCCAGGATGGACCAGGCGAAAGCTTCATGCAGCTTTGGGCGCAAGAAGGCGTGGATACCGCGCATGTCATCCGCAACCCCGCCGCGCCCACGGGGATTTACTTCGTCACGCATGATGCGCGCGGGCATCATTTCAGTTTTTATCGGAGTGGCAGCGCAGCTTCGCTCTATCGCTCAGACGATGTGCCGGAAGCGGCCATAAGCCAAGCGAAATTCCTGCATCTGTCCGGCATTAGTCAGGCGATTTCAACCAGCGCCTGTGATGCTGCCTTCCGCGCCATGGAAATCGCCCGCGCGGCGGGGGTGCGCATTTCCTACGATACCAATCTGCGGCTCAGGCTTTGGCCCGCGTCACGCGCGGCAGCGGTGATCCATGCCGCGATGGCCATGGCCGATATCGCGCTGCCATCGCTGGAAGACGCGACCGCGCTAACCGGCCTCACAAACCCTCATGAGATCTGTGATTTCTATCTGCGCCTCGCCCCGCTGGTGGTGCTGAAATGCGGGGCTGAGGGCGCGATTCTCGCCACACGGGAAGCGCGCCATCGCCTGCCCAGTTACACGGTGGCGGCGGTGGATGCCACCGGCGCGGGGGATTGCTTTGCCGGCAATTTCCTCGCGCGCTTGCTGGCAGGCGATGCGCCGCTGGAGGCTGCGCGCTACGCCAATGCGGCCGCAGCACTTTCCACCACCGGCTATGGTGCGGTGGCGCCCCTGCCCTTGCCGGATGCGGTGCGTAGCTTGCTAGAAAGCCGCTGATTACCCCCAGGCGCGATTATCACCGGGGCGCAAGCGCAGCCCCGGGCGCAGATTGGTGAAGGGCAAGATCGCCGGGTCCGCCACCACCGGGCCGGGGGCGGTCACGACAATCACCTCAGACGCAATCGGCTGGAAATGCGCGCGGAAATGTACGCTGGACTTTACCGCGACAATCGCCTGTTCCGCCGGTTCCACACCAAGCTGCCGGAACAATTCCTGATCATGTCCCTGCATCTTGCGGCTGACCACCACTACACGCACGCCAGGCGCTACACGGATCAGCGCGGAAGGCCCCAGATCGGCGGGATTGCCCTTGCCCATCGGGCCGCTGAGTGTGAAGCGCCCATCGGAGAGTTTTTCGACCACCGCATCCACCCGCAACGGCACGCCATCGCTCTTGCCACCAAGGTCGAGCGTAATACACGCACCCTCACCCGCCGCATGGCAAGCAGCAGCAGCTTCGGCATCATTCATCGGCGCCAGCACGGCACCTTGTGCGTTTTGTCGGATCAATTCCGCGAGCAAACCGGTGGTATCGCCATGGCCACCACCGCCGGGATTATCCTGCGTGTCGGCCAGCACTACCGGCCCCTTGCCGCCACCGGCCATGGCGCGCGCCACACCTTCAGCGGCAGTTGCGACACCCAGCGCGAATTCCGGTTCCTTGCTGGCAATGAAAGCGGCGAGTGCCTCCGCCGCCGTGCCGGCCTGATCCAGCGTATCGGCATAGGCCGCAATGGCCATGCCGCAGCCGGGGAAATCCGCATAGGGAAAGCCGAAGCAGAAGCCCAATTCCCAAATGCCTGATGCCGCACCCAGGCGCGCGCGTTCCGCCATGACATCAGCCATGGGCGCGACCATGGTGCATTGGCCGGGCAAGGGCGTCCAGAAATCCAAATCGCGAAACAGCTTTGCCGGTTTGCGACCTTCCTTGATCATGCGTAGCAATAGGCGCGTTGCCTGCGCGCCGGCGGGCTTCATATCCACATGCGGGTAGGTGCGAAATGGCACCAGCACATCGGAAAGGGCGACCATCTCCGCGGTTTTGTTGGCATGGGGATCAAGGCTGACGGCGATGGGCAAATCAGGCCCCACCACGGCGCGGACGCGGCGCAGCACTTCGGCTTCGGCATCATCAAAACCGACCGCCACCATGGCACCGTGCAAATCAAGATAGACGCCATCAATCGGGCCGGCTTCCAGCGCGTCTGACAGGCTTGCCACCAATAGGCCGGCGATGCGTTCAAATGCCTCCGCTGTCACGGGCCCGGCGGGATTGGCGAAGCACCAGACCAAGGGGGCGAGCGCAACACCCGCTTCTTCCGCCACCATGATCGCGCCGGCGATTGGCACGCTGGTCGGGCGCATGGCCTCGATCAACCCAGCCGGGCGCTGCAGCGGCGGAAAGCCGCCTGGTTTGACGAATTCCTGCCAGCCGGTCGGCAGCGGCGCGAAGGAATGGCTTTCATGCAAAAAGCCGCCAATGGCGATGCGGGTCATTTCACTTATCCTTCGCAATTCCGGCGGTGGCGAGCACCGCATCCGCCAATACGCGCAAACCGGCTTCGGCCCAGGCAGGCGTGATGCTTTCCGCTTCATTATGGCTGATGCCGCCATGGCAGGGGCAGAAAATCATCGCCGCCGGCACGCGCCGCGCGACATAAACCGCGTCATGCCCGATGCCGGTCGGCATATCCATATGTGGTAGGCCAAGCCTAGTTGCGGCATCACGCACGCGCCCGACCAGCGCAGCATCAAAGGGCGTCAAAGGCGATTGCCAGAAATCGGTGATGGTAATGCTCACCCCCCGTGCGGCGGCAAGTTCCTCTGCCTTGGCGCGAATCTCCGCCCCCATGCGCGCAAGCAATTCCGGGTCGCCATGGCGCGTATCAATGCTGAACCAGATGCGCGATGGCGCGATATTGCGGCTATCGGGATAGACCGTGAGGCGCCCGACCGTGGCGCGGCCTGATTCGCCGATGGGACTGACGGCGCGGAGCGCGATTTCCTCAATTGCGGCCATCAGCGGCGCCGCCGCCATCATGGCATCGCGCCGCCCGGCCATGGGGGAACCGCCATGGGCTTCAACACCTTCGATGGTGACTTCATACCAGGCCTGCGCCAGGGCATGCGTCACCACGCCAATATCCTTGCCGGCGTTTTCCAGCAGCGCGCCCTGTTCGATATGCAATTCAAAATAGGCGCCAACATCGGCAAGCGCTGCCGGATCGGCATCACCACGCCAGCCGATGCGCGTCAGTTCCTCACCAAACGCCTTGCCTTCAGTATCACGCAAGGCAAGCACATCGGCTTCAGCGAAGATGCCCATCGCCGCGCCGCTGCCCATCATGGGGGGCGAGAAACGCGCCCCTTCCTCATTGGTCCAGTTGATCAGCACCAAAGGCGCTTCGGTTTCAATCCCGGCTTCATGCAAGGCACGCAGCACCTCAAGCCCGGCCAGCACGCCAAGCGGGCCATCAAACTTGCCCCCCGTTGGTTGCGTATCCAAATGGCTGCCCATCGCGACCGGCTTACGCGTGGGATCACGCCCTTCGCGGCGCAGCACCATATTGCCGAGGCGATCAACGCTGAGTGTGCACCCAATCGCCTCCCCCCAGCGGCGCAGCAAATGGCGGCCTTCGGAATCGAGGTCAGTCAGCGTCTGCCGATTGCAGCCGCCTTTTGGCGTGCCGCCAATCTTGGCGAGTTCCATCAGGCTATCCCAAAGCCGGGCGCCGGAAAGGGGCAGGTTCGTGGTCATGATGCTTTCTCCACCCCGCACCACTCCGCCATGGTGAGTGCGATGGTGCGAGTAATGTCATGCATGGATTGCAGGCCAACACTTTCATCAATGCCGTGAATATTCTCGGCATCCGGGCCAAAACACGCCACTGGCACGCCCTGATGCAGCACGAAATGCCGCCCATCGGTCAGCCCGGCTGAGGGGTATTCGCGCAGCGCCCCGCCGGAGACATCGGTGAAATGGCGTTTGGCCATGCGCACAATCGGCGCCTGCATGTCAAAGACACAGGGTTCAGCCATGAAGCCCTTGAATTCCAGCTTTACCTTGGCGCCGCGCAGCTTTTCATCCTGCGCTGCCTTCGCCACCAGGCGTTCAATATCGGCTTTCACTGCCGCGGCGCTATTGCCCATCATGACACCCACACGCAGCCCGATCCGCGCGCGGGTTGGCACGGAAGAATTCCATTCACCGCCTTCAATCGTGCCGAGGTTCACATTCACCGGATGGTTCACGCCATGGAAGGATGCGTGGATATTCTCGGCCCGGTTCACCTGGGCCTCGTATTCCTTGAAATGCGCGGCGATAGTGCTGGCCGCTTCAATGGCATTCACGCCGGCCTGCATGTCCCGCACATGGGCCGGGCGGCCGGAAACCGTGACCCAGGCCCAGATCACGCCGACTTCCGCGCAATACATGGCGGGCAAGCCAGGCCCTGGTTCGGGGATGATCACGGCATCAGTCGGCGGCAGGGCGAGCATCGCAGCCAAGGCACCATTGCCAGTGCATTCTTCTTCAATCACGGAATGCATCTGCACCTGCGCTGACGGTTGCAGGCCAGCGCGGCGCAAGGCGCGAAAGGCCGTGACGTAAGAGATAATGCCAGCCTTCATATCACCCGCGCCGCGGCCATACATGCGGCCATCACGAATGGCGGGTTCATAGGGTGGGGTTTCCCACATATCGGCGGCCCCTTCCGGCACCACATCCACATGGCCTTGCAGGGTCAGGCTGCGTCCCTTCGCTCCGCGCGGTGTGAAGACCGCGACGACATTGTCGCGCCCCTCATAGGGGATCAGCGGTGGCGAGAAACCAGGATGGCCTTCAAGCGCGGCTGGTACGGTTGGGATGCGCTGGGGCGTGAGGCCAAGCCCCTCATAAATCCGCGCCATTTCATTCAAGGCTGAGGCTTCATTGCCGAGCGTGGACGGGCAGCGCACCAGCCGCGACAGCATGGCGATGCTCTCCGCGCGCAGCTCATTCACCGCTTCCAGAATGGCGCGCCGCGCGCCGGGGTCGAGAGCTTGCATATCGCCGTGGTCCTTGCCTTGAAGCCGGGCGACGCTACCCAGCCAGGCCGAGCGCAGCAAGCGCGGCGGCTTCGCAGCGGGGGCAAACTTGGTTAGCCTTCCCCCATGAAAACCTTCGCCCATCCGGATCACGCCGGGCATCACCCCGCTTTCTTCCTGCAACGCGGTCGCCAGCGCGCCAATTTCGAAATCCCCGCCCGCGCGGCGGCGCTGGAAGCGGCGCTGCATCGCCTTGGGCTTGTGCCCAGCGTACCAGATGCCGTGCCGGTTGCGGCGCTGCACGCTATCCATAGCACGGATTATCTGACCTTCCTGGCGGAAGCCGCGCGGGACTGGGCAGCGCTTGCCGATGCAGGGCCAGAGGTTGTCGCGAATATGCACCCCTCGCCCGAGATGCTGGCGCAAGGTGCTGTTTGTGCGGATGGCATTATCGCGCGCGCCGGCTGGTACATGGCTGATGCGGCCTGCCCGATTGGTCCCGGCACATGGGCAGCCATTCAAGGTGCGGCGGCTTGCGCTTTGGCCGCCGCGCGCGAAGCGACAGTGGGGCGCAGCGCCTATGCGCTGTGCCGCCCGCCTGGCCATCACGCCTATGCCGCGCGCGCTGGCGGGCATTGCTATGTGAATAACGCAGCGCTTGCTGCGCAGGCTTTGGTGGATGCCGGTGCGAAGCGCGTTGCGGTGCTGGATATTGATAGCCACCACGGCAATGGTACCCAGGGCATTTTCTGGGAACGCGGCGATGTGTTGACCATTTCCATCCATGGCAATCCTGATCGCTATTACCCCTGGTTCGTGGGCCGCACGCGTGAACGCGGCGCCGGCGCGGGTGATGGGCGCAATATGAATATGCCGCTTGCCATCGGCACGGGGGATGAGGGCTGGTTGGATGCCATTCGCTACGCCATGGCAGCCATTCGTGACCATAAAGCCGATGCGCTAGTCTTGCCGCTTGGCTTTGACGCTTCAGAACATGAACCACTCGCCGCGCTGAAGGTCACAGCAGAGGGTTTTGCCCGCGCGGGTGGGATGATTGGCGGCCTGAAGCTGCCCACCGCCATCACCCAGGAAGGCGGCTATAATGTAGATGTCATTGGCGATTTATTGGCGGGCTTCCTGAAAGCCTGGGGAGATGCGGCATGAGTGAGGCCATCCATGCGGCGACACTGACACTCGACACCCATGTTGATATCAAATGGCCCGACCCGCCCGATGCGACGACCGAGACCGATCGCTGCGTTGACTTCCCGAAAATGCAGAGCGGCGGGCTGAAGGCGGTTGTCTTCATCGCCTATACGCCGCAAGGCCCGCGCGATGCCGCTGGCCATCAGGCTGCCGCCGATCGGGCCGAGGCGATGCTCCGCCATATCCGGACACGCGCCGATGGTGTTGCGCGGCGCTTTTGCGCGACCGCCGATGAATTGGAAACGGCGCATCAGGCGGGCGCGCTTGCGGTGCTGAGCTCAGTTGAAAACGGCAATGCCATGGGCCGTGATTTGGCGCGGCTGAAGCTTTGGCGTGACCTTGGCGCGATTTATCTGACGCTGACGCATGATGGCCATAATGATCTGGCCGATGCGGCGCGGCCTAAGCCCGCGCTTGGTGATGGCACGGCGGAACATGGCGGGCTTTCCGATCTTGGCCGGCAGGCGATTGCTGAGATGAACCGCATCGGCCTGATCATTGATGTCTCCCACGCCGCGAAAACATCCATGATGCAGGTAGCTGAGCTTTCCCGCGCACCGATTGTGGCAACCCATTCCTGCTGTCGCGCGCTATGCGATCATCCGCGCAATCTGGATGATGAGCAGTTGGATATGCTGCGGGCAAAGGGCGGCTTGGTGCAGATCACCGCACTTGATGCTTTCCTTCGCCCGCCTGGCGCGGATGGCAAATCACCCGCGACGGTCGCCGATATGGTGGATCATGTGGATTACGCAGTGCGGCGAATTGGGCTTGATCATGTTGGCCTGTCATCTGATTTCGATGGCGGCGGCGGCATTCCCGGCTGGGCCAATGCGACCGAGACGATGAACCTGACGGCGGAATTGCACCGCCGCGGCTATGGCGCGCGGGAGATTGATTTGCTCTGGTCCGGCAATTTCCGGCGGTTGATGCGGCGGGTGCAAGCGAGGGCTGAAATATAGCCTATCTATACCTTGAACAAGAGCGAGGCTGTTGGCGCAGACGCGACCGGCAATTCCGGAAAAACCAACCGCATACTCTCCAGGGATCTCATATGCGAGGCGAACCTAAAGCCTTGACGTGCTCTCCTGAAATGTTCCCAATTTTCGGTAGAGTCTGTTTCTCAAGGGGACGGAGGAATGAAGCGCAGCAGGTTCAGCGATGAGCAGATCATCGGGATTTTGAAGGAACAGGAAGCGGGTGCTGTGACGGCGGATGTTTGCCGCCGTCATGGGATCAGCGAAGCGACATTCTACAAGTGGAAGGCCAAGTTTGGCGGCCTTGACGTGACGGAGGCGACGCGGCTTCGCACGCTGGAGGAGGAGAACGCCAAGCTAAAGAAGCTTTTGGCCGAGGCGATGCTGGACATTGCGGTTTTGAAAGACATCTCCGCAAAAAATGGTGACGCCCGGCGCGAAGCGTGATGCGGTCGCCCATGCCCGGAACTGTTACGGGTTGAGCGAGCGCCGGGCGTGCCATCTGATTGGAATTGCCAGGCGGGCGCTGGTCGCAGGAGCGGCAGGTGGCATGGCACTATATCGCGCCGGGAAAACCGACCCAGAATGCTTTCGTCGAAAGCTTCAATGGGCGGCTGCGTGATGAGTGCCTCAATGAGACACTGTTCACTTCCATGGCGCAGGCACGGGCAGTGCTGGCGGCCTGGCGGCAGGACTACAATACCGTCCGGCCGCATTCGAGACTGGGCGGGCTCACACCCGCCGAGATCGCCGGGCAACGGGGATGGGGGCATGCCCCCATCCCCGTTGCCCGGCGATCTCGGCGGGTGTGAGCCCGCCCAGTCTCGAATGCGGCCGGACGGTATTGTAGTCCTGCCGCCAGGCCGCCAGCACTGCCCGTGCCTGCGCCATGGAAGTGAACAGTGTCTCATTGAGGCACTCATCACGCAGCCGCCCATTGAAGCTTTCGACGAAAGCATTCTGGGTCGGTTTTCCCGGCGCGATATAGTGCCATGCCACCTGCCGCTCCTGCGACCAGCGCCCGCCTGGCAATTCCAATCAGATGGCACGCCCGGCGCTCGCTCAACCCGTAACAGTTCCGGGCATGGGCGACCGCATCACGCTTCGCGCCGGGCGTCACCATTTTTTGCGGAGATGTCTTTCAAAACCGCAATGTCCAGCATCGCCTCGGCCAAAAGCTTCTTTAGCTTGGCGTTCTCCTCCTCCAGCGTGCGAAGCCGCGTCGCCTCCGTCACGTCAAGGCCGCCAAACTTGGCCTTCCACTTGTAGAATGTCGCTTCGCTGATCCCATGACGGCGGCAAACATCCGCCGTCACAGCACCCGCTTCCTGTTCCTTCAAAATCCCGATGATCTGCTCATCGCTGAACCTGCTGCGCTTCATTCCTCCGTCCCCTTGAGAAACAGACTCTACCGAAAATTGGGAACATTTCAGGAGAGCACGTCAAGGCTTTAGGTTCGCCTCGCATATGAGATCCCTGGAGAGTATGCGGTTGGTTTTTCCGGAATTGCCGGTCGCGTCTGCGCCAACAGCCTCGCTCTTGTTCAAGGTATAGATAGGCTATATTTCAGCCCTCGCTTGCACCCGCCGCATCAACCGCCGGAAATTGCCGGACCAGAGCAAATCAATCTCCCGCGCGCCATAGCCGCGGCGGTGCAATTCCGCCGTCAGGTTCATCGTCTCGGTCGCATTGGCCCAGCCGGGAATGCCGCCGCCGCCATCGAAATCAGATGACAGGCCAACATGATCAAGCCCAATTCGCCGCACTGCGTAATCCACATGATCCACCATATCGGCGACCGTCGCGGGTGATTTGCCATCCGCGCCAGGCGGGCGAAGGAAAGCATCAAGTGCGGTGATCTGCACCAAGCCGCCCTTTGCCCGCAGCATATCCAACTGCTCATCATCCAGATTGCGCGGATGATCGCATAGCGCGCGACAGCAGGAATGGGTTGCCACAATCGGTGCGCGGGAAAGCTCAGCTACCTGCATCATGGATGTTTTCGCGGCGTGGGAGACATCAATGATCAGGCCGATGCGGTTCATCTCAGCAATCGCCTGCCGGCCAAGATCGGAAAGCCCGCCATGTTCCGCCGTGCCATCACCAAGCGCGGGCTTAGGCCGCGCCGCATCGGCCAGATCATTATGGCCATCATGCGTCAGCGTCAGATAAATCGCGCCAAGGTCACGCCAAAGCTTCAGCCGCGCCAAATCACGGCCCATGGCATTGCCGTTTTCAACTGAGCTCAGCACCGCAAGCGCGCCCGCCTGATGCGCCGTTTCCAATTCATCGGCGGTCGCGCAAAAGCGCCGCGCAACACCATCGGCGCGTGTCCGGATATGGCGGAGCATCGCCTCGGCCCGATCGGCGGCAGCCTGATGGCCAGCGGCATCGCGCGGGCCTTGCGGCGTATAGGCGATGAAGACAACCGCCTTCAGCCCGCCGCTCTGCATTTTCGGGAAGTCAACGCAGCGATCGGTCTCGGTCGTCGCATCGGGCGGGTCGGGCCATTTGATATCAACATGGGTGTCGAGTGTCAGTGTCGCCGCATGGATGGCCTCACTCATGCCGCATCTCCCCAGGCTTTCAGGAAGCCCGCCAATAAATCGCCAATGACATCTACATTATAGCCGCCTTCCTGGGTGATGGCGGTGGGCAGCTTCAGGCCGCCAATCATCCCACCCGCGCGGGCAAAACCCTCTGCTGTGACCTTCAGCGCGGCGAGTGGTTCATGTTCTGAAGCGTCAAAGCCAAGCGGCAAGACTAGCGCATCGGCTTTATGGTCACGAATGGCTGCCATGGCGTAGCGAATGGCATCCAACCAGCCCTCATCCCCCGTGCCGATGGCAAGCGGCATATTCATATTGCGCCCATCACCCGCGCCGGCGCCGCGTTCACGCGTGCGGCCCACGAACCAGGGGTAATAGCGATCAGGATTGCCATGGATGGAAATGGTCAACACATCGCCGCGTTCCCAGAAAATGCCCTGGGTACCATTGCCGTGGTGGCTATCAATATCCAGCACCGCAACGCGCTTCGCACCGGCATCCACCAAAGCCTGCGCAGCAAGCGCTGCGTTATTCACATAGCAATGCCCGCCAGCGCGCGCGGCATAGGCGTGATGGCCAGGCGGGCGGCACAGCGCATAGGCGCTGCGCCCCACTGTCGCTTCGCGCGCGGCGGCCAAAGCGCAAGCCGCCGCACCTTGAATGGCTGCCCATGTGCCGGGACCAATCGGGCAGGCCGCATCAGCCATGTACCAGCCGGCGCGCGCGATAATGCCATCCGCACAAACAGCACCTTGCGCCAGCATCTCGGGCGAGGGGTGCATATTCGCGACAACCTCTGGCCCTGCATCGGCAAGCGCTGCCCAGTCCCGCGCGGCTTCCGCCAGGAAGGTCAGATAATCCGTGCTATGGATAGCGTGCAGCGCCGCAACCGGCACGGCATCTGGTACGCTGGGCACAAGCCCAAGGCGATGCAGCGCCGCTTCCAGCGCCGCCGCGCGGGCGGGGATTTCGAAATTGGCGCGCTGGCGACCGCGTTGCAGGAAGAAAGCGGGGTGATGCCCGGCGTGATCCGGATGGGCGAAGGTTTTCATGGGGGAAGGCTAACCAAGTTTGCCCCCGCTGCGAAGCCGCCGCGCTTGCTGCGCTCGGCCTGGCTGGGTAGCGTCGCCCGGCTTCAAGGCAAGGACCACGGCGATATGCAAGCTCTCGACCCCGGCGCGCGGCGCGCCATTCTGGAAGCGGTGAATGAGCTGCGCGCGGAGAGCATCGCCATGCTGTCGCGGCTGGTGCGCTGCCCGTCCACGCTCGGCAATGAAGCCTCAGCCTTGAATGAAATGGCGCGGATTTATGAGGGGCTTGGCCTCACGCCCCAGCGCATCCCAACCGTACCAGCCGCGCTTGAAGGCCATCCTGGTTTCTCGCCACCGCTGATCCCCTATGAGGGGCGCGACAATGTCGTCGCGGTCTTCACACCGCGCGGAGCGAAGGGACGCAGCCTGACCCTGCAAGGCCATGTGGATGTGGTGCCGGAAGGGGCCGCCGATATGTGGGAAACCCCACCCTATGAACCCGCCATTCGTGATGGCCGCATGTATGGCCGCGGCGCGGGTGATATGAAGGCTGGCATTATCTCTTACGTCACGGCCTTTCGCGCCTTGCGCCGCGCTGGCCTGCAACCGTCAGCGCAGGTGCAGATGCATTCCGTGATTGAAGAAGAATGCACTGGCAATGGTGCCTTGGCTGCGATGCTCGCCCTGCCGCCGACTGATGCCGTGATCATCCCCGAACCAGGGCCTGGCTTGCCCGCCATGTATTGCGCGGAAGTCGGCGTGATCTGGGCCTGGGTCACGGTTTCCGGCCGCCCGGCCCATGTGCGGGACATGCAGGCCGGCGTGAATGCCATTGAAGCGGCCAGCACTATCGCCGCGCATTTCAAGGAATACGAGGCCCAGGTGAACCGGGCCGAGAATATCCACGCATCCTTCCATGGCGTGAACCATCCGGTGAATGTGAACCTCGGCACGATTGAAGGCGGTGAATGGAATTCTTCCGTGCCAACCCGCGCGCGGATCGGGCTGCGTGTGGGTGTCATGATGGGCAATAGCGCCGCGGCAGTGAAAGCCGATATTGAACGCCTGGTGGCGAAGGCAGCGCAGGATGAAAAGCTGCGCGGCGCCAAGGTAAAGCTGGAATTCAAGGGCTTCATGGCTGAACCCTGTGTCTTTGACATGCAGGCGCCGATTGTGCGCATGGCCAAACGCCATTTCACCGATGTCTCCGGCGGGGCGCTGCGCGAATACCCCTCAGCCGGGCTGACCGATGGGCGGCATTTCGTGCTGCATCAGGGCGTGCCAGTGGCGTGTTTTGGCCCGGATGCCGAGAATATTCACGGCATTGATGAAAGTGTTGGCCTGCAATCCATGCATGACATTACTCGCACCATCGCACTCACCATGGCGGAGTGGTGCGGGGTGGAGAAAGCATCATGACCACGAACCTGCCCCTTTCCGGCGCCCGGCTTTGGGATAGCCTGATGGAACTCGCCAAGATTGGCGGCACGCCAAAAGGCGGCTGCAATCGGCAGACGCTGACTGACCTCGATTCCGAAGGCCGCCATTTGCTGCGCCGCTGGGGGGAGGCGATTGGGTGCACACTCAGCGTTGATCGCCTCGGCAATATGGTGCTGCGCCGCGAAGGGCGTGATCCCACGCGTAAGCCGGTCGCGATGGGCAGCCATTTGGATACGCAACCAACGGGGGGCAAGTTTGATGGCCCGCTTGGCGTGCTGGCCGGGCTTGAGGTGCTGCGTGCCTTGCATGAAGCCGGGATTGAAACCGAAGCGCCTTTGGTGCTGATCAACTGGACCAATGAGGAAGGGGCGCGTTTCTCGCCCCCCATGATGGGCAGCGGC
This sequence comes from Roseomonas sp., assembly GCA_051007055.1. GTDB lineage: Bacteria > Pseudomonadota > Alphaproteobacteria > Acetobacterales > Acetobacteraceae > Neoroseomonas. Next base: position 27,862 of record JBPCSO010000082.1, read on the forward strand.
GCGGCGATGGGCATCTTCGCTGAAGCCGATGTGCTTGCCTTGCGTGATACTGAAGGCAAGGCGTTTGGTGAGGAACTGACGCGCATCGGCTGGCGTGGTGATGCCGATCCGGCAGCGCTTGCCGATGTTGGCGCCTATTTTGAATTGCATATCGAACAGGGCGCGCTGCTGGAAAACGCCGGCAAGGATATTGGCGTGGTGACGCATGCCCTGGCGCAGGCCTGGTATGAAGTCACCATCGAAGGTGTTGAAGCCCATGGCGGTTCCCCCATGGCCGGGCGGCGCGATGCCATGATGGCGGCGGCGCCGCTGATGGCCGCAATTGAGGAAATCGCGCTCCGCGCCGTCAGTCCCATCGGCGAATCAGGCCGCGCCACGGTCGGGCGCCTCACGGTCTATCCCGATAGCCGCAATATCGCGCCATCGCGCATCTGGTTCAGCATTGATACGCGCCATGGCGACCCGGAATTGCTTGCGCGCATGGGGGCGGAGATTCGCGCCAAGGCAGAGGAACTTGCCGCCGCACGGGGGGTGAGCATTACCATCACCGATTTCTGGCAATCGCCTTTGACGCCCTTTGATGCTGCGCTGGTCGGGCGCGTGCGTGATGCCGCAACTAGGCTTGGCCTACCACATATGGATATGCCGACCGGCATCGGGCATGACGCGGTTTATGTCGCGCGGCGCGTGCCGGCGGCGATGATTTTCTGCCCCTGCCATGGCGGCATCAGCCATAATGAAGCGGAAAGCATCACGCCTGCCTGGGCCGAAGCCGGTTTGCGCGTATTGGCGGATGCGGTGCTCGCCACCGCCGGAATTGCGAAGGATAAGTGAAATGACCCGCATCGCCATTGGCGGCTTTTTGCATGAAAGCCATTCCTTCGCGCCGCTGCCGACCGGCTGGCAGGAATTCGTCAAACCAGGCGGCTTTCCGCCGCTGCAGCGCCCGGCTGGGTTGATCGAGGCCATGCGCCCGACCAGCGTGCCAATCGCCGGCGCGATCATGGTGGCGGAAGAAGCGGGTGTTGCGCTCGCCCCCTTGGTCTGGTGCTTCGCCAATCCCGCCGGGCCCGTGACAGCGGAGGCATTTGAACGCATCGCCGGCCTATTGGTGGCAAGCCTGTCAGACGCGCTGGAAGCCGGCCCGATTGATGGCGTCTATCTTGATTTGCACGGTGCCATGGTGGCGGTCGGTTTTGATGATGCCGAAGCCGAAGTGCTGCGCCGCGTCCGCGCCGTGGTGGGGCCTGATTTGCCCATCGCCGTCAGCCTTGATCCCCATGCCAACAAAACCGCGGAGATGGTCGCCCTTTCCGATGTGCTGGTGCCATTTCGCACCTACCCGCATGTGGATATGAAGCCCGCCGGCGCGCAGGCAACGCGCCTATTGCTACGCATGATCAAGGAAGGTCGCAAACCGGCAAAGCTGTTTCGCGATTTGGATTTCTGGACGCCCTTGCCCGGCCAATGCACCATGGTCGCGCCCATGGCTGATGTCATGGCGGAACGCGCGCGCCTGGGTGCGGCATCAGGCATTTGGGAATTGGGCTTCTGCTTCGGCTTTCCCTATGCGGATTTCCCCGGCTGCGGCATGGCCATTGCGGCCTATGCCGATACGCTGGATCAGGCCGGCACGGCGGCGGAGGCACTCGCCGCTTTCATTGCCAGCAAGGAACCGGAATTCGCGCTGGGTGTCGCAACTGCCGCTGAAGGTGTGGCGCGCGCCATGGCCGGTGGCGGCAAGGGGCCGGTAGTGCTGGCCGACACGCAGGATAATCCCGGCGGTGGTGGCCATGGCGATACCACCGGTTTGCTCGCGGAATTGATCCGACAAAACGCACAAGGTGCCGTGCTGGCGCCGATGAATGATGCCGAAGCTGCTGCTGCTTGCCATGCGGCGGGTGAGGGTGCGTGTATTACGCTCGACCTTGGTGGCAAGAGCGATGGCGTGCCGTTGCGGGTGGATGCGGTGGTCGAAAAACTCTCCGATGGGCGCTTCACACTCAGCGGCCCGATGGGCAAGGGCAATCCCGCCGATCTGGGGCCTTCCGCGCTGATCCGTGTAGCGCCTGGCGTGCGTGTAGTGGTGGTCAGCCGCAAGATGCAGGGACATGATCAGGAATTGTTCCGGCAGCTTGGTGTGGAACCGGCGGAACAGGCGATTGTCGCGGTAAAGTCCAGCGTACATTTCCGCGCGCATTTCCAGCCGATTGCGTCTGAGGTGATTGTCGTGACCGCCCCCGGCCCGGTGGTGGCGGACCCGGCGATCTTGCCCTTCACCAATCTGCGCCCGGGGCTGCGCTTGCGCCCCGGTGATAATCGCGCCTGGGGGTAATCAGCGGCTTTCTAGCAAGCTACGCACCGCATCCGGCAAGGGCAGGGGCGCCACCGCACCATAGCCGGTGGTGGAAAGTGCTGCGGCCGCATTGGCGTAGCGCGCAGCCTCCAGCGGCGCATCGCCTGCCAGCAAGCGCGCGAGGAAATTGCCGGCAAAGCAATCCCCCGCGCCGGTGGCATCCACCGCCGCCACCGTGTAACTGGGCAGGCGATGGCGCGCTTCCCGTGTGGCGAGAATCGCGCCCTCAGCCCCGCATTTCAGCACCACCAGCGGGGCGAGGCGCAGATAGAAATCACAGATCTCATGAGGGTTTGTGAGGCCGGTTAGCGCGGTCGCGTCTTCCAGCGATGGCAGCGCGATATCGGCCATGGCCATCGCGGCATGGATCACCGCTGCCGCGCGTGACGCGGGCCAAAGCCTGAGCCGCAGATTGGTATCGTAGGAAATGCGCACCCCCGCCGCGCGGGCGATTTCCATGGCGCGGAAGGCAGCATCACAGGCGCTGGTTGAAATCGCCTGACTAATGCCGGACAGATGCAGGAATTTCGCTTGGCTTATGGCCGCTTCCGGCACATCGTCTGAGCGATAGAGCGAAGCTGCGCTGCCACTCCGATAAAAACTGAAATGATGCCCGCGCGCATCATGCGTGACGAAGTAAATCCCCGTGGGCGCGGCGGGGTTGCGGATGACATGCGCGGTATCCACGCCTTCTTGCGCCCAAAGCTGCATGAAGCTTTCGCCTGGTCCATCCTGGCCAAGTGCGGTCAGCATCCCCACCGAAGCCCCAGCACGTGCGGCCGCGATGGCGGCGTTGGAGGTATCTCCGCCATGGCCTTCCAAATAATAGCGCCTGCCGTCCGCGCCCGGCTTCTGGGCGTTGAATTCCAGCATGGGTTCGCCAAGGCAAAGGATGTCAGCCATGCCCAATGCTTGGCCGATGCTGCGCCCTTGGCAAGAGAGCAATTGGACAGTTCAATCAACGCTACATCGGCCTCGTGAGACACCATCGCCGAGGCGGGCCATGACCGATACCACCGCCGGATGATGGGTCGCCGCCAAGCTGAGCGACATCACCGCCGACCTGCCGGAAGAACCCGGCGACGGTGGCGATGGCTGGATTTCGCGCTGAAACATCCGCGCTCTACTGAATAATGGTTTACAGGACCGGGTCCTGGCGCCTAATCGGCGCTTCCCATGTCCTTCTTCGAGATTCTGCCCCCTTCCGTCCTGTTCTTCGCGCTAGGCTTCGCGGCCGCGGCGCTGCGTTCTGATCTTTCCGTGCCGGATGCGCTGGCCAAGACACTTTCGCTTTATTTGATGATGGCGATCGGCCTGAAGGGCGGCATTGCCATTGCGCAGCCTGGCGCCTCTGTGGGCTTGGTCCCGGCGCTGACGGTAGGGATTGCGCTTTCTGCGCTGATGCCGCTCCCGGCCTATGGCTTGCTCCGTGCCGCAACGCCGCTGGATAAGGCAACGGCGGCGGCGGTCTCCGCCCATTATGGCTCTGTCAGTGTGGTGACCTTCGCCGCGGCGGTGGGGCAATTGAACGCGACCAATACGCCTTATGAGGGCTTCATGCCTGCCGTGCTGGCGGCGATGGAAACGCCGGCCATCCTGACCGCGCTGCTGATCGCGCGGCGCGGGGGTGCGGCCACTTCCGGCGGCGCGCGGGAGATGGCGCGGGAAGTGTTCCTGAATGGTTCGGTCGTGTTACTGCTCGGAGCGTTTTTAATCGGCTGGCTTGGTGGCGCCCCAGCCGAGCGGCAGCTTGCGCCCTTCATCACCGCGCTTTTCCCGGGTGCGCTGTGTCTTTTCCTGCTTGAGATGGGCCTGACGGCAGCGCGGCGCCTGCGCGATAGGGGGCGGGGGCTGGATGTGCGGCTAGTCGCCTTCGCCATCCTGATGCCGCTGATTGGGGGTGCCGCGGGCTTGGCCGGCGGTTTGCTTATCGGGCTCTCCACGGGCGGCATTGGGCTAATGGCGGTGCTCGGGGCCTCGGCATCTTATATCGCGGTGCCGGCGGCAATGCGGCTTGCGTTACCTTCCGCGGATGCGGGCATTTATGTGACGCTTTCCTTGGCGATCACCTTCCCCTTCAATGTCCTGGCCGGCATCCCGCTTTGGCTTTGGGCGGCGCGGCTGGCCACACAATAAGCAAACGGGGACGGGAAAATGCACGCGCGCAAAAGGATCGAAATTGTCGTGGAGGCAGTGCGGGCCGAAGCGGTAACCTTGCTTCTGGACCGCATGGGCGCCACAGGTTGGACGATTCTACCCGTGCTGGCTGGGCGCGGGCATCAGGGTATTCGCCGTTCGGGGGACCCCGGAGGCGTTGACGATAACGTGCTGGTGCTGTGCATCACCTCGGCCGAGGTCGCCGCGCGCGTGCTGGCGTCGGAAGGTGAATTGCTTGGCGCCAGGCCCGCGATTGTGACGCTGACAGATTGCCAAGTGCTGCGGGCGGATCATTTCTGAAGGGACTTTGGTTGACCTCGGGCGCTGTGCGGGCCTACCAAGCCTGCATGCGGAAGCCATTCGGCGCCACTCCAGGCATATTTGCTGCCACGCGGCTGATAGGCCTTGGCCTTGTGGCGCTATTGCTGGCGGCTACCCCCGAAGCTTCTGTCGCAGCGCCGGATAAGCCCAGCGCCGCAAACGCGCCCCGCCAACCACGCGCCACCTCCACGACTACCGCGCGGCCTACCCCACCCAGCCTGCCCGAGCCATGGGGCCTTTGTGCCGCGGCTATTGCAGAGGCGGAACGCGTTGCGGGCATGCCCGCAGGTTTGCTCGGCGCAATTGCGAAGGTTGAAACCGGGCGCCGCGCGCCGGATGGCAGCGTGCAGCCCTGGCCCTGGTCCTATAACGCTGCCGGCGATGGCCGCTACGCTGCTTCCAACGCGGAAGCGCTTCAGGAAGTGCGCGCGATTCAAGCGCGTGGCGTGCGTTCGATTGATATCGGCTGCATGCAGGTCAATCTGCTGCATCACCCGGATGCCTTCCCGAGCCTGGAAGACGGCTTCGACCCCATGACGAATGTTGCCTATGCGGTGCGCTACTTGCGTTCTTTGCAGGCTCGCACCGGGGATTGGCAGCAGGCAGTGGCGCTTTACCATTCCGCGACCCCGGAACGTGGGTTGATCTATCAGCAGCGGGTGATGGCAGCGCTGACTGGCAATGGTTTTGTGCCCGGCCCCGCGCCCGGTGTCATTCCTCTGCCCGGCCCTGCCATGGCGGGGCTTTGCGCTTCCGGACGCGGTGCGGTGATGCTGATTGGTGCGCGCGAACCGAGCCTGAGGCCGGTGCCGACAACGCCCGAGGTTGAGCTTCGCATACGCGGCGGCGGCACCCCGGGGCCGGCGGCGCGCACGCGGATCATGTGCCTGCCAAAGGCCGAAAATGCGGACACGGAAGTCGCCGAAGCGCGCCCGGTGGCGGCAGGTGCGCGGCGTTAATTGGTGATTCGCGCCATTCCGCCCATATAGGGCCGCAGCACCTCAGGGATTGCGACGCTGCCATCGGCCTGCTGGTGCGTTTCCAGCACCGCAATCAACGCGCGCCCCACCGCCACGCCTGAACCATTCAGCGTATGCAAAAAACTTGTGCCCTTGGCATCCTTGGCGCGGTAGCGGGCGCCCATGCGCCGTGCCTGGAAATCCCGGCAATTGGAGCAGGAAGAAATCTCCCGCCACGCGCCCTGACCGGGCAGCCAGACTTCCAGATCATAGGTGCGTGCGGCGCCAAAGCCGGTATCGCCAGCGCATAGAATAATCCGCCGCCACACAAGGCCCAACTCTGTTAGTACACGTTCCGCGCAGCGGGTCATGCGTTCATGCTCGGCGTCGCTGTCTTCCGGCTTCACGATGGAAACCAACTCCACCTTCGCGAATTGGTGCTGGCGCAGCATGCCGCGCGTATCGCGCCCGGCGCTACCGGCTTCAGACCTGAAGCAGGGCGAAAGCGCGGTCAGGCGCAAGGGCAGATCAGCCTCCGCCTTGATTTCCTGCGCAGCGAAATTGGTCAGCGGCACTTCCGCAGTTGGGATCAGCCAGCGGCCATCGGTGGTACGGAACAAATCCTCGGCGAATTTTGGCAATTGGCCGGTGCCATACATGGTGGCGTCATTCACCAACAGCGGCACAGCGCTTTCGGTGTAATCATGGGCTTCGGTATGCAGGTTGAGCATCCATTGCCCAAGGGCGCGTTCCAGCCGCGCCAGCGCGCCTTTCAGCACGGTGAAACGCGCGCCGGCGAGCTTGGCAGCGGTTGAGAAATCCATCAGGCCCAGCGCTTCGCCCAATTCGAAATGCTGCTTCGGTTGAAACGAAAACTGAGGCGGTGTGCCATGCTGATGCTGGACAATATTGGCGCTTTCATCGCGCCCTTCGGGCACTTCGGCGTCAAGGATATTGGGCAGGGTTTCCAAAACGGCTTGTTGCGCGGCCTCGGCCTTCGCGGCTTCGGCTTCAAGTGCTGCCATGTCATCGCGCAGCCTGACGGCTTCGGCTTCCAGCGCCGCGGTATCGGCGCCCTGACGCTTGGCCATGCCGATATCCTTGGACAGCGCATTGCGCCGTGCCTGCCTTTCCTGCAACGCGGTTTGCGCCGCCCGGCGCGCTTCATCATGCGCCAGAATGCCCGCCGCCGCTGGGGCCATGCCGCGTCGCGCCAAAGCCGCATCGAAAGCGGCCGGGTCGGCGCGCAATTGCCTTATATCATGCATGTTGCCGACCCTTCTTTGGGATCATCAAGTCTTGGTGTTTTCGTCCGTAGGCTTCGGCGCCATCCAGCCTGCCGCCAGAATGGAAAGCTCATAAAGCAGGATCAGCGGCACCGCCAAGCCGATCTGGCTGATCACATCTGGCGGCGTCAGCACCGCCGCCGCGACAAACATGCCAACAATGGCGTAGCGGCGGCCCTTTCTGAGGCTTTCCACATTCAGAATGCCCACCTTGCACAAAAGCGTGAGCAGCACCGGCAATTGGAAGGCAATGCCAAAGGCCAGGATCATATGCATGACCAGCGACAGGTATTCGCCAACCTTGGCTTCCAGCTGCACCGGAATGCCGCCGGAACCGGGCATGGTTTCGAAGGAAATGAAGAATTGCCAGGCCAGCGGGAAAATGAAGTAATAGGCCAGCGCCGCGCCTGCCAAAAACAGAAAAGGTGAGGCGATCAGGAAGGGCATGATCGCACGCTTTTCGCTGCGATAAAGGCCCGGCGCCACAAACAGCCAAAGCTGCGTCGCCCACATCGGGAAGGAAAAGAACACGGCGCCGAAGAAGGCCACCTTCAAATAGGTGAAGAAGGCTTCATACAACGCAGTAAAGATCATGCGCCGATCGCCACCGCCCTGCTTGACCAGAACATCGGCCAAAGGCTGCGCCAGGAAGGCGTAGATTTTCGGCGAGAAATAATAGCAGATCGCAAAAGCCGCAGCGAAACCGCCGATGGACCAAAGCAGCCGCGTCCGCAGCTCCTTCAAATGGTCCATCAAAGGCATGGCCTTATCGTCTATGTGATCGTCATCCCGGGTGGTGGACACGGAAAATCCTCAAACGCTGGCGGCAGGCGGGGTGGATGACGCGGCAGGCGGGGCCGGCGCGGCTTCAGGCGCGGGCGGCAAGGGGGCGGCAAAACGCGCGACCGTTGGCGGTACGAAGGCAGGCGAATCAGGGACTGGCGGTAAGGGCGGGGGCACATAGGGTGCGGGCGGCGGCGGCATGAAGGTATCGCGCAGCGGGTCCTCGGCCATGGTTTTTTTCAGCGCGCCATCCGCATCCACGGCCTTCTCGATCTCCCCCTTGATGTCGAAGCTGCGGATTTCGTTGATGGTGCTTTTCATTTCCTGGATGGAATTGCGCACATCATCCAGCTTCGCTTCGCGCACCAGCTCATCGGCCTGCTGCTGGAATTCGCCAGCCATGCGGCGCAGCTTCTGGACACCCTTCGCGACACCGCGAATGGCCTCCGGCAAATCTTTCGGGCCGATCACAACCACGGCAACAACCGCGATGACGGCGATTTCTGACCAGGCGAGGTCGAACATGCTTTCCTTTGCCCGCGCGCTTCACCCCGGCGGGGAGAGTTCCGTTAGCAGGAAGCCGGATGCGCGCCAACCGCCCTGATATGGCGCGCCACCGGCTTGAATGAAAGCACTGTCACGCCTCGGCGCGGGGGAAAACAAAGGTGCGTTCGGGGTCGAGCGAAACGGCGATTCGCTCCCCGCGCCTTAGCCGCCGTCCGGGGGGCAGCCTGGCATGCAGGTGCAAAAGCCCACCCGAACCATCCGGAAGGGCAAGATGGGCTAGCGTGGTGGAGCCCAGCAGGCGGAAGGCTTCCACCTCCACCACCGGGCCTTCGGCGCCAAGCCTGAGACCTTCTGGACGGACCAGGACATCCACCTCCGCCCCTTCGGCAAAGCCGGGGGCGGGCAGGGCGCCAAGCGCGGTTTCCGCCTGGCCAGCGGTGATCCGAGCGGGCAGGCTGTTCACCTCACCCAAAAAGCCCGCGACATAGCGATCCGATGGCGCCAGATAGAGCGCTTCAGGCACGCCCACCTGCAAAATGCGGCCTTCGCGCATCAGCGCGATGCGATCCCCCATGAACATGGCTTCTTCGGCATCATGCGTCACCAGCAGGGTCGCGATGCCGGCTTCCTGCAAAACATGCAGCGTGTCATCGCGCACTTTTTCACGCAGCCGCGCATCCAGGCTCGCAAAAGCCTCATCCAAAAGCAGCACGGCAGGTCGGGGTGCCAGCGCGCGGGCCAGCGCAACGCGCTGCTGCTGCCCGCCCGAGAGCATATGTGGAAAAGCGTTTTGGAAGGCTTCCAGCCCCACACGGGCGAGCGCATCCATCACGCGCCAAACCCTTTCGCCGCGCGGGGCGAAACGCAGGCCGAAGGCGACGTTTTCCGCGACGGTTAGATGCGGAAATAGTGCGTAATCCTGAAAGACAAAGCCGATATGTCGTGCTTCAGGTGGCACCTCACGCCCAGCTTCGGCAATCAGCCGTCCGCCGATTTCAATCCGTCCATGCTGCAAGGGCTCCAGCCCCGCCGCCAATCGGAGCAAGGTGGTCTTGCCGCAGCCGGAGGCACCCAGCAGGCAGACGATCTCCCCTGATGCGACATTAAGGTCAATGCCGGCCAGAACCTCTCGGGTGCCATAGGCATGGCGGATATCGGCAAAGCTGAGGCTCACCTTTGGTGGGCTTCCTCAGTGGGCTCGGGCGGGGCTTCCGCTAGCGCTACCGTTTCCACTTCGGCTTCAGGCGCTGGCGGTTCGGTCTCCGCGGCAATGATGGGTGCATTCAGGCCGGGCAAGGGCGGCGCATCACCGGTGACCAATTCTTCCTTGCGCGGCAGATCGGCCAGGGATTTCAGGGAGAATTGTTCCAGGAATTTCGGCGTGGTGCCCCATAGCGTGGGCCGGCCAGGCACTTCCCGCCGCCCGCGCGGCGCCACGAGGCCGAGTTCAAGCAGGGATTCGAGGGTTGTTTGCGCGAGCGTCGCCCCGCGGATTTCTTCTACATCACCGCGTGTGCAGGGCTGATGATAGGCAATAATGGCAAGGGCTTCCATCGCCGCGCGCGGCAAGCGGCGCGGGCTTTCCACCACCTTGGTCAGGCGCGGCGCAAGGTCTGCCGCAGTCCGGAAGGCATAGCCACCGCCGATTTCTGTTAGCACCACGCCGCGCCCTTGGTAGGCTTCGGCGAGTGCTGCGCAGGCCATGGTCGCAGAAATACCTTCGGGCAGCACCGTCGCCAGGGTTTGCGGCGATACCGGGCGGTCAGCCGCAAAAATCACAGCCTCCGCAATGCGAAGCGCCTGCGCCATGGTCGCTTCATCCGGCGCGGTGGGTGCCTCTGGCGCGGGAGTTTCCGCCGGCGCTTCGGCTTCAGTCTGTTCTTCCATCGCTGCCCCCTTCTTCTGTCCGGCGGCGGATCATGATCGGCGCGAAGGCCGCTTCCTGGTGCAATTCTATCCCGCCGCCGCGCGCCATTTCCAAGCCCGCGATCAAGGTGCTGGCGAGCGCGGCGCGCTGTTCCACCGGGTCATCAAAGCCTTCTGGCAAGAAGCTCCGCAATTCGGACCAGCTTGGCAGGGCGCCAACCAGCTTGGTCAGGCGGTCGAGCGCTTCCTGTACGGTGAAAAGCTTACGTGGCTTCGGCCGATAGGGCCGGGCGGCCAAAGCGCGCCGACGCCCGGCGACATATGCTTGCAACAGTGCTGGCAGATCAGCGGCGATGCCCGAGCGATCTTCCACCTTCAGCCGTTCCGGCGCGCCACGGGCGAAAACATCATGCCCAAGCCAGGGCCTGCGATTGAGCCAAAGGGCAGCGGCGCGCATGCGTTCCAGGGTGGCCAGCCGATCGGTCAGCGCTTCGGCCAGCGCTTCAGCATCTTCGCCTTCCACCTGCTCAGGCGGGATTAACAGGCGGGATTTCAGCCAGGCGAGCCAGGCGGCCATCACCAGCCAATCGGCGGCCAATTCCAGCCGAATGCGCCTCGCGCCTTCAATCACCGCCAGAAATTGCTCCACCAAGGCGACTATGGAAATCTTGGCCAGATCCACCTTCTGCGCCCGGGCAAGTTCCAGCAGCAGATCAAGCGGGCCTTCATAGCCTTCAAGCTGCAATTGGAGGGAGGATTCGCTCATTGGTCCCGCTACCCATGTCCGGTGAGCATGAGAACGAAATCGAGGGCGGGCGCAACCACCCCCCGGAAAAACCAGCCCATGGGGTCATAGTCTGGGACCAAATGGGGAAGGACAAATAGGCCAAACATCACCAGCAGCAGGCCATAGGGTTCGATGCGCGCCAGCGCCAGAGCGGGGGCGCGGGGCAGCAGGCCGACGGCTATGCGCCCGCCATCCAAGGGCGGCAGGGGAAACAGGTTAAACAGACCAAGCACCAGATTGGCCAGGATAAACAGGCCGAAGATGCGATAGGCCAGGGCCGCCCCTTCCTGCCCCAGGCTGGCCTGCCAGGGTTCAACCAAATGGGCAGCCAACCCCGCAGCCAAGGCGAGCAGGAAATTCGTGGCCGGCCCGGCGGCGGCGACCGCCACCATACCGTAGCGAGGGTTATGAAGCTGCCAGATATTGACCGGCACTGGCTTGGCCCAGCCGAACATCGCCTCCACCCGGCCAATGGTAAGCAATTGCGAAACCAGCAAAAAGCCTGGCAGCAGGATAGTGCCGACCATATCCACATGGCGGATCGGGTTCAGGCTAAGCCTACCGGCCCGTTCTGCCGTATCATCGCCCAAGCCACGCGCCGCATAGCCATGCGCCGCTTCATGCAGCGTAATGGCGATGATGGTCGCGAAGACCGAAGCCGCCAATTCGGGCAGCCAGGCGGGCATGGGGTTTCTCCCTGGGGGTGGGCCTGCCGGGATAGACGGGAAGCAGGGCGAAGGGAAGGCGAAGCGCTTCAGGCCCGCTTGCGTTTCTTCACCGGCGCTGGCGCCACTTCCCGCAGCAAGGGCGCCAGGAACCGCCCGGTGTGGCTTTCGGCAACCGCCGCGATATCCTCTGGCGTGCCTTCCGCGACCAGCCGGCCGCCGCCTTCACCGCCTTCGGGGCCCAGATCCAGCACCCAATCGGCGGTTTTGATGACCTCAAGATTATGTTCGATCACCACCACCGTATTGCCGGTCTCCACCAGCGCATGCAGCACTTCGAGCAATTTCCGCACATCTTCGAAATGGAGCCCGGTGGTGGGTTCATCCAGAATATAAAGCGTGCGCCCGGTGGCGCGGCGGGACAATTCCTTGGAAAGCTTGATGCGCTGCGCTTCCCCGCCCGAAAGCGTGGTGGCTTGTTGACCGAGATGGATATAGCCAAGCCCGACCTTGCGCAGCACGGATAGTTTTTCACGAATGGCGGGGACGGCGGCGAAGAATTCCTCGGCTTCTTCCACCGTCATGTCGAGCACGTCCGAGATGGATTTGCCGCGAAACTTCACATCCAGCGTTTCGCGGTTGTAGCGCTTGCCCTTGCAGGTATCGCAGGTGACATAAACATCGGGCAGGAAGTGCATCTCAATCTTGATGACGCCATCGCCCTGGCAGGCCTCGCAGCGCCCGCCCTTCACATTGAAGCTGAAGCGGCCGGGCTTGTAGCCGCGCGCGCGGCTTTCCGGCAATTCGCTGAACCAATCGCGAATGGGCGCGAATAGCCCAGTATAAGTGGCGGGGTTGGACCGCGGCGTGCGGCCAATCGGCGATTGGTCAATGTCAATGATTTTGTCGAGGTGATCGAGCCCTTCAATGCGTTCATGCGGCGCCGGCACCTCCGCCGCGCCCATCAGCCGCCGCGCCGCCGCCTTATACAGCGTTTCAATCACAAGCGTTGACTTGCCGCCGCCGGAAACCCCGGTGACGCAAGTAAAAGTGCCAAGCGGCAGGGCCGCGTCCAGGCGGCGCAGATTGTTGCCGCTAGCGCCCACCACGCGCAATTGCCGCTTAGGGTCAATCTTGCGACGCTTTGCAGGGATTTCGATGCGCCTGGTACCCGAAAGATATTGCCCGGTGAGGCTGGCGGGATTGGCAGCGACTTCTGCGGGTTTGCCCTGCGCCACCAGTCGCCCACCGCCCTTGCCGGCGGCGGGGCCGATATCCACCAAATGATCGGCGCTGCGGATCGCATCCTCATCATGTTCCACGACCAGCACAGTATTGCCGAGGTCACGCAGCCGCCGCAGCGTGACAAGCAGCCTTTCATTGTCGCGCTGATGCAGCCCGATGGAAGGTTCATCCAGCACATAAAGCACGCCCGTCAAGCCAGAACCGATCTGGGAGGCCAAGCGAATGCGCTGCGATTCGCCGCCGGAAAGCGTGGTGGAAGACCGCGCGAGTGACAGGTAATCCAGCCCCACATCCACCAGGAATTGCAGGCGGTCATTGATTTCACGCAGGATGCGCCGCGCAATATCGCGCCGCTGGGGCGTGAGGGTTTCTTCCACTTGAGCAAACCAATCCCGCGCCCGATGAATGGCCATGGCGGAAGCTTCACCGATATGCAGGCCCGCTACTTTCACCGCCAGGGATTGCGGCTTCAGCCGATGCCCCGCGCAGGCCGCGCAGGGCCGCTCCGCCTGATAGCGGGAGAGGTCTTCGCGCACCCAAGGATTATCCGTTTCGCGAAAGCGCCGTTCCAGATTGGCGATCACGCCCTCAAAGGGTTTTTTGACTTCGTAGGCGCGCAACCCATCCTTGTAGCGGAGCGTGACCACCTCATCGCCTGTGCCATGCAGAATGCCGTGGCGCACCGGGGCGGGTAGCTCCTGCCAGGCGGTGGTCATCTTCACCTTGAAATGCGCGGCCAAGCTTTGCAGGGTTTGGTCGTAATAGGGGGACGAGGCGCCGGTCCAGGGCATGATGGCGCCATCCTTCAGCGCGACATCATCCTGCGGCACGACCAATTGCGCGTCGAAAAAGCTTTCCGTGCCAAGCCCATCACAAGCAGGGCAGGCGCCATGCGGTGAATTGAAGGAAAAAAGCCGCGGCTCAACTTCCTCGATGGTGAAGCCGGAAACCGGGCAGGCGAAGCGGCTGGAAAATACCGTACGTTCCCCACCATCGGCGTTTTCAGCATAGGCAATGCCATCAGCCAAACCAAGAGCGGTCTCAAACGAATCCGCAAGCCGCTGCATGATGCCATCACGCACCACGATGCGGTCCACCACTACCTCAATATCGTGCTTGAGCTTCTTGTCGAGCTTGGGCGCCTCGGCAATTTGATAGAGCGTGCCGTTGATTTTCACACGTTCAAAGCCACGGCGCTGGAATTCGGCCAATTCCTTGCGGAATTCGCCCTTTTTCCCGCGCGCGATGGGCGCCAGCAGCAAAAGCCGCGTGCCTTCGGGCATGGCCATCATGCGGTCCACCATCTGGGAGACGGTCTGCGCTTCGATGGGCAGGCCCGTGGCGGGCGAATAGGGCACGCCGACGCGCGCCCAAAGCAGGCGCATATAATCATGGATTTCCGTAACGGTGCCGACCGTGGAGCGCGGATTATGGCTGGTGGTTTTCTGTTCGATGGATATTGCGGGCGAGAGCCCTTCGATCGAATCCACATCCGGCTTTTGCATCAATTGCAGGAATTGCCGCGCATAGGCCGAAAGGCTTTCCACATAGCGCCTTTGGCCTTCCGCATAGATTGTATCGAAAGCCAGCGATGATTTGCCCGACCCTGACAGGCCCGTGATCACCGTCAGCGTATCGCGCGGGATATCAAGGTCGAGGTTCTTGAGATTGTGCTGTCGCGCGCCGCGAATGCGAATATGGCCGGTCATGTAAAGGGGGCTCCGACCGCCAACCCGCGTAGGGGGAAAGCGGTTGTTCTAAAAATGTTCTCGTTATATATGCGCCTGAATGGTGCCCTGGGAAGGGTGTGGGATGGTCCCTCTTTGGGGGATCGTCTATCTTGAGGGTCGAAATCGCGGGAGAGCTTTGCCATGGCGGGTATCAATAAGGTCATTATCCTGGGCCGTCTGGGGCGGGACCCGGAAGTGCGCAATTTCCAGAATGGCGGCAAGGTGGTTAACCTGCGAATCGCCACGTCTGAACGCTACAAGGACCGAGAAGGCAATCAGCAGGAACGCACCGAGTGGCATTCGGTCGCGATCTTCAATGATCGCCTTGGCGAGGTTGCCGAAAAATACCTGCGCAAGGGCAGCGAGGTCTATGTTGAAGGCCAGCTGGAGACCCGGAAGTGGCAGGATCAATCCGGCCAGGATCGCTACACGACTGAGGTTGTGCTGCGCCAATATCGCGGCGAATTGCAGTTGGTTGGCGGGCGTGGCGCGGGTGGCGGCATGGATGACCCCGGTGAGCCAGCAGCGGATCGGGCGCCGGCCGCGCGCCCGGCGCAGCGCGCTGGCGGTTGGGACTCCAAGAAATCCGATTTGGATGACGAAATTCCCTTTTGATTCATAGGCTTGACGTTAACCTGACATCCCGGGCTCGGCGGTGGTTGACGCGGCGCGCCTGAGGGTGCCTATGACGTTTCTCCCCTGTGATCCCCCAGGAATCGCGGCCTTCAGAATCGGTTTTCAAGCGTGAGCGACACTCAAAACCCCGGCCAACCCCCGCAGGATACGACCCCGGTCGCCCTTGAGGAGGAAATGCGCCGCTCCTACCTCGATTACGCCATGAGCGTGATCGTGGCGCGGGCGCTGCCTGATGTGCGCGATGGGTTGAAGCCAGTGCATCGGCGCATCCTGTTTGCCATGCAGGAAGCCGGCTACACGGCGGACAAGCCCTATCGCAAATCGGCGCGCGTGGTTGGCGATGTGATGGGTAAATACCATCCGCATGGCGATGCTTCGATCTATGATGCGCTGGTGCGCATGGCGCAGCCCTTTTCCATGCGCCTGCCGCTGATTGATGGGCAGGGGAATTTCGGTTCGGTTGATGGCGACCCTCCGGCGGCGATGCGCTACACTGAAGCGCGCCTGGCATCGGCAGCGGGCGCGCTGCTGGCCGGCATTGACGAAGACACGGTGGATTTCCAGCCGAATTATGATGAAAGCGTGGATGAACCGCGCGTTCTGCCGGCGGCCTTCCCGAATCTGCTGATCAATGGTGCGGGCGGCATTGCGGTTGGCATGGCAACCAATATCCCGCCGCATAATCCCACCGAAATTCTGGATGCGACCTTGGCGTTGATCGCCAATCCGGCGCTGACGCTGGAAGAGCTCATGAAGATCGTGCCGGGGCCGGATTTCCCGACCGGGGCGATGATTTTGGGGCGTTCCGGCATCCGTTCCGCGTTTGAAACCGGGCGTGGGTCCATCCCGCTGCGCGCACGGGCGGAGATTGAGGAATTGCGTGGCAATCGTCAGGCGATTGCGGTTACGGAAATTCCCTATCAGGTCAATAAATCTACGCTGCTGGAGAAAATCGCCGAATTGGTGCGCGCCAAGGCGGTGGAAGGCATTTCCGATCTGCGCGACGAAAGCGACCGTTCGGGGATGCGGATTGTCATTGAATTGAAGCGCGATGCGACCGCGGAAGTGGTACTGAACCAGCTTTATCGCATGACGCAGTTGCAGACTTCCTTCCCCGTGAACTTCGTGGCCCTGCATGAAGGCCGGCCACGGCAAATGGGCCTCAAGGACGCGTTGATGGCCTTCATCGCCTTCCGTGAGGAGGTGATTCTGCGCCGGTCTCGCCACCGGCTGGCGAAGGCGCGGGAACGTGGGCATTTGCTGATTGGCTTGGCGATTGCGGTCGCCAATCTGGATGAGGTTATTCGCGTCATTCGTGAAAGCGCCGATGCGCCGGCTGCGCGCGCGGCCTTGATGAGCCGTGAGTGGCCGGCGGGCGATGTGGGCGTGCTGCTGGCGCTGGTGGATGATTATCGCAATGCCGTGACGCCCGAGGGCACGGTGCGGCTCACGGAAGAACAGGCGCGCGGCATACTGGATTTGCGCCTGCAACGCCTGACCGGTCTTGAGCGCGAAAAGATCGTAGCCGAACTTGGCGAAGTTGGCGGGCGCATCCGCGAATTACTGGAAATCCTGGCGAGCCGCCCGCGCCGCATGGAAGTGCTGGATCAGGAATTGCGCGCCATTCGCGCCGAGATTGCCTCCCCGCGCATGACTGAGATTGTGGATGGCATCGCCGATGTGGATGATGAAAGCCTGATCGAACCAGGCACCATGGTGGTGACGCTGACGCGCGATGGCTATGTGAAGCGCACACCTTTGGAAACCTTCCGCGCCCAGGGGCGTGGCGGCAAGGGTCGCAGCGCGGCAACCACGCGCGAAGATGATGTGATTATCCGTTCTTTCGTCGCGCATACCCATCAATGGGTGTTGTTCTTCACTGATCGCGGCATCGCCTTCCGAGAAAAGGTTTGGCAATTGCCGGAAGCCGGGCCGCAGGGGCGTGGGCGTTCGCTGCGCCAGGTGCTGCAATT
This sequence comes from Roseomonas sp., assembly GCA_051007055.1. Taxonomy (GTDB): domain Bacteria; phylum Pseudomonadota; class Alphaproteobacteria; order Acetobacterales; family Acetobacteraceae; genus Neoroseomonas. The sequence goes on from JBPCSO010000082.1 coordinate 45,133, forward strand.
GCAGGAAGGCGAGGGTGTCACCGCCATTCTGCCGCTGCCGATGGATGAAGATTTGTGGGAAGGGCTGCACCTGGTTTTCGCGACGGTGCAGGGAAATGTGCGGCGCAATCGGCTTTCTGACTTTAAGAATGTGCGCTCGGTCGGCTTGATTGCGATGAAGCTGGATGAAGGCGATAGCCTGGTCGGCGTTTCCACCTGCCGTGAGGGCGATGATGTGATGCTGGCCACAAGGGGCGGCAAATGCATCCGCTTCGCAGCGGATGCGGATACTCTGCGTGTTTTTGCTGGGCGCGATTCGACCGGCGTGCGCGGTATCAAGCTGGCGCAGGGTGATGCGGTGATTGCGCTTTCCGTGCTGCGGCATGTGGAAGCCAGCACCGAAGAACGCGCGGCCTATCTTAAGGCGGCTGCGCAGCGCAGACGCTCGGCCGATGATGAAGCGGAAGTGCCCGCAATGACGGAGGCTGAGGAAGCGGTGGCCGAGATCACGCTTTCGCCGGAACGCTTTGAAGCCTTGGCGGAAGCAGAGGAAATTCTGCTCACAGTGACGGATGGCGGCTTTGGCAAGCGTTCTTCCGCGCATGAATATCGCGTCACGGGTCGTGGCGGACAGGGCATTGCCGGCATTGTGCTAAGTGCGCGCACGGGCCGCGAAGTGGTAGCGACCTTCCCGGCGCGCCCCGGCGATGACATCATGCTGGTCACAAATGGCGGGCAATTGATCCGTCTGAAGGCGGATGATGTGCGCCTGACTGGCCGCATGGCGATGGGTGTGACGTTGATGCGCCTCGCCGAAGGTGAGCGCGTGATTTCCTGCTTCCCGGTCGCTGATGAAGGTGGCGATGATGAAGCCGCCCCTGCGCCGGAGGAGAATGGCAATGGCTGAGCGGATCGCGCTTTACCCGGGCACCTTTGATCCGGTGACCAATGGGCATTTGGATATCATTGGCCGCGCCGCGCGACTAGTGGATAGGCTTATTGTGGGCGTTGCCATTAATATCGGCAAGGGGCCGCTATTCGAATTACTCGAACGGGTTGAGCTTGTGCAGGCGGAAGTGGCGCCGATTGCGACGCGCACCGGCGCGGTGATTGAAGTGCGGCCCTTTGAGGGTTTGCTGGTGGGTTTCGCGCGGGAGATCGGCGCGTGCATGATCATACGCGGCTTACGGGCGGTCACGGATTTCGATTACGAATTCCAGATGACCGGCATGAACCGCCGGCTGGATCATGAAATTGAAACCGTCTTCCTGATGGCGTCGGAAACCAATCAATTCATCGCATCGCGCTTGGTC
>JBPCSO010000083.1:0-15882 GCA_051007055.1 Roseomonas sp.
GCCATGCTGCTGCAAACGGCCCGCCGCCTGCCGGACCGCCCCGGCCTGATCTGGCGCGACCGGGTTTGGAGCTGGGCGGAGATCGCGTCGCGGGCCTGTTCTGCCGCCGCGGGCTTGCGCGCGCGCGGCATTGGCGCAGGCGATCGCGTGCTGATCCATTCGCGCAACAATAACGCGATTTTCGAAGGCGTTTGGGCCTGCTGGCTGATTGGCGCAGTTTGGGTGCCGACGAATTTCCGCCTGAGCCCGCCAGAGGCCGCCTATCTGGCCGGGTCTTCGCGCTGCAAGGCGCAGATTTTCGATGTGGCCTTCCCGGAACATCGCGCTGCCTGCCGTGCGGAAAACCCCGCCTGCGTTCTGGATATTGCGATTGGCGAAGGTACCGGTTTTTCATGGGAAGATTTGATCGCTGAGGGCCAAGCCGCGCCCCCGACTGTGCCCGCCGATGTGGATCGGGATCATCCGGCTTGGTTTTTCTATACCTCTGGCACCACGGGCCGGCCCAAGGGCGGCATTCTGACGCATGGGCAGATGGCCTTTGTCATCAACAACCATATCGCTGATCTGATGCCGGGGCTGAATGAGCATGATGCGTCTTTGGTCGTGGCGCCGCTTTCCCATGGCGCGGGCGTGCATGCGCTATCGCAAGTGGCGCGCGGTGCGGCCTCCATCCTGCTGCCCGGCGAACGTTTTGATGTGTCGGAAGCCTGGCGGCTGATTGAGGCGCATCGAGTTTCCAACATGTTCACCGTGCCGACCATCCTGAATACGCTATGCCGTGATCCGGCGGTGGATGCGCATGATCATGCGTCGCTGCGCCACGTGATTTATGCCGGCGCGCCGATGTATCGTGAGGATCAGAAATACGCGCTGAGCAAGCTTGGCCACTGCCTGGTGCAGTATTTCGGCCTGGGCGAAGTGACTGGCAATATCACCGTGCTGCCGCCCGCCTGGCATAGCCTGGAAGATGATCCCGCCATGCCGATTGGTTCCTGCGGCTATCCGCGTACCGGGATTGAGGTTGCGATTCTAGATAGCGCGAACCAGCCCTTGCCGGCAGGTGAGACCGGGGAGATTTGCGTGCGCGGGCCTGCGGTATTCGCGGGCTATTTCGAAAATGATGCCGCCAATGAAAAGGCCTTTGCCGGCGGCTGGTTTCATACCGGCGATCTTGGCCATTTGGATGCGCGCGGCTTTTTGTACATCACGGGCCGCGCTTCAGACATGTATATCTCTGGCGGGTCCAATGTCTATCCGCGAGAGGTGGAGGAAGCGCTGCTGACACACCCATCCGTCGCGGAAGCCTGCGTGGTCGGCGTGCCGGATGCGAAATGGGGCGAAAGCGGCGTCGCGGTGTTGGTGGCCGAAGCGGGTGCCGTGATTGATCCGGCAGCGGTGATAGCGCATCTGGATGGCCGGCTTGGGCGCTACAAATGGCCAGCGAAAATCGTGGTGTGGGATGCGCTGCCGCGTTCTGGCTACGGCAAGGTCCCGAAGAATGAGGTGAAGCGCCTGCTGATGGAACGCGGGCAGGCCTGACAGTGATCAGGCGGGCGGCGGAAGGCGCTTGCCCGTTTCAGCATCAAAGACATGCAGATGTTCGCTGCGCGGCGCGATTTCCAGCACCGCGGCGGAAGGCGGCGCGCCGGGCAGGCGGAGCGCCATAGTCTCGCCAGATGCCAACTTGCCATGCACCACGCTCTCCGACCCGAGGGGTTCAATCAAATCGGTGGTCAGGCGCAGCGGCCCTGGCTGGCTGATATGTTCCGGGCGAATGCCAAGAGTCACTTTCTGCCCTGGACGCGCGGCGTACTGGCCGGGTGGTAGGGTGATAATGTTGCGATCCGCAAGCGTTGCCCCCTTGCCATCTTCCGTGATGGTGGCGGGCAGAAAATTCATCGCCGGGCTGCCGATGAAGCCTGCGACATAGGTATCGGCGGGGCGTTCAAAAATCTCCATCGGCGAGGCGATTTGTGCCGCACGGCCTTCATGCATGACAACCAGCCTATCGCCTAAAGTCATTGCCTCTACCTGGTCATGCGTCACGAAAAGGCTGGTCACACCAAGCCGGCGTTGCAGGCGCTTGATTTCGGCGCGCATGGCAACGCGGAGCTTTGCATCCAGATTGGATAGCGGCTCATCAAACAGGAATAGCTTCGGTTCACGCACAATGGCTCGGCCCATGGCGACGCGCTGGCGCTGACCGCCGGAAAGCTCCCGCGGGCGGCGATCCAGCAGGGTGGAAAGGCCGAGCAAATCGGCCGCTTCCTCCACACGGCGCCTGATGTCCTCTTTCGCAAGGCCACGAATGCGCAGCCCATAGGCCATATTGTCGAAGACGCGCATATGGGGATAAAGCGCGTAATTCTGAAACACCATCGCAATATCGCGCGCGGCTGGCTCAAGTGCCGTCACATCGCGATCATCAATCAGCACTGTGCCACCCGTGCTGCGTTCTAACCCGGCCACGATGCGGAGCAAGGTTGATTTGCCGCAGCCGGAAGCGCCGACAATCACAATCATCTCCCCATCCTGCACGGCAAGATCAATGCCATGCAGCACGCGCACCGCGCCGAAGTTCTTGACGATACCGGATAGTTTTAATTCAGCCATGGGGGTTTCTCATTTCTCGGTCTCGACCAATCCCTTGACGAACCAGCGCTGCATCAGGATCACAATGGCAACGGGGGGCAACAGAGCCAGCACCGTGGTCGCCATCACCAGATGCCATTCCGTATCGCCCTGGGATCCCAGCATCTTCACAATGCCGATCATGATGGTTTCCACATCGGTAGAGGTCGTCACCAGCAGCGGCCAAAGATATTGGTTCCAGCCATAGACGAATAGAATGACAAAAAGCGCGGCGATATTCGTCGCCGACAGTGGCAGCACCACATCCTTGAAAAAGCGAATGGGCCCCGCGCCATCCATCTTGGCGGCTTCCACCAATTCATCCGGAATGGTCAGGAAGAATTGCCGGAACAGTAGGGTTGCGGTGGCGGAAGCGATCAGCGGCACGATCAAGCCGGCATAGGTATTCACGAGCCCAAGATCGGATACCACCTGGAAGGTCGGGAAGATGCGCACCTCAACCGGCAGCATGAGCGTGATGAAAATCGCCCAGAAGAACAGCATACGCCCGGGGAAGGAGAAGAAAGCAACCGCATAGGCTGAGATGATGGAAATTGCGATTTTGCCGAAGGTGATCAGCAGCGCCATGAAGGCGCTATTGAACATCATGATGGAAACCGGCACGCTGGCGCGCTGCTTGTTTCCTTGATTCCAGACCGCGCTGTAATTCGCGGCGGCCTCGGCGCCCGGCAGCAAGGGCACATCGCCGCGGCCGATGGTGCCGGCGTCATGGGTGGAACCCATCAACACGATCCAGATGGGCAGCGCGAATAGCAGAACGCCAAGCACCAGAGTGATATGGGTCAGCATATCCGACCTGGGATTGCTGCCGGCCATGCCCATGGGGGCGGCGATGCTGTTGCGTGGCTCGGCCATCAGTAATGAACCTTGCGTTCAATGAAGCGGAATTGCACCAGCGTCAGCGCCATGACCGCGATCATCAAGACCACGGACTGCGCGGAGGATGAGCCGATATCCAGATTGACCCGACCATCAATATAGGCGCGGTAGATCAGGGTTTGCGTGGCATTGCCTGGCCCGCCCTTGGTCAGCGCATCAATAATGCCGAAAGTGTCGAAGAAGGCGTAGGTGATATTGATCACCAGCAGGAAGAAGGTGGTGGGTGACAGCAACGGGAAGATCACCGTGCGGAAGCGATGCAGGGGTGAAGCGCCATCAATAGCTGCCGCTTCCAAAACGCTTTTCGGGATTGATTGCAGCCCGGCCAGGAAGAATAGGAAATTATAGGAAACCTGTTTCCAGGCCGCCGCCATCACCACCACCAGCATGGCCTGATTACCATTCAGCGTATAATTCCAGGCAAGCCCTGCGGCCTTCAGCGCGCGGCCAATTAGCCCGATATCCGGGTGAAACAGGAAAATATACAGAATGGCGGCAACGGCTGGCGCCACCGCATAGGGCCAGATCAGCAGCGTGCGATAGCCATCCTTGCCACGGATATGCCGATCCGCCAGCACCGCCAGGCCAAGCGCCAAGCCCATGGCAAGCACGGTGACTGCCACCGAGAAAATCAAAGTGTTGATGATGACCTGATGATAAAGCGGATCAGCGAAAAGATCCGTAAAATTCTCAAACCAGACGAATTGCTTGGAAATGCCAAAGGCATCCTGGCGGATGAAGGAATACCAGACCGCTTCCCCCGCCGGCCAGAAGAAGAAGACAAAGGTAATGACAAGCTGCGGCGCCAGTAGCAGGTAGGGCAGCAGCTTATTGTTGAAAATCGCCTTGCGCTGCATGTTGCCTCAACCAAAAAAGACAGGGGCCGCCGTGAAGGCGGCCCCGATACGCGATTAACGACGATTCGCACGCTCAAAATTGCGCAGCACCACATTGGCGCGGCGATTGGCATTGGCCAGCAGCGTTTCGGTATTCTGCTGACCCTGGAAGCCGCGTTCCAGTTCTTCCTGGATGATGTTGCGGATTTCCACAAAGCCACCCAAGCGGAAGCCCTGGCTATTGGGCGTCGGTTCCGCGCGAGACAATTGGATGATGGCCGCATCCGCACCCGGGTTTTGGGAGTAGAAGCCTTCGGCCCGCGAAGCCTCATAAGCCGCCAACGTCAGCGGGACATAGCCGGTGACATGGTGCCACCACTTATCCTGCTCAACATCCGAGATGAAACGGTAGAACTCCGCGACGCCACGATATTCTTCCGCCGTGCGGTTGCGTGCTGTCAGCGTCCAAAGGCTGGCGCCACCGATCACGCCATTGCGCGGTGATTGGGTGATGTCACCATGATGGGGCAACACTACAGAAGCCCAACGGAACTTCGCTTCGCGCTGCACCTGTGCACGACCGGCCGAGGAATTGAAGGACATGGCAGCCTTGCCGGCAGGGAAGCTCGCGAAGCCATCGGCATCACGCCCGCCATAGACGAAGCTTCCCTCACGCTGCATTTCAAGCAGCATATTGGTGTGCTTGGCGAAGATCGGCGCACCGAGGTTCATTTCCGCATCCAGGCCCTCAAAGCCATTGGCCTTGGTGGCAAGGCCCACATCATGCAGGGATGACATTTGTTCAAACATCACCCAGGTCGGCCAGGCGGTGCTGATCGGCATTTCGGCGGCATTGGTCGCCTTGATGCGCTGCGCGGCGGCGCGGATTTCGGCCCAGGTCTTGGGCAGTTCTGTCGTGGAAAGCCCAGCCTTTTCGAAAGCGTCCAGATTGATCCACATAACAGCAGACGAAGAATTATGCGGCATGGAAACCATGCGGCCTTGCGTGTCGGAATAATAGCCGCGAACCCCGGCGAGATAGCGCTTGGGATCCAGCGTAATGCCCGCTTCGCCGAGCAATTCATGCGTCGGGCGGATGGCGGGGCCAGCGGCCATCATGGTGGCGGTGCCGACTTCAAACACCTGCGCAATATGGGGCGGCGTACCGGCGCGCCAGGCGGCGATGGCGCCGGTCATGACTTCAACATAGGAACCGCGGAAAGTGGCATTCACGCGAAAGCGCGTTTGGCTTTCATTGAAGCGCGTTACTTGTTCGGCCACGCGTTCGCCAAGCGCGCCGCCCAGCCCATACCAGAACTGGATTTCGGTGCGGCCCTGAGCGCGCACGGATGGCGCAATGAAAGGCGAAGCCAAAAGGCCACCGGTTCCCAGCAGAATGTCACGACGATTCATGTTCATGCTCCCTCAATATTGGTGATCGTTGCCCGATACTCAGTCCTTATTACAGGTAAAAGACGGTTTCGCGAAGCTTGTGTTTCGGCCTTTTCAGCCCCCCATCACCTGAGCCAACCTTTCCCGTGCGCCCGCATCTAAGCGCAGCCCCAGCTTGCTCCGGCGCCAGAGCACATCTTCGGCTGTTTCGGCCCATTCTTCTTGTCGCAGATAGTCCAACTCCGCCGTGTACAAATCGGCGCCAATTGCCGGGCCAGGGTCCTTGCCTGGCGTGAAAATGCGCCAGGCCCGGGTGCCATAGGCGCGGAGCAACCGGGTGCAGAGGGCCCCTGGTAGCAGCGGGAAATCGCGATGAAAGGCGGCAAGCAGCGCGGCGAAGCCATCCGGCGCGAAATCCCCGCCCGGCAGAGGCGCGCGGGCGGTCCAGCCGGCTTTCTCGGGCTTTAGGCCAAGCTCGGCCAAGGCGGCTTCGGCCAGCTTGCGATAGGTGGTGATCTTGCCGCCGAAGATATTGAGCAGCGGCGCCTGACCTGCCGGCGCATCCAGCTTCAGCACGTAATCGCGCGTGGCTTCCTGCGCCTTACTCGCCCCATCATCATAAAGCGGACGGAGCCCTGAATAAGTCCAGACAATATCTTCTCGCTTTACCGGCGTGCGGAAATAGTCGGACACCGCCGCGCAGAGATAGGTGATCTCGCCTTCCGAAATTTGTGGTGGCTCGTCAGGGTTTGCGTGATCCTCATCGGTCGTGCCGATCAGGGTGAAGTCACGCTCATAGGGGATGGCGAAAATGATGCGGCCGTCGGCGTTCTGGAAAATATAGGCGCTGTCGTGATCGTAAAGCCGCGGCAGCACGATATGGCTGCCCTTGACCAGCCTAAGGCGTGCCGGCTGATTGCTGCCCATCACCAAACCTTGCACAGCACCAACCCAGGGGCCGGCGGCATTCACCAGGGCGCGGGCGAAATATTCGGCTGTCCCATCTCGGCCCTCGGCGGAGATTTGCCACAGCGCGCCATCGCGCCGAGCGCCTGTCACTGCCATGCGCGGATGAATGGCCGCACCGCGTTCTGCCGCATCCTTCGCGTTCAGCAACACCAGGCGCGAATCCTCTACCCAGCAATCGGAATACTCAAAGCCGATGCGATGCCCGGAGTTGAGCGGCGCGCCGAGCGGCGAGCTTGTCAGATCAATCCGCTTTGTTGCCGGCAGCGCCTTCCGCCCGCCCAGATGATCATACATGAACAGCCCAAGCCGCAGCAGCCAGGCGGGCCTTAGGCCCTGGTGATGCGGTAGCACAAAGCGCAAGGGCCAGATGATATGCGGCGCAATGCCCAGCAGGATTTCACGTTCAATCAGCGCTTCACGCACCAGGCGGAATTCGTAATGTTCCAGATAGCGCAAGCCACCATGGATCAGCTTAGTGGAATTGGCTGAAGTGCCGCCGCCGAGATCACCTTTTTCGAACAGCACCACGGAAAGCCCGCGGCCTGCGGCATCCCGCGCAATGCCCGCGCCATTGATGCCGCCACCAATGACGGCAAGGTCATAGGCTTCAGCCGGAGATGATGATGCGCGCAAGCTCATCCGGTGTGGTCAGCATGGGGTAATGGCCCGTGTCAATCACATGCCAGCGCGCGCCGAGTTTGTCCGCACAGCGGCGCTGATGTGCCTCGCCAGGGTTTTGAGCCTGCGGGCAATAGATCACGGAAGCCTGCCAGGATTGCTGCCAGAAGGTCGGCAGCTTCACGGGCTGGGTGAAGGTGTTGATCGGGTGCAGTGTCATGCGATCCGCCGCCCATTCGGCCAAGCCCTTATCCATGCCAAGGAAAAGCCGGTTCAGCGCATCATCCCGGCTTGGGCCAAGCGCGATATCCGTATTGATGGCAGCCGGGCGGGTCACGATGTCACGAATCTTCTCGCCATCCATCAGGGCCAGCGCATCGGCGAAAACCAGGCGCCCAATGCGTTCACGTGCCCGTTCCGCCGCCGCAGCCATCACCATGCCGCCGGCAGAGGTGCCCACCAGCACCGTATCGCGCAAATCATGGTAATGGAGGTACTCAGCGATTTCCTGGCCGTGGCTTTCGGTATCAATACCCGCGCGCATCTGGTGGCGCCGTTCCGCGCAGCCATCAAGCGTTGGTGCATGCACATCATGGCCAGCGGCGCGCAGCCGTTCGGCGACAAAGCGCCAAATCCAGCCGCCCTGATAGGCCCCGTGAATGAGAACAATGCTCGCCATGTCGCGCCCCCTATTTTGAGAAGAAGCTAAGCCCGAAAAGCTGGGCTTGGAAAGACAAGCGCATCAGGGCTGGCAGAACGCGCAGGGCAGGCTAGGGTTGCGGTATGGCTAAACTGAAGGATGTTCCGCCCATGCTGCGTCGTTCCCTCCTTTCCGCTGCTGCGCTTGGCTTGGCTGCCCCCGCTTTCGCCCAGGCGCGGCCCTTGCGCATGATCATTCCCGTGGGCGTTGGTGGTGTCACGGATGTGGTGGGCCGCATTCTGGCGGATGCCTTGCAAACCCAGCTTGGCCGCCCGGTGGTGCCGGAAAACATCGCGGGCGCGGGCAGCACCGTGGGTGCTGCGGCGTTTCATCGCCTGCCCGCCGATGCCAATACGATTTTCATTGGCACCAATAACCACCCGGTGATGCGGGCGATTTATCCGAATTTCCCGCATGATCCCGTGACGGATTTCATCCCGCTTGCCCTGGTGGGAAGGCAGCCCTTTGTGCTTGCGGTGCATCCGGATGTGCCGGCGCGTGATGTGGCTTCCTTGCTCGCTTGGCTCTCGCAAAAGAAGGAAGAAGCGAATTACGGCGCCACCAACCCGGGAGCCACGAATCACCTAGCGGGCGAATTGTTCCGTCAGCTTTCCGGCACCAGCTTTACCATCGTGCCCTATCGCACCGCGGCCAATGCGGTGCAGGATTTACTCGCGGGGCGGATGAACCTGACCATTGATAGCCCAACCCTGCTGACACCGTTGATGCGTGATGGCCGCGTGCGGGGCCTCGCCGTCAGTTCCGCGACACCATCTGATCTGGTGCCTGGGCTGCCCGCACTCGCGCAGGTTGGAGTGCCTGGCTATGAAGTCACTGCCTGGCAGGTCTTGTTCGCCAAGCCCGGCACGCCGGAAGAAGCACTCGTCCCCATTCGTGACGCAACACTGCGCGCTGTAGCCGACCCCGCCGTGAAGCAGCGCCTGGCGGCGGCGGGTGTGGAAACCTGGCCCGATCCTTCGCCAGCCGCCGCAGCCGCGCATGTGCAGGTAGAAGTGACGCGCTGGGCGCCGATAGTCTCGCGCATGAATCTGGGGGGCTGAGCCATGGCGTATGAAGGCATTCGCGCGCGCCGCCCGCTCATCATGGGCCGCCGCGGGGCGGTGGCGAGCAATCATCCGGTCGCGACGGCGGCGGGGATGGAGATTCTGCGCGCCGGCGGCAATGCTGCCGATGCGGCGGTGGCGATTGCCCTCACGCTCGGTGTGGTGGAACCACACATGTCGGGGCTCGGCGGCGATGGTTTCTACCATGCCTGGAATGCGAAAACCGGCGCCAGCACCACCTATAACGGGACCGGCGCGGCGCCGGCGGCGGCCACCATTGCGCATTATCGCGCAGCGGGCGGCATTCCCGTGCATGGCCCGCTTTCCATCCAAACGCCCGGCATGGTGGCCGGCATTGCCGCGCTGCATGGTGCGGAAGGCAGCAAGCCCTGGGGTGCCTTGTTCGGGCCGGCAATTGAGGCAGCGCGCGATGGTTTCGCCGCGACCCATGCTTTGCGCCATTTCGCTGGAGAGAACCGCGCGCGGCTTTCCCCCGATGCGCTGAGTGCCGCGCTGTTTCTGCCCGAAGGCAAGCCGCCCGTATTGGGGGATTTGCTGGTGCAGCCAGCCTTGGCGGGAACCTTGCAGCGCTTGGCCTCGGCCGGTCCCGCGGATTTCTATCAGGGCAGGCTTGCCGCGATGTTGGCCGCAGATCTGGAAAAGGCCGGCGCCCTGGTGCGTACGGCTGATCTGGCCGCCGTGACAGTACTTGTCGCGCCGCCAATCGCTATTCCCTATCGTGGCTTTGAGCTGCGTCAGACACCGCCCAATTCCATGGGCTTCGCCATGGCGCAAATGGCACGCATTCTGGATCGCTTTGATCTTGCCGCGCTCGGCTGGGGCAGCGCCGCCTTGATCCATCTGCTGGTAGAAGCAAAAAAGCGTGCCTTCCTGGACCGCGAAGCCCATGCCGGCGCAGTGAACCCGCCGCTTGATAGGCTGCTGTCAGCGGAACGCGCCGCTGAACACGCCGCCACGATCACGGACCGCGCGGCACATTTGCCGGTGCGTGGGGCGCAGGAAGCGGACACCACCTATTTCTGCGTGGTGGACCGCGACGGCAATGCGGTTTCCGCCATTCAATCCATCAATTCCAGTTTCGGGTCGGGCGTGACTGGCGAGCAAACCGGCATCTTGATGAATAACCGCATGAGCTACTGGCATTTGGATGAAAGCCACGCCAATGCGCTGGCCCCTGGCAAGCGCGTCCGCCACACCATGAATGCGCCCATGCTGATGAAGGGTGGCAAGCCGTGGCTGATCTTCGGCACACCTGGTGCGGATAATCAGGTGCAGGTGAATACCCAGGTCCTTGTTGCCTGTGCCGATTTCGGCATGGACCCGCAACAGGCGTTGGAAGCGCCACGCTGGACATCTGCCCAACCCGGCCAGGAAAGCAATTACCCCCATGGCGGGGAGGATCTGCTGACCATCGAACGTGGTATGGGGGCCGAGGTGATCAGCGCCCTGGAAGCACGCGGCCACCGCGTGAAGATTGTGCCCGATCTGGAAGGGCCATGCAGCGTGGAAGCCATTCGTGTGCTCGATAATGGCGTGCGCATGGCGGCATCCGATCCGCGCCGGGATGGCTGGGCGGGGGCCTGGTGATGGCCCCCTTGTCGCCGCCATCCGGTCAAGCCTAGGCTAGGGACGGGATGCTTCACTTTCTAAGACGCCGCTTGACGGTTGCGATTCTGGTCGCGCTCACGGTGCTGACGTTGAGCTTTCTGCTCACGCGGCTATCGGGCGATCTTGCTATTTCGATTGCCGGGCCGAATGCGACGCAGGAGGATATTGAACTGATTCGCCGCGCTTATGGGCTCGATCGACCTCTATGGGTGCAGTATTTCGATTGGCTCTGGCGCGCGCTGCAGGGCGATTTCGGCGATAGCTATTTCTTCAAGACGCGCGTGGCACGCCTGATCATGGAGCGCATGCCAATCACAATGACGCTTGGCCTTTGCGGCCTGTTCATTGCGCTTTGCGTCGCACTGCCTTTGGGCATTCTGGCTGCGGTCAAGGAAAATACCTGGGTGGATCGCAGCGTGCTGATGGTGGCGCTGATTGGCCAGGCCATGCCTTCCTTCTGGCTCGGCCTTACGCTGATGATCGTGCTGGGCTTGAACCTGGGCTGGCTGCCGATCTCGGGCACCGGGTCCTGGGAGCATTACGTCATGCCTTCCATCGTGCTGTCCTTTTCCGCCATTCCATCGCTCATGCGCCTGACACGGAGCGGCATGATCGAGGCGCTCGCTTCCGATTACATCCGCACCGCCCGCGCCAAGGGGCTGTCGCGGCTTTCCATTCTGGTGAAGCACGGGTTTCGCAACGCGGCCATTCCGGTAGTGGCCATTGCCGCCGTGCAGCTTGGCTTCATGCTGGGCGGTTCGATTGTGATCGAAACCGTCTTTGCGCTGCATGGCGTTGGCTATCTGGCGTGGGAGAGCATCAGCAAGAACGACTTCCCCGTGGTGCAAGCCGTAGTGCTGGTGCTGGCGCTGATCTATATCGGCCTCACGCTTTTGTCCGACTTACTGAACGCGGTGCTCGATCCGCGCTTGAGGTCGGCATGAGTAGCGTTTTACAGCCCGCCGGCGCCAGTAATCGGCGGCGCATCTGGCGCAATGCGGGCGCGATATTGGGGGTGGGCATTGTCGGCTTCATCACCTTTGTCGCGATTTTCGCGCCTTGGCTTGCGCCTTATGATCCCTTCACGATTGATCTTGGGCGGCGCGTCATTCCGCCCATGTGGATGGAAGGCGGCACGCCTGCCAATATCCTCGGCACAGATCAATTGGGGAGGGATTACCTGTCGCGGCTGATTTATGGCGCCCGGGTGTCCATGATCATTGGCGTCGCGACCATCATCACTTCCGGCATTATCGGCACTTTCCTTGGTGTCATGGGCGGTTTTTATGGTGGGCGTGTTGATGATGCGGTGGTCTTTGCCATCACCGCGCGGCTTTCCATCCCCGTGGTGCTGGTGGCCTTGGCTGTGGCGGGATTTTCGGGGGGCGCCAGCTTCACCATGGTGATCCTGGTGCTCGGGCTATTGCTCTGGGACCGTTTTGCCGTTGTGGCGCGGTCCACCACCATGCAAATTCGCAATCTGGATTATGTGGCGGCGGCGCGTTGTGCGGGCTGTTCGCCCATGACCGTGCTGTTCAAGGAAGTGCTGCCCAATATCGCGACGCATCTCGCCGTTGTCGCAACGCTTGAAATGGCACTCGCCATTTTGCTGGAAGCGGCGCTTTCCTTTCTGGGCCTTGGCGTGCCACCGCCCGAACCTTCCTGGGGGCTGATGATCTCGGAAGCCAAGGAATACATGTTCTTCAGCCCCTGGATCATCATGATCCCCGGCATTGCGCTTTTTGTGCTGGTGCTTGGTGTCAATCTTCTGGGTGATGCCTTGCGTGACATGCTAGGGACGGATTTGTCTCGATGAGCGCGCTGCTGGACATTGAAGATCTACGCGTGACCTTCGGCGGCACCGCGGCGGTGCGTGGCATTTCACTGACCGTCCAGAAGGGCGAAACCCATTGCCTGGTGGGTGAAAGCGGCTGCGGCAAATCAGTGACATCACTTGCGGTGATGGGGCTACTTGCCAAGGGCGGCAAGCGCGAAGCGGCGCGGCTTTCCTTCGCCGGTGATGATATCCGCGATTACGACGAAAAACAGATGTCGCGCCTGCGCGGTGATCGCATGGCGATGATTTTCCAGGAACCTATGACCAGCCTGAACCCGGCCTATACGGTGGGTTCGCAAATGACCGAGGTTTTGCGCCGCCATCGCGGCACGCCGCGCGCGCAGGCGGTGGATCGTGCGGTGGAATTGCTGACGCGCGTGGGCATCACGGCGCCGGGTCTCAGGCTTGGGCAATTTCCGCATCAGCTTTCGGGGGGCTTACGCCAGCGTGTCATGATTGCCATGGCACTGATGTGCGATCCTGAATTGCTGATTGCCGATGAGCCGACCACAGCGCTTGATGTGACAGTACAGGCGCAAATCCTGCGCTTGCTGGCGGAACTTCAAAAGGACCTCGGTCTAGGCATTCTGTTGATCACCCATGATCTTGGCATTGTGGCCCGCGTCGCGGATCGGGTTTCCGTGATGTATGCCGGCGAAGTGGTGGAAAGCGCGCCCACGGTCGAGTTGTTTCGTGCGCCCCGCCACCCCTATACGCGCGGCCTGCTTACCTGCGTGCCGGTGCCGGGCAAGGTGAAGCGCGATGAACCGCTGGGCTCCATCCCCGGCGTGGTGCCGCGCATTCCGCCAGGCTTCACCGGCTGCGCCTTTCGGGACCGCTGTAGTTTTGCCGAAGCCGCCTGCGCTGGCGCCATTCCGCGGCGCAATGTTGGGCCCGCGCATGAGATGCTCTGCATCCGGCCGGAAGGGGCAGGCGCATGAGCACACCCGCGATTGAAGTACGCAGCCTGAGGCGCGAGTTTCGCGCCAGCCAGGGGCTTTTTGCGCCGCCGCGCCGCGTGGTGGCGGTTGATGATGTCAGCTTTTCGGTCCCCGCCGGCAGCGTGCTTGGCGTGGTGGGCGAAAGCGGCTGCGGCAAGACAACGCTCGCACGCATGATCCTGGGCCTGATGGAACCCAGCGCCGGTGAGGTTTTGGTGGATGGCAAGCGGCTTGAAGGCATGGATCGCCGCGCGCGCGCCAGGCTGATCCAGCCGGTTTTCCAGGATCCGTTTTCCTCGCTCAATCCGCGCCGGCGTGTGCGGGATATCATCGCCATGCCGCTGGTGGCGCAAGGCAATGTGACGGGTGCCGAAATTGATCGCCGCGTTGCCGAAAGCCTGGAACGTGTCGGGCTTTCCAACGAACAGGGCACGCGTTTCCCATCGCAGTTATCGGGCGGGCAGCGCCAGCGTGTGGCGATTGCGCGCGCCCTGGTGCTGCGCCCGCGCATTGTCGTTTGCGATGAACCGACAAGTGCGCTGGATGTTTCGGTGCAGGCGCAAATCCTCAATCTGCTAGCCGAATTACGCCGCGATTTGGGGCTGACTTACCTGTTCATCAGCCACAATCTTGCGGTGGTGGAACATGTGGCGAGTGAAGTCGCTGTCATGTATCTCGGCCGCATTGTAGAACGGCGCGAAAGCGAAGCGCTGTTCCGCGACCCGCGCCACCCCTATACCCGCGCTCTGCTGGATAGTGTGCTGACCCCCGAACCAGGGCTAGGCGTACCCGATGTCGGGCTTGGCGATATCATGCCCGATCCCGCGAATATCCCGCCCGGCTGCCGCTTTCATCCGCGTTGCCCGGCCTGTTTTGCACCTTGCGCGGCGACAGCACCCCGCATCACCAGCCTGGAGGATGGGCTGGTGGAATGCCACTTGGCCGGCTGAGCAAAAAATAAAAACACGGCACGAAGATGTCCGGGCGGGGCTGTTTCGCCAAAAGCTTTCCCTACTTCCACTTCGCCAGATAGAAGCGCGGCAATTCATCGGCATAGGGCTTGAAGTCCAATTGCCGTTGGAAGGCGTAGGTGCTGACGTAGGTGTGCAGCGGTACGAAATAGGCTTGTTCGGTGATGCGCTTGATCGCCGCATCATAGGCGCGCTTGCGCACCGCCTCGTCGGCCGAACTACCGCCCTCATTCACCAGATCGGTCAATTGCTGATCGCGCGCATAATCCTCATTCCCGCCGCCAAACCATTGCGGCAGGAAGGCCGAGACATCATTGATCGAATAGCTGCCCCAGCTTCCCATGCCGAGCGCCAATTCTCCGCGTTGCGAGCGTTGGATTTGCGCCGCCACCTGCATCAGGTTCAGGCGGGCGCGAATGCCAACCGCTTGCAAGTAATTCTGCACCGCTTCGGACCATTGCCGTGGCTGGACATAGGATGTCAGTTCAATGTCAAAGCCATTGGCAAAACCGGCTTCGGCCAGCAATTGCCGCGCCTTGGCCGGGTTGTATTCATATTGCACGGCAACATCGCCATTACAGCCGAATTGCGATGGGAAGCAGGGGGCCGGTGGCACGCGCGAACCGCCCGTCACCAGCTTTTCCGCCATGGATTGGCGGTCAATCGCGTGGAAGATCGCTTGGCGCACCTTTAAATTAGTCAGCGGATTGCCCGCACCAGTACGCCCTGCCGCATCCAAGGTCATGAAGCCAACACGCATGGTTTCCTGCTGTACCGCTTGCAGGAAGGGCATGCGATTCACATTGGCGATATTGTCTGGGTTCATGTTCCAGATCCAATCCACGCGCTGCGCCAGCAATTCAGTCAATTCGGTGGCGGCATCGGAAAGGTAGCGCGCGGTGATCTTTTGGATCACCGGCCTGCCCTTGGGGCCACCCTGGTAATAGCCATCGAAGCGTTCGTATTCGACCCCGTTCGAGACATCCACCTTGGTGAAGCGATACGGCCCGGTGCTGATCGGCATGCGGGAATACCCCTCAGGCCCCACGCGTTCGCGGTAGGCCTTGGGCCACATCGGCGTCACCATCGCCAGATAATCCAGCGCGGCCGGTGTGGGGCGCTTCATTTTCAGCCGTACCGTATTGGCATCAAGCTTTTCGGCGCCTTCGATCCAGGAATAATTCCCCGGCGTGGAAAGCCGGCCACCCAATTCCACGATGGTATTGAAGGTATAGACAACATCATCGGCGCTGAAATCGCTGCCATCATGAAACTTCACGCCGGGCCTGATCTTGAAATCAATCGCCGAATTGCCCTGCCATGCCCATTCGGTCGCGAGTGCGGGCACATTGCGGAAGGTATCTGGGTCGCGTTGGACCAGCCCATCCCTGGCC
>JBPCSO010000084.1:0-3115 GCA_051007055.1 Roseomonas sp.
GTTTCGCCCCCATCTGCCGCTGATAAGGCGGGTGATTGGTGGAGGCGCCGGGTACCGCCCCCGGGTCCGCAACGCTTATTCCGAGCCGTGTTTATCGCCATAGTCACCGAAGTGACGGCCCATATATAGGCGCCTTGGCGCGTGATTTCGAGGGGGCTTATGCGCCCGGCAAGCCCTTTTCCACCACGCGCGCATAAAGGGCGGCGCCATAGGGGATTGCCTTATCATTGAATTGATAGTGCGGGTTATGCGGCATGGCACCATCACCATTGCCGACATGGATATAGGCGCCGGGGACACGTTCCATCATGAAGGAAAAATCCTCAGACCCCATGCCCGGCGGCTTGTCCCGCGCCACCTTGGCATCGCCCACCAATTCAGCCGCGGCAGCGGCGAAGGCTTCGGTCTGCTCCGCATCATTGATGGTGGGGGCAAAGATCAGCCGGTAATCGAGACTGGCGGACGCACCAAAGCCAGCCGCGACGCCTTCGGCCACGCGCTTCAGCCCTTCTTCGATCTGCACGCTGACTTCCCGCGCGAAAAACCGCGCCGTGCCAGAAATCACCGCGGTTTCGGGGATAACATTATAGGCATCGCCCCCCTCCACTTTTGTCACACTTACCACCGCCGCATCACGCGGGGAGAGATTGCGCGAAACAATGGATTGCAGCGCTGTGGTGACATGGCAGGCGGCCAATACGGGATCAATTGAAACCTCAGGCCGCGCACCATGAGAACCCTTGCCAGTAATGGTGATATCAAAAAACGCGCCACCCGCCGCGGTTGGGCCGCTGCGAATAGCATATTCGCCAACAGGCATGCCGGGGCGGTTATGCATGCCGTAAATGGCATCGCAGGGGAAACGCTCAAACAGCCCATCCGCCAGCATGGCGAGCGCGCCACCGCAGCCTTCTTCCCCCGGCTGGAAAATGAAATGCACAATGCCGTCGAAGTTACGAGTCTCCGCCAGATATTTGGCGGCACCCAGCAGCATGGTGGTGTGGCCATCATGCCCGCAGGCATGCATCGCCCCCTTCACCGTGCTGCGATAGGGCACATCATTCAGCTCTTCCATCGGCAGCGCATCCATATCGGCGCGCAGCCCAATGGCCCGATTGCCGGAACCATTGCGGAGCACCCCAACGACGCCAGTGCCACCCACGCCGCGATGGACCTCTATCCCCAAGGCCTCAAGCGCAGAGGCCACCTTCTCCGCCGTGCGGAATTCCGCCATGCCAAGTTCCGGATGGGCATGCAGGTCGCGTCGGAAGGCAGTGAGTTCAGCCTGGTGGCGGCGAATGGCGTCAATTGGGGACATGGCGGGCTCCGGGGGGCTGGTTTCTCGGCCATCCTGCCCCGAAGTGGCGCGGGGCGGAAGCGCCGGGGCGCTTGACCCCGCGTGCTGGGAACGCCAAACGGGCGAAAAGGGGCAGATTTCATCATGGCACTGACCGAAGCACAGCAACAGGAAATCTCAGCCGCGCGGGCGAGCGAGGCGCCGACGCGCCGCCCGAGCGTGCCGGCGCTGGAAGCCATGTTGTATGAGGCACTGCCTGTACTGGATCACGGCTTTGTCCGGGTGATTGACTATATGGGCGATGACGCTGCCATTGTGCAGGCGGCGCGCGTTTCTTACGGGCGTGGCACCCGCGCGGCGAATGAGGATCGCGGCCTGATCCGCTATTTGATGCGCCATCGCCACAGCACACCGTTTGAAATGTGCGAAATCAAATACCATGTGAAGCTGCCGATCTTTATCGCGCGGCAATGGATCCGGCATCGCACCGCAAATGTGAATGAATATTCCGCGCGCTATTCCATTCTGGACCGCGAATTCTATATCCCCGCGCCGGAAAACCTGGCCGCGCAATCTGCCATGAACCGCCAAGGGCGCGGCGATGTGCTTGACGGTGCTGAAGCGGCGCGCGTGCTTGATCTGCTGCGCGAAGATGCCACGCGCAATTATGATCATTACCTTGAAATGCTGAATGAGGATGATGAAGGCGCCGCGCGCGACGAAAGCCGCCAGGGCTTGGCGCGCGAATTGGCGCGGATGAACCTGACGCTCAATGCCTATACGCAATGGTATTGGAAGACGGATTTGCACAATCTGCTGCACTTCCTGTCACTCCGCGCCGATGCCCATGCGCAATATGAAATCCGCGTCTATGCGGAGGCCATGCTGAAGACCGTTGAGGCCTGGGTGCCGATGGCCTTTGAAGCCTTCCGCGATTATCGCATGGGCGCGGTGACGCTTTCCGCGCAAATGATCGCGATCCTGCGCCGCATGCTGGCCGGCGAAGCCGTGACACAAGAAACCAGCGGGCTTTCCAAGCGCGAATGGCGGGAGATGATGGAAATGCTGGATCAGAAGGTCTGAACCCGTGTCCGATGCGCGCGGACGGGGCGTTGCGCGTCAAGTGCATTCCGGCGGGCAGGCAAGCGGCCAGGCGCGACCGGCCGGGCGGAAAGCCAAGGCCCCCGCCGCCGGTTGGCGTCAGCGCTTTGCCATCATCATCGCCTTTGTGCTGGCGACGCTGATCGGCCTGCCGCTCGCAAACGCGCTATTGGGTGAGGTCGCGGCCATGGTGCTGGCCGCGTTTATTGGCGGGTTTGCGTTGGGGCGGATGACGTTGAAGAAGCGCTAGCCACGATTACTCCATCACAATCTTAGGCGCAGCCTCGGCCTTCGCCGCCGCCTTTTCCCAAACGCGGCGCGCGATGCGGCGATAGGATTGCGCCTCCTCCGAATCCGGCCGCGCCATCACAATCGGCGTGCCGGCATCGGCCAATTCCCGGATTTCGAGCTTCAGCGGCAATTCGCCGAGGAATTCTACACCCAGCCTTTCCGCTTCCCGTCGCGCGCCGCCATGGCTGAAAATATCCGACCGATGGTTGCAAATGGGGCAGCAGAAGAAGGACATATTCTCGATCAGCCCCAGCACCGGGACATTGACCTTTTCAAACATGCGAACACCGCGCCTGGGATCCTACAGCGCCTCATCCTGCTGCGTGGAGACAATCACCGCCCCCGCCAAAGGCACGCGCTGAGACATCGTCAACTGCGCATCACCCGTCCCCGGCGGCATATCCACAATCATCACATCCAAGGGGC
>JBPCSO010000085.1:0-16187 GCA_051007055.1 Roseomonas sp.
CCGTACCGCTTTGCAAGGAACCCGCCCCATGGCCCAGCCGCTTTCCATCATGTCCACCCTCGCTTTGCAGGGCGTTCTGGAAGTTCTGGCGCCGCTTTGGGCCAAGACCAACCCGGCGCCCGCCATGGTGTTTGACCCGACCAAAAGCATTTCGCAGCGCATCGCCGATGGCGCCCGGGGTGATATCGCGATCCTGACCGCCGCCGCCGTGGATGAGTGCATCGCCAAGGGGATTTTCGCGCAAGGCAGCCGGCGTGATTTGGCGCTTTCCCACATTGGCGTTGCGGTCGCCGCCGGTGCGAAGCGGCCCGATATCAGCACGCCGGAAGCCTTCCGCGCGACGCTGCTTGCCACACCATCCCTCGCCTATTCCCGTGCGGGGGCAAGCGGGCTGTTCTTCGCGGGGCTGATTGAACGGCTTGGCATCGCGGCGGAGGTCAACGCCAAAGCCACCGTGATCCCGCAGGGTTTTACCGGTGAATTGCTGAAGCGCGGCGAAGTGGCTTTGGCCATTCAACAAGTCAGCGAATTGATGACCGTGCCGGGGATAGACATTATCGGCACGCTGCCCGCCGAAATTGGCGAGGTGATGACGTTTTCCGCCGCGCTTTTCGCCGAGGCTGCGCAGCCGGAAGCCGCGCGCGCCTTTATGGCATTTTTGGTGAAAGGCGCGGATGCCAAGCTGCTCCGCGCCAAGGGGTTGGAACCGGTGTGAAAGAACTCACGCCCCCAACACAAACCCCTCATACCCCTTATCCGCCACCTCATCACAAATCCGCCGATACCGCGCCATGCCGCCGATATAGGGCATGAACACACGCGGCTTGCCCGGCACATTGGCGCCCAGATACCAGGAATGCAGCGTTTTCGTGAAAAGCGTGCGGTCCGCCACTTCCTGCACCTGCACCATCCAATCATCCACCGCATCGGGCTTCGCTTCAATGCGCGTCTGGCCGGCTTTGCGCATATCCGCGATGCAACGCGTGATCCATTCCACATGCTGTTCAATCGCGACCGGCATATTGGTCAGCACTGAAGGGCTGCCAGGCCCGGTCACGGTAAACAGATTGGGGAAGCCCACCACTTGCAGCCCCAAATAGCTGCGCGGGCCTTCGCGCCACACATCGCGCAAGGCCAGGCCATCACGCCCCGCGATATTCAGATTAAACAGCGGCCCGGTCATGGCATCAAAACCCGTGGCGAAGACAATGATATCCAAAGGATATTCGCCCTTGCTGGTCTTCACGCCGGTGGCGGTGATGCGTTCAATCGGCTCGGCCCGCAAATTCACCAAAGCCACATTGTCGCGGTTATAGGTTTCGAAATAGCCGGTATCAATCGGCGGGCGCTTGGTGCCGAAGCCGTGATCAATATCGGCAAGGATCGCGGCCTTGGCGGGATCCTTCACAATCTGACCGATTTTTTTCTTGAGGAAGGCTGAGATAATCTCATTCGCTTCCTCATTTGTCAGCACATCGCGGAATTCAGCGCGCAGCCGAAGCCCGCCCTTTTCCCAGGCTTTTTCAAAAATCTCGTTCCGTTCCGCATCGGTCACTTCCAGCACGGAACGATCCGCAATTCGCCACGGATGGCCATTGACGGTGGAGCGCATCACATCGCGAATTTCGGCGAAATTCTCCCGGACATATTTCTTGAAATCATCCGTCAGCGGCGCATTGCGCGCGGGGATCGAATAATTCGCCGTGCGCTGAAACACGGTTAGATGCTTCGCCGCCGCCGCAATCACCGGAATCGCCTGAATACCCGTGGACCCGGTGCCGATCACGCCAACGCGCTTGCCCGCGAAATCCACCCACTCATGCGGCCATTCGCCAGTGTGGTACCATTTGCCCTGAAAATCCGGGATGCCATCAATCTTCGGCAGATTGGCCGATGATAGGCAACCAACAGCGGTGATCAAATAGCGCGCGGCATAATGCGCGCCCTGTTCGGTCTGCACATGCCAAAGGTTCTCGGCTTCATCATACCGCGCTGCCACCACCCGCGCGCCGAAGGTAATGTCGCGCTTCAAATCAAGCTTATCCGCAGCGTAATTCAGGTAGCGCAGAATCTCCGGCTGGCTTGGGTAGCGTTCAGACCATTCCCAACCCTGCACCAGCTCATCCGAAAAATGATAGCAATAGCTATGGCTTTCGGAATCACACCGCGCGCCGGGGTAGCGGTTCCAATACCAGGTGCCACCCACGCCATCGCCCGCTTCCAGCACATGGGCGGAAAGGCCCAAGCGATCCCGCAGGCAATGGAGCTGATACATGCCGGCGAAACCGGAACCGATGATCAGCGCGTCATACAGCTTGGCGTTGGTTGAGGTGGCGGCAAGCGGGGCTACGGCATCGAGCATGGCGGGTTCTTCTGGTTGTTCATGGGCTTGGCAAAGCTAACCCACACGCGCGCCCGGCGCCAAGCGGGGGCAAATCCTTGCCATTTCGGCGGGGCTGCCCACATGGGTGTCTGTCGGCTCCGCAAAGCCCCCTGCCTTCTGGCGCCGTTTCGACCTTGGGAAAGACCAATACCGTGAATATTCAAACTCCTGCCTCTGGCCTCTCTACGGCCAATGCCTCTCTGGAGCCGCGCCCCTCCCGCGCAGAAGCCGAAGCCGCAGTGCGCACCCTGCTGCGCTGGGCCGGTGATGACCCGGACCGTGAAGGCTTGGTGGATACCCCCGCGCGCGTCGCCCGCGCCTATGAGGAATTCTTCGCCGGCTACGAAACGGACCCGATGGATTTACTTGCGCGGTCCTTCGAAGAAACCGATGGCTATGATGAAATGGTGATCCTGCGGGACATCCGCATGGAAAGCCATTGCGAACATCATATGGTGCCCATCATTGGCCGCGCGCATATCGCCTATCTGCCGCAGGGCCGGGTGGTTGGCATCAGCAAGCTTGCGCGCGTGTTGGAAGTCTATGCCAAGCGCCTCCAGATTCAGGAAAAGCTGACCGCGCAGGTGGCGAATACCATCGAACAGGTGTTGAAGCCCAAGGGCGTTGCGGTGGTGATTGAAGCGGCGCATCAATGCATGACCACACGCGGCATCCACAAGCCGGGTGTGACCATGGTGACCAGCCGCATGCTCGGCGCCTTCCGGGATGACGCCAGCACGCGGCGCGAATTCCTGTCCATTATCGGTGGCCAGCGTTCGAACGTGATTGAAGGTTAAATCCTCAGCGCGGGGATAAGCGATGCCAGCATCAACACCGCCATGGCGATGTTGAAGGCGCGCAATCCCCGCCCGGGGCGCAGCAGGCGCCCCGCCCCCGCGCCAATCACGCCCCAAAGCCCGGCTGAGGGCACGCCCACCGCGGCGAAAACCAGCGCAATCAAACTAATCTGAGGCAGCAAATCATCCCCTGGCCGCGTAAAGGCCGGGATGGCCGCCAGGATGATCATCCAGGCCTTGGGGTTCACCCATTGGAACAGCACAGCCCCCAGAAAGCCGAGCGGCGGGCGCGCCGGCCCTTCCCCCGGTGCCCCGGCACGGGCGATTTTCCAGGCAAGCCAAGCAAGCCAGGCCACCCCGCCCCACTTCACCACCTGATGCAGCAAGGGGCTGGCCATCAGCGGCAGTGCCAAGCCTAACCCCGCCAGCCAGATCATGGCGGCGAAGCCAAAGGCAATGCCCAGCACATGCGGCACCACGGCGCGTAGCCCGTGATTGGCCGCCGATGCCGCCACCATCAGCGTATTCGGCCCCGGCGTGGCCGACGTGGCAATGGCAAAACCCAACAAAGGCAGCAGCGTTTCCATGGGCGGAGGTTATGTCAGCAATACTGACCTGTCACGCCTTCGCCGGAAGCTTCACTTGACCACTGCGCGGGCCGGCGCGCAGATGGGGCATCATGCGTTTTTCCACCCCTCCCAGCGCCGAAGATTTGGTCGAATTGGCCGAAGATGCGCTTGCCGCCATCCCGAAACCGCTGCGCGATCTGCTGAAGGGCGCTGCCATCTTGGTGGATGACATTGCCGAGGAGGAGATGCTGCGCGAACTCGGCATCGAAAACCCCTATGAATTGACCGGGCTTTATCTTGGCGTACCGCTCACGGAAAAGAGCAACGCGATGGTGCCGGAAGACCCGGACCGCATCCTGCTGTTCCGCGAGCCCATCCTGCTGGAATGGATCGAAACCGGGGAGGATTTGTTCCGCCTGGTCCGTAACGTGCTGATCCACGAAATCGGCCACCATTTCGGCTTTTCGGATGAGGATATCGAAAGGCTGGAAGACGGGGAGTAGCCGAAATCCCTGCTGGGCCTCCCGGGGCAGCACCCCCCGGTTTTAACTCGGGCTCTCCCATCCTAAATAAAGTTTCATGTCCATCACCTTCACCCTGAATGGCGATTTGCGGCGCCTGCCTGCGGAAACGCCCCCGGCCATGACCTTGCTCGATTGGCTGCGCGGCCCGGCTGGGCTGACCGGCACGAAGGAAGGCTGCGCAGAAGGCGATTGCGGCGCCTGTACCGTGGTGATTGAAGCGCCTGATGGCGCCCGCGCCCCCGTGAATGCCTGCCTGATGACGCTCGGTCAGGCGCATGGCCTGGCGATCAGGAGTGTGGAGGGGCTTTCCGCCCCCGATGGCGCGCCGCATCCTGTGCAAGCGGCGATGCTGGCGGCCGAGGCCACACAATGCGGCTTTTGCACGCCGGGGATTGTGATGTCGCTTTATGCCCATGCGCGCATGGGCGGTGATGCGCATGAGGCTTTGGCCGGAAATCTCTGCCGCTGCACTGGCTATCGGCCCATTTTGGATGCGGTGGCGGCCATGCCGGCGGCGGAGGATGCTGCGCCATTATGTCCCGCGAGTGATGTTACCGCCTTCGGCCCGCCCGGGCATCGCTTTTTCCTGCCA
Source organism: Roseomonas sp. (assembly GCA_051007055.1). Classification (GTDB taxonomy): domain Bacteria; phylum Pseudomonadota; class Alphaproteobacteria; order Acetobacterales; family Acetobacteraceae; genus Neoroseomonas. Next base: position 4,866 of record JBPCSO010000085.1, read on the forward strand.
CGCGGCTTGGATGAAATGCTGGCGCTGCGGCGCGACCATCCTCGGGCGTGGTTATTGGCCGGCGGCACGGATCTTGGCCTGCGCTTTTCGGAACATCGCGAAAATCCTGGCTCCATCATTTGTCTGCGCGATGTCGCGGAATTGCGCGGCATAGTCGCGGGGGTGGCAGGGCTTTCGGTCGGCGCGGCGGAACCCTATGCGGCGATGCTGGGTCACATGGCGGGCGATCCGGATTTCGCGGCTTTTGCCGGGCTGCTGCGCCGGCTGGGGTCGCGCCAGATACGCGCGCTTGGCACGCTTGGTGGCAATCTGGGCACCGCAAGCCCGATTGGCGATGCGCTGCCGCCGCTGCTGGCGCTTGGGGCGCGGCTGACGCTCGCGGGGCCGAATGGCACGCGGGAAGTGCCGGTTGAGGACTTCCTGCTCGGCTATCGGCGCAATGCGCTCCGGCCAGATGAGGTGATTGCGCGGGTCTTCATTCCAAGACCAAAACCGGGCGCGATTTTCGCCGCCGAGAAACTCTCCCGCCGGCATGATCAGGATATCAGCGCGATTGGGCTTTCGGTGCTGCTGGAATGCGAAGGCGATGTAATCACCCGCGCGCGCATCGCCCATGGTGGCTGCGGGCCGATGGCCGCACGTGCGCCGGAAGCGGAGGCGCTATTGGAAGGCGCCGTGTTCACCGAAGCGCAAGCGCGCGCGGCGGGTGAGGCTTTGGCGCGCACCATCACGCCCATGGATGATTTGCGCGGGACTGCCGAGTATCGGCGCGTCGCTGCGCGCAACCTTCTACTCAGGCTTTATTGGCGCGCGGCGAGGCCAGATGCAGCAGCGGAAATCATGGCGCTGCCAACGCCGCATGCGCCGCGGTTCATCGCGCCATGAATGCGCCTTTGGTTCAGGGATCAGCGCTGGCGCATGATTCCGCGCTTGGTCATGTTACGGGCCGCGCAGCTTTCGCGGATGATGTGCCGGAAGTGCCGGGCATGTTGCATGGCGCGCTATTGCTTTCGCCCGTTGCGCATGGGCGGCTTGGTGGGCTGGATGTCGCGGCGGCGCGCGCCATGCCGGGTGTTGTTGCAGTCATCACCGCGCATGATGTGCTGGGGGCGAATGATATCTCGCCCTCAGGCCGGGAAGTGGAACCGCTTTTCGCCGATGGCGTCTTGCGCCATCACGGCCAACCCATTGCGCTGGTGGTGGGCGAAACGCGCGATGCGGCGCTGGCGGCCCTTATTGCGCTGAAGCCGGAAATTGAGGCGCTGCCGGCAATTCTTTCCATTGAAGATGCGCTGGCGGCAGAGGCGTATTTGCTGCCGCCGCAGGAAATCACGTTAGGCGATGCGGCGGGCGCCATTGCTGCGGCGCCTATGCAGGTTGCGGGCGAATTTCGCGCGGGCGGTCAGGAACATTTCTATCTGGAAGGCCAGATCGCGGTTGCCCTGCCAGGTGAGGATGGCGATATCGCCATTACTTCCTCCACCCAGCACCCGACTGAGGTGCAGCATATCGCAGCGCGCGTGCTGGGCTGTGATTTCAACCGCATCACCGTGCGCTGCCGGCGCATGGGTGGCGGCTTTGGCGGTAAGGAAAGCAATGCATCCTGGGTAGCGGCAGCGGCGGCACTCGCCGCGCGCATCACCGGGCGGCCGGTAAAGCTGCGCCTTTCCCGCAAGGCGGATATGGCGGCGACCGGCAAGCGCCATCCGTTTTTGTATCGCTGGCGCGCGGGCTTTGACGCCACCGGGCGCATCACGGGGCTGGAGGCGATGCTTGCTGCCGATGGCGGGCATAGTCTTGATCTGACCGGCGGCGTGGTGTTTCGCGCGCTGACCCATGCGCTGAATTGCTATGATCTACCGGCGGTGAAGCTGCGCGCGCTGTCACTGCGTACCAATATGGTAAGCCATACGGCCTTTCGCGGTTTTGGCGGCCCGCAAGGTGTGCTGCTGATGGAAGATGTGCTGCGCCATGTCGCTGCCGCCACAGGGCAGGATTTGGAACCGGTGCGCGCGCGCAATTTCGCGGGCGGCGAGAATGGCAGCAAGGCACCTTATGGCCAGGCGCTTGAAGGCGATTTGATTCGTCGCGTCTATACCGAAGCCATGGAAGATGCCGGCTGGGCCGCGCGGCGCGCGGAAATCGCTGCCTACAATGCCAGCCATCCCTTCTTGCGCCGCGGGCTTGGCAGTTTCGTGTTGGCCTTTGGCATTTCCTTCGGCCTGATGCACTTGAACCAGGCCGGCGCGCTGGTGCATGTTTATGCGGATGGTTCCATCCGGCTCAATCACGGCGGGACGGAAATGGGCCAGGGGCTCAATATCAAAATCGCGCAGGTGGTGGCGGATGCGTTTGGTGTGCCGATGGCGCGCATTCGCATCACACCCACCAGCACGGCAGAGGTACCCAATACCGCGCCGACCGCGGCGTCCACCGGTTCAGATTTGAATGGTTGGGCCGCGCATCTGGCAGCAAGCACCATTCGCGCACGCATGGCCGCTGAAGCGGCGCGGCTTTGGGAAGTGCCGGTGGAAGCTATTGGCTTTGCCGAAGGGCGCGTCTTTGTCGCCAAGCCCGGCGACAATCGCGCCATGGGCTTTGGGGAACTCGCGCATCGCTGCTGGGTACAGCGGATTTCGCTTTCTGCCACAGGGTTTTATCGCACCCCCGGCATCCATTGGGATGCGAAATCCATGCGGGGCGAGCCGTTCTTCTACTTCTCCTACGGTGCGGCGGTGGTGGAAGTGGTGGTGGATACGCTCACGGGGGAACATCGCGTCTTACGCGCTGATCTGGTGCAGGATTGCGGGCGTTCGCTAAACCCCGCGATTGATCGCGGGCAGATTGAAGGCGGCTTCGTGCAGGGGCTTGGCTGGCTGACGACGGAAAGCCTTTATTGGGACAAGGAAGGGCGGCAACGCACGCTCGGGCCTTCCACCTACAAAATCCCAGGCAGCCGCGATGCGCCGCCGGATTTCCGACTGCGCTTATTGGCGAATGAGCCGGCGCGGGCGGAGACGATTTTCCGATCAAAAGGTGTCGGCGAACCACCGCTAATGCTGGCAACCGCCGTTTGGAATGCGCTGTGCGACGCAACGGGCCTGACCGCGCTTGATCTGCCGGCGACGCCGGAAGTTGTTTTGATGGCGCTGGAGAAAGCGCGCGGTTAGGCTGGCTTCAGGCGATGATAGATCGTGCGCAGCAGGAAGGGCGTCAGGAAAAGCGGGAATTGGCCAAGCGCGAAAAATAGCAAAATACGCTCATCTGTTGCTGCCGGCAGCACCGCCAGAAACAGCGCCATGTTGCGATTGCCGCCGAGCAAGCCCGTCGTCAGCGCCAGCTTCTTGCCGGTGGGCGCAAAAACCAAAGCGGTTGCGGCATTCAGCCCGAAATTGGCGGCAAAGGCCAAAGCCAAGCCGCCCATCACCCAGGCGGGGTCTGAGGTGATTTTGGCCAGCATCCCATCCATCACGCCAAAGCCAAAAATCACGACCAGCCACACCACGGAACCATCCAAGGCGCCGGCATAGCGTTGCAGCCGCGCAGGGCCCAAAAGCCGGCGCAAAGCCACTGCAATCAACAAGGGCAGGCCGACAACTAGCATCAAGCGCCCCATCAACGCAGAAAGCGAAATCGCTAGATCTATGCCCATCAATCCAAGCGCCAAGGGTGGCGCGGTAAAGGGCACAATCAGCGTGGTGATGATCGCCACGACCAGAGAAATTTCCCCATCCAGCCCCACCATACGCGCAAATGCCGGGGAAGATGTGGCCGCACAGCCCATGGCGCTGATCACGAGCCCAGCAACCAGTGGCCCATCAAAGCCAAAGCCCCGCAGCACCAAGAACAACAGGATGGGGCAGACCAGCATCATCCAAGCGACCAGCACCGCCACCAGCACGGGTCGGCGCAAATACGCCACCACCTGCGCCAAATCCACGCGCAGCAGCACAATGGTCATCAGCGTCGCGACCGAAAAGGTGACCACATCGCGAAACAGCGCGGCCAAGGGTGGGATGAAAAGCCCCGCGAAAATGCCAAGCGCCAGTAGCGGCCCTCCACGGCGGGCGGACCATTCCAGGAAGCCAAGGGCCATCAGCTTGGGCGTTTGCGTGCTATCATCGCCGCAGCATTCCAATTCGGGGCGCGCGACACAAGCTATGGTGGCATACTGCAAGGAGAAGCCCGGCCATGCTGGCCCATGAACCGCTGATCAGGCTCGCGACCTTTCTGGGCGTGCTTTGCGCCATGCTGGTGCTGGAACGGGCCTTTCCGCGCCGGGCGCAGCGGCTTTCCTGGCGGCGCTGGCCGGCGAATTTCGGGCTGGTGGTGCTTTCTTCCCTGCTGGTGCGGCTGCTGGCCCCCGCTGCGGCGATTGGCGCAGCGCTTTATGCGGAAAGCCAGGGGCTTGGGCTGCTGCGTTGGCTGGGGGGCAATGGCCTGGTGGGCGGCGTTTTGGCGGTGCTGCTGCTGGATCTGCTGATCTATTTCCAACATCGCGTCTTTCACGCTGTGCCGGTGCTGTGGCGCTTGCATCGCGTGCATCACGCTGACCCGGAATTGGATGCCTCTTCCGGGCTGCGCTTTCACCCGATGGAAATTCTGCTTTCCATGGCCATCAAAATGGCGGCGGTGGTGGCGCTTGGTGCACCGGCAGAGGCTGTGCTGGTTTTTGAAGTGCTGCTAAACGCTACCAGCCTGTTCAACCATGCCAATCTGGCGCTGCCCGCCTGGCTTGATGGCGCGCTGCGCCTAGTGCTGGTGACGCCCGATATGCACCGCGTGCATCATTCCGAAGTGCAGGCAGAAACCGATAGCGATTTCGGCTTTTGCCTTTCCTGTTGGGACCGGCTGTTCGGCACCTATTGCGCGGAACCAGCCGCCGGGCAGCTTGGGATGGTGATTGGCGTCGTGGAATTTCGCGCCGATCAGGAACAAAGATTGGATCGCCTGCTGACGCAGCCCTTCCGACCCCGGGGGTAAGCCGACGGCTTGGAGCAACGGGGCGAAGATACGCGCTGCGAGTTAGCCCCCAATTATTCACACAAAAGGGCGTGATCCAAAATGATGGATCACGCCCCATTCGGGCTTTCTGCGTTGAGCCTTTACGCAGCCCTCACCCGTTCAATAAAGCCCCCCATCGCCCGCGATAGATCGTCGGAACGACCGGCCAGACCCTTAGCCGTGCTGAGCACCTGTGAAGCCGAAGCCGTGCTTTCCGAGGCAGTTTTCGTAACCAAGGAAACATCGCCGCGTACGCCATCCGTGAGCGCAGAGGTACGGCCCACATTGCCTGCCACATCCGCAATGACCGCGTTTTGCTCTTCAATGGCGGAAGCGATGGTGGACGCAATATGCTCCAATTCGCCAATGGCTTGGGATATATCCCTGATATTGACCACGGCGGCGTTAGTCGCACTCTGAACCCCCATGATCTGATCGCTGATCTCGGCCGTTGCCTTTGAAGTTTGGGCGGCGAGCGCCTTCACTTCGCTGGCTACAACCGCGAAGCCCTTGCCTGCTTCCCCCGCGCGTGCTGCTTCGATGGTGGCGTTGAGTGCGAGCAGATTAGTCTGGCCTGCGATGGAATTGATCAATTCCACCACATTGCCAATGCGCCCGACCGCCTCGGCCAAAGAATTGATCTGATCCGAAGTCCTAACGGCGTTTTCAACCGCTTCTTGCGTCTTTGCCGCGGAATTCTGGATCTGACGACTGATTTCACTGACCGACGATGTCATTTCTTCGGTGGAGGCAGCAACCTCGGAGGCAAGACGTGAGGTTTCTTCGGCGGAATTCAGCACGGATTGTGACCGGCTGCCGACATCAATCGCCGAGGTTTGCATGGATTGGGCGGCTTCCGTCATCTCACGCGCATTATTGTTCAGGGATTGCACGATCACCCCGATTTCGCGTTCAAATTCGGCAGCGATCTTTTCCATCTCCGCCTTGCGTTGCGCCGCGCGCAGTTCGTCGGCTGCGTGCTTGTCGGCTTCCAGCGCAGCAACGCGTAGTGCGTTATCACGGAAAACCACCAAGGAACGGGCCATATCGCCAATCTCATCGCTGCTCTTCAAATCAGTGATGGCAACGGAGGTATCGCCATTGGCCAGCGCCGCCATGGCCTGATTGGTCCGGGATAGGCGCTGAGCGATACGGGCGTAAAGCAGCCAAGCGATGAAGATCACCGTTGCCAAACCCATAAGCGCGAGCGAGATATCGCGGAACATGTCCGAACGAACATCGGCAACCGCAGCGGCTGCGTTGCGTGTACCAAACTCACTGAAGGCAATTGTGGCGGCCTCAATCTGAGACAGTGATTCGCCGGAAGCTGCAAAGAAGGCATTGAAGTCAATCGGGTAGCTTCCAGCAGCTGCCCCTGAAAGGATGGAACGGCGCAGGCTGCTGTAATTCTGGCCGTAAGCCTGCTGCACCTTATCGAGTGCTGGCAAAATACCTTCAGGCAAGGAACGGCGCATGGTGGTCAGCGCTTCGAATGAAGCTTCCGCCTTCCCCGACAATTCACTGGAATCCTTCATCTCTGCCGGTATCATGGCCCTTTGGTGCAGTAGGGCAACGGCAAGGAATGTCCGCGACTGACCTTCATATTCACGAATGCGCCAGGTACGATAAGCCGCAAGAACGGGATATTCCGCCTTGGCTGTCCGCAATGAAGAAGAGTCCATCAGATTGCCCAGGATGGATTGCGTACCACGGACCGCGGCAATGATTTCCTGAGGCAAGGTCTCAGCATTGCTGGCACGGTCCCGGCGGTTGGACGCAAGCGCCGTATCCGCACGGGAACGCAGCGCCGCAAGATTGGACCGTGCCGCCTTGAGCGCATTGATCGTTTCCTGCCTGTTGGTGATCTCGTTTGACCGCTCAAGATGAGTAAGCAATGCATCGAAATGCTGGTCAGAAATTCTGCGTTGCTCCAAGCGCAAAGCGGCGAATTGCGATGGCAGGGGCGTGTCCAACGTCAGGCCAACCTGCGTGACCGAACGTTCCAGGGACATCGGCATGAGTGCGCGATAGCCAAGTTCAAGCGCCCTCGTGATTTCAAGGCCCCGTTTGGCACGGGTGCCTTCTTCCAATTTGTTGCTGATGACCATAGCCGTAATGCTGGCCACCAATAAGGTCAGCACCGCACCAATGCCGATGCCTAGGTTTCGAATTGAAATGCGCACGTCAGGGCTCCTTGTCAGGGGAAAGGACAGGGCAGCCTGAGTAGCGAAGTTTCATGAAATTTCGGTTATAATTCATCCATGCTCGTGATTGCGCCGATTGGCACTGGTTAATGTCTTCAGCAGGCGAGCATTCCTCACCGTGCTTTCGCGAAATCCATGTTGATGGGTAGGGGGTTAACTGGCCGCCGCCAGCGCCTGCTTCGGTTCAATGCGGCCATCATAAAGCGCGCGCCCCAGAATCGCGCCTTCAATCCCAGCGCCGGCTTCGCGCAGCGCGGTAACATCCTCAATACCCGCAACCCCGCCGGAGGCAATCACCGGCAGGCGCACCGCCAGCGCCAACGCCGCTGTTGCCGCGACATTAACCCCGGTCAGCATGCCATCGCGCGCGATATCGGTATAAATCACGGCTGCCGCGCCAGAATCCTCAAAGCGGCGCGCCAGATCAGTGGCGCTCACATCGCTGGTCTCAGCCCAGCCTTCGGTCGCCACCATGCCATCACGCGCATCAATCCCAAGGGCCACGCGGCCCGGAAAGGCACGGCAGGCGGCGCGGGCAAAATCCGGGTCCTTCACAGCGGCTGATCCCAGAATGATCCGGCTGACACCTGCGGCCAGCCAGGCTTCCGCAGTCTCCATGGAACGAATGCCGCCGCCCAATTGCAGCTTTGCACCTGGCACGGCAGCGATTATCGCACGCACTGCGGCCGCATTGGCAGGCTTGCCGGCAAAGGCACCATCCAAATCCACCATATGCACCCAGGTAAAGCCGGCTTCGATGAAGCTTCGTGCCTGTGCTGCCGGATCATCGGCATAGATGGTGGCCTGATCCATCTCCCCACGTTTCAGGCGCACCACCTGCCCGCCCTTCAAATCAATGGCGGGATAGAGCGAAAACCCCATTACTGCGTGGGGTCGAGCAAGGCGCCAGTGGCGCGGCCGCGGCCTGGTTCCAGCGGCTTGAAGTAATAGCGGCCAGAGACTGTCTGGCCATTGACGCGCGCGTAGAAGGGATGCGTGCCCCAATGCACGTAACCCAGCGCTTCGAACAGCGCGATAGCGGTGGATTGCGTCTCCCGCACGTCCAGGTTCAGCACGCGATGGCCAAGCGCGGCGGCGCGTTCTTCTACGCGCGCTACCAACATGCGCGCCAGGCCATGGCCGCGCGCATAAGGCGCCAGATAGGCATGGGTCAGCGTGGCACCGAAGGACTGCGCTTCATTATGGCGCGGCGGGCGCACCAATTGCGCCGAACCTACCACATGGCCATCCAGCCGGGCGATGAATAGCTCACGCTCCGGGACCAGCAGCGTGCCGCGAAAATGCCGCGCGAGTGCTTCCCGCCCCTGGGGCTCCAGCCAACCGAAGCCACCGCCTTCAATGATGGCGGCATCCGTCGCCTCACAGAGATCGGCCAAATCCGCATCCGAAATCTGGTTGGCGAGTTCCACAGCCAAATCATGGGTGAAGCTCATGGTCATTGCGCTATTCATGGCACCCATTTCAGGAAATTGGCGAGGATACGCAACCCCACCGGGCCGCTTTTTTCCACATGGAACTGAAGCCCGGCAAGATTATGGCGGGCAATGGCGGCGGTTACGGGCCTGCCGTAGTCGGTGGAGGCGATCACATCCTGCCCCCGCGCCGCGCTGAAGGCATAGGAATGGACGAAATAAACCTGATCCCCAGGCGTGATCCCGGCGAGCAAAGGGTGGCAGCCTGGGCGGAAATTCAGCCCATTCCAGCCCATTTGCGGCAGGGGCAAGGGCCTGCCATTTGCATCCTTCGGATCCATCGGTGCCACTTCGCCGGGCAGCCAATCGAGGCCCGGGGTGGTGCCATGTTCCAACCCTTGGGTCGCCATCAGCTGCATGCCCACACATATGCCAAGAAAAGGCACACCACCTCCGCGCACACGCTGTTCCATGGCCACGACTGCGCCCGGCAGCGCATCCAGCCCGCGCCGGCAGGCGGCGAAAGCCCCCTGACCGGGCAGGACGACGCGGTCCGCGGCCAAGATATCCGCCGCATCGCGCGTGACGCGGATATCTGCCGTAACGCCTGCCTCCCCCGCCACTTTCTGGAAGGCCCGCAGCACGGAAGCGAGGTTGCCCGAACCCGGGTCTATGATCACCAGCTTCATCGCCGCCTCACGCCAAGCCGCGCGCCAGATCGGGGCGACGATCGGCCAGATTGAGCACCGCGCCTTCCTCATCGCGCCCCTGCACCACGCCCATCAGGCGGAAGCCTTGGCGTTCCAGGCTCCAGCGCTGGAGGTTCCGCGCTTCAAACCCGCTCAAGATTTGCAGCGCCATCACGGCCCAGGGGGAAACGGCGGAAGGCAAGACAAAGCCGATCAGTGTGGCGAGCGAAAAATACAGCGCCGCCACCAACCAAAGCCGCTTGGCCAGGAACCAGAATAGCGGAAACAGCGCGGCCAACCAGGAAAAGCCTTCCCGCACCATTACCGTGCGCGCGGGCTTGCCCGTCATGGCCGGTCGGTTATGCAGGGTCCAGACACGCATTTCAGGCTTCCAACACGCCTTTGGTGGAAGGAATGGCACCAATTGCGCGCAGGTCAGGTTCCACCGCTTCCCGCAGCGCGCGCGCCAAAGCCTTGAAACAGGCTTCCGCCACGTGATGGGCGTTGGTGCCGGCTTTCTGCGTCACATGCAGCGTGATACCGGCATTGAAGGCCAAAGCGCGGAAGAATTCTTCGAATAATTCCGTATCCATCTCGCCAATCTTGGGCTGGGCGAAGGTAACGGACCAGGCAAGGAAGGGCCGGCCAGAAATATCTATTGCCGCTTCCGCCAAAGCCTCATCCATCGGGATCACCGCCGCGCCGTAGCGGCGAATGCCGCGCTTATCGCCCAGGGCTTGGCGCAGGCATTGACCAATCACAATGCCAACATCTTCGGTAGTATGATGGAAATCTATGTGCAGATCGCCCTTGGCCCGCACCGTCAGATCGAACAAGCCGTGGCGGGCGAGTGCGGTCAGCATATGGTCTAGAAAGCCAATGCCGGTGGCGATATCCGCGCGCCCTTCGCCATCCAGGCCAAGGGCAACGGTGATCGCGGTTTCCGAAGTCTCGCGGCTGATTTCTGCGCGGCGGTTCCAGGGCGGGGTGGTCTTCATACAGCCTAACTACGCCTCGCAGCGGTGGGGATGCAACCGAAAGCGCGGGCAAGATAAGTCCGCCGGGTCCATGGGGGCTTAAGGACCCGGCGGCTGAGGAAGACCTATTCTGCCCGGGTCGGGTCTCGCGCCCGTTTCGGACCTTCGCCCATCGGCTCGGTGGGCGTTTTCATAAAAGGCGCATGTTTCGCCGCCATGTCGCCGCACCGGATTTTTTGTTTCACCCACATGTCGCGCGACGCAGAGTTGCCTATGCGCCCGAGGCGCGCCATTTCATGGCCCATGACACAGACACAACACGACCCCCTGGGTTGGCACGGCACCACCATTCTTTGCGTCCGCAAGGGCGGGCAAGTGGCCATGGCCGGGGATGGGCAGGTCTCGCTTGGCCAGACAGTGGTGAAGGGCAATGCGCGCAAAATCCGCCGGATCGCCGGCGGCAAGGTGCTGGCAGGTTTTGCCGGCGCCACGGCCGATGCCTTCACGCTGTTGGAACGGCTGGAAGCCAAGCTGGAACGCTTCCCCGATCAATTGGAACGCGCCTGCGTTGATCTGGCCAAGGATTGGCGGACGGATCGCTATTTGCGGCGCCTGGAAGCCTTGCTCGCGGTGGCGGATCACAAGCGGTCCCTTTTGGTGACCGGGCAGGGCGATGTGCTGGAACCGGAAGACGCCATTATCGGCATCGGGTCCGGTGGCAATTACGCGCTTTCCGCCGCGCGCGCGCTGCTGCCCGTGGAGGGTGTGGAAGCTGAGGAGATTTGCCGACGTGCGATGAAGATTGCGGCAGATATCTGCGTTTATACCAACGGAAATATCATCCTGGAAACACTCGCCGCCAGCACGGGGGACGCACCATGACCGAAACCGTCAACCTCTCCCCGCGTGAGATTGTCTCAGAACTTGATCGGCATATTGTCGGCCAGCAGGAAGCCAAGCGCGCGGTGGCGATTGCGCTGCGTAATCGTTGGCGGCGCCAGCAATTGGCGCCGGG
>JBPCSO010000086.1:0-15966 GCA_051007055.1 Roseomonas sp.
GCGGGTGCTGCGAGCAAGACAGGCGCTGCCAGCAGCGCCTGCCGCCGTGAAAGGGCGATCTGAGACATTGGAAACTCCCCTGTTATGACCGGAAGATGGTCATGCCCCAGGCTTTGCCAATGGGCCAGGGGGAATCTGAAATGTCAGCGCTTTTAGCGCCGCGCGGTACTCGCACTCCGCGGCGGGGCAGCCCCGGCACCACAATCCGGCGCTTCCAGGGGTTGGATAATGTTCTGGTTGGTGGAGAACTGAGCCAATTCTCCAGGCCGCAACGCCTTCACCTGATTCAGGATCACATCGGCATCGCGGCAGAAAAAAGACCCGCCGCGCACGGCATCCAGGGCATGATCCTGGGATATATTGGTATAATATTGATCAAACCGGGTCTGCCCTGCACCGCCATGCGCGCGGCGGAAATAGCCTTGCAAAACATCATGCGCGGCTCTGAGTTCGCCCCGATTTGGTGTCCGGAAATCATTGCTGACCCGTGTTTCGATTTTACACTGCAGCGCCATGACAGCCATGTAGCTGTTCAGCGCCCAGATATCGGCGGCCTTTCGCTCCTCGGGCCGCAGGCAGGTATTCGCCAAAACGGGGCCGGCAAACAGAACCGGCAGCATCGCCGCCATCAGCAAGAGCTTCAAAGCCATAGGATTTTTCCTCTCATCGTCAAAGGGCGGCGAATCGGCCACCGCCAACGACCCCCAACCGCATATAGGGCCTTGGCCACATCATTGGAACCGAAGCGCGCCATTGGCGCGTGTTCACGCCGCGCGGGGTTTTAAGCGCGCCAAGCCCTTCTGGAAGCGGGCATGATCCGCCAAGCGCCGATCCAGGAAATCCAACACGGCTTCCAACCCCTCCGCCCGCCCGCTCAGCCAAAAGGCCAGGGTAGCGCTATAAATAGCAGCCAGAGTTCCGCGGCGCGTGTACCAGGAAAAATCGGCCGATTTATCGCCCACCGCGTACCAGATGGCGCTGACGCTGCGCGCCAGGCTGCGCGCGGCAATCGGCGCATTCCAGGGCAGAGCCAGCAGGGAAAGCGCGGCGCGGAGCGCATCGCGGTGCGGTTCAGCGGCTTCCAGCCGCGCCTTGATCAGGAACCGCACGCGTTCATGGGTACGCATCCCGGCTAGGTCAGCGGCAAGCCCCGCAGCTTCCATGCGCCGGTCGGCTAAATCTATCCAAGCCTCAATGGCCGAAATGGCGCCGCGCGGGAACATCCATTCGGCATCTTCGGGGGCCATGCCGGCATCGCGTAGCCCCTCAGCAATGGCGCTGCCCTGCCAGCTATAAAGCGGCACCAGCGGCAAAATGGCGTCCAGCGCGGCATCCCGCGCATCACGATCCGGTCCGGCTTCCATCATGGCTTTTGCCTTTCATTTTCAACGGGTTTCGGCGGGTTGAACCGGGCCAATTCCTCAACAAACCCAAGCCGAGACAAATCCGTCATGCGCATAGGATAGAGGATACCTTCCAAATGGTCATATTCATGCTGCATGACCCTCGCGGCCATACCGGCCGCTTCACCTGCAATCACCGTGCCCGCGATATCCTGCCCGCGAAAGGTAACACGTGCTGGCCGATGCACAGCGCCACGCAGGCCAGGGATGGAAAGGCAGCCTTCCCAGGCTTCCTCGACCGCTTCCCCCACTGGGTGGATTTCCGGGTTGAACAGGGCGGAATATCCGCCCGCCGCCGTACGCCAGATAAAAAGCCTAAGAGAAACATGCACTTGCGGGGCGGCCAGCCCAAGGCCGCCAATATCTTCCAGGGTTTCGACCATATCGGCGACCAGGCGGCGCATCTCGGGCACCGTCGGGTCCGCCACTGCCTCGGCCCGTTGCAGCAGCACGGGATGGCCCAGCCGGGCGATTTTCAGAATGGCCATGACATTCACGCGACAAGGTTGAGCTTTTTATATAATTAGCCTGAAAAAGCCTTGAAAGGGGCTTCCGGCGCGACGAATCATCGTGCTAGAAGCTCAGTTTCTGGACGGGCACCGGGCAACCGGCTGCGCGTCTTTTGTTTTGAACCAGCGATCCATGAAGGGGGTTGTGCCGCGTGCAAGTCGTCGTTCGTGATAACAATGTTGATCAGGCGCTGAAGGCGCTCAAGAAGAAATTGCAGCGTGAAGGGGTCTTCCGTGAAATGAAGATCCGCCGCCATTACGAAAAGCCGTCTGAGCGCCGCGCCCGTGAAGCCGCGGAAGCAGTTCGTCGCGCCCGCAAGGTTGAGCGCAAGCGGATCGAACGCGAAGGCTTCTGATTACCCCTTTCCAGGGTTTTTGATTGCAATCCGCGGCACGGGGTAACCCGTGGGCCGCGGTTTTGCATTTTTGGCCTTATATGCGCGCGGCCAAACGGCGGGCCAGAATATAGCCAACCACCCCACCCAAGGGTGCCGCCGGCAAAGCGAGCAGCCAGCCGGCATGGGAACCGGCGACCACTAGGGCTAAGCCGGCATAAAGCAGTAAGCCGCCCACCAGGCTGCCCACCACACCGGCCGTCAGGCCAAGAACCAGGATGTCTTCTCGGGATACGCTCATGCTACCGGGGATGGGGCCGGTCGCGCGGTTTGACAAGCCCTGAGGCGCGGAATATCACGCCGCCTCCTTCCGGGAATGTGGATGGGCCTTCGGGGTCCGCGCCCGCCCTGGCCAGCCGGCCTGGGACTACCGGGACAACAAGGCCCTGATGGGCATAGCAAGAAAGGCCATCGCATTCGCGATGGAGTTTGCGCATGACGAAGCGCGCTGAAAGTAAGTACAAAATCAATCGCCGTCTTGGCGTGAACCTTTGGGGCCGCGCGAAATCGCCGGTCGCGAAGCGTGAATATGGCCCCGGTCAGCATGGCCAGCGCCGCAAGCAGAAGCCGACCGATTTCGGCGTTCAGCTGATGGCGAAGCAGAAGCTGAAGGGCTATTACGGCAATATCGGCGAAAAGCAGTTCCGTAAGTATTATGAGGAAGCCGTGCGCCGTAAGGGCGACACTTCCGAAAACCTGGTTGAATTGCTGGAACGCCGCCTGGATGCGGTGATCTACCGCATGAAGCTGGCCGTAACCCCCTTCGCCGCGCGCCAATTCGTCAATCACGGCCATGTGCTGATCAATGGCAAGCGCCTCAATATCCCGTCCTATTCCGTGAAGAATGGCGATGTGATTGAGGTGAAGGAAAAGTCGAAGCAGCTTACCGCTGTGCTCGATTCAACGCAGAGCACGGAACGTGATGTGCCGGAATATCTGGAAATTGATCACCGCGCGATGAAGGGCAAGTTCCTGCGCGCGCCGAAGCTTTCCGATGTGCCCTATCCGGTACAGATGGAACCCAATCTGGTGGTCGAATTCTACAGCCGCTGATCGGCTGAACTTCCCGCAGCGTACAAAACCACTGCCGTCAGGGCCTGCCTGCTGCGCCAAAGCGCGGCAGGCAGTGTCTGGACACATATTTTTTGCATACCTCTCTGCGCTGAGTGTTTCCTCTCGGCTTTGAACGCCGCCTGGTACAGCCTCATCAGTTCAAATGCCGTTGTGAAGGATAACTCCCCTTCGCGCGAAGCCGTTGGGGGTCGGTCTTTGCCATCCGAAAATGGCTTCGCGCATCGCTAGCCACCGAGTTGGTGGGCCGATTCACAAAGCAGTGGTCCGCTCATGGCGCGCGCGGGACTCGCTGGCCCGTGTGTTGGGCAAAGCCAGGATTCTCGTGGTGCAGAACTGCTTCGCTCAAGAAGGCGATTGTACGAGGCAATAAAATTGCCTAAATGTCATCAATCAGCCATCAAACCCCTACCTCTGGCGACTGGGGTTTCAGGGGCAGCAGGTTAGAAATAGGGAGACAGGGGATGTTAGAGCAACTCAAAGCCAAGTCTGATGGTATCGAAATGAGCCTACTATTGGGCGGCATCGCCTTGGTGCTGGTGGCCTACTTCCTCCCAGCGGTGACCTTCTCCGGCCAGCGTGGGGCGGCGGTTCATGGGCTTTCCATCTTTAGCAAGCTACCGCTGATGAGTATGCTTGCCTTTGCCGCCATGGCGGCGGCAGTGGCGACACGGGTCGTGCCCTCTCTCGAAAAATTTACCGAACAGGCAGCTGTCATCGCCATTTTGCTGGTTCTGGCGCCGGCTTTGCTCGGCTTTATGATGGCGCTCGACCCCTGGACGGGGCTGCGCCAGACCATGCTGAAAATGGCCAATGCCCGCACGGTGAAGGTGGATCCAAGCTTCGCCTATATCCCGCTTTTCGCTGGCGCCACCATGATGGGCTTTTCACTCCGGCGGCGCCTACGGCGTTCCTCCCTGGCCGCAGTCTCAGCCTGAGGCTTGAACCGGACCGGAACTTCCGGAATTTCATGTCGTGAGGCCAATGGGGCGCTCACGACATTATTCGTCAGGTGCGGTCAGTCTGGCTGAAAGGCTGCCGCGAAATAATTGCAAGACCAACACCGCCCCCTGACGCGGGCCGATCAGCCACCATCACCTCCGCGCCGGTCAAGCCAAGATAAAACAGAGTGCTTGCCGTGACCGGGGCAGCAGAGAGTCACAGCGCTTCTGGACGCAGCCAAGCTTGCGCGTTACCACCCATATTATGAGCCCCGCCGCCATCATCCTCGCCGCCGGCCTTGGCACGCGTATGCGCTCCGGCCAACCCAAGGTGCTGCACCCCTTGGCTGGGCGGCCCATGATCCAGCATCTGCTCAGCGCTTGCGCGCAAGTTTTTGGGCGCATTGTGATTGTGGTCGGGCCGGATATGCCGACGCTGGAAGACGCTGTAGCCCCGCGGGAAGTGGTGGTACAGCGGGAAAGGCTCGGCACTGGCCATGCGGCGCTGCAAGCGGCCCCTTTGCTTGGCGGGCATCAGGGGGACGCCGCAGTGCTTTATGGCGATAATCCGCTGATTTCCGGCGCCACATTGCGGGCGCTGATGGCAGCGCGGCAGTCAGCAGGGCTTGCGCTGCTCGCCATGCGCCCCGCCGATCCCGCGCGTTATGGCCGCGTGGTGCTGGATGAAAAATCCGAAGTTGCACGCATTGTCGAATGGGCGGATGCGACGGCAGAAGAACGCGCGATCGGGCTTTGCAATGCCGGCGTGATCTCCGCCCCGGCGCAGGATTTGTTCCGCTGGCTCAGCGCCATCAGCAACAACAACGCCAAGGGCGAGTATTACCTGACGGATGTCATTCAGCAGGCACGTCATGAGGGCAAGCGCGTGGTGGCGGTTGAAGCGCCGGAAGCTGAGCTTCGGGGCATCAATAGCCGCACCGAATTGGCGCAAGCGGAAGCAGAGGTGCAGCGCAGTCTGCGCGCCGCCGCCATGGCGGGCGGTGTGACGATGTTGGCGCCCGAGAGCGTGCATCTTTGCCACGACACGAAACTTGGCGCCGATGTGGTGCTGGAACCCAATATCTTCTTCGGCCCAGGTGTGACGGTGGAAGATGGCGTGACCATCCGCGCCTTCAGCCATTTGGAAGGCTGCGTGGTGAAGCAGGGCGCCGTCATCGGCCCCTATGCGCGGTTGCGTCCCGGCAGCATCATTGAAAACCATGCCCATGTCGGCAATTTCGTTGAGCTGAAAGCCACCACTCTCGGCCCCGGCGCCAAGGCGAATCACTTGAGCTATCTGGGTGATGCGACGATTGGCGCTGGGGCGAATATCGGCGCAGGCACCATCACCTGCAATTATGATGGTGTTGCGAAACATCGTACCGAAATAGGCGAAGGCGCTTTCATTGGCAGTGATACGGCGCTTGTGGCGCCGGTGAAAATTGGTGCGCGCGCGCTGGTGGCAGCCGGCAGCGTGATTACGGAAGATGTGCCGGATGATGCTTTGGCGATTGCGCGCGGGCGCCAGGCAGTGAAGCAAGGGCGCGGCTTCAAGGGCAAGGGGAAGCGCTGATGTGCGGCATTGTCGGCGTGATTGGTCAGGCAGCGGCGGCACCGCGGCTTTTGGAAGCGCTGCGCCGCCTTGAATATCGCGGCTATGACAGCGCCGGCATTGCGACCCTGATTGACGGCAAGATTGATCGCCGGCGGGCTGAGGGCAAGCTTGGTAATCTCGCGGCGACCTTGGAAGCCGAACCACTTTCAGGCACCACCGGCATCGGCCATACGCGCTGGGCCACCCATGGCGCGCCGACCACGCGCAACGCGCATCCGCATGGCACGGCGCGCGTTGTTGTTGTGCATAACGGCATTATCGAAAACCACGCGGAGCTGCGCGCCGAATTGAAAGCGCGCGGCCATGCCTTTCAGACCGAAACGGATACCGAAACCTTTGCCCTGCTGGTGGATGATTTTCTGCAAGCGGGCGCAACACCCGAAGCCGCTGCTGCTGCTGCGCTGAAGCGCGTGCATGGCGCCTTTGCAATCGCGATGATTTTCGCGGGCCATCCCGATTTGCTGATCTGCGCGCGCCAAGGCGCACCACTCGCCGTTGGCTTTGGAGAGGGCGAGATGTTTGTGGGCTCCGACGCGCTGGCCCTCGCGCCCCTCACCCGGCGCATCGCCTATCTGGAAGAAGGCGATTGGGCAGTGCTCAATCGCACCAGCGCGCGGTTTTATGATGCAACGGACGCTGAAGTAGCGCGTGAGATCAAACTTACCACCGTATCGGGTGCCACGACCGGGAAGGGCAATTATCGCCATTACATGGAAAAGGAATTGCATGAACACCCGGTGGTGCTGGGCGATACGCTGACGCAATATCTGGACCTGGCGCAGCGGCGTGTTGTTTTACCGGCATTGCCGTTCGACCCTGTGACAGTGCCGCGCCTGACCTTGACCGCTTGCGGCAGCGCCTTCCTGGCCGGGCTTGTTGGGCGTTATTGGATTGAAGAACTGGCTCGCCTGCCCATTGATGCCGATGTAGCCAGCGAATTTCGCTATCGCGACCCGCCCTTGCCGGTGGGTGGCGGCGCCTTGCTGGTCAGCCAAAGTGGTGAGACAGCTGATACTATGGCCGCGCTGAGGCTATTGAAGGAACGCGGACAGCGCGTGCTTTCCATTGTGAATGTGCCGGAAAGCACCATGGCGCGGGAAAGCGATGCGGCGGTGCTGACCGTGGCTGGGCCTGAAATTGGCGTGGCTTCTACCAAGGCTTTCACCGCGCAGCTTGCCGTTCTCGCCTGCCTCGCCATCGGCCTGGGGCGCGCGCGCGGCAACTTGACCGTGCAGCAGGAAGCGGAACTCACCGCAGCACTTTTGGAAGTGCCATCCAATGCCGCCGCCGTACTTGAACGTGATGACGAAATTCGTGCCATGGCCGCGGAAGTTGCCAAGGCGCGGGATGTGCTTTTCCTTGGCCGTGGATCGCTTTTCCCAATCGCGCTGGAAGGCGCGCTGAAGCTCAAGGAAATTTCCTATATCCATGCGGAAGGCTATGCGGCGGGCGAAATGAAGCATGGCCCGATTGCGTTGATTGATCCCGCCGTGCCGGTAATCGCGCTCTGCCCCTCAGGCCCTCTATTCGAAAAAACCGCGTCCAATCTTCAGGAAGCCGCCGCACGCGGTGGGCGCGTCATGGCCTTCACCGATGATCTGGGCGCGGAAAAACTACGCGGCTTTGCTGAGCGTATTGTGGTGCTGCCGCGCGTGCCGGCCTTCGCGGCGCCCATCCTACACACCATTCCCGTGCAGTTCCTTGCCTATCATGTCGCGGTGCTGAAGGGCACGGATGTGGATCAGCCGCGCAACCTCGCAAAAAGCGTTACCGTAGAATAAGCCAACGTTTCGTCGTATTTTTCGAGCCGCCAAGTGATTCCACTTGGCTTGAAAATGCCCTCACCGCATCAGCGCCGCCCGATAGGCCGTCGCATCCGTCACCAAGGCCTGGGCGAAATCCACATCGCGCTCCACCCCATCCAGCCCGGGGCAGGTCTCCCGCAAGGCCGCTGCCTCCAGTGCCGAGACCGGCGGGCGGAGCGCGCGCAGCCGCGCCAGGACCGCGCCCATGGGCTTCTGCCCAGCGCGCAGCGCCGCCAGGGCCTCAGATGCCGCCGTCACGCCGCCGGAGGTGCATAAGCCCGGCAATAGCCCCGCCCCCTGCAAGGGCCAGCCAGATGGCATGACAATGCGCGACCAGCTTAATTGCAATTCGCCGCCATTGGGCAGCGGCAGCAGGATCTGCACCAAGCCCTTGCCCTGCGTCCCGGTGCCAAGCACCGCCGCCCGCCCACGTTCCGCCAGCGCCGCTGCCAGAATCTCGGCAGCAGACGCCGTGCGCCCGTCCACCATCACCACAATGGGCCGCCCCTTCGCGAGGTCACTATCCGATGCGCCATAGCGCCGATTGGCCTCTGCATGGCGCCCGGCGGTACTCACAATCTCCCCAGCGTTCAGAAAGATGTCCGCCACCGCCACCGCCTGGGTCAGAATGCCGCCACGATTGCCGCGCAAATCCAGCACCAGGCCAACTGGCGGCGCCGCACCTGCAAAGGCAGCCTCCACATGCCCCGCCACCTGCGCCGACGTCAGGGCAGTGAAGCCCGAGACACGCAGATGCAGCACATCTCCAAGCGTTTCAGCGGTTACCGTTTCCACGCGCTGCGCCACCCGACGCAAGGTGACACTGCGCCGGCGCCCGCCACGCTGCACCACCAAGGTCAACTCTGTTTCCGCCGAGCCTTCCAGCAGCAGCACAGCACCAGGCAGGTCATTGGCAAAGAGTATTTCATCATCCACCGTCACCAGCCGATCGCCCACGCGAATACCGGCTGCCGCTGCCGGCCCACCGGCGGTGACTGCCGCCACCACTACCTGCCCGCGCTGCGCCGCAAGCCTAAGCCCAACCCCGCCCTGCCCAAGCCGCCGATCCCGGCCAAGCTGCGCTTCCTCAGGCGTCACATAGCGGCTGAAAGGATCAAGATGGCCAAAAACCGCAGTGAAACTTGCGCGCAAAAGCATATCGCGCCCCGCTTCCCGAATGACCGGAGAGGCCGCCCAAGCCACTTCCTGGAAATGCAGCAGGGCCTCCGCGGCGGTCATCCCAGTCGCCTCTGGCGTATTGCGCGGCGCATCACTTGGCATAGTGCGACTGATCAGGGCGCGGCGCCCGCGCATCAGGCGCAATTCGCGGCCCAGCCTTTCCACCCTTAGGCTCGTATCTGCGACGGTAAAACCGGCCAGGGCCCAGGTAATCAAATCAGATGGCAGAGCGCGTTCCACATGCCGGTCCAGAATGGCGGCGAAGCCGGCGGCAAATACCTCACGCATTTCCTCACGTGGGAAGGGGGCGATGGCTTCCTGCACAGCGGCGCGCGGCACTTCCTGCGCGAAAGCCGCCGCCACGGGCAGCGCCGTAACACACAGCAGGATCAGCAAGGCAAACGAAGGCAGAAGCCGCGCGCGTCGTCTCAGCGCCGCCCACGATGCGGCGGCGCCGGGCGCCCTGTGCGTTTTGGCAAGCCCTGCATGATGTGAAACACCATCCCGCCCGTGCGCGCTGTCGCTTCCCTGAGGCGCACTTCCAAAGACTGACCCAAGGTGAAGGTCAAACCCGTCCTGCGACCAGCCAGGCGTTGCGTGGCTTCGTCCTGATCCCATCTATCATCCGGTAATGAGCCCAGCGGTACGATTCCGCTCGCGCCATTCTCCTCCAAGGTGACAAACAGTCCGAAGCGTGTCACCCCCGAAATGCGCGCGGCGAAAATATTTCCCACGCGCTCTGACATATATGCCGCAAGGTAGCGGTCAATTGCATCGCGTTCCGCCGCCGCAGCGCGGCGTTCAGTGGCGATAATGTGATCACCTGTTTCCAGAAAACGCGCGGCTTCAACTTCAGCAAGACCATCGCTGCCCAGTTTCAACCCACGGATCAGTGCGCGATGTACCAGCAAATCCGCATAGCGCCGGATGGGTGAGGTGAAATGCGCGTAGCGAGAAAGCGCCAAGCCGAAATGCCCGATATTCTCTGGCGCGTAAGCCGCCTGGGATTGGCTGCGCAGCACGGTTTCATGCACCAGCCGTTCCTCGGGCGTTTCCTTCACCTGTGCGAGCAGCGCCGCAAAATCGCGCGGATGCAGCCGATCACCGGGCGGCAGAGACAATTCCAGGCTGCGCAGGAATTGCCGCAGCCCCTCCAGCTTCAAATCCGAAGGCCGGTCATGCACCCGGTACATGCAGGGCTGGATCAAGCGTTCCAATTCTTCCGCCGCGCAGACATTGGCGGCGACCATGAATTCTTCGATCAGCCGATGGGAATCGAGTCGCGCGCGCGGCACAACCGCGCTTACTCGGCCCTTGTCGTCCAGCAATACGCGCCGTTCCGGCAGATCCAAATCCAGCGTGCCGCGCGCCTCACGCGCTGCCAGCAAGGCGCGGAAGGCGCCGTAAAGGCTTGCCATATGGCCGGCGGCCAAGCCTTCCGGTTCGCCGCCCGCTTCAAAACTCGCCTGCGCCTGTTCGTAAGTGAGCCGCGCGGCGGAACGCATGATGCCGCGCCCGAAGCGATGCCCGGTCTTCCGCCCCGCGCCATCAAAGCGCATTTCAACAAATAGGCAGCCGCGATCTTCGCGCGGGCGCAGGCTGCACCAGCCATTGGAAAGCGCCTCGGGCAGCATCGGCACCACGCGGTCGGGGAAATAGACCGAATTGCCGCGCGCCCAGGCTTCGCGGTCCAGATGGCTATCGGGGCCGACATAATGCGCCACATCGGCAATCGCGACGGTCACTTTCCAGCCGGCGCCATCGGGTTCCGCATGCACGGCATCATCGAAATCCCGCGCATCATCGCCATCAATCGTCACCAGCGGCAGGTCGCGCAAATCAATGCGCCCGCGTGCGGTAACACCCTTCGCCGCTTCCGCTTCACGGATCGCCTCGGCTGGGAAGACATCGGGGATGCCATGGGCGTGGATGCAAATCAGCGAAACCGATCTCGGTTCGCCCATGACGCCGAGGCTCTCGATAATCCGCGCCGGATTGGGGCCGAAATGCCGCGTGGCGGGCAAGGGCTCGGCGAGGACGATATCGCCCGGCTTGGCGCTGCCCGCTTCTCCGGGCGGGACCATCCATTCGCCTTTCTGGCGCCGATCGGTCGGGATGATGCGCCCTTCCTCATAAACACCCAGAATGCGGGCGGGGGCGCTGCCCGCGATGCGCTTGAAAGTGCGGCCTTCATATTTGCCGGCGCCAATCGGCTTCAATCGCGCCAGCACACGTTCCCCAACCGCGAGCGCGGGGCGGCCTTTGCCTTCCGGGCGCATATAGATGATGGGCGGGCGGCCTTCGCCGTCCCATTGCAGCGGGCGCGCGATGGGATCGCCATCTGGGTCCGTGCCGGTCACTTCCACCGGGGCCATATCCGGCAGGCGGCCCGGCGCGATAATGGCGCGCTTGCCGGCGGGGCTGGAGCCACCTTCTTCGGCCAATTCGCGCATCATTTGCCGCAGTGCCGGGCGCTGATCGGTGCTGAGGCCAAAGGCGCGGGCGATTTCGGATTTGGTCACGCGCCCCTTGGCTTCGGCGATAAAACCCCGCAGCGCGGCCTTGGAGGGCAATTCGCCGGTGCCTTCGCCCGCCTGACGCGCGGCACCACGACGTTTGGCGCTGGCCGCCGGGCCGGAAGCGGCGCGGGATCGGGCCTTATGGCCTTTCACCGGCGGGCCGCGACGCGGCATCTCAGCTGCTGCTCTTGCGCGTTGCGGGCTTGGCCTTCGCCTTGGCCGCGGGCTTGGCCTTGGCGGTCGCGGCCTTTGGCTTGGCCTTCGCCGTGGCAGCCTTCGCCTTTGCGGCAGGTTTGGCTTTGGCTGGCGCGGTCTTTGGCTTGGCTTTCGCGGCGGGCTTGGTGGCGGCCGGGGCGGCAGCGGCCTTGCGCGCGCCACCCTTGGCGCCCTTGCGGGCAGCCGCCCCGCGCGCCTTCATTTCCTTGCCCTTTTCAGCGAGCAGCGTGACCATATCGTCCAGCTTGGCGTCTTCCATCGCCATCTCGCGCGGCAGATTGGCAACGGTGCGCCCATGCTGCGCG
Organism: Roseomonas sp.; assembly: GCA_051007055.1. Lineage (GTDB taxonomy): Bacteria > Pseudomonadota > Alphaproteobacteria > Acetobacterales > Acetobacteraceae > Neoroseomonas. The sequence goes on from JBPCSO010000086.1 coordinate 11,959, forward strand.
TAAGGCCCAAAGCGGCCCTTGCGGACCACCACCATCTCCCCGTCTTTGGGATGCGGTCCCAATTCACGAATGCGCGACCGTGCATCGGCCAGCAACACAATCGCGCGATTGAGCCCGATGGTCAGTACATCATCATCCTTGTCCAAGGATTTGAAGATGCTGCCCGCGCGCACATAAGCGCCAAAACGCCCAAGCCCAGCGGTGATTTCTTCCTGGCTTTCCGGATCAATCCCGATCACGCGCGGCAGGGAGAGCAAGCCAAGGGCTGCTTCCAAAGTCATGTTTTCCGGGTTCTGCCCGGCGGCGAGGCTCGCGCGGCGCGGCTTGGTGGGTTTGCCCTTGGCATCGGTGCCGGGTTCACCAAGCTGCACATAAACCCCGTAAGGCCCGCGCCGCATGGTCACTGCCTGGCCAGTCGCGGGGTCCTTGCCCAATTCGCGGTCGCCGCCGGCAGCTTCTCCATCGGCAGGCCCAACACCGAAGGGGCGCGTGTAACGGCATTCCGGGTAGTTGGAGCAACCAATAAAGGCGCCACCACGACCGAGCCGCAGACCAAGCCGGCCCGCCGAACAGCTTGGGCAAACGCGCGGGTCCGTGCCATCGCCGCGCGCGGGGAAGATATGCGGCCCCAAATCCTCATCCAGCGCGTCAATCACATCGCGCACTTTCAGATCCTTGGTCGCTTCCACCGCGCGGGAGAACTCATCCCAGAAGGCATGCATCACCGCGCGCCATTCCGCCCGCCCGCCGGAGATTTCATCTAGCCTTTCCTCCATGGCGGAGGTGAAGCCGGTATCCACGTATTTCTCGAAAAACCGCACCAGGAAGGTGGTGACCATGCGCCCCAAATCCTGCGCAATGAAGCGCCGTTTTTCGAGCGTGACATATTTCAAATCCTGCAAGCGTTGCAGGATGGACGCATAGGTGGAAGGCCGCCCAATGCCGAGTTCTTCCAGACGCTTCACCAATGACGCTTCGGAATAACGCGGCGGTGGCTGGGTGAAATGCTGGCTTGCCGCGATGTCGCCGTGCTTCAGCGCTTCCTTCTCCCGCATCGGCGGCAGGATGCGGCTATCCTCATCTTCCGCTGCTGCCGAACCTGGCAGGATCCCGGCGCGCGCATCGGCAGCGCGATCATCCTCATCCTCGCGATACAATTTCAGGAAGCCGTCAAAGGCAATCACGGAACCCGTGGCGCGGAAATTGGCGCGGGCGTCCTTGGCGGTGATTTCGACCGTGGTCTGATCCATCTCGGCCGAGGCCATCTGGGACGCAACCGCGCGCTTCCAGATCAGATCATAAAGCCTGGCCTGAGCACCTTCCAATTCGCCGGCCATGGTATCGGGGCTGCGCGTAACATCGGTCGGGCGAATCGCCTCATGCGCTTCCTGCGCGTTCTTTGCTTTGGAGGCATATTCGCGCGGTGCAGCGGGCATGTAATTCGGCCCGAATTCGCTTTTGACGTGATCACGAATGGCAGCAATCGCTTCGCGCGCCATGGTCACGCCATCGGTCCGCATATAGGTGATGTGCCCGGCCTCGTACAAAGCTTGAGCCGTGCGCATGGTTTGCTGCGCGCCCATGCCAAGCTTGCGCGATGCTTCCATCTGCAAGGTTGAGGTCATGAAGGGCGGCGGCGGGTTCCGTCGCACGCGGCGCTTTTCCACCGACGCCACGCTGTAGCTGCCGCCTTCAGCGAGCTTTTTGGCGCGCATCGCCGCCGCTTCATCCGGCAGGTCGAATTGTTCAAGCTTGCGGCCTTCAAGATGCGTGAGCCGCGCGGTGAAGGGCGCGCCCGCCGCCGTGGTGAAGCGACCTTCAATGGTCCAATATTCGCGCGCGCGAAAGGCTTCAATTTCTGCTTCGCGTTCGCAAATCAAACGCAGCGCCACCGATTGCACGCGGCCCGCGGAACGTGAGCCCGGAAGTTTGCGCCACAGCACGGGTGAAAGCGTATAGCCCACCAAATAATCCAGCGCGCGCCGCGCCAGATAGGCTTCGATCAGCGGCTGATCCAAATCGCGCGGATGCGCCACCGCATATTGTACGGCGCGCTTGGTGATTTCATTGAAGGTGATGCGCTGAACATGCTTGCCTTTCAGCGCCCCGCGCTCGGCCAGCATATCCTTCACATGCCAGGAAATCGCTTCCCCTTCGCGGTCCGGGTCGGTTGCCAGATACAACCGCTTCGCACCCTTAAGCGCCGAGGCGATCTTGCCCACCTGCTGCTCACCGCGCGGGTCCTTACCCCAAAGCATGGCGAAATCCTGATCTGGCAGGACCGCGCCGTCTTTTTCTTCCAGATCGCGGACATGGCCATAGGAGGCCAATACCGTGAAATCCCGGCCGAGATATTTTTCGATTGTCTTCGCCTTGGCCGGCGATTCCACCACGACTACGTCGCTCATGCCTTCCCGATTCACCCTCGCCCGGATAGCGCTACCCGATGGCCGGGCAGCATATCCACCCGGCCTTCCAGTTCCAGATCGGCCAAAGCCGCCTGGAGCGCGGGGGGTGAGAGGTGACAGCGCCGGAGAAGATCGTCAACCGATATTGGTGCCATTCCAATTAAATCAATCAGATGACCATATTCGCCGGGGGCGGCTTCTGGGGCCATATCCTCAGGGATCGGATTTTCCGGTGGCGGGGCGAGGGCAAAAAGCGGGGCGTCGTTCGGCGCTTCGGGCAGATGCGCCAGCACATCGGCAGCACTCTCCACCAAATGGGCGCCCTGGCGGATAAGGTCGTTCGCCCCACGACAGCGCGGGTCAAGCGGGCTGCCAGGGATGGCGAAGACCTCCCTCCCCGCTTCCAACGCGAGCCGCGCGGTAATCAGCGTGCCCGAACGTTCGGCCGCTTCCACCACCAGGACGCCAAGCGAAAGCCCGGCCACGATTCGGTTGCGCTTCGGGAAATGCCGCGCCAAGGGCGCGGTTCCCAGGGCATGTTCTGCCACCAGCGCGCCTTCGCGGCCAATGCGCGCCTGAAGCGCGGCGTTTTCCGGCGGATAGGCCACATCCAAACCTCCCGGCAGCACGGCCAGCGTCCGCCCGGCGCGTAGGGCACCCTGATGCGCCGCCGCATCCACCCCGCGCGCCAGGCCCGAGATCACCAGAACCCCGGCCTCGGTCAGTGCCTCGGCGATATCTTCCGCGATGCGCCGCCCGGCAGCCGAGGCGTTGCGCGCGCCCACAATGGCGAAGCTGGGGACTTGGGCCAGCAAAGCGGCATCGCCCTGCACCGCGAGCATGGCCGGCGCATCCGCCAGCAAGGCAAGCAAGGGCGGGTAGTCAGGGCTGCCCCAGAAGATGAAGCGCGCGCCGAGCTTCGCCATGGCATCGGCTTCCCGCCGCGCATCATCCAGGCTTGGGATGCGCGCTGGGGTTTCGCGCTTGGCGAGAAGGCGGGGCAGAGCTTCCAAAGCCGCGCGCCCGCTACCATGGCGTGCAAACAGGCGGCGAAATCCCATGGGGCCAATACCCTCGGTCTCGGCGATGCGCCAGAGGGCGAGGCTTTCGGTGGGGCTGGGCGCGGCGGCAGGCATAGGCGAAATCCTATGCCATAATTCAACCTATACGGGAAATACTAAATCAAGATTCTATTTTGTGGTTTTGCCGATGCGCGGTTCGGTCCCGGCCAAAAGACGCCGGATATTCGCCTCATGCCGCCAAAACACCAGCACGGCGATCAGCAACGCCATCAGCGCGTGATCCGTGCTGGACAGGACTAGGGCGAAAAGCGGTGCCGCCGCAAAGGCCGTGAGCGCGGCGGCGGATGACATTTTCAGGAATTTCGCCGCCACCAACCAAAGGGCGCAGCAGGCAAGCCCGACCGGCCAGGCGGCGGCCAGCAATACGCCAAGCCCGGTTGCCACCCCCTTGCCACCGCGAAAGCCAAGCCAGACGGGGAACAGGTGTCCCAGCACCGCCGCCGTACCCACCACCAAATCCTGATCTCCGAGGAAATAGCGCGCGAGCAGCACCGCCACCGCCCCCTTCAGCCCATCCA
>JBPCSO010000087.1:0-157668 GCA_051007055.1 Roseomonas sp.
GCAAGGCGCCATGCAGCAGAATGAAGCCAAGCGCCAAAAGCCCCACGGCCACGGGCACGGGCAGGCCGATCCAGAACTCACCAGCGCGGATTTCAACGGAACCGCCAAGCCTGAGCAGCCATAGCGTCAGCGCACCAACGCCAATCAGCCCTGCCAGCAGCAAAAGCGCCTTACGCATGGTGCTTCAGCCCCCGGCCAGGGTGAGGATGGCGGTGCGAGCCGCGAGCAAGGCTAGCGCTTCCCCCTCCCAGGCCGCGAGCGCGGTGCGGGCCGCAGGCGGCAGGGGCGAAAGCTTGCCCAAGGCGCCCGGCAGATCGCCCGCTTCCAAAGCGCGGCGCGCGGCTTCCAGGGCGGCGGCGGCTTCATCGCCCCAAATGATTGTCTCACCACGCCGGATCGTTACCAGCCCGGCCAAGCGGGCGGAGGCACTTTCCAGAATGGATTGCCCTTCGCGCGCCGGTTCACTCGCGGCGCGGGCGGCGCGGGCGGCATCTTCAAAGGCAAGGCGAAGCGCGGCTTCAGTGGGCGGGGCGGCGGTGGCGAAGCGGCTGAGTGCCGCAGGCGCATTGGGGAAGGCGGCAAGCGTCGGGCCAAGCGCCTGCCCGGCATCCAGCCGGGCGCGCAGCGCGGCGATGGCTTGCAGCCGATTGGCGCGGGCTTCAATGGCGGCGACGCGCGCTTGCGCTGCCTCCAAAGCCTGCATCCGGGCGCCGAGGGCGGATTCAGCGCCGGCCAGCCGGCCTTCCAAAGCGGTGCCGGCGGCGGCAATGCGCTCGGCCTCCTGCTTTTCGGCGGCATCCAGCCGGGCGAGCAGGGCGCGCGCCAAATCCTCTGTCCGGCGCAGTGCTTCCGCATCCGCCGCTTGCAGCCGGGCGGCCAGCGCATCCTGCCGTTCGGTAATGCGATCAAGCCTTGTGGCGAGGGTTTCCGCTAAAGCGCGCGGGGCGAGGCCCGATACATCCAGGCTTGGTGCGGGGCGAGATTCCAGCGTGGCGAGGGTCTTTTCCAAACCCTCAAGCCGCGCCAGCAGGGGTGCCAGATCAGGCGCGGCGGTGGCGCGTGGGCGGGCTTCCAGCGCCGTGATGCGCGTTTCCAGCGGCGCGGCAATGAAGCCTGGGCGGGCTTCCAAAGCGGCGAGCCGCGCTTCGAGAGGGCCGAGATTCGCCAAGGGCGGCGCGTTGGGGCGGGGCGTGATCAGCAGCCAGGTTAGTGCCAGCACCAGTACCGCGCCGCCGGCGAAAAGCGGGAGCAGAAGGGGGTCAAGGCGGCGCTTGGCGGGGGGCGTGGGTGTGTCGCTCATGTGGAACGTCCTAGCACATCGGCGTGGCCAAGGCATGCGAGCAAGGCAGCGTGATCTCGCCGCGACGCAATGCGGATTTCTGCCCAGGGCAGCGCGCCAAGGGCAGTGGCGATGCGCGGGCTCAGCGCAAGGGCTATGATACGGCATGCCGCATCCTGAAGCCCGGCAGCGCGGAGTAGCCGAATGGTTTCCTGTACCGAGCGTGGTGAGGTGAATAGGGCCGCATGGATCCCACCATTGCGCAAGGCTTCGCGCGCTTCTTTGGGCAATTCGGCGCTGGGACGCGCGGCGTAGACAACGCGGCGGATCACGCGAAACCCTTTGGCGCGCAGCGCTTGTGCAAGATCAAGCGCATAGCCTTCACCAACAGCCAGGCAAAGCGCGCCATCCTGGGGCTTGAGTGTTGCGCCAATCAGCGCCGCAAGGGCCAGGGCGTCCCCTGCTGCCGCTTGCACATCCGTAAATCCGCGCAAGCGGGCCTCAGCCGCGGTGGCTTCACCCACCGCAATGACGCGCAGTGCAAAAGGCTGCAAGGCGCGGGCGGCGGCGCGGCTGGTGATGACGAGCGCCTGGCAGCGCGGCGGTGTTTTGAAAGGAAGTGCCGCCAGTGTCAGCGCCGGGGCCAGCACCGGTTCCCAGCCGAGCGCGATGATCGCCCGCGCGGACTCCGCCGCGCCGGGTTCCGGGCGGGTAATGAGGATAGCGCGCGATGCGCGGGCGGCCTGGCGCGGCATGGGGGAAGATTACATCAATTGGCGCGATGCGAAACGTGCCTTGGTCACGCCAGCCATTGCATGGCCCATCGCGCTTATGGAACAAGATGCACATGGAATTTTCCGTCCTGATCGTGACGCCGCCCAATTACACCCATGCCGAATGCTTTCGGGAAGTGGCGGAGACCATCAGCCATGGCTTGCAGGAACTTGGCCACCGCGCGCAGGTGACGACAGAAATGCGCCCTGGCACCCGCCATATCGTGTTGGGGCCGCATATCCTGCTGCATTACCCACTGCCGCTGCCCGCCGATTCCATCCTTTATAATCTGGAACAATTGCCCCTGCGCGACGAAGCCTGGGTGCGGCGCTATGCCGCGCTCCTTGGCCGATATGTGGTGTGGGATTATGCCGAGGAAAATCGCGCCATGCTTTCCCGATTGGGCATTGCGCGCGCGGCCTTGCTGCCGCTTTGCCATTACCCTGGCCTGGAGCGCATTCCGCACAATATCGGCAAAGATATAGATATTCTTTTCATCGGCAGCCTGAATGAAAGGCGCCGCAGCATGCTCGGCCAAATGCAGCAGGCGGGCATGGCTGTCGTTTCGCTTTTCAACAAATACGGCGCGGAACGGGATAGTGAAATCGCCCGCGCCAAAATCATGCTCAATATGCATTTCTATGAGGCGCGGATTTTTGAAGCCGTGCGCGTGAGCTATTATTTGGCCAATGGCTTATGCGTGCTGTCCGAAGGCAGCGGCGATGCTGGGCTGGATGCCGAATGGGGCGCTGGGGTTTGCTTCGCGCCCTATCAGGGTTTGGTGCAAAAGGCGCAGGCGCTGCTGGCGGATGAGGCGCTGCGGGCAGCCTATGGCCAGCATGGCATTGCGCTGATGCGCCAAAGGCCGATCACGCCGGCGGTGGCGGCGGCCTTGGCGGGCTGAACCTGTTTATTCATCCCGTTGCGGGCGCGAGAGCAGCTGCGCGACGGCCTGTTGCACGGAAAGCTTGCCGCTGACCAATTCCGCCACCGCGGCACAGATGGGGATTTCCACCCCAAGGCTGGCGGCGCGCGCCACCAAGGCGGGCGCGGTGGCGACACCTTCCGTGACGCCCTGCCGTGCGGCGAGAACATCCGCAAGGCTTTCGCCGCGCCCGAGTGCCATGCCAAGCGAGGTATTGCGGCTGCCCGGCCCGGTTGCCGTCAGCAACAAATCGCCGAGCCCTGAAAGCCCGGCGACCGTATCGGCCTGGCCCCCCAAGGCCAAAGCAAGGCGCGCAATTTCCGCGAGGCCACGTGTGATCAGCGCGGCGCGCGCATTCTCCCCAAGGCCCGCGCCCATCACCGCACCGGCGGCAATCGCGATCACATTCTTGGCGGCGCCGCCAATCTCCGCCCCCACCGGGTCATCGCCCCCGTAAAGGCGGAACCCCGGGGAGCCAAGCCGCGCCACGCCAAGCGCGCGCACGCCAGCATCCTGGCTGGCGACCACGGCGGCGGCAGGCAGGCCGCGCGCGATTTCATGGGCGAAATTGGGGCCGCTGAGAACGCCGGCAATGGCAGTGGGATGCGTCACGGCCAGGATTTCAAGCGGCAACATCAGGCTGCCCGCTTCCACCCCTTTGGCGCACATCAGCACCGGGGCGGGCAGCGTCGGGAGGCTTTGCAGCACGGGCCTGATCGCCTGTGCCGGCAACACCAGCAAGATCAGCGCCGCACCCGCCAATGCTTGGCCGGCATCAGCGGTGATGGTGATGCCAGCCGGCAAAGCAATCCCGGGCAGCAGGCGTTCATTGGTCCGGCTTTGCTGGATCAGCGCCGCGCGTGCCGGATCGCGCGCCCAGAGCATGGCGCGCTGCCCCGCGCGTTCCGCCTGGATGGCCAGCGCCGTGCCCCAGGCGCCGGCACCCATGATGGCGATGTGGTCCTTCACGGTTTCAGCCATGTCACGGCGCTGCCAGCGCCTGGTTCATCAGCACCAAGGCCCTGGAGAAGCGCGGGCAGGATTTCCGCTGCTTCCTCGGCAAAGCCTTGCGGGGGGGCAGCCACGACCAGGCCGCTGCCGTTCAGCCTTTGCGGGTCGGTCGGTTCCCTCAGCCACAATTCGGCGGCGAGCAGGGGCGCGATGCCGGCTTCCATCAGCGCATGGTGAAAGCCACGCACCGGGGCGCGATGCTTGATCGGATACCAGGCGGCGATGATGGCAGCGCGGAAGCGATGGCGGAGCAGGGCCAAGGCCTCAGTAATGCGAGCATAATCGCCTTCCTGTTCGAAAGGCGGGTCAATCAGCACCAGACCGCGCTTTTCGGGGAAGGGGGTCAGCGCACGCAGCGCTTCCCAGGCATCGCGCTTATGCACGGCAACCTGCGCATCGCGTTTGAAGCATGCTTTCAGCCTGGCGTTGTCTTCCGGGTGGAGTTCCACCGCCATCAGCCGATCCTGCGGGCGGAGCGCGGCGCGGATCAGCGCTGGGGAGCCTGGGTAGAAGGAAGGAAAGCCCGCCTGTTGCAGTGCATCCAGAAAGGGTGTCAGCGCAGGGGCAGGGCTATCCGCAAGCCGTAGCGCGCCGCGTGCGGCTTCCCCGGTGCGCGCGGCTTCTGACGCGGCAAGATCGTAAATGCCGCAGCCCGCATGGGTATCCAGAACGGCAAAGGGCGTTGGCTTGCGCTTGAGCGCTGCCAGCAGCGAGAGCAGCAGCGCATGCTTCAGGCAATCCGCATGATTGCCGGCATGAAAGGCGTGGCGGTAATTCATTTACCCGCTTGATGGGGCAGGGCGCCGCGCGGTGCAATGGGGGAGCTAGAGATTGAAAAGCCGCCCCGAATCTTTGACGACGGCGGGGCTGCGCCCCGCGGCGCGGATGGCGCCCCAGAGTGCCACCGCGACTGAATCTAGAATGGGAATGCCGGTTTCAGCCTCGATCCCGACCGCGCCGGGCAGGCCGCGGAAATTGGTGCAATGGATCACAATGGCGTCGGGCTTGGCAGCAGCTGCTTCGCGCACCAGCGCATCCACCTTGGCGGCGCCATGTTCGGCAAAGCTGTAATTGCCGGGGTCTTCCAGATGACGTTCGATGATGGTCTCAACGCCCAGTCCTACGAAATTTTCGATGATGGCGGTCTGCACCGTGTTCAGATAGGGCGTCACCAGCCCGATACGCTTCGCGCCAAGGGCGGCGAGCGCATCAAACAAGGCGAGTGTCGCCGTGGTGCAGGGCAGGCCGGTTTCTTGCGTGATGGTCGCGCAAAGCTTGCGGTCGCTTTCCAGCCCCAGCCAAGCGCCGGAAGTTCCATTCCAGCAGAGTGCATGCACCTTGGCGTCGGCCAAAAGCGCCGCCGCATCGGCCATGGGGCGCGGATCAAATTGGTTGGTCGCATCAGCGCCGAGATTGATGGCGAGCACGCGCAGGCGCTGGAAATGCGCTGTGATCCAAGGCGTGGGCGCCAATAGCGCCGCCGTCACGGGCTCCAGCACGGTGTTGGAGCTTGGCGTCATCATACCAAGCCGAAGCGGTTCTTGCGCCACGGTTCAGCCCCCAGCAGCCAGGCGCGGGTCTTGCTGGCCACGCGTGGCCCAGCCGGTGGTGCGTTCTTCGATGGTGACCGCCACCCAATACATCGCAACCCCCATGATGCCGGTGATGATCAGCCCCGCGAAAACCAAGGGCACATCAAAGCGGGAGGAAGCGACCAGCATCAAATGCCCAATGCCTTCATTGGCGGCGACGGTTTCGCTGATGATGGAACCAACGAAAGCAACCGTGATCGCAACTTTGAGCGAGGCAAAGAAGTAAGGCATGGCGCGCGGTAGGCCCACTTTGCGGATGATATCCGTGGGGCTGGCGCCTAGGGCGCGCAGCACATCGCGCAATTCGGGCTCGACCGTGGCGATGCCGGTCGCGACATTCACCACGATGGGGAAGAAGGAAATCAGAAAAGCGGTCAGTACCGCGGGCCAAAAGCCAGCGCCGAACCAGATGACCAGCACGGGTACCACGGCGACCTTGGGCACGGAATTGAAAGCGATCAATAGCGGGTAAAGCCCGCGATAGACCAGCACGGAAGACCCGATCACCACGCCCAGCAATAGCCCAAATACAATCGCCATGGCGAAGCCAATGACGGTGGTGAGCAGCGTCGCCCATGAATTGGTGAGCAAGGGTTGCCACCACTTCACCATGCTGGCCGCGATGGCCGAAGGGGCAGGCAGAATGAAGGGCTGGATGCTGAAAAGCCAGACCGCCGCCTCCCAGATCAGGAACATGCCGGCGATCACCAACCAGGGCAGCCAGGCTTCCAGCTGGCGACGGCGGCGCGCGGCAGCCGCCAAGGCTTCCGGGCTACGGAGCGCTTTACGGGGCATCGGCAATTTCCTCGGCATCGCGGGCATCGCTGATACGGTCCCGAAGTTCATGCACCAAATCCTGGAATTCGGTGGTGTAGGTGGTTTCCATGGTGCGCTCTCGCGGGAAATCCACGCGCCGTTCTGCAATGATGCGGCCCGGGCGAGAAGACATCACCAGAACGCGATCCGCCAGAAAAGCGGCTTCGCGTAAATCATGCGTCACCAGGATCACCGTAGGGCGGCGCGCCAACCAAAGCTTTTGCATTACCGCCCAAAGATCTTCACGTGTGAAGATATCCAGCGCGCCGAAGGGCTCATCCAGCATGAGCAAGCGCGGCTGATGGATCAGCGCGCGGCAGAGCGATGCACGCTGCTGCATCCCACCCGAAAGCTGCCAGGGAAACTTCGCTTCAAACCCATCCAGCCCTACCAGGGCGAGCAATTCACGCGCTTTCCGTTCATAATCGGCCCGTTTGGCGCGTAATTGGCCGCGATGTGGCTGCACCACTTCCAAGGGCAGCATCACATTATCCAGAATATTCCGCCACGGCAGCAAGGTGGGGTTCTGGAAGGCCATGCCGGCGATGGAAAGCGGGCCATCCAATTCCTGGCCATCCACGAAAACCTGCCCTTCCGTGGGTGGCCAAAGCCCGGTCACCAGGCGCATCAGCGTGGATTTGCCGCAGCCTGATGGCCCGACCACGGCAACGAATTCGCCTTCCGCCACCGCAAGGCTGGTGCCCTTCAGCGCGAGCGTTCCCTCAACGCCGCCATAGCGCATGGCGACATTGGAGATATCCACGAAAGCCTGCGCCATGCTGAGTGATCAGACCGCGCGGTCGGCGGCGGCGGGCAGGAATTCCGGCGTGTAGATTTGCGCGGCCTGCACGCGGGGCTGAAGATTATAGGCTTCTTCCACCGCGCGAATGCCGGTTTGCAGCCGGCCCATATCCACCGAGGAAAGCCCATTAGCGCGCACATTGTTCGACATGATGACGCGCGCGACATTCATCTCATGCCGCTCACGTTCCAGCGCCACATCCGTCAGTGGTTCGACGCGCTTCAGATTATCCAGCATTTCCTGACCATTGCGGAGCGTATCGCGGAAGCCGCGCATCAGCGCTGCCGTCGCACCACGCACCACGGCTGGATTGCGTTCAATGAAGGCGCGTGTGGTCAGGATGGCGCCGCCGTAAAGGTTCAGCCCATGATCGTAATACATCATGACCCGCTGCGCCGGATGATCAAGCCCAATGCCCTTCAGCGCGAGCGCGGAGGTGGTGACAAAGCCCGTGACACCATCGGCTTCCCGGCGCACCAGCATGGGTTCACGCAAAGCGGGAGACACTGAAAGGAAAGTCACCTTGCTGGCATCAATGCCGGCGGATTTGGCGAAGGCCGGGAAAAGCTGGCGGCCAGCATCGAAATCCGGCGCGGCCAGGCGCTTGCCTTCCAGATCCTTCGGCGTGCGAATGGGGCCATCGGCGCGCACAATGGCGCAAAGCGGGCTGCGATCATGCAGCACAGCAACCGCGACAATGCCGCGATCCGGATTTTCGGCTACGAATTTGATCGCGGGGTTCAAATCCGCATAGCCCATGTCATAGGACCCGCCGGCAAGCGCCACCGGCACCCCGCCCGAACCCTGGCCGCGGTCAATCTGCACATCAATGCCGGCGTCGCGGAAATAGCCCTTGTCGCGCGCCAGCAGCGCGAAGGCATTGGGCGCCTGGAAGGCCCAATCCAGCGTGAAGCGCAGCCGCGGCGCCTGGGCGCGGGCCACAAGCGGTGCGGCCAGAATAGAGGTGCCAGCGATGAGCGCGGCGCGGCGCGAAATGCCATAAGCCATTGGAATTCTCCCTTATCCCGTGAAACCGAGTGTCTTCTCACGGTTTTCTGCGCCCTTGGGCCAGTGGGGGCAAGGCATACCCGCCGCGGCGGGGCGCTGCAAAGCGGTATTTGCGCGGCTTTCGCCCTAAATTTGGGCGGGGGTGCCGATTTTTGGGGCAAATCAGCCCTTGCGCCGCCGCCCGCCCTTGCCCTTGTTGGGATCATAGCCCCCGCCGCCCGGCCCCATGGGCTTTGGCTTCCAATCCGCCTTGGCCTTGGGTTTGGCGTCCTGCAAGGACCGGCCCGCCAGATTGGGTGAAAGGCCAAGATCCAGGCTTTCCAGCCGCTTGATCTCATCCCGCAGCCGCGCCGCGGTTTCGAATTCCAGATCGGCTGCGGCGGCGCGCATCTTGCGTTCCAATTCGGCGATCGTGGCGCGCAGATCCTTGCCGATGAATTGTACGGTTTCTTCGCCTTCAAGCGCGTCAACCGTCACGTAATCCTGTTCATAGATGGATTGCAGCGCGGATGAGATATCGCGCCGAATGGTTTGCGGCGTGATGCCGTGTTCCGTATTCCAGGCTTGCTGTCTTGAGCGGCGGCGCGCGGTTTCTTCCAGGGCGCGGCGCAGGCTATCGGTCATGACATCGGCATAAAGCACGACTCGCCCATCCACATTGCGCGCAGCGCGACCAATGGTTTGAATGAGCGATGTGGTGCTGCGCAGAAACCCTTCCTTATCCGCATCCAGAATTGCGACCAGCGCGCATTCCGGAATATCCAAGCCTTCGCGCAGCAAATTGATGCCGATCAGCACATCAAACACGCCCTTGCGCAAATCACGGATGATTTCGATGCGTTCAAGCGTGTCAATATCCGAATGCAGATAGCGCACGCGAATGCCGGCTTCTGTCATGTATTCTGTCAGATCTTCGGCCATGCGCTTCGTAAGTGTGGTGACCAGCACGCGTCCGCCATGCTTGGCGACGTCGCGGCATTCCGCCAGCAGATCATCCACCTGCTTTTCCACGGGGCGGATTTCGGTCACAGGATCAACAAGGCCAGTTGGCCGGATCACCTGTTCGGCAAAGGCACCGCCGGTGCGTTCCATCTCCCACGGGCCGGGTGTGGCGCTGACGAAGATGGAATTCGGGCGATAGGTATCCCATTCCTCAAACTTGAGGGGGCGGTTATCCGTGCAGCTTGGCAGGCGAAAGCCGTATTCGGACAGCACGGTTTTGCGCGCATAGTCGCCGCGATACATGCCACCAATCTGCGGCACCGTGACATGGCTTTCATCCACGATCAGTAGTGCATTTTCCGGCAGGTATTCGAAAAGTGTGGGCGGCGGTTCGCCGGGATTGCGGCCCGTGAGGTAGCGGCTGTAATTCTCAATCCCTTTGCAGGAACCGGTGGTTTCCATCATCTCAATATCAAAGATGGTGCGCTGTTCCAGCCGCTGCGCTTCCAGCAATTTGCCTTCTGCATGCAGCTTCGCCAGATGTTCCTTCAATTCATCCTTGATGCGCGTTATGGCCTGGGTCAGGGTTGGGCGCGGCGTGACGTAATGGCTATTGGCGTAGATTGAGACGCGTTCCATCTCCGCGGTGATTTCGCCGGTCAGCGGATCGAATTCGCGGATCGCCTCGATCTCATCACCAAAAAGCGAAACGCGCCAGGCGCGATCTTCCAAATGGCTCGGCCATAAATCAACGGTCTCACCGCGAATGCGGAAAGTGCCGCGGGCGAAGAAATTATCGTTGCGGCGATATTGCTGTTCAACCAGGCCCTTCACCAGCATATCGCGGTCAATCTGCCCGCCAGCTTCCAGCTTCACCACCATGCGCGAATAGGTCTCAACCGACCCAATACCATAAATGCAGGAAACCGAGGCGACGATCACCACATCATTGCGTTCCAGCAGCGCCTGTGTCGCGGAATGGCGCATGCGGTCTATCTGTTCGTTGATCTGCGCGTCTTTTTCGATATAGGTATCGGTGCGCGGCACATAGGCTTCCGGCTGGTAGTAATCATAGTAGGAAACGAAATATTCTACCGCGTTTTCCGGGAAGAAGCTTTTCATCTCACCATAAAGCTGCGCGGCGAGTGTTTTATTCGGCGCCAGGATCAGGGTTGGGCGCTGCACAGCCTCAATCACCTTGGCCATGGTGAAAGTCTTGCCGGAACCGGTCACACCCAACAGTACCTGATCGCGTTCGCCAGCCTGCAGGCCAGCGACGAGTTCCCAGATAGCGCGTGGCTGGTCGCCATTCGGTTCATATGGCGCGGTAACGGCAAGCCGCCGCGTGGCCGGGGGCGCGGGGCGCTTTTCCGGCATGAACAGCACGGGGCCGGGGGCGATCATATTCATGGCCCTAAGATGGCCCCAGCAACGCCGCGGCGCCAGGGTGGGGCTTGTCCTGAAAGCCTGAATTGTGAGAGGGCAGGGCCATGTCCGATGCTTCCATCCCCCGCCCCGCCCTGCTGCTGGGCGCTTCCGGCCTGCTGCCGAGCCTTGCCATGCCGCCGCTGCTGGTGGCGGGGGGCGGCGCCGCAGCTTTTGCGTTGCAGGCTGGCCCGGCCTATGGCGCGCTGATCGCGAGTTTTATTGGCGGCGCTTGGTGGGGCCTGGCGGCGAATAAGGCAGAGGGCGCCGCGCTGACGCGCTGGCTGGTGGCTTCCGTCCTGCCCATGCTGGTGGCCTGGGTGGCGCTGCTGCTGCCGCCGCAGGCGGGGCTTTTGTTGCTCGCGGTGATTTTCGCGCTGCTGCCGCTTGCGGATCGTGCAGCGCAGGCGGCCAGCATGGCGCCTGCTTGGTGGTGGCGCCTGCGCTTGCCGCTTTCGCTATTGATGGCCTGCCTGCATGGCGTTTCCGCCGGCATGGTGGGGTAGCTTCGAGCATTTTCAAGCCAAGTGGCTTCACTTGGCGGCTCGGAAAATGCGATCAAATAAATGCTTAGAGCGGTTCCCGGGAACAAATGTGAAGGGGAACTGTTCTAGGTTCAGCCCTCCAGCTTCACATTACCCGCGCGCGCCACTTCGCGCCACTTCGCCACTTCAGCGCGGACGAATTGGCCGAATTGATCGGGCGTGAGCGGGTCTGCCACCGCGCCCATATCCTCGATCCTTTTGATGATGGCGGGATCGCGCAGAATGGCGACCACATCGGCATTGATGCGATTGATGATCTCGGCTGGAGTACCGGCGGGCGCCACCAGGCCAGACCAGCCGGCGGCCTCATAGCCAGGCACAAGGCTTTCCGCGATGGTCGGCACATCTGGCAATTGCGGCACACGCCGCGCGCTACAGAGCGCAATCGGGCGCACGCGGCCGGATTGGATATGCGGCAGGGCAGAGGCGACGGAATCCGTCATCAGCTTCACATTGCCGGCGATAACATCAGCAATGGCGGGACCGCTGCCGCGATAATGCACGATATTGAAGCGAATGCCGGCGCGCAGCATGAGCAATTCAGCTGCCATGTGCTGGCTGGTGGCAGGACCGGCAGAGGCCATATCCAGTTGCCCGGGGCGCGCATTGGCGCTGGCAGCCAATTCCTGAATGTTGCGTTCGGGAACGGAGGGATGCGCAATCACCAATAGCGGCACCATCACCACATTGGTGATGAAGGCGAAATCCTTCTCCACATCATAAGGCAGGCGCGGCATGACAGATGGGTTGACGCCAAGCGGGCCGGAAGTGCCGGTAAGCAGCGTGTAGCCATCCGCTGGCGCGCGGGCGGCGGATTCAACCCCTGGAACCCCCGCACCACCGGCGCGATTTTCCACCACCACACGCTGCGGCCAGCGCTTGGAAAGCTCATCTGCAATCAACCGGGTGAAGATATCGGCGGCCTGACCAGGCGGGAAGGGCACCACAATGCGAACCGGGCGATTGGGCCAATCCGATTGGGCTTGCGCCGCAAAGGGGGCGAGGGCGGCAGCGCCCATCACGGCGCGACGGCTAAGCTTCAAGGACATGGCTTTTCTCCCGGTTGATTGGCCCAAGCATAACCACAGCCGGGATATGCCCGGCAAGGTTTCTCAATAGGTATCAAGGCCAAGAATGCCATCCACGCCGCCGGCATCGGCCAGGATGCGCTTGCCGATTAGATCACGCAGCGATTCCGAAGACCCGCCACCAAGCGAGCCATAACGCGCGCCGCGATAGAGGCGAGAGACCGGGTATTCATCCGTGAAGCCGTAGCCGCCATGCACCTGCACCGCTTCGCTGGTGACACGCAGTGACATTTCATTGCAGAACACCTTGGCGGTTGCTGCCATGAAGGGATCAGGGAAAGGGTTGGCGGTGAGGCAAGCGCGGTAGAGCAAACCACGCCCGGCTTCGATATCCTTGAACATATCGGCGAATTTCCAGCGAATGCCTTGGAAATCCGCGATGGATTTGTCAAACAGCTTGCGGTCATTCACATAGCGCACCGCCTCATCAAAGGCGCCTTCCGCGAGACCTAGGGAAATGCTGGGGTTGAGGCAGCGCTGCGTATTGAAGGCGCTCAGCAATTTCTTGAAGCCGTCCGTTTCAATCACCAGGTTTTCCGGTGGCAATTCGCAATCATTGAATTGCACCTCGTGCAAATTCTCACCCCCCATGGTGTGGTAGGTGCCGGTGACCGAAAGGCCCGGCGTGCCCTGTTCCACCAATACGCAGCCAATCCCTTCGCGCCCCGCCTTGCCATCCACGCGGGTGAAGACCACGAACATGCCGGCTTCCGCCGCACGGGAAATCAGCGTTTTCGTGCCATTCAGCACCAGATGATTGCCATGGCGCTTGGTATTGGTGCGGTAATTGGCCACATCCGTGCCAGCATGCGGTTCCGTCATGCAAATTGCGAGGATGCAATCGCCGGATATCACGCGGGGCAGGATGCGTTCCTTGATCGCCTTCGGTGCGTAATGGGAAATGACGCGGGTTTGCACGCCCGCTTCACCCAGTACTGCCATGGCAGTGACATAATCCACCTTGGCGATTTCTTCGAGGATCAAAGCGGAATCAAGAATGGAAAGCCCAAGCCCGCCATACTCTTCCGGCACCGACATCCCCAGCACGCCAAGCCCCGCGAGCTTTTTGATATTCGGCCAGGGAAAAGTGCCATCCATCCATTTCGGTGCATCCTGCTTGAATTCGCTTTGCGCCAATTGTCTGACGGCAGCGATCATTTCACGCTGTTCAGTGCCGATTTTGAATTCCATGATCGTTTTCCGATTTCTCGATGAAGTGTATTCAGCCCGCTTCGCCCTTCAGCGTATCCAAGGCGCCCTTGAGGGCGGATTGAAAGACGCTGACATCAGACCCGTAGCAAAGGCAGCGAAACCCCTTGGCGCGCCAGCCGCGCACCATATCCATACCCGCGCCCAAGACGCCGGCAGGTTTGCCCGCAGCTTCACAGGCTTTCAGGAAGCGGGTGAGCGCGGCTTGGAACACAGGGTGATCGAATTGCGCGGTGATCCCGAGTGAATCGCTCAAATCATAATGGCCGAACCAGCCCAGATCCACGCCGGGCACGGCCATTATCGCTTCGACATTCTCAATCCCCTTGGCGGTTTCGATCAGGGGAATGACCATGACGCGTTCATTTTCGGCCTTCATGCCGGCGATCACATCCTGGCCCTTATAGTCATCATGCGCATAGCCGAAGCCAACGCCGCGCCTGCCTTCCGGGCGATAGCGGCACCAGGCGGCCAATTCTTCCGCCTGTTGGCGTGTTTCTACCATGGGCTCCATGATGCCCATGGCGCCCGCATCCAACACAGGCCCGATCAGGTGGTAATGATGGCCGGTCACGCGCACCAAAGGCACCACGCCAACACTGCGGGCAAAGGCGCATTGGGCCTTGATCGCATCAATGCCCATGCCGCCATGTTCCATATCGAAAATGACATATTCAGCACCGGCATTCGCCAGAATTTGACAAAGCCCAGGTGTTAGAAACTCCGTCGCCATGATGCCATGCGCCATCTGGCGGTTGCGCAGCGCGATGCGAACCGGGTTCTGGCGCATGGTTCAGCTCAGCTTCATACCGGCATAGCCCTGCGCGGCAACCGCATCACATTTTTCGCGATAGGCCGGTGCGCCACCCTGATATTGCAGAATGCGCCGCTGATCGCGCCCTTCAACATTGCGGTTGATGCCTGTGGCCCAGGAATCGATCTGAGCATAAAGCATGCCCTCGGCCAGGGTTTCGATATGGTGTGACCATTCCGCTTCCGCGGCCTCCGTCGCTTCAAAGCGACTGATGCCGTTGTCGCGCACATGGCGCATTAAATCTGTCACCCATTCCACATTCTGTTCAATGCAGCGTGGGATATTGCAGCGGGTGGAGGCATTATGCGGCCCAACAATGGTCAGCATGTTGGGAAAACCCGCGGATTGCAGACCCAGATAGGTCTTCGGCCCATCCGCCCATTTGTCCTTAAGCCGCTGGCCGCCCACGCCCCGGAAATCAATCCGATCAAAAGCGCCAGTAATGGCATCAAAGCCCGTGGCGTAGATGATCATGTCGAATTCATATTCGGCATCGCTGGTCTTGATGCCCTTCGACGTAATGCGTTCGATCGGGGTTTCATTGACATCCACCAGCCGCACATTGTCGCGATTATAGGCTTCGAAATAGCGCGTTTCGAGTGGTACGCGGCGCGTGCCAAAGCCGTGGTTCTTTGGGATCAACTTCTCGGCAACCGTAGGGTCCTTCACGCGTTGGCGGATCTTGCGCGCGATGAAATCGCTGATCAGCGCATTGGCCTTGGGGTCGGTCAGGATGTCGCGGTAATTCGCCTGCCAAATGCCAAAGCCCGGTTCGGCGTAGCGCTGTTCCCAAAAGGCTTCGCGTTCTTCTGGCGTGACTTCAAACACACTGCGCGGATCAGAATTATGAATATAGCAGCCGGGCGTGGTGCGCAGCAGCGCGAAAAGTGCTGGGTAATTGCCCTTGATCTGCCGTTGTTCTTCTTCCGTGATCGGGCGGTTATGCAAAGGCGCGCACCAATTGGGCGTGCGCTGAAAGACCGTGAGCGATCCAACCTCAGAAGCGATGGTCTGGATCACCTGCACCCCGGTGGCCCCTGTTCCAATCACCGCCACGCGCTTGCCCGCGAAGCTCACGGGTTCATGTGGCCAGCGATAGGTATGGAAGGATTGGCCAGAAAAACTTTCAACGCCCGGGATTCGCGGCAGCGTATCGGCGGAAAGCGGCCCAAGCGCGGTGATCAGGAAGCGGCAGTTATGTTCAGCGCCCGTATCCAGCGTAACGGTCCAGCGCTGCGTCGCTTCGTTGAAATGCGCGCTGACAACACGGCTATTGAATTGGATATGGCGGCGCAGATCGAAGCGGTCAGCCACATGCTGCAAATAGCGGAGTGTTTCAGGTTGCGGGGCGAAATGCTCGCTCCAGCTCCATTCCTGCAGCAGCTCATCGGAAAAGGAATAGCCGTAGGTATAGCTTTCCGAATCAAACCGCGCGCCTGGGTAGCGGTTCCAATACCAAGTGCCGCCCAGATCGCGGCCGGTCTCGAACACCTGGACGGAATAGCCAAGCTCCCGCAACCGATAAAGCTGGTAAAGGCCAGAAATGCCGGCGCCGATGATGATCACATCGGGCTCGGTCAAGGCCGGGCCAGAGTTTGCCGGCATGGTCCGCCGCACTTCATTCATCGCATCCACCCTTTCCGGCGCGGCAAGGGGACCGCGCCACCTAACAGAAACTCCATGAACCCAGGCCCAGGGCTTGCGCGCCGAGCAGGACGGGGGCGAGTATTCCTCCAAAAGAGGAAACCGCCAATGCCAAGCCGACTTTTTTCGCCCTTCACCCTGCGCGGGCTGACGCTGCCCAACCGTATCGTGGTTTCGCCCATGGCGCAGTATTCCGGCACTCCAGACAATGAGGCGACGGATTGGCACCTGATGCATTACGGGAATTTTTCGGTCTCCGGCGCTGGCTTGATGTTTTTTGAGGCAACGGCGGTGGAACCGCGCGCGCGGGTTGGACGATTCGATCTGGGCTTATGGAATGACGCGCAGCAGGCATCTCTCGCACGGGTAATAGCGTTCTGCCGCCAGCACGGCCAGGCGAAAATCGCGATGCAATTGGCGCATTCAGGGCGGAAGGGTTCCACCGCGCAGCCCTGGATGGGCGGCAAGTATATCGGGCCGGAAGAGGGCGGCTGGCACCCGATCAGCCCCGGCGATATCGCCTTCCCCGGTCGCCCGGCGCCCCGCATGCTGGACCATGCGGGGCTCGCGGAGATCAAGGGATTCTTTGTGCAAGCAACCAGGCGGGCGGATGCGCTCGGCGTTGATTTGATTGAGCTGCATGCGGCGCATGGCTATTTGCTGCATTCCTTCCTGTCGCCGCTGTCAAATAATCGAAACGATGAATATGGCGGGGATATCACGGGCCGCATGCGCTTCGCGTTGGAGGTTTTCGCCGCCATGCGCGCGGTTTGGCCTGAGGAAAAGCCGCTTGGTGTGCGGGTTTCTGCCACCGATTGGATCGAAGGCGGCTGGACGGTGCAGGATAGCGTGGCCTTCGCGCAAGAATTGAAGAAGCTTGGCTGTGATTTCATCTGCGCGTCTTCTGGCGGCAGCAGCCCAGATCAGCAGATTGATCTTGGCCCTGGCTATCAAGTGCCCATGGCGCGGCGCATTCGTGAAGATGCCGGTATCCCGACCATTGCTGTTGGGCTCATCAATGAACCGGCACAGGCGGACCAGGCTTTGCGCGATGGTGCAGCGGATTTGATCGCGATTGGCCGGGGTATGAGTTATAATCCGCGTTGGGCATGGCATGCGGCAGAGGCCTTGCGCGAACCGGCGGCCTTCCCGCCGCAATACGCCCGTAGCCATCCGAGCATGCGCTTTGGCGATTTTACCAAGCTGCCGCCTACGCGCTGAAGCCACCCCTTGACTGAAAGCGCATCCGGGCGGAGCCTTTCCCATAAATAACATCGCGGGCTGACAAGACCCGACGCAACGGTGATGAGGAATGTCATGAAGCTTGGTTTCATCGGCCTTGGAAATATTGGTGGCGTCATGGCGCGGCGGCTGGTGAAGGCCGGCCATGCGTTGGTGGTGCATGATCTTGATGCGAAGGCAGTCGCCAGCCTCACGGCCATTGGTGCGACGGCCGCTATCAGCGCCCGAGATGTCGCCGATCAATGCGATGCGGTGCTGCTCAGCCTGCCGACACCAGCGGCGGTGGAAGCGGTGGCTTTAGGCGCGGATGGGTTGGTGCATGGCAATAAGGCGAAGATCGTGGTGGACCTTTCCACCACCGGCCCCACTGTCGCGCGGCGCGTGGCGGAAGGCTTGGCAGCTAGAGGCATTCATTTGATTGATGGGCCGGTCAGCGGCGGTGTTTCGGGGGCCGAGGCCGGTACGCTCGCCATCATGACTTCGGGTGATGCTGCGTCGCAAAAGGCGGTGGAACCGGTATTGAAGCAGATTGGGCAGAATATCTTCTACCTTGGCGCGGAACCTGGCCTTGGGCAGACCATGAAGCTGGTGAATAACGTCATCCTGGCCAGTAATACGCTTGCTTGTCTTGAAGGTATGGTGTTGGGAGCCAAGGCGGGCCTTGATACCAAGCTGATGTTTGATGTGCTGAATGCGTCCAGCGGGCGTTCCTTCATGTCGGAAAAGCGCGTGCCGCAGGCCATCACGGAACGCGCGCAGGGTTTTCCCGTGCGCTTTGCCGCGGGGTTGATGCACAAGGATGTGAAGCTGTGCCTGGAAGAAGCTGAACGCTTTGGCGTGCCCATGTTCATTGGGCCAGCCGCGCGGCAATATCTTTCCATGGCATTGGCCATGGGGTCGGGGCCTGAGGATTTCGTTTCCACCATTCAGCATATGGAGAAACTGGCGGGCGTTGAAGTGCGCGCCACGCCGAAGGAAGCTGGCGGCTGACAGCGCCATAATCATAGGGGAAGGAGGAAGCAAAAATGGAATTCGGCATTCTGATGACCAGCCACCCCAATCCGGTGGAAGAACCCTATCCGCATCAGGGCGTCACCGCGCGCACCACTGAGGAAATTCTGCGCGCCGAAGCGCTGGGGTATGATACGGCCTGGATCGCTGAACATCACTTCAGCACGACTTACGGCATTATGCCGGATTGCTTTGTGTATATGTCCTACCTTGCGGCGCGGACCAGCCGCATCAAACTTGCCGCCGGCGTGATCACGCTGCCATTGTATGACCCGATCCGGGTGGTGGAGAACACCGCTTTCGTGGATGTACTGTCCAATGGCCGTGTGATGCTGGGCCTTGGCAGCGGCTATCGGCCTTATGAGTTTGAAGGTCTGGGCAAGGATTTTGAAGCGCGGCGCGATATTGTGGAAGAAAGCGTCAAGCTGATTTTCGATGGCTTCCATCGCCGGCGCTGGACGCATGAGGGTAAATTCTTCAAGGGCAAGGTGGAAGGGCAATATGAAATGTTGCCCGTACCCGTGCAGCTTCCGCATCCGCCACTTTATATGGCAGGCGGGACGGATCGGTCCATCGCCTATGCCGGGCGCAATGGCTTTGGGCTGATGCTGAGCACTCTACCTGGGATTGATACTCTTGCAGGGCAAGCCAAGATTTATCGCGAAGCACTAGCCACCGCGCCCACACCGCAGCGTAACAACCCAGCAGCGAGCCATATTGATATTGCGCGCATGGTCTATGTGGCGGAAACTGATGAACAGGCCCAGGCGGATACGGAAGAACACATTCTGCAACACATCCGCAATTTCAACAGTGCCGGCACAAGCGGCTACCTTGGCACGGTTTCCGAAAAAGGACAGGCGCTGGATTACGGGGTGCTGGCGGAAACCACGCTGTTACACGGCAGCCCAACCACGGTGATTGCCAAGCTGCGCGCGCTGCATGCAAGAACTGGCATGACGAGCCTGCTGTTGCATTATCCGCCCTATTATGGCCACGAGAAAATCCTGCGTAGCCTGACGCTTTTTGCCCAGCATGTGATCCCGGCCTTCCGGCCCCCCGCAAGCCGAATGGCGGCGGAATAGGCATGGATTTTAGCCGGCGTCTGGGGTATGAGGCGCGCGTCTCAGGCTTCGAAAAGCCAACAGGGAGAAGAGGGGAAACACCATGACGATTGAAAGACGTTCTGTTCTTGCCGCCACCGGCGGCGCTGCGGCGCTGGGTGGGCTGCCATGGCGCAGTGCGCGCGCGCAAGCGGCGAATACCATCAAGATTGGTATTCTGACCGATATGTCGGGCACCTTCCGTGATATTAACGGCCCCACCACGGTTGCCTGCGCGCGTTTGGCGGTGCAGGAATTCGGCCAGCGCGGATTCAATGTGGAAACCGTTGTGGCGGACCACCAGAACCGCCCTGATGTTGCCTTGAATATCGCGCGCCAATGGTATGACCGTGACGGCGTGGATATGACCCTCAGCCTGGCTGCCTCTTCCGTGGCGCTGGCGGTGGCGGAGCTGACACGCGAAAAGAACAAGGTCACCATCCCGACCTCTACCGCAACATCGGATATGACCGGGCGCGCCTGTTCGCCGAATACGGTGCATTGGGCCTATGACACTTACATGCTCGCGAAATCTACCGGCGGCGCGACAGTGCGCGCTGGCGGCGATACCTGGTTCTTTGTAACTGCCGATTACGCCTTTGGTCATTCGCTGGAACGTGATACCTCGGCTTTCGTGCAGGCCGCAGGGGGGCGCGTGATTGGTTCGGTACGTACACCTTTCCCGGGCACGACCGATTTCTCATCCTATTTGCTGCAGGCGCAGGCTTCGCGCGCCAAGGTGATTGGCTTTGCCAATGCGGGTACGGATACCATCAACTGCATCAAGCAGGCGGCGGAATTCGGCATTACGCGGCGTGGCACCAAGCTTGCTTCCATGCTCATGTTCTTGCCGGATGTGCATGCGCTTGGCCTGCAAACGGCCCAAGGGCTTGTTTGCACCGAAACCTTTTATTGGGATTTGAATGACCGCACGCGCGCCTTCTTCCGCCGTGCGCAGGCGGTGGCCGGACAAGTTGCCGTGGGCATGAGCCATGCCGGCGATTACTCCGGCACGCTGCATTACCTGAAAGCTGTGGCTGATCTCGGCGTTCAGGCCGCGAAGGCGAGCGGCCTTGCTACCGTACAGCGCATGAAGGCGATGCCGACGGATGATGACGCATTCGGTCAAGGCACCATTCGCGCCGATGGGCGGAAGATTCACCCTGCCTATTTGTTTGAAGTGAAAAAGCCCGAGGAAAGCCGCGGGCCGTTTGACTATTATAAGCTGTTGCAGACAACGTCGGCCGATGAAGCTTTCCGCCCAATCGCGGATGGTGGCTGCGCTTTCGTTCGTAGCTGATCCAATGCGCGCGGGGCGGCCCTGTACCGCCCCGCATGATTTTTACGCTTTCGGCAAGGGCGGCAGCGGGGTTGCCTCTGGCGGGATTTGTACCTCCGCGACATTCAGCGTCATGGATACCGCGACGTAGTAACCGCTGACCGCAATCAAATCCACCACACCCTGTTCGCCGAAACGCGCGGCTGTGGCGGCAAAAGTCGCATCTGAAACGCCATGGTCGCGGTGTAATTCGGTGCAGAATTCATACACAATACGCTGATCTTCATTCATGCCTGCGGGGCGGCGCCCGGCGGCCAGGTCTGCCGCGATGGCGGGCGGCAAGCCGGCCTTCATCGCCATGGCATGATGCGCATACCATTCATATTGGCTGGTCCAAACCCTGGCCGTGACCAGAATGGCGAATTCATTCAAATCGGCGGGGATGGAGCTGTTGAAGCGCAGATATTCACCGACCTTCTGCATTCTATCTGCAAAGACCGGGCTCCGCAGCCAGGCATTGAAGGGGCCCCGCAAGCCGCCGCGTGGGCCTTTGATGATGCCCTCAGCTGCGGCGCGCTGCTCTGCGCTCATGCTCTCAGGTGTTAACTCGGGGAAGCGCGGTTTTTGCGACGAACTCATGCGGGTTTCCTCATCATTTTAATTGCCGAAAGCGGTGCGCTTTGGCGTGTGGGCCGCAGGCTAGACAGCGCAATGGCGGGGGGCAAGCCAGCCCATGCTTGCCGGGGCATGGGGCTTTGGCTACCGTGAGCGCATCAGAGATCCGCCCCTAAGCATTCGGGGCCAGCACCAAGCCGGATGGAGAATCTCCATGCATGATATCGTGATTCGCGGCGGCACCATTGTGGATGGGCTCGGCACGCCGCGTTACATCGGTGATGTCGCGATTGATGGCGACCGCATCACGCAGGTGGGCGGCAAGGCCGGGCCGGCGCGGCGCGATGTTTCAGCCGAAGGCCTGCTTGTCACGCCTGGCTGGGTGGATGTGCATACGCATTATGATGGGCAGGCCACTTGGGATCCGAAGCTCGCCCCTTCTTCCTGGCATGGCGTGACGACTTTGCTTTTTGGCAATTGCGGCGTTGGCTTTGCGCCGGTGCAGAAAAC
Organism: Roseomonas sp.; assembly: GCA_051007055.1. Taxonomy (GTDB): domain Bacteria; phylum Pseudomonadota; class Alphaproteobacteria; order Acetobacterales; family Acetobacteraceae; genus Neoroseomonas. Next base: position 21,635 of record JBPCSO010000087.1, read on the forward strand.
CCATCATCAGGCGCTGATTGATCTGATGGAAGGGGTGGAAGACATCCCCGGCATTACGCTGACCGAGGGGCTGAAATGGAATTGGGAAAGCTTCCCCGAATATCTTGATGCGCTTGAAGCGATGCCCCGCACGCTGAATATCGGCGCGCAGCTCGCGCATCATCCCTTGCGCGTTTATGTCATGGGCGAACGTGGGTTGAAGCGGGAGAACGCGACAGGCGATGACATTGAAGCCATGGCGCGGTTGACGCAGGAAGCGCTGGAAGCCGGCGCCTTTGGCTTCACCACATCGCGCACGGATCAGCATAAGACGCTCGCCGGTGATCTGGTGCCGGGGCGTTATGCGGAAGAAGAGGAATTGCTCGCCATCGGCCGCGCCATGGGCCGGGCCGGGCGCGGCACTTTCGGCATGTTGAGCGATTTTGAGGATGAGGCGGCTGAATTCCGCTGGCTGCGTGAAGTGGCGAAATCGACCAAGCGTCCGGTTTGGTTTCTGCTGACCGATCGCGCCTATGACCCGCAGCGCTGGAAGCGCCTGATGCAGGGCGTACATGATGCGCGGGCTGAGGGGCTCAACCTCGCCGCGCAAGTCGCAGGGCGCACGGTGGGGCTGATTCTGGGGCTGACGACTTCGCTTAATCCCTTTGCGCTGCGTGAAAGCTTTGCGGCGCTGGCGGGGTTGCCGCCGGCTGAGCAATTGGCGCGGCTGCGTGATCCGGAGACGCGGCGGAAAATCCTTTCCGAAGAAGCATCGAAGCGGTTGTTGGATGTGCTGCCGCCGCTGTCCCGCCAGATCGCGACGCGTTGGGACAATATGTTCGAATTGGGCGACCCGCCGGATTATGAACCGCCGCGCGAACGCAGCATTGCGGCCCTTGCGGCCAAGGCCGGCCAGGATCCTGCTTCCTATTGCTATGATTTCCTGATCGGCGCTGATGGGGGGCGGATGCTGTATTTCCCGGTCACGAATTACGTGACCGGCGATTTGTCCGTGGTGCGCGAAATGAACATGGATAAGGCGACGGTGCTTGGCCTTTCCGATGGCGGTGCGCATTGCGGCGTGATTTGCGATGCTTCCACCCCCAGCTTCATGCTGACCCATTGGGCGCGTGATCGGAAGCGCGGCGATGGCTTGCCTTTGGAATTCGTGGTGAAGCGGCAAACCAGCGAAACGGCGGATTTCTTTGGCCTGACGGATCGTGGCCGGCTCGCCCCTGGTGCCATGGCTGATGTGAATATCATCAATTTCGATGCGCTACGTTTGTATCACCCTGAAATGATCTATGACCTGCCGGCGGGCGGGCGACGTTTGGTGCAGCGCGTTGATGGCTATGACATGACGCTGGTGGCAGGTAAGCCCATTCGCGAAGCGGGCCACGATACGGGCGCGCTGCCGGGCAAGTTGCTGCGCGCGACAAGCTGAAGGGCTCCCGCGCCTAAGTCAGCCGATAATGGTTTGGCATTTCATCCTTGAGCGCCACGCCAGTGGCGCCAAGCTTACGCGCTTCGGCCAGTAGCCACAGCGCCTTGGCGGCGGCGAAGTCAGCGCTTAGCCCGCCTGGGCGGATATTGCTGATGCAGTTGCGCATGGCGTCATTTCTGCCGCGCTTCGCTGCCCAGGTGAGGTAAAGCCCCATGCTGTCGGTTGCGGAAAGCCCAGGTCTTTCGCCGATCAGCACCACTACAGCTGCCGCTTGCACCGCTTCCGCCACATCATCCCCCAAGGCAACACGCGCCTGTTCCGCGATAATGATCGGGCCAGGCGTGAAGCCCGCCTTGCCAAGTGCCGGCACCAATACGCGCATCAGCGCTGGCGCCTGTTGCTGTACGCCGCTGGCGCAAAGCCCATCGGCGATCACCAGCGCGATACTACCCGGCGCTTGCGGCAGCAGGGTATTTTCTGGCAGTCGCCGGCCAAGATCAGGGCGCAGCAGAAAGCGCCTTCTTTCTTCGGCTTGGCTGGTTACGCGCTGCATTGGCAGGCCAAGCGGCGTGAGTTCCTCCTCCAATCGCGCCACATCAAGGCTGGACCAAACCGCATCACGCGCCCGGGCATGGGCTTCCTGAAAATCCAGATGCGCGGCAGTGGGGAGCGCATTGCCCACACGGCCAAGTGCCACGCGGGCATTCGTGAAACGGCGGAGATCATGCCATTTGCTGGGCGTATTCATGCAAGGCCGATCAGCGCGGGAGAAAGGCTTGCTGGAATCGCTTCTGTCCTTCTGCCAATGCCCATGCGGTTCAGCCAATCCTCAAATTCCGGCGCTGGGCGTTTACCGAGCGCCGCGCGTGCATAAAGCCCATCATGGAAGGAAGTGGATTGGTAGGCGAGCATGACATCATCCGCCCCCGGCACGCCCATCACGTAAGTGACCCCAGCCGCGGCAAGGCATGTCAGCAGCGCATCCATGTCATCCTGATCCGCTTCCGCATGGTTGGTATAGCAAACATCAACCCCCATCGGCAGGCCAAGCAGCTTGCCGCAGAAATGATCTTCCAGTCCCGCACGCAGAATCTGCTTGCCGTCAAACAAATACTCCGGGCCAATGAAGCCGACCACGGAATTCACCAGCAGCGGCGAAAAGCGCCGCGCGACAGCATAGGCACGCGCTTCCAAGGTTTGCTGATCGACGCCGTGATGCGCTTCCGCACTCAGCGCGCTGCCCTGGCCGGTTTCGAAATACATGACATTCTGCCCAAGGCTGCCGCGCTTGAGGGTCAGCGCCTGTTCATGCGCTTCCGCCAATAGCGCAAGATCAACGCCGAAGGAACGGTTGACGCCTTCCGTGCCGCCGACGGATTGAAACACCAGATCAACTGGCGCGCCCAGATCCATGGCGCGCATGGTGGTGGTGACATGCGCCAGCACGCAGCTTTGCGTTGGAATATCGTAAGCCAACCGCAGCCGGTCCAGCATGTCCAGGATACGGAGCACCGCTTCCACATTATCGGTGGCAGGGTTCACACCAATCACCGCATCACCGGCGCCAAGCAAAAGCCCATCCAAGGTGGCGGCGGCGATGCCGCGCGGGTCATCCGTTGGGTGATTGGGTTGCAGGCGAATGGAAAGACGGCCCTTCAGGCCGATGGTATTGCGAAACCGCGCGACATTGACGCATTTCGCTGCCACTGAGATCAAATCCGCCGCGCGCATGATCTTGGAGGTCGCGGCCACCATTTCCGGCGTCAGGCCCAGCGATAGCGCCGCAAGTGCCGCGCTATCGGCGGCATCGGAAAGCAGCCAATCGCGAAAGCCGCCAATGGTCAGGCTCCGGATCGGGGCGAAGGCCGCCTTGTCATGGCTTTCCTGAATCAGCCGCGTGACCTCATCTGCCTCATAGGGAATGACGCTTTCCGAAAGGAAATGCGCGAGCGGCAAATCCGCCAAGGCGCGTTGCGCAGCGATGCGTTCCTCGGCGCTTTCTGCAGCAATGCCGGCCAAGGCGTCACCTGACCTGAAGGGTGTGGCGCGTGCCAACAGCGTCTTCAGATCGGGGAAGACGTAGCGTCTGGTGCCGATGTGCTGCGTGAAAGCCATGCGTCATCCTGAAGCAGAATAAGCCAGCCTTCTAGCGCGCAGCTCAGGCCATTTGGATCGCCCTTGCTTGCCGCATGCGGCGTTGATTCTTGATATGGCGCAAGAAAGCCACCTGCAAGCCCGGCTAGGAGTTCTTCAAAGGACCGAAGTGAACCGCGACAGCCGCGGGGCATCTGCCTGCCTGACCGGGGCCTGAGGAGGAAAAATCAATGCGTGCGCGTGACCTGATGACCACCAGCCTTGTGACCATCCCGCCCGAGGCCCCGTTGGAAGCCGTGGCCCGTGTACTGTCGGATCGCGGCATTTCTGGCGCCCCGGTGGTGGATGGCGCCGGCAATTTCCTCGGCATGGTCACTGAAGGCGATCTGATCCGCCGGCTTGCCGCGAAGGAAGATGCGCCAAAATCCTGGGTACTCGGGCTTCTTGCCTCGGCCACGGATCAGGCAGCGCGCTTCGCACGCACCCATGGCCAGCGCGCGCGGGATGTGATGACCACGGATATTGCTTCTGTCACCGAAGGCACCTCAATCGAACATGTCGCCAAAATCATCGAGGATAAGCAAATCCGTCGCGTACCTGTGTTGCGTGATGGCAAGCTTATCGGCGTTGTTTCGCGTTCAGACCTGATTCGGGCCTTGCTTGCCGCGCCGGGCAGTATTGCCGCCGATGCGCCGGATGAACGCATCCGACGCGATTTGGCGATTGCCATGCGCAATGAACCCTGGGTGGATACTTATTTCATCTTCCCGGATGTGAAGAATGGGCAGGTGACCTTCCATGGCTTTTGCCGGTCTGACACCGTGAAGCAGGGCCTGCGCGTCCTGGCCGAAGGCGTGCCGGGGGTGAAAGGGGTTGTCTTCGAAACCCAGGAACCGCCGGCCTATGTCATGGGTGTGAGCTGAACGCCCCCCGTTTCAGTAGGGGATATCCTTCATCCAGGGATATCCAACGCGCGCCTGGGCGAAGGCGTGATCGTAAAGCCTGCGCATAAAGGCTTGTTCGAAGGGTTCCTTCGCCTCATCCGGGAAATCGGGGCCAATGGCGGCTAGGTTGAAATCCACCTGATCCTCACGCGTGACGGTGCGAATGCGCGCAACATCATTATAGCCGCTTGAAGCGATCATGCTGGAAATGGCGCGTTCAACGATCTTGAAGGTTTGCCGTTGGGTATGTACGGGGTTTGGGGTGATCCGCCCATTACGAATGATATAGGCGCGGGCGGGCTGCACGCGATCCCCGCCACGGATCATGGCGCGCCGCTCACGCGTGACGCTGCGCGGATAAAGAAATACCTGCGTAAAGGCGCCGCCATCCACATGCATTTCCTGATAGGTTTTCCCATCCAGCGTCACCTCGATCATCACGGGTGGGAAGGCGCCCGGTATGGCGGCCGAGGCCAATAACAGGCGGCGCACCAGATCAAGCGCCTTGGGATGACCACTTGCCGCGATAGCCCCGATGTTCCAGGCCACTGGCAATTGCGCGTCAATATCGGAAGTGCCGACCAGCAGTAGCCGGCCACGCTCATGGGCGCGCGCGATATCGTCCAGCATCGCCTCATTCAAATGCTTGGAAATGGTACGGAATAGTGGCGCATTATCGGCCAGCGCATCCTCAAACAGCGCCGCATTCAGGATATTGCGTTGTTCGAGCACATCCTTGGGCGTGATTTCTGTGTACACGGCTTTCAGCGCTGCATCGTACCGCGGACCCAGATAGGCGAAGGGAGCGGTGAGCGCGCCGGTAGAGACGCCCGTTACCAGGCTGAAGGTGGGCCGATTGCCGGCCTCGGTCCAGCCATTGAGTAGCCCGGCACCGAAGGCGCCATTCTCCCCGCCACCCGAAATCGCCAGCATTTCAATGGTTCTTTCACGCCCGCGCGAGGATAGGCCATGATGGCGCCGCGCCCTCTCCTGGGCGGCCAGCACCTCGGCCCGAAAGGCATCGCCATCCCAGGGGAAGAAAAAGCGTTCATTGGTGACGCCCAGCACTTTGGCGTCCCGCGTACGCGCGTAGGGCACGGCGGGGCCGCGGGGCGGGCTCGCGCAGGCGGCAAGCCCTAGGCCAGCGCCCCCGAACAAGGCGGCGCGGCGGGTAATTTTTAGCGTGCCTTCAAGCTTTTGACCCATGCCAGCCCCTGCTATTCTACCTTACCTTAACCCGCTTTGTGTTTAACAAAAGCCTCGCTTGGCGTCGAGGTAGCCCATGGCCCAAGCCCAGCTTGTCCCTTTTCGCTTGACCTTCAGGCGCTTGGCGGATAACTGCCCGTCCATCACTGGTTCGCCCTGAACCTTGGTCCGCCCGCCTGATGCGGGTTGGCTCCGCCGCTCCGCGAAGGCTCGCGCAGCGGCGCACTTTGCTTTGGGGCGAGCGTAACGCGAAAGGACTACCGGGCGCTGCCATGTTTGAGGCTCTGTCCAGCAAGCTCAACGGTGTTTTTGATCGGCTGCGCCGCCGTGGCGCGCTGAGCGAAGCCGATGTGACCGAAGCGCTGCGCGAAGTGCGCGTGGCGTTGCTGGAAGCTGATGTCGCCTTGCCGGTGGTGCGTGACCTGGTTGCACGCGTGAAGGAACGCGCCGTGGGGCAGGAGGTGATCCGCTCTGTCTCCCCCGCGCAGCAAGTCATCAAGATCGTCAATGACGCGCTGGTTGAAGCGCTCGGCGGTGGTGAAGAAGGTCCGCGTGGCGTTGATCTGAATGCGCCGGCCCCGGTCGCCATTCTGATGGTGGGCTTGCAGGGTTCGGGTAAGACCACAACCTCGGGCAAGATCGCGCTCCGCTTAAAGGGGCGTGAGAAGAAGAAGGTGCTGTTGGCGTCCTTGGACGTGCATCGCCCGGCAGCGCAGTTGCAATTGCAGCAATTGGCCGAACGCGCGGAAGTCACCAGCCTGCCGATCATCGCCGGCCAGCGCCCGCTGGAAATCGCCGCCCGCGCCATGGATGTCGCGCGGCGGGAACTTTACGACGTGGTGGTGCTGGACACTGCCGGGCGCCTTGCGATTGATGAGGCGCTGATGGCCGAAGTGGCCGAGGTGAAAGCCGCCACCAAGCCGCATGAAACTCTGCTGGTTGTGGATGCCATGACCGGGCAGGATGCGGTGAATACCGCCAAGGCCTTCCAGGAAAAAGTCGGTGTTACCGGCATTGTCATGACCCGCGTGGATGGCGATGCGCGCGGTGGTGCCGCACTTTCCATGCGCGCTGTGACCGGTGCGCCGATCAAGCTTTTGGGCGCTGGCGAAAAGCTGGATGCTTTGGAAGATTTCCACCCCGATCGTATCGCGGGCCGTATTCTCGGCATGGGCGACATTGTGTCGCTCGTGGAAAAAGCCGCCGAGACGATTGATCAGGCGGAGGCTGAAAAGCTCGCCGCGCGCATGCAGAAGGGCCAGTTCACGCTGGATGATTACGCGGCGCAGTTGAAGCAGATTGGCAAAATGGGCAGCCTGCAAGGCATTCTTGGCATGTTGCCTGGCGTGCAGAAGGTGAAGGCGCAGTTGGAAGGCGCCAATCTGGATACCGCCATTCTGAAGCGTCAGGCCGCAATCATTTCCAGCATGACGGTCAAGGAACGCCGCACGCCTGATCTGCTGAAGGCATCCCGCAAGCGCCGCATCGCGGCCGGGTCCGGCACCACGGTGCAGGATGTGAACCGGCTGCTGAAGCAATTCGAAGATATGTCCGCCATGATGAAGCGGATGAACAAGATCGGCCAGAAGGGGCTGATGCGTGGCGGGCTTGCCGCGCTGCTCCCCCAAGGCCGGAGGCCGTTTTGATGATGGCCTTCACCAAACCCCTCGTTTCAAGTCACTAAAGAAAGGAATACCTGTATGGCTCTCAAGATTCGCCTGGCTCGCGCCGGTGCCAAGAAGCGCCCCTATTATCACATCGTGGTGGCCGATAGCCGCAGCCCGCGCGATGGCCGCTTCATTGAAAAGGTGGGCTCCTATAACCCGATGCTGCCTTCTGACCATGCGGAGCGTATTCGCCTGCAGGAAGACCGCCTGAAGCATTGGCTCGGCAATGGTGCGGTCGCCACCGAACGCGTGGCGCGCTTTCTGGGCCGTGCGGGCCTGATCGCCATGCCGGCGATCCCGGCGCAAACCAAGCAGGCCGCGCCGAAGAAGAAGGCGCAGGAACGCGCCGCCGCGGCAGCCGGCTGAAGCGGGCCTTAGCGGCAGGCATCACGGCAGATGGGCGGCAAGCGCATTATGGTGGGGGAGTTCGGCAGGCCGCATGGCGTGCGCGGGCTTTTGCGCCTGCGTGCCTTTACCGCCGATCCGGCCGCCATCACCGCCTATGGCCCGCTTTCGGACGAGGCCGGCACGCGCCAATTCCACCTGACGCTGAAGGGGCCTGATCTGGTCGCCGTTGAAGGCATCACGGACCGCGATGCCGCACAGCGCCTGACCGGCACACGCCTTTTCGTCGCGCGGGAGGCTTTGCCGCCGACGGAAGACGAGGAGTTCTACCAGGCGGACCTGATCGGCTTGCGCGCCGTGACGGAAGCTGGTGATGCGCTTGGTGTTGTGCGCGCGGTGGAAGATCACGGCGGCGGCGCTTTCCTCGTGATTGAAGGGGCAAGCGAAATACTGCTGCCTTTCACGCGGGAAGTGGTGCCGGTGGTGGATATCGCCGCCGGGCGGCTTGTTGTGGTGCCGCCCGCTGAAGTGCTGGTGCCCCCGCCGGAAGGCAAGGAGGCGGCGGCATGAGCTGGCGCGCCGATATCCTGACGCTTTTCCCGGAAATGTTCCCGGGGCCACTTGGGCTTTCCCTCGCGGGGCGGGGCTTGCGCGAAGGGCTTTGGTCCTTGGCCGCGCATGATATCCGCGAACACGCCAAGGATCGGCATCGTAGCGTGGATGACACGCCCTTCGGGGGTGGTGCTGGTATGGTGCTGCGCCCGGATGTGGTGGATGCGGCGATTGGTGCGGCGCTTCATGAAGCGCCAAGCCGTCCTGTGATCTATCTGACCCCACGCGGGCGCTTGCTCGATCAGGCCCTGGTCAGGGAATTGGCGGCGGGGCCGGGGGCGGTGCTGCTGTGTGGGCGTTATGAAGGTGTGGATCAGCGCGTGATTGAAGCGCGCGGCATGCTGGAAATCTCGATCGGCGATTATGTGCTGAGCGGGGGGGAATTGGCCGCACTCACGCTGCTTGATGCCTGTGTGCGCTTGCTGCCGGGGGTCATGGGGGCGGCGGAAAGCGCTGCCGAGGAAAGCCATGGCGCCGAGGGGCTTTTGGAATACCCGCATTACACGCGCCCTGCCGAATGGGCAGGCCGTGCGGTGCCGGAGGTACTGCTTTCGGGCCATCATGCCGCCATTGCGGCCTGGCGACGGGCCGAAAGCGAAAACATCACAAAGGAACGCCGCCCCGATTTGTGGGCGCGGCATGAAACAGCGCGCGGAGGCGCGGGGGCCATTGCCGGCCATCCCGCTGCCGCCTAAAGAAACCGAAGAAAGGGTACCAACATGAATATCTTGCAGCAATTCGAAGCTGATCAGCAGGCCAAGCTTGCCGCAGCCCGCGCCACGCCGGATTTCGGCCCGGGCGATACGGTGCGCGTGATGGTGAAGGTGGTGGAAGGCGAACGCATCCGCACCCAGGCTTATGAAGGTGTCGTGATCGCGCGCTCCAACAAGGGCGTGCAGAGCAATTTCACCGTGCGCAAGCTTTCCTACGGGGAAGGTGTGGAGCGCGTGTTTCCGCTTTATAGCCCGAATGTCGCGGAAATTCAGGTGGTGCGCCGTGGGCGCGTGCGTCGCGCGAAGCTCTATTACCTGCGTGGCCGCACCGGCAAATCCGCGCGTATTGCGGAAAAGCTGGGCATGAAGTCCGATGGCGCTGCCAAGGCTGCCCAAGGCTGAATTGAACGCGCCGCGCTGAAAGGCGCGGCGTTTTAGTGTGATGCAAGGGGGAAGATGAAATGTCAGCGCAGAAGCCGCGCACGCTGTTCGACAAGATTTGGGACGCGCATGTTGTTGAAACCCTGCCGGATGGCACGGCACTGCTCTACATTGATTTGCATCTGACCCATGAAGTGACCACGCCGCAGGCCTTTGATGGCCTGCGCGCCGCGGGGCGCAAGGTGCGCCGCCCGGATGCGACCCTTGCCGTGGTGGACCATAATATCGCGACGGATGACAGCCGCCGCACCGGCATAGTGGACCCCGAAAGCCGCTTGCAGGTTGAAACGCTGGAAAAGAACGTCGTTGAATTCGGCGTGCCCTACATCCCGCTGCTCGATGACCGTCAGGGGATTGTGCATGTGATCGGGCCCGAGCTTGGCCGTTCGCTGCCGGGCATGACGATTGTGTGTGGCGATAGCCATACCTCGACCCATGGCGCCATGGGCGCGCTGGCGTTTGGCATTGGCACGTCAGAAGTAGAACATGTGCTGGCGACGCAGACGCTGTTGCAAAAGCCCGCCAAGAACATGCGTGTTTCCGTGGATGGCAACCTCGCTTTTGGCTGTTCCGGCAAGGATATTGTGCTGGCCATCATCGGCAGGATCGGCACGGCGGGCGGTACCGGCCATGTGATTGAATATGCCGGGGATGCGATCCGCGCGCTGGATATGGCGGGGCGCATGACGGTCTGCAACATGACCATCGAAGGCGGTGCGCGCGCTGGCATGGTGGCGCCCGACCAGACCACTTTCGACTACATCGCCAAAACGCCGAATGGCCCGAAGGGCGAGGCGTTCAAGCGCGCGCTAGAATGGTGGAAGACACTGCCTTCTGATGCGGGTGCGCATTTCGACAAAGAATTGCGCCTGGCTGCGCATGAGATTGCGCCGCAAGTGACCTGGGGGACCAATCCCGAAGCGGTGCTGCCGATCACCGGCATTGTGCCGAACCCAGCGGATGAGGGCGATGAAGCCAAGCGCGCGCAGCTGCAGCGCATGGTTGACTATATGGGCCTGACCCCCGGCCAGCGCCTTACCGACCTTAAGGTGGATGTTGTCTTCATCGGTTCCTGCACCAATAGCCGCATTGAGGATATCCGCGCTGCCGCCGCCATCGCGAAAGGCCGGCGCGTGTCTGATCATGTGCGCGCTTTGGTCGTGCCTGGCTCTGGCCTCGTGAAGAAGCAGGCGGAAGCTGAAGGGCTTGATCGCATCCTGAAGGAAGCGGGCTTTGAATGGCGCGAAGCGGGTTGTTCAATGTGCCTTGGCATGAACCCCGATAAACTCACGCCCGGCCAGCGCAGCGCCAGCACGTCCAACCGCAATTTCGAAGGCCGTCAGGGCCCCGGCGGGCGGACGCATTTGTTGAGCCCCGCCATGGCTGCCGCAGCGGCGCTTGCGGGCCATTTGGCCGATGTGCGTGATTATCAGCCGAAGGGAGCCCTGTGATATGCAAGCCTTCACCAAGCTTACCGGTATCGCGGCGCCCTTGCCCAAGGCGAATGTGGATACGGACCAGATCATCCCGGCGCGTTTCTTGAAATCCATCAGCCGCTTGGGGTTCGGGAAGAATCTTTTCGCCAATTTCCGCTTCAAGGAAGATGGTTCGGAAAACCCGGATTTTGTCCTTAATCAGGAACCTTACCGCAAGGCGGAAGTCCTGATCGCTTTTGAAAACTTTGGCTGCGGGTCTTCACGCGAACACGCGCCTTGGGCCTTGCTTGATTTCGGCATTCGCTGCGTGATTGCGCCCGATTTCGCCGATATCTTCCACAATAATTGCTTCAAGAATGGCGTGCTGCCCGTGCGCCTGCCGCGCGAGATTTGCGAAAAGCTGATGGAAGACGCGAAGATGGGCGGCAATGCGCGCATCAGCGTTGATCTTGAGCGCCAAATGGTGGTGCGCCCGAATGGGGAGGAAATCCCCTTCCAGATAGATCCGCTCCGCCGCCACCTGATGCTGAACGGCTTGGATGATATCGGCCAGACCATGCAGCATGCACCGGCGATTGATGGCTTTGAAGCCCGCCAGCGCGCTGCCCAGCCCTGGCTTTATGCCTGATTGATACCCGCCCCGGCCTGGCGTCGGGGCAAGAAGGACAACACCATGTCATCGAACAAGAAGCTTCTCATCCTGCCAGGCGACGGGATTGGCCCCGAAGTGATGCGCGAAGTGCGCCGCGTCGTGGATTGGATGGATCACCGCCGCCATGTCTCCTTCAATATTGAAGAAGGCTTGGTGGGTGGTGCGGCGCTGGATGCGGAAGGCACTCCCTGTTCGGATGAAACCGTGGCGCGCGCTAGGGCCGCAGATGCGGTGTTGTTCGGGTCTGTGGGTGGGCCGAAATGGGATTCCATGCCCTTCGATAAGCGCCCGGAGCTTGGCGTGTTGCGGCTGCGCAAGGATCTTGGCTTGTTTGCCAATCTCCGCCCCGCCGTTGTGCTGGACGCGCTAGTGGATGCTTCGTCGCTGAAGGCAGATTTGGTGCGCGGGCTTGATGTGATGATCGTGCGCGAATCGACCGGCGGGATTTACTTTGGCGAGCCGCGCGGCATCCACACAGATGCCAAGGGCAAGCGTATTGGCATTGATACCGAAGTCTACTCGGAAGACGAAATCGCCCGTGTGGCCCGCGTGGCCTTTGATTTGGCACGCAAGCGCCGCAACAAGGTGACCAGCGTTGAGAAGGCCAATGTGATGCAGTCCGGGCGGCTATGGCGCGCGGTGGTCGGCGAAATCGGTAAGGCCGAATTCCCCGATGTCGAACTTGAACACATGTATGCCGATAACTGCGCCATGCAGCTCTGCTCTCGCCCAAAACAGTTTGATGTGATCTTGGGATCCAATCTGTTCGGCGATGTGCTTTCTGATCTGGCCGCTGCGCTGACCGGCTCACTCGGCATGCTGCCATCTGCCACGCTGGGCGCGGTTGATGCTTCTGGCCGCCGCCATGCACTGTATGAACCTGTCCATGGCTCTGCGCCCGATATTGCCGGTAAGGGCATTGCCAATCCCTGCGCGCAAATCCTTTCCTTCGCCATGCTGCTGCGCTGGTCCTTCGGTATGGAAGAAGATGCGCGGCTGGTGGAAGCCGCTGTTGAAAAGGTGCTATCGGGTGGGCTGCGTACCGCTGACATCATGCAAACAGGCATGGCGCGGGTTGGCACCAGCGTTATGGGCGAAGCTGTGGTGCGGGAATTGGATAAACTCGCCGCATGACATTTTAGCGACGCTTGCGGGGTTGCGCGTGACGCGCTGCTCCGCTATCCGTCGCTTCGTTAAGGGCGCCCGTAGCTCAGCTGGATAGAGCACCAGACTACGAATCTGGGGGTCAGAGGTTCGAATCCTTTCGGGCGCGCCAAAAGCTTTCATGAAAAATTTTTTACTTACTTGCCGTACGATTTTCGTGCGCCTTTCTCTTGTGTAACCGGTTTCAGCACCATTGTTGGTTTTAGGATGCTTCCCGCCTGGGGTAACACCATACGGAGCGGGTCCATATGCTTCCTGTTCGCGCAATGGATGTAACCATGCCCAATAAATCGTTGAATGCTTGAAGCCTGCCCCCTGGCTTGGGACTTTAGAGAGAATCGCCTCACCAAATTACGCCCGAATAAACATCAAGTTTTCGCGCCTGGACTACACTCATGTACAAAAACCGTGTCTAATTATGAAATTATAGGAAGAACCCCTTGGACTTGTGGAAAAGTCAATGGTGAACAGAACCATGGCTTTAAGAATTCCCGACTCGAATGTACCCGAGTGGTCGCGCCGCCTGCGTAGGGCGCGGCGCGCTAAAGGTCTGTCTCAGGTGGCGCTAGGCGAGCTTATTGGTGCTTCTCAAGCCACTGTCGCCGACTGGGAAACCGGCAAGACCCGACCGCGCCACGAGACCTTGAAGCGCCTATTGCTCGCGCTTGACCTCACTTTGCTCGAATTGATGCCGGATATGCCGCGCAGCGCTTCTGAAACCGTCGCACAGCCCCCGCTCTCAGCCGCAGAAGTGGCTGATCAATTTGGATCTTTATTGGATATCGTCTCCCGCGAGTTGGACAGCACCGGGCATCCGGCCAGCCTGGCCAGCAAAGGGCGGTTCGCCTTCCAGATTTGGCGCAGCGCCGGGGGCACCCTGACCGAAGCTGCAGACCCCGAAGCCGCACGTGAGCAATTGGCCGCAATCCGCGCCCTGCTGACGGATATGCGCAAAATTACGCCTGAGAGTTGATGAACTAAATTTTGAGCTTGACTCATTATCGGAAAAACCGGTATATTGCCTACCGGAGGTTGGCTTATGTCTGTCACATTCAATTCTACCGATGCGATGCGCCGGTCAGGCTGCGCCGTAGGGTCGGATGCGGCGCGTGAACAGCCGCTCTGCAAGGATGGTTTGCTTATATCTCCGGAAAATTCCAGGCCGGCGCGAAGCCAAGTCCTGGCGCGCTTAACGCTGTTTTTGCTTGGCTTGGGCCTTGTCGCCGCAACCGTTGTTTTTGTAGCTGCGCTGATCGCTATTGCCCTCACCTGACGGGCAGCGGGTTGCCCCGCCCGGCGCCCGGCTGCACAATCCCCCTATCAAGGGGAAGGGGATGCAGCCGCCATGAGTGCCTCGGCACGACGCGCGCGTTTTCGCGCAATACTCGCCGGGGATGCCTGTATGCACCCGGCTTCCGTACATGACCCGATCGCGGCGCGAATCGCGACCGATCTTGGCTTTGAAGCCGCCATGTTCGCGGGTTCAATTGCATCGATTGCTGTTTTGGGTGCGCCTGACCTTATTCTGGTGACGCTGACAGAATTCGCCGAACAGGCAAGGCGCATTTGCCGTGCCGGGGCGCCGCCGCTGATGGTGGATGCTGATCACGGCTACGGCAATGCGCTGAATGTGATGCGCACGGTGCAGGAATTGGAAGCCGCCGGTGTTGCCGCCCTCACCATTGAAGATACGGACCTGCCCCGCGCCCATGGCGGTGGGGAGCCTGGTTTGCTCAGCCTGGAAGCTGGGCTTGGCAAAATCCATGCGGCGCTTGCCGCGCGGGAAGACCCCGGACTTGTCATTGTGGCGCGCACCAGCGCGGTCAATCTGGTCAACCTGGATGAAGCCGTGGCGCGCACCCGTGCCTATGCCAAAACCGGCGCCGATGCACTGTTCTATACAGGTGTCATCGATTGGGCGCAGCTTGCCGCGCTGCAAGCCGCCGCCAATGGTGTGCCGCTGATGCTGGGCGGCACGCCGCCTGCGCTGGCGGATAAGGCAAAGCTTGCGGCGCATGGCGTGCGCATTGCCCTTCAAGGCCATGCACCAAGCTTCGCCGCCATGGCAGCCGTTCATGCAACGCTGAAGGCCTTGCGCGATGGCACGCCGCCCGGAAAACTGCCTGGGCGTGCGGATGCCGCGCTGATGAAGGCAGCCATGCGTGAGGATGATTACGCGCAGTGGACGCGCGACTTTTTGGCCGGTTGATATTGAGGAAGACAGAAAATGTTGAGTGAAACTGAAGGCAAATTCCTGACGATGCACGAATTCGCCAAGGCGGCGAAGAACCGGCTCGATGCCAATATCTGGGATTATCTGACGGGGGCGACGGAAACCGAAACCACCATGCGCCGCAATCGCCTGGCGCTGGACACAATCGCTTTCCGTCCGCGCGTGCTGCGTGATGTCTCCACCATCGACATAACGTCCGAGATGTTCGGCAAGAAGCTCCGTCTACCGGTCGCCTTGGCGCCGGTGGGTGGCTTGGAAAGCTTCGGCGCCAATGGCGCGGCGACAGCTGGTCAGGGCGCTTCGGCCTTTGGCGTGCCGCTGATTGTATCTTCCGTCACCAAGCCAGGGCTTGAGGAAACCGCGGCCAATACGCCAGGGCCCAAGGTATTCCAGCTTTATGTGCGCGGCGATGACAGCTTCATTGATGATTACGCGGATCGCTCGGTCGCAGCCGGCTATGATGCCTTCTGCTTTACCGTGGATACCGCGGTCTATAGCCGGCGTGAACGTGACATTGCGCGCCGCTTCGCCAAGCCCTGGCGCGCGCGGGTACAAGGCATTGAATTCCAGGCGGCTCTTTCCTGGAAGCAGATTGATCGCTTCAAGGCCAAGTACAAAATGCCGGTCATTCTGAAGGGTATTGCCACCGCCGAAGACGCCAAGCTTGCCTGCGAACACGGCGTTGATGTGGTTTATGTCTCCAACCATGGCGGGCGGCAATTGGATCATGGCCGGGGTGCGATGGATGTGTTGCCGGAAGTGGTGCAGGCCGTCGGTGGCCGCGCGAAGGTTTGGATTGATGGCGGGTTTTCGCGCGGCACGGATGTGGTGAAGGCGCTTTGCCTTGGTGCCGATCTGGTCGGGCTTGGCCGGCTTTACTGCTATGCGCTGGCGGCTGATGGCGCGGCGGGCGTGGAGCGTATGCTCGAAATCATGGAAACCGAGATCTACACCACCATGGGGCTTTTGGGCGCCACGAACTTCAGCGAACTCAACCCAAGCTTCGTCCATTCAGGGGCATTGGCGACCAATGCGCCACATGTCTTCAGCGCCTTCCCGCTGCTGCATCTGGGTGATTCTGGCTATTGAGGCAAAAGGGTAGCGCGCGGTTTTATGACTGACCCCGCGTTACCCAGCGCCGGGCAGCTGTCACCGCTGCGCGTTTTGCTTGGCGACCGCACCTTTCTGAAGCTTTGGGGTGCAGGTGGGCTGACCAATTCCATGCGTTGGGTGGAAATGCTGGTCAGCGGGCTTTACGCCTATCACCTCACGCGTTCCGCCTTCGCTGTATCGCTGGTGCTGATGGCGCGTGCCTTGCCTATGCTGCTGATGGGGGCACTTTCAGGCGCGGTGGCTGAAAGCCTCAATCGCAAATACTTGCTCATGGCTGGCCAGGTGCTGACGGCGCTCGGCGCCATCACCATCGCCGTGCTTTCCGCGCTGGGATGGCTTTCGCTTTGGCATTTATGGGTGAATGGCCTGATCGGTGGCCTGGTTTGGACCAATGAACTCGCCACACGCCGGCGCATGGTAGCGGAAACCGCAGGGCCTGAGCGAATTGTCCCCGCCGTCGCATTTGATACGACAACTGGCAGCACGACGCGCATGTTGGGGCCAATGTTGGGTGGGGTTTTGTATGAAACCCTTGGCATTACTGTGGCTTATATCATCGCCTCGGTGATTTATCTGGTCGCGCTTGGCTTGGTTTCCACGGTTTCTTACAGCCAACCGCGCCGTGCTTTGGTCCCGCGCCGCCTACTTGCCGAGGTGGCTGAGGCTTTGCGGATGGCGCTCGCCCACCCGGCCTTGCGCGCTGTGCTTGGCGTGACGCTAGTGATGAATATTTTCGGCTTCTCCTACAATTCCATCCTGCCGGCCTTTGGGGATCGCGCCTTTGGGGCGAGTGCTATTGAAATCGGCTTCCTCGCCGCCGCCGAGCCTCTTGGTGCGCTGATCTCCGGTCTTGCCTTGGCGTTAAGGCGCGGGCCGCAGGCGGGCAGGGGGCTTTTGCTGTTTGGCTCCACTGCCTTTTTGTCGGTGCTGGCCTTGGCGGCGCTGGCCCCTTCACTCGGGCTGGCGGCCTTATTGCTGATGCTGGGGGGCTTTGGCACGGCTGCCTTTGCCAGCCTGCAAACCGGCATTGTGATGATGCAGGCGCCGGTTGAGGCACGTTCGCGCATTCTTGGCCTGACGACCACCTGCATCGGCGCCGGCCCGCTTGGGGTGCTGGTATTGGGGGCGCTGGCCGATGGCATCGGGCCGCCTTTTGCCATTGCCGGTTTTGCGTTGTTGGGGCTGCTTTTTCTGGCGCTGGTTGCTTTTGCCACCCGCCGATGATGCCTTGCCGCATTCCTGCCTTGTAACGCGCCGATAAGCCCCTTGCGAGGATGCGCCGCAAGGTCGAAGCTTCGCTGAAGGCTCACGTTTTGACTGATTGGATTTGCGATGCAGGTCTACCTGCCCATCGCTGAAATGAGTGTGGATGCCCTGCTTTTGCTTGGCATTGGCTTTGGCGTGGGCTGGCTTTCGGGCTTGTTCGGTGTGGGCGGCGGCTTTCTGCTGACGCCGCTGCTGATGCTGATTGGCATTCCTTCCACCGTTGCGGTTGCGTCTGGCGCCAATCAGACGCTGGGTGCGTCCATTTCCGGTCTGATCGCACAATGGCGGCGGGGCAATGTGGATTGGCGCATGGGGCTTACGCTTTTCGCGGGCGGGCTGCTGGGGTCGGCGCTTGGGGTGCAGATTTTTGCCCTGCTGAAGCGCTGGGGGCAGGTGGATATCGCCGTTGCGCTATTTTATGTCGTGATCCTTGGCATTGTCGGCGCGCTGATGGTGCGTGAAAGCGTCACAGCGCTGCTCCGGCGCCGGCGCGGCACGGCACCGCGCCGCAAGCTCCATGAACATACCTGGCTGCATGGGCTGCCCTTCAAGCTGCGCTTTCGCGATTCCAGGCTTTACATCTCGGTGATCCCGCCGCTGGCGATTGGTTTTGGCATTGGCATGCTCTCGGCCATTATGGGCGTGGGCGGTGGCTTCATGCTGGTGCCGGCGATGATCTATATCCTGGGCATGCCGACCGCGATTGTGATCGGCACATCGCTGTTTCAGGTGGTATTCGTCTCGGCCAATGTCACACTGCTGCAAGCCTGGCAGGTGGGCAGCGTGGATATTGTGCTGACGCTTTTGCTGCTTGCGGGTGGTGTGGCGGGCGCGCAATTCGGCGCCGCCATGGGCACCAAGCTGCGGGGAGAGGAAACCCGCGCCCTGCTTGGTCTGCTTGTGCTTTCGGTTGCCTTTGGCCTGGCCTGGAACCTGCTGCAAACGCCAAGCCGCGCCTTCACCATTGGCCCCCTGTCATGAAGGCGCTGGCCTCGGCCTTGATGTGGCTTGGCTTTCTGATGGCGCCTGCCACCCTTCTCGCCACGCCCATCACGGCCGAGCTTTCCACGGATAGGGTTGAAATCAGCACCGGCTTTACCGGCGCATCCGTGCTGGTTTTCGGCGCCACGCAAAACCCGTTGGGCGGAGAGCCCGCCGAGGATCTGATCATCGTTGCCACCGGCCCGACCCAGGGTGTGGTGGTGCGACGCAAGATCAATGTTCTCGGCATTTGGCTGAATGGCCCATCCACGCGCTTCCCCGATGTGCCGGGCTTTTATGCGCTTGCGGCCACGCGCCGCGTTTGGGAAATCCTGCCCGAGGAAGAACGGCGGCAATATCGCCTGGGCTTTGACAATCTGCGCTTGCGGAGTGAGGGGAATCTAAGCCCGGCCTTTCGCGCGGCCTTGCTTGATTTGAAGCAGGCCGATGGCCGCTGGCAGGAATATGCCGCGCCGGTTGCCCGTGCGGGGGAAAGGCTTTTCAGCGCGCGCATTGCCTTTCCGGCCACCGTGCAGACCGGCGATTATCAGATTGAGGTGTTGCTTGCGCGCGAAAACCGCGTGATCGCGCGGCAGGAATTGTCGCTGCGCGTGGAACGCGTGGGCACGGCGGCGGATATCGCTTCCCTCGCGCGGGGTCAGCCGCTGGTTTATGGCGTGCTATGTGTTGTTCTGGCGGTGCTGGCCGGCTGGCTCGGCAGCGTGCTGTTCAGGAGAAGTTGATGATCGGTTCCGAAGAAGCCGCCGCCGCCGCCACCAAGGCCAAACGGGATCGCGTTTTCCTGGTGGTGGTGGATGACAGTGCCGAACAAGGGGTGGCACTGCGTTATGCGTGCCTGCGCGCCCGCAAGGGTGGTGGGCGTGTCGCATTGCTGCGCGTGCTTGAACCGGTTGAATTGGTGGAATGGGCCGGCGTTGGCGTCATGATGCAGGAAGAACGCCGCGCGGATGCGGAACGGCTGCTTGCCGGCCTTGGCGCGCAAGTGAGTGACTTGACCGGCGGCATGCCCATCCTGATCATCCGCGAAGGCGAAGCGCGTGAGGAATTGCTGGCGCTTATCGAAGAAGACCCACGCATTTCGATCCTGGTGCTGGCCATGGCGACGGGCAGCGGCGGTCCGGGGCCGTTGATTTCGGCGCTGACGGGCCGCCATGCGTCACGCCTGAAAATTCCGATGGCGCTGGTGCCGGGCGGCATGACGGAACAGGAATTGGAACGGGTGACTTAAGCAGATTTAAGGCGCCGGTATCTCCGCCGCCAAAATCTGCCCCGATTGGCTTTCCGTAATCAGCAGCGTCACGCCATCGGGCGCGAAGCAGCAATTGGTCGGCATGCGCCCGAAAGCCCGACAATCCAGCGCAAAAAGCGGCACGCCATGCGCATCCACGCCCCAGACCATGCCATGGCCGGGATTGGCGATGAACAGCCGATCATGCACATCCACTGCCATGCCATCCGGCCCTGATGTGCCGGCGGGTGTGCGGAAGAACAGATTGGCCTTGCCGACAATGGCATCCGCGCGGAGTGCGAAGCGCCAGACCTCACAGGAACGGGTCATGGCCACATAGCAATGCGTGCCCGCCTTGTTGAGCGCAATGCCATTGGGGCTGGGGCCGTTTGAGATCAGTCGATCAAGCCGCCCATCCTGGGATAGCCGATAAACCCGCCCGCGCGGGTCCTGCAGCCCGGTCTGACCTTGGTCGGTGAAGAAAATCGCGCCTTGCGGGCCAAGGATCACATCATTCAGGCCAAGAAACCCTTCACTGCCCACGGTTTCAAGCAAGGGCGCGATGGAACCCCGCGCCGGGTCCAAAGTCAGCAAGCCATGGCGATAATCGGCAATCAGCAGCGCATCATCGGCACCGAGCGCCAGGCCATTCGGCCAGCCTTCATATTCCGCCAGCACCTCCCAGCCATCACCGGGGCCTACCAGCAGAATGCGGCCATTGGGGATATCCGTGACCAAGAAGCGCCCCGCGCGATCAAAGCAGGGGCCTTCCAGGAAACTGTCAATCGGGGCGCCGGCGCGATTGGCGTCCGCCCAGGAGGATCGACGCATTTGGCGAAGCCTGTCTGGCAGGCGGGCGAAGGGGCGGAGCGGGAGCTCCTGCGGGGCGGGAAACCACATGGGCTGAGCCTACGGGTTTCCCCCACGCCTTATCAAATCCTGGTCTGCCCCGCTTCCTGCTGCGGGTTCTGATGGATGTGCTTAAGGCGCCAGCCAAGGCCGAGCATGATGACGCCGATGGCAATCGCCTCCAGCCCCACCATCCAGATGACCGCGAGCAAGCCCGGCCCGGGGCGCATCAGCATCCAGGCCCCGATCACGATATTCAAAGCCCCGAGCAGCCCAAGCAGCACAGAGGAAAGCCGGAAGGCCAGCATCAGCCGCGCCCCGCCTGATAGCAGGAACCAGGCAGCCGTCACAATCAACAGGCCAATGGCGGAAACCCCAGGTGCAAACAGGATTACCGCCGCCGCAACCAGGGAAATGATTCCATCAATCCAAAGCCAGGTGCGGCTGCGTTCACCCGTTGGATGGCCGCCCTTAACGGCCTGATAGATCGAACCGGCGCCATCCAGCGCCATCCAGGCGCCCAGAAAGGCCAGGATGAAAGCCAAGCCAAGGCCCGGGAAAAGGAAGACCAAAATACCGAAAATGATCGCGGCCACGCCGCGCAGCATGAAAATCCACCAACTGCCCGCCGCCTGACGGACAAGCTGCATGCCAAAGCGGCCGGTCAACAGCATGGATTCGGGTGGTGGCGGCGTCGCATTTCCTGACATGATTTCAGATCCTTCCTCAATGATGATTGGTTTGGCGGTACCTTGTCCGGTGCCTCAGCCTGGATCAGAAGCGTGATCAGGCAAAACTTCAGGACCGGGCTTGCCGCCAATGTCTTGCGCACAAAGGCTAGCCCCCTGGCGCCGCTTCGTCGATGCCAACCTGTTCCACGGCTTGGCCGAGCGGCCCGCGGGCGCCGCTGACCTCACCGTCAGGTGATAAATCGGCCCAGGTGATGCCTTTCCCCCTTTCCCTCCCGCCCCCACCTGTTGAATGATACCCGGGAACGCGAAACAGGGAGTACCTCGCCATGGCAAAATTCGGCCTTAGCCAATCCATTCGTCGTGTCGAAGACCCAAGGCTTCTGAAGGGCGACGGGCAATATACCGCCGATATCAGCCTGCCCGGCGAAGCCCAGGGCGTGGTGCTGCGCAGCCCCCATGCCCATGCCGCGATCAAGAGTATCTCCACCACTGCCGCGAAAGCCATGCCGGGGGTGCTTGGGGTTTACACCGCGGCTGATCTGGCCGCCGAGGGGTTGGGCCCGCTGCCTTGCCTGATTCCGCTGAAGAATAGCGATGGCTCGCCGCTATCATCCACGCCGCGTCCGGTGCTGGCGGATGGTACGGTGCGCCATGTGGGTGATCCGGTTGCTTTCGTGGTGGCGGAAAGTGCCAAGGCGGCGCGCGATGCCGCCGAGGCGATTGAGGTGGATTATGAGATCCTGCCCTCCGCCACCGATCTTGCCAGCGCGACCAAGCCAGGTCAGCCGCAAATCTGGCCGAGTGCACCCAATAATACCTGCTTCGATTGGCATGTCGGTGATAAGGACAAGACCGATGCGCTGTTCGCCAAGGCCGCGCATGTCACACGCCTGACCGTGGTGAATAACCGCATTGTGGTGGCCAGCATGGAAGCCCGTGCGGCGGTGGCGGATTATGATGCCGGCAGCGGCAAATGGACGCTGCACACCAATACGCAGGGGTCCTGGCTGGTGCGCAAGCTGCTCGCGGGTAGCGTCTTCAACCTGCCGGAAGATCACTTCCGCGTGGTGACACCCGATGTCGGTGGCGGCTTCGGCATGAAGCTGTTCTTGTATGCCGAACATGTGCTGACCTGCTTTGCCGCGCGCAAGCTGAAACGCCCGGTGAAATGGACTTCCGAGCGGACGGAAGCCTTCCAATCAGACACACACGGGCGGGACAATATCACCGCCGGTGAATTGGCGCTGGACAAGGATGGCAAATTCCTCGCGCTGCGCACCAAGAATTGGGCGAATATGGGCGCCTATCTGAACACCTTCGCACCCTTCATCCCAACCGGCGCGGGCACCAAGGTGCTGGCGAGTGTTTATGATTTCGGCGCCATCTACGCCAATGTTGTTGGCGTCATCACCAATACCGTGCCGGTGGATGCCTATCGCGGTGCTGGCCGGCCAGAGAGCAATTATCTGGTGGAACGCCTGATTGACACGGCGGCGCAGGAAATGGGCCTGGATCGCGTTGCGATCAGGAAGCGCAACATGGTGCCGTCTTCCGCCATGCCCTACGTCTCGGCCATGGGGCAGCGCTATGATTCGGGCGAGTTTGCCAAGCTGATGGATACCGCGCTGGAACGGTTGAATTGGTCTGGCTTTGCGGCGCGGCGGGCGGAAAGCCAGCGGCGTGGCAAAAGGCGCGGCATTGGCTTTGCCTATTACCTGGAGGCAACCGGCGGCGATGCCACCGAAAACGCTGCGGTGCGCTTTGCCGATGATGGATATGTTGATGTCTATGTTGGCACGCAAAGCACGGGGCAGGGGCATGAAACCGCTTATGCCATGCTGACCAGCCATGAACTCGGCATCCCGATTGAGAAAATCCGTGTGAAGCAGGGCGATTCCGAAAGCCTGCCCTCGGGCGGCGGCACGGGTGGTGCGCGCAGCCTGTATTCCGAAGGCCAGGCCATTCTGGTGACCGCGGCTTCGGTGGTGGAAAAGGGCAAGAAGGCAGCGTCCGAGCATTTGGAAGCCGCCGTCGCGGATATTGAATTCACCACGGCCAATGGCCGTTTTGGTGTGGTTGGCACCGATAAGGGCATCGGCATTCTGGAATTGGCGGCAGCGCAGAAGGCGCGTGCGGCCAAGGGCCAGGAAGTGACGCTGTTGGACGCGCTTGAAGTGGCGCAGATCAAGTCCCACACCTTCCCCAATGGCTGCCACGCCGCCGAGGTTGAGGTGGACCCCGATACCGGCATCATCAAGGTTGCGAATTATGTCGTGATTGATGATGTGGGCCATGCGCTGAATCCGCTGATCGTGCGCGGCCAGGTGCATGGAGGCGTGGCGCAGGGCATTGGCCAGGCCATGCTGGAACGCACGGCCTTTGATGCGGAAAGCGGCCAGTTGCTGTCAGCATCCTTCATGGATTACGCGCTGCCGCGCGCCGATGATCTGCCGAATATTGATGTGGATTTCATCGAAGTGCCGTGTGAGACCAATCCGCTTGGCGTGAAGGGTGCCGGCGAAGCGGGTGCGGTTGGCAGCCCGCCCGCGCTGATCAATGCCGTGGTGGATGCGCTGGCCAGTGATGGCGTGAAGCATATTGATATGCCGGCCACGCCGGAAAGCGTGTGGAAAGCCCTGGCGACTTCCAAGGCAGCCTGAGGCATAACGCGCGAGGGGTTTGCGTCCCTCGCGCGCCCGCTAAACGGGTTTCAAATGTTCCAAAAGGCGCGGCATCAGCTCCACCAGATTGCAGGGGCGATGCCGCGAATCCAATTGAAAGCGCAGGATTTCATCCCAGCCATCCTTGCAGGCGCCGGTTGAACCAGGCAGCGCGAAAAGATAGGTGCCGCCGGCAACGCCGCCCATGGCGCGCGATTGGATGGTGGATGTGCCGATCTTCTGAAAACTGATCCAGCGGAACAATTCCCCGAAGCCTTCGATTTCCTTCTCCAGCACACGCTTGAAGGCTTCCGGTGTTACGTCCCGCCCCGTGATGCCGGTGCCGCCGGTGGTGATCACGCAATCCACTGCAGGGTCGGCAATCCAGCGCCGCAGCACGGCTTCAATCGCGTCCGGATCATCCTTCACAATCTCTCGCGCCACGCAGTGATGCCGCGCGGCTTCGATCCTGTCCTGAAGCGTCTGGCCGGAACGGTCGCTCGCCATGTCGCGCGTGTCGCTCACGGTCAGGACCGCGATATTGACGGGCAGGAATTTCAGGCTTTCATCAATTGGCATGGCGGCGTCTTCCTTGGGCAAGTGCCCTTATGATGGGGGTTCGGGCTGCTGGCGACAACGCCCGCTTGCAGGGCGCGGTAACTCGCGTGACACTCGCCGGCAGGAAGATACCAGGGAAGCGCCCCATGACGTGGCAACCGGAAATCTAGGAGCTGAAGCGCCGCCAAGCCATGGCTGAGGGCATGGGCGGGCCGGATAAGGTGAAGCGCCAGCATGATGGCGGGCGGCTGACGGTGCGCGAACGCGTGTTGAAGCTGGTGGATAAAGACAGCTTCCACGAAGTGGGCGCCATTGCCGGCCGCGGCGAATATGACGCCAAAGGCGATCTGGTGACGCTGACCCCTTCCAACTGCGTCATGGGCCGGGCCGAGATTGAAGGCCGCCCCGTGGTGGTGGTGGGTGATGATTTCACAGTGCGCGGCGGCAGCGCCGATGCGACTATTCGCGAAAAACCCATTATGGCGGAACGCATGGCCGCTGAATTGCGCCTGCCGATCATTCGCATGATTGAAGGTTCTGGTGGTGGTGGTTCGGTCAAAACCATCGAAACCACAGGCCGCGCCAATCTGCCGGGCGGCGTGGGCGGCACGCAGCTTTATCATCTGACAACGCAGAATCTTGGCCTGGTGCCGGTGGTAACACTCGGCCTTGGGTCGGTCGCCGGGCTGGGCGCGGCGCGGCTGGCGGCGGCGCATTATTCGGTGATGACAAAATCCTCGGCGATGTTTGTGGCCGGCCCGCCGGTGGTCGCGCTTTTGGGCGAAAGCCTGGAAAAGCGCGACCTCGGCGGGTGGGAGATTCAATGCAAGGCCGGCGCGGTGGATGATGCGGTGGACACAGAAGAAGAAGCCTTCGCTGCTGCGCGACGCTTTCTGTCTTACCTGCCGCAATCCGTGTTTGAAGTCTCGCCCCGCTTGCGGTCGCGCGATGCTCCGGGGCGGTGCGATGCGAAGCTGATCAGCGCAATCCCGCGCGACCCGCGCCAAGCCTATAAAATGCGCCCGATTGTCGAAACACTATTCGACAAGGGCAGTTTCTTCGAAATGGGCCGCTGGTTTGGCCGACCGATCATCACGGGCCTTGCGCGGCTGGATGGCCTGCCGGTCGCGGTGATGGCCTCAGACCCGGTATTCTCCGGCGGGTCCTGGACGGCGGATGCCTGCGCCAAGATCATTCGCTTTGTGGATATGGCGGAAACCTTCCATCTGCCGGTGGTCTATCTGATGGATTGCCCGGGCTTCGCTGTGGGGCTTGAGGCGGAGAAAACCGCCACCATCCGCTGGGGCGTGCGTGCCATGGCGGCGGTCAATCAATGCCGCGCGCCTTGGTGTACGGTGATTTTGCGCAATGCCTTTGGTGTTGCGGGTGTGGTGCATCAACCTGCTGGGCGCTATTCCATCCGCTATGCTTGGCCATCCGGGCGCTGGGGGTCTTTGCCCCTGGAAGGCGGCATTGAGGCTGCCTATGCGGCGGAGGTGAATGCCGCGACGGATCGTGAAGCGAAGATCGCTGAAATAGACGAGCGCTTGCAGAAGCTGCGTTCCCCCTTCCGTACCGCCGAGGCCTTTTGGGTTGAGGAAATCATAGACCCGCGCGAAACCCGCAAGCTGCTCTGTGATTTTGCGCGAATCGCGGAACCCTTGCGCGGCATGGGCCTTGCCGCACTCACCATGCGGCCCTGATCAGTCTTCGACGACCAAATCCTTATAGGCATGCCAGGTGGCATGCCCGATCAGCGGCACCACCAGCGCGAGGCCGAGGAAGAACGGCACCATCGCGAAGGCGGTGAACACCACAATCAGCCCGGCCCAGAAGATCATCGCGCCCGGATTGGTCAGCACCGCGCGCATCGAAAGCGCAATCGCTTCCATGGCGGAGACATCGCGGTCCACCAGCATGGGAATGGAAATCGCCGAGATGGAAAACGCCGCTGCCGCCAGAATGGCGCCCGCGCCGGTGCCGACAATCAAAAACGGCAGCAGCATGTCGGACCGCAACATGGCCATCGGCAAATCTTCCAGGCTTGGCGTGAAATTGATGCCGAACATCAGCATGAAAATCAGCGCCGCCACGCGCACCCAGAACAAGTGCAGGATCACCAGCACAACACCCAGAAAGGCAAGCTGCTGGCCATTGCGCGTGAAGCCCTGCAAACAGGCGCTGAAGGTAACCGGCGTGCCTGCGGCGCGGAGCCGACTTGCCTCATAAAGCCCGGTCGCCAGCAGGGGGGCGATCATGAAAAACCCAGCCGAGGCCGGCAGGATCACCCAGGCAGAACGCACACCAAGCAGGATCAGAATCAGCAACCAGCCGGCAGCCGCCAAGGCGCCACCATAGAAGAACCCAATCCGGGGATTGGCCATCAAATCGCGCCAGCCTGCATTGAGCCAAACCCAAGGACGATCGGGCGCAACCCTACGAATGGTCAGCCGGCGCGGCGCAATGGCGGCATCGCTTGGCATGAAAGCTTCCTCCACCTTCTCATGGGCTGAAGGCCCAGGCGATTGAAGGCGCAATCTAGCCCAGCAGGCATCGCCGAAATTGATCAGGATCAAGGACGTTCCGCCGCAGGCGCTCTTTTCTAAGCCCTGGCGCGGCCCGTTTCGAGTCCCGCGTCTTGAGGGAGACTGAATATGGCCGCCATTGCCGCCTCGGCGCGAAGCGCGCCCGGTGATCAGCCCGTCTTTGTAGAGGGTCCGATCCGCGCCTTCGCCATTGCCACCGCCTTCTGGGGTGTTGTGGGCTTTCTGGTGGGCGTTGTCATCGCGCTGCAGCTCGCTTTTCCATTGCTCAATCTTGATCTGGAATGGACCAGCTTCGGGCGGTTGCGCCCGGTGCATACCAGCGCGGTGATCTTCGCCTTTGGCGGGAATGCGCTTTTCCTGACCAGCCTGTTCATCGTGCAACGCACCTGCCGTGCCAGGCTGTTTGGCGGTGATGATATGGGGTGGTTCCTTTTCTGGGGCTATCAATTCGTCATTGTCATGGCCGCACTTGGCTATGTGCTGGGCATCACCCAGGGCAAGGAATATGCCGAACCGGAATGGTATGTGGATTTGTGGCTGACGGTGGTTTGGGTTTTCTACCTGATCGCCTTTGGCGGCACCATCATTCGGCGCGAAGAACCGCATATCTATGTGGCGAATTGGTTCTTCCTGGCTTTCATCATCACCGTCGCGCTTCTGCATATCGGCAACAATATCTCGATCCCCGTAGGGCTTGGGTCGTCGCATTCCTATTCCGCACCGGCTGGCGTGCAGGGTGCCATGATCCAATGGTGGTATGGCCATAATGCGGTGGGCTTTTTCTTGACCGCAGGCTTTCTGGGGATGATGTATTACCTGATCCCGAAGCAGGCGGACCGACCCGTTTATTCCTATCGGCTTTCGATCATCCATTTCTGGACCTTAATTTTTTTGTATATCTGGGCAGGGCCGCACCACCTGCATTACACCGCGCTGCCCGATTGGGCGCAAACACTTGGCATGGTGTTTTCCGTCATGCTGTGGATGCCGTCCTGGGGTGGCATGATCAATGGCCTCATGACGCTCTCGGGCGCTTGGGACAAGCTGCGGACCAATCCGGCGCTGCGCTTCAGCGTGGCGGCGGTCGGCTTTTATGGCATGTCCACCTTCGAAGGCCCGGTCATGTCCATCAAGGCAGTGAATGGTCTTTCGCATTACACGGATTGGACCATTGGCCATGTGCATTCTGGTGCCATGGGCTGGGTCGGCTTCATTTCCTTCGGCGCGCTTTACTATTTGTTCCCTGTGCTGTGGAAAAAGAAGGGCATCTGGAGCGAACGCCTGATTTCATGGCATTTCTGGATCGCGACCCTTGGCATCGTGTTCTACATCACGGCCATGTGGGTATCCGGCATCATGCAGGGGCTGATGTGGCGCGCCTATGATGAGCTTGGCTTCCTGCAATATTCCTTCGTGGAAACGGTGGAAGCCATGCATCCCTATTACGTCATCCGCGCGCTGGGTGGTTTGTTCTACCTGACCGGCGGGCTGATCATGGCCTTCAATTTATGGAAGACCGTCACAGAAGGGGAAGCTGCGGAACCCGCGCCGCGCCTTGTCCCCGCCCATGCCGTCGCGGCGGAATAACAGGAGGATTGGCAAATGTTCCGCTGGCTTCGTGACCATGGCGTTATTGAACGCAATGTTGTCCTGATGGGTGTGTTGACGCTGCTCACGGTTTCCATTGGCGGTCTGGTACAGATCGTCCCGCTTTTCGCTGTGGAAACCACGATTGAACGTGTACAGGGTGTCAGGCCCTATACGCCGCTCGAACAGATGGGGCGCAATATCTATGTGCGGGAAGGCTGCTATGTTTGCCATAGCCAGATGATCCGCCCCTTCCGTGATGAATTGGAACGCTATGGCCATTTCAGCCTGGCGGCGGAAAGCATCTATGATCACCCCTTCCAATGGGGATCAAAGCGCACCGGGCCTGATCTGGCCCGTGTTGGTGGCCGCTATTCTGATGATTGGCATGCGGCGCATTTGCGCTCACCACGCGCGGTGGTGCCGGCTTCCATCATGCCGCCCTATTCCTTCCTGGATCGGCCATTGGATTATGAACGTGTCGCGGATCATCTCCGCGCACTGCGTGCGGTTGGTGTGCCTTACAGCGATGAGATGATCGCCAATGCCAAGGCCGATGTGGAAGCTCAGGCGCGGCCTGATGCGGATGACACTGGCTTTAATGCCCGCTATGCCCGTGCCCGTCAGGGTGCCTTTGATGGCGATCCCGTGCGCATTACGGAAATGGATGCGTTGGTGGCTTATTTGCAAATGCTCGGCACACTCGTGGATTTCCGCGATGTGACGCCGGCGCAGTTGCGCCAGCAGTAAGGGAAGGGCCTTCACGATGGAAAGCCTGGTTGAACTCTACCCCGCACTCCGCGCGCTTTGGGTGGTTTGGTTCTTTATCCTGTTCCTGGGGATGGTGTGGTTCGTCATGCGGCCATCGCGGCGCAAGCATTTCGAATCCCTTGCCGATATACCGCTGCGTGATGACCGCGCGCGGCCCCGTTCGTAAGGAGTAACGGCCATGCCGACTAAAATCGAAAAAGACAGCCTGAGCGGTCAGAACACCACCGGCCATGAATGGGATGGGCTGAAGGAACTCAATACGCCTTTGCCAAAATGGTGGCTTTGGACCTTCTACGCCTGTATCGCCTTCAGCCTGGTATGGGTGGTAATTTATCCTGCGCTGCCGATCCCAGGCGCCACGGGCACTTCCGGCTGGATCGCGCGTGAAGCGGTGGTGCGGGATGTGCAGCAGGCGGAAGCGCGCTTGGCGCCGATGATGTCACGCATCCGCGCGGCGACACCTCAGCAAATTGCGGCCAATCCGGAATTGCGCGCCTTTGCCATTGCGGGCGGGCGCGGCGCCTTCGCCAATAATTGCGCGAGCTGCCACGGCGCAGGCGGGCAGGGGGCCTTGGGTGGCTTTCCGTCGCTGGCGGATGATGAATGGATTTGGGGCGGCAGCCTTGACGCCATTCATCACACCATCACCCATGGCATTCGTTCCAATGAAAGTGATGATCAGCGCCAAAGCATGATGCCGCGCTTCCTGACCGATGGTTTGCTGACGCGCCCGCAGGTGAGCGATGTGGCGGAGCATGTGCTGTCGCTCACCAATCGCGCAACCGATCAGGCCGCTGCCGGGCGTGGTGCGGTGCTTTTTGCTGAGAATTGCGCTTCCTGCCATGGCGAAAAAGGTGAGGGCAATCGCGATGTCGGCGCCCCGCGGCTTTCGGATCAGGTCTGGCTTTATGGTGGTGATAAGGCTGCCATCGTGACGAGCATTTCCAATGCGCGTGGCGGCGTCATGCCAAGCTGGGGCAAGCGGCTTGATCCTGCCATCATCAATATGCTGACCGTCTATGTGCATAGTCTTGGCGGCGGTGAATAGGAAAAGCACGGTCTGTTCCCATGGGCGAGATCAAAACCCCTGAAAAGCTGAAGCCTGAGGGCGCGGCAGCAGCAGCTGCCCCGGCTTCGCTTTATGCTGATCGCCAGCGCATCTATCCGAAGCGGGTCTTCGGCAAGGTCCGCAGCGTGAAATGGGCGGTGCTGATTCTCTGCCTGGCGCTTTACTATCTGGTGCCCTGGTTGCGCTGGGATCGCGGCCCTGGCATGCCTGATCAGGCCGTGCTGGTGGATATGACCAATGCGCGGTTGTTCTTCTTCTGGGTCGAAATCTGGCCGCAGGAAATCTACTTCCTGACCGGTGCCTTAATCCTGGGCGCCTTCGCCTTGTTTGCAGTGTCTTCGCTGTTTGGCCGGCTGTGGTGCGGTTTCACCTGCCCGCAAACCGTCTGGACCGATCTTTTCATGTTTGTTGAGCGCTGGATCGAAGGCGATCGCAATGCGCGCATGAAGCTGGATGCCGGGCCGCGCAATGGCGCCTATTGGGCGCGCAAGATTGCGAAGCATGGCGCTTGGCTACTCATTGCGGCGGCCACAGGCGGCGCCTGGATCATGTATTTCAACGATGCGCCCACCATTACGCGGCAATTCTTCACCGGCGAGGCCGGCGTCACGGTCTATTTCTTCTTCGCGCTTTTTGCCGGCTTTACCTATCTGCTGGCCGGTTGGGCGCGCGAACAGGTCTGCGTCTATATGTGCCCCTGGCCGCGCTTTCAGGCCGCCATGCTGGATGAAAACTCGCTGGTCGTGACCTATCGCGATTGGCGCGGCGAACCGCGTGGCAAGGCCAAGGCAGATGGTGTTGGTGATTGCGTGGATTGCATGGCCTGCGTGCATGTTTGCCCAACCGGCATTGATATCCGCGATGGGCAGCAGCTTGAATGCATTGGCTGTGGGCTTTGCATTGATGCCTGTGATTCCGTCATGGGCAAGCTGGGGCGCCCCAAGGGGTTGGTCGCCTTTGAAACGCTGAAGAATCTATCGGCCAGCGCGGCCGCTGCCGCGGCCCTCCCACCCGGGCCACAACGCCAACAGGCGGGCATGGCAGCGCGCCGCGTGCCGCGCTTCATTCGGCCACGTACCATCATGTATGGTGCGGCGCTTTCCGTCGTGGCGCTGGTGATGCTGGGCGCCTTCCTGATGCGCTCCACGCTTGATGTCACGGTGCTGCGCGACCGCGCGCCGCTTTTCGTGCGCTTGGCGGATGGCGGTATTCGCAATGCCTATACGGTCAAGCTCGTGAACAAGACGCATGATGAAGCGCCACTTACGCTTATACTGGAAGCCCCCGCCGGGCTGCGCCTCACCGTGCAGGATGTGGAAGCCACTGGCGAAGGGCGCTTCCTGCTTTCGCGCCGCGCGGATGGCATTACGCAATATCGTGTTTTTGTCACGGCCCCTGCTGCTTTGAAGCTGCAAGAATCAACGCCCATCACCTTCCGCCTGCTGGACGCTGCGGGCCGCCCCGCAACGAGCCAGACAAGCGTCTTTCTGGGGCCGAAGCCATGAGCATGACGATGCAACGCGATTATGACCCGAAGCGCGGCGGTTGGATTCCTTGGGTCTTTGTTGGCGGCATGGCGCTGGTGGTGGCGGTGAATGCGCTGCTGGTGTGGTTTGCGCTTTCCACCTTCACCGGCGTGACCGTACCGCGCGCTTATGAACGTGGCCGCGGTTATGATCAGGTGCTGGCGGAAGCCGCGCGGCAGGATGCGCTGGGCTGGCGTAGCGAAGTCTCGCTTGAAGCCGGGGCGCTGCGCCTTGCCATGCAGGACGCTGCGCAACAGCCACTCCATGGCCGCGTTGAAGGGGTGATGCTGCGCCCGCTGGAAGGGGTGGAAGTACCGCTCGCGTTCAGCGCCACCGGCCATGGGCGTTTTGCGGCGCGGTTGGAACCACTCCGTGCCGGGCAATGGGAAGCGCGGCTGACCTTCTTTCATGAAGCCGGCACGGCTTTTGATTTGCGCAAGCGCTTCATCCTGCCATGACCAACCTCAAGCGCCCCTTGATAGCTGAAGCACCGCAAAGCGGAGCCGCCTGCGCCCATTGCGGCGCGGCGCTGGCGCCTGGCCTGGGGCGTTTTTGCTGCACGGGGTGTGAGGCCGCCTACGGCTTAGTGCGCGACCTTGGGCTGGATACTTTTTATCGTCGGCGTGAGGCTGCTGGTGGTGTGCTCCGCCCCGAAATCACACCGCCGGCCTTTGATGCGCTGCCGCTGACCCGCGAAGATGCTGGCGGCGTTAAATCGCTTGATCTCATGATCTCGGGCCTTACCTGCGGCGCCTGTGTCTGGTTGGTGGAACAGGCGCTGGCAGCCGAGCCTGATGTGATCAAAGCGCGCGTTGCCTTCTCCACACGCCGGCTTGATCTGCGCTGGCGCGGTGCTACGGCGCGCGGGAATGAATTGATCACGCTGCTGTCGCGTCTTGGCTTTCGCGTGGCGCCCTATACGCCTGCCTGTATGCGCGTGACGGAAGATGCCGAAGGCCGCGCGCTGATCCGCGCGCTTGGCATTGCCGCCTTTGGTGCGATGAATGTGATGCTCGTTTCAATCGCCGTTTGGGTTGGCGAGGATATGGGCGCCCATACGCGCGCATTTATGCATTGGCTGGCGGCGTTGATCGGCTTGCCGACCGTGCTGGTCGCGGGCATGCCCTTCTACCGTTCGGCCGTTGCGGCCCTGCGCGCGGGGCGCGTGAATATGGATATGGCGGTCTCTCTCGGCGTGCTGGCGACTGCGGGCATGAGCCTGGTCGAGACCTTTCGCAACGGCCCCTATACTTGGTTTGATGGCGCAACGGCGCTGCTTGCGCTGTTGCTCGCTGGCCGCGTGCTGGATCGCGCGGCGCGGAAGAAGGCGCGGCAGGCAGTTGCGGAACTACTTGCGCTGCAAGATGGCATGGTGGCGCTGATCGCTGCTGATGGCACAACGCGGCTGGTGCCGGCGGCGTCCGTGGAGGCGGGGCAATGCGTGCAAATCGCGGTGGGAGAAACCTTGCGCCTGGATGGGCAGGCCAGTGTTGAAACCCTGCTGGATACGGCGGCGATTACCGGTGAAAGCCTGCCGCGCGGTTTCGCAGCGGGAGTCGCTTTGCCTGCGGGTGCGATGAATATGGGCGCGCCCTTCACGCTGGAAGTAACAGCGCCAGCGCGTGATGGCTCACTCGCTGCCATGGCGCGGTTGCTGGAAGCGGCCGAACAATCCAAAGGGCGCTTTGTTTCCATCGCGGATCGCGCCGCGCGGTTTTATGTGCCGATTGCCCATGCCATTGCCGTCGCGACTTTCCTGCTTTGGTGGCTGGGTTTTGGCGCGCTGTGGCAGGAAGCCTTGGTGAATGCGGTTTGCGTGCTGCTGATCACCTGCCCTTGTGGCTTGGCGATTGCCGTGCCGGCGGTGCAGGTGGTAGCGAATGGTGCGCTATTCAAACGCGGCGTGCTGGTTGCCTCCCCAACCGCGCTGGAACGCTTGGCCACGGCGGATTGTGCGGTGCTGGACAAGACCGGCACGCTGACTGAAGGGCGCCCGGTGCTGATCCCGGAAGGGCAGGACCCGCAAACATTGTACAGGGCGGCAGGCATGGCGCGCGCATCGCGTCATCCCTTGGCCAAGGCATTGGTGCGCGCCTGTCCGGAAGCGTCACTACTCGCTGATACGCGCGAAATCCCAGGGCAGGGGTTGCAAGCAGGTACCGCGCGCTTGGGCTCGCCCGCCTTTTGCGATGTGACGGGCCTCAGCGATGGCATGGTGCTGGTCTATCGCGCCAACGCCGATGCGGCGCCGGTGATCTTCCGCTTTGCGGATCGCCTGCGTGCCGATGCGCCGCAAGCGGTCGTTGATCTCAAGGCGCTTGGCCTGCCGGTGGAATTGCTGTCTGGCGATGGTCCGGGCGCAGTCGCTTCCGCCGCCATCGCTTCCGGCATTGAAAGCTGGCGGGCCGAGGCTGATCCCCTCGCCAAGGCCGTCCATATCGAAAACCTGAAGGCTGCTGGCCGCAAGCCGCTGATGGTCGGCGATGGCATCAATGATGCCGCGGCCCTTGCCGCCGCGCATGTCGCGGCAAGCCCCGCCGGCGCCACAGACCTTGCGCAAACTACCGCCGATATCGTGCTGCAACGCGAAGGCCTGGCTGTACTGCCAGAGGCCATTCGTATCGCGCGGCGCGCGCAAATTCTGGCGCGGCAGAATATCGGCTTTTCGCTGGCCTATAATGTCATTGCCGTGCCGGCGGCGATTGCCGGGCTGGTCAATCCGTTGATCGCAGCGCTGGTGATGGCTTCATCATCGCTGATTGTCATCGGCAATGCCTTGCGCGCGGGAAGGGCCTGAAATGGAAGCGCTGATCCTGCTGGTGCCGGTTTCGCTTTTGCTCGGCGCGCTTGGGCTGATTGGTTTCCTCTGGGCGCTGCGTTCGCGCCAATATGATGATCTGGAAGGCGCCGCCGCCCGGATCCTGTTTGACGATCAACCTGGAAAGGACCCACCGCCATGACCGGTGCCCGCGTTTTCTTCCTCGCCCTTTACGGCCTGCTGGCCCTGCTTGGCCTGTTCACCGCCGCCAAGGCGCAGGATATCGGCATGAGTATTTTCGGCTTCGGGCTGATCGGCTTTGGGGTGCTGTGCATCTTCCACACCATCAAGTCGCATTTTGATCAAGCCGAAGCTCAGCACTAAGTCTTCACAAAGCGATTGGCATTCGCGCTGGCAATCGCCACAATAGGCCCCATGGGAAGCATCATCCGGCCAGAAGCCACATTAGAAGAACGTTGGGAAGCCCGCTCCGGCCCCGTTTTGCTCACGGGGACGCATGCGCTGGTGCGCCTGCCGATGCTGCGGCAGGAAATGGATGCCGCCCTTGGCTTTCACACCGGGGGCTTCATTTCCGGCTATCGCGGGTCGCCTCTTGGCGCTTTTGACCGGGAATTGACGCGCCAGGCAGAAAGGCTCCGCGCGCATGATGTGGTGTTCCAGCCTGGGTTGAATGAGGATCTGGCCGCGACCGCCATTTGGGGTTCGCAGCAGGTGCATCTGACACCTGGCGCGCGCTTGGATGGCGTTTTTGGCATTTGGTATGGCAAGGGCCCGGGCGTGGATCGCTCGGGCGATGTGCTGCGCCATGCCAATTCTGCCGGCAGCGCGCCACTTGGGGGTGTGCTGGCGCTGGCGGGGGATGATCCATCCTCCAAATCCTCCACGATCACATCGGGCTGCGAATACGCCTTCATGGATCTGGAAATTCCCATGCTCGATCCCGCCGATGTGGCGGAGGTTTTGGAATATGGGCTGAAGGGCATTGCGCTAAGCCGTTACGCCGGCACCTGGGTTGGTATGAAATGCGTGGCCGACACCATGGATGCGACCATGACGGTGATGCTGGACCCGGCCCTTTACGCCACGCGCGAACCGCAGGGCATGCCAATCCCGCCTGATGGCGTGCATATCCGCGCGACCGATACGCCGATGTTGCAGGAAGAGCGTTTGCGGCATGCTAAGCTGCCGCGCGCCAATGCCTTTGCGCGGACCAATGGCATTGACCGCATGGTGCTGGATAGCCCTGATGCGCGCTTTGGCATCGCCGTGCGTGGCAAGGCATTTACTGTCTTGCGTCAGGCTTTGGCTGAGGCCGGCATTTCGGAGGATTTCGCCCGCGCCCAAGGTTTGCGGATCTGGAAAGTGGGCTTGGCTTGGCCCTTGGATGCCGATGCTGCGCGGGCTTTTGCGGAGGGGCTTGATGAGATTCTGGTGATTGAAGATCGCCGATCTTTCCTGGAATGGCAGTTGCGCGATGCGCTGTTTCACATGGATCGCCGCCCGCGCATCACCGGCAAGCGCGATGAAGCGGGCCGGCCTTTGCTGTCTGATTTGAACGAACTTGATTCCGCGCAGATCTTGCGCGCGCTATTTGCGCGCCTGCCGCAGGCGTTTCGCACCAATGCCATGCTGGCGCGCATGGCAGCACTGGAAAGCCTCGCTGCCGGAGATCAAGCGCCGGTGCATGGGCGCGACCCGTATTTCTGCCCCGGCTGCCCGCATAATACCTCAACGCGCGTGCCGGAAGGCAGCCGCGCCTTGGCCGGCATTGGCTGCCATTACCTCGCGCGCTTCATGAACCGAGAGACGGATTTCTTCTGCCAAATGGGTGGCGAGGGCTCCGCCTGGATCGGGCAGGAACATTTCACCAGCCAGGAACATATTTTTGCCAATATGGGCGATGGCACCTATGCGCATTCCGGCAGCCTTTCCGTGCGCTTCGCTGTTGCCGCCAAGGCCAATATCACCTTCAAAATTCTGGTGAATGGCGCTGTCGCTATGACCGGCGGGCAAACCCCGGAAGGCGAGATTGATGTCCCGCATATCGCCGCGCAATTGCATGGCGAAGGGGTCGGGCGGATTGAGATTGTCTCCGATGATCCGGATCGGCATCGCGGCCATCCGTTGGTTCCTGCGACTGCTGGCTTTCATCACCGCGCGCGGCTTGATGCCGTGCAGAAGGAATTGCGCGCGGTAAAGGGCGTCACCGCCATCATCTATGATCAGGAATGCGCAACCGAACGCCGCCGCAAGCGCAAGCGGGATTTGGCGCCGCGCGCCAATCGCCGCATTGCGATCAATCCACGCATTTGTGAAGATTGCGGCGATTGCTCCCGCGCATCGAATTGCCTGGCGGTAGAGCCAATTGAAACGCCATTCGGCCGCAAGCGCCGCATTGATCAATCTGCCTGCAATCAGGATTTTTCTTGCGTGGAGGGGTTTTGCCCATCCTTCGTCAGCCTGATCGGCGCGGAACCCGCGCGCCCCGCAGCCATTTCGCTGCCGCCCTTGCCTCCGGAACCAAACCTGCCAGCCATTCAGGGTGAGGCGTGGAATTTGCTGATTGCCGGTGTGGGCGGGCAGGGCGTGTCTTCCATGGCCGCCATTCTGGCGCAGGCGGCGCAT
Source organism: Roseomonas sp. (assembly GCA_051007055.1). GTDB lineage: Bacteria > Pseudomonadota > Alphaproteobacteria > Acetobacterales > Acetobacteraceae > Neoroseomonas. Next base: position 58,836 of record JBPCSO010000087.1, read on the forward strand.
TTGGAAGGAAGGCCGGTGCGCACGCTGGACTTTTTGGGCCTCGCGCAAAAGGGCGGTGGCGTTTACGCGCAGTTGCGCATCGGCCCGGTGGGCGCGGCGGCGGATCAACTTTCTGGCGCGCGTATCGCGGCGGGGGAGGCGGATTTGCTGCTCGCCGCCGATATGGTGGTGGCGCATGGCCGCACCGCGCGGCCCTTGCTCGGCCCCGCGCGCAGCACGGCAATTGTGAATTCGGATCTTTCTCCCACCGCGCAATTCGTTAAGGATACCGAAACCCGCTACGACGCTGCCGCCATGCTGCAAAGCCTGGGCGCGGCGTGCCGCGAAGCGCTGACCATCCCGGCGCTCACGCGTGTTGAGCGTGATTTGGGCGACGCGATCTACCTCAATCCCTTCATGCTGGGCTTTGCCTGGCAGCGCGGGCTGGTGCCGCTCTCAGCGGAGGCGATCCTGCGCGCGATTGAACTGAATGGCGCGGCGGTGGAACGCAACAAGAGGGCTTTCGCGCTGGGCCGCATTGCCGCGACTGAAACACCGGAAGCGCCGCGCGGGCCGGAGACGCTCGATCAGATGCTTGCGCACTTCAGCGAGGATCTGAAAGCCTATCAATCTGCGCGCTATGCGCAGCGCTATCAGGATTTTGTGGCACGTATTCGGGCTGCAGAAACCGCGGCGCTACCCGGTGAGGAAAGGCTGACCCGCGCCGTGGCGCGGCAGCTTTATCGCCTCATGGCCTATAAGGATGAATATGAAGTGGCGCGGCTGCATAGCCTGCCGGAATGGCAGGAGAGCCTCGCGCGTTGTTTTGCCGGCACGCAAAGGATTGAGGTGCATTTGGCCCCGCCACTTATCAGCAAGATCAATCCCGATACCGGCCTGCCGGAAAAGCGTGCCTTTGGTCCCGGCATGCTGCGCGCGATGCGGCTGCTGCGGCATGGCAAGCTCCTGCGCGGCACCTGGCTTGATCCTTTCGCGCGCACCACCGAAAGGCGGGAAGAACGCGCGCTGCCGGGCGAATATCGTGCGGGCCTTGAAGCGCTGCTGCCCAAGCTCTCGCCCGCAACCCATGGCGCGATCTGTGCATGGGCGGAAGCCGCCGCAGGCATCAAGGGCTTTGGCCATGTGAAGGCGCGCAACCTGGCAGCGACACGCGCGCGCATGGCCGATATCGCCAAGGGAATCTCAGCATGAATGCGGTTGCCTTCGATCTGCCGGAAGAAACCCGCGCGCTGCAATCTGTGGCGCGGGATTTCGCCCGTGATGTATTGGCGCCCAAAGCCCTGCAATGGGACCGCGAACAACATTTCCCGGTTGCAGAGATGCGTGAAGCGGCGGCACTTGGCATGGCGGCACTTTATGTGCGGGAAGAATCAGGTGGTGCGGGCCTTACGCGACTGGATGCGGCTGTGGTGTTTGAAGCACTCGCGACCGGTTGCCCCACTATCAGCGCCTTCATGTCCATCCACAACATGGTTGCCTGGATGATTGACCGCTTCGGCAATGATGCGCAGCGCAGCACCTGGTTGCCAAAGCTGATCAGCATGGAAGCGATCGCTTCCTATTGCCTGACGGAACCAGGCTCAGGCAGCGATGCTGCGGCGCTCAAGGCACGTGCCACGCGTGACAATCAGGGTTATGTGCTGAATGGCACCAAGCAATTCATCTCGGGTGCTGGCGCGTCTGATCTATACCTGACCATGCTGCGCACGGGCGGCGATGGGCCAGGTGGCGTTTCCGCGCTGCTGATCCCAAAGGAAACACCTGGGCTTTCCTTTGGCGCCAATGAACGAAAAATGGGCTGGAATGCGCAGCCAACCCGGCAGGTGATTTTTGAGGATGCGCGCGTGGGCGCAGATACCTTGCTGGGCGCCGAAGGGCAGGGCTTCCGCTTCGCCATGGCAGGGTTGGATGGCGGGCGCTTGAATATTGCGGCCTGTTCTTTGGGGGGGGCGGAAGCCGCCTTGGATATCGCGTTTCGCTACACGCAGGAACGCCGCGCCTTCGGCAAAGCGATCAGTGATTTCCAGAATACACAATTCAAGCTTGCGGATATGCGGATTGAATTGGAAGCGGCGCGCGCGCTGCTCTGGCGCGCCTGCGCCAAGCTGGATGCCGGGGAAGCCGACGCCACAATATTCTGCGCCATGGCCAAGCGCTTCGTGACCGACACCGCATCACGTGTTGCGGATGATGCGCTGCAATTGCTGGGCGGTTATGGATATTTGGCGGAATATGGCATTGAGAAAATTGTACGGGATTTGCGCGTGCATCGCATTCTGGAAGGCACGAATGAGATCATGAGGCTTATCGTCGCGCGGAAGATGTTGGGGGCTTAACGCGATCAGGCGCGCTTGCCGCGCAGCCAGGCCAGCGTGCCACCCAGCCCAGCCAAATCAGCCCGCAGCTTTTCAGAACGCAGCGTCAGCCCATGGCCCAATGCCTTGGACACATGGTGCCAAAACCGCGCCCAGGCTTCGCGCCGCGCTGCCGCGCTACCCCGCATCACTGCCATGTAATGCAACCTGCTCCAGGCCATATGCCGCGCCTTGAAAGCCGATAGTGCGCGGGATGGTGTAGAAGACCCGCCCCCCGCGTGATGCATCACCGCATTCGGCACCAGCACAAGGCTGCGTCCTTTGGCGCGGGCTGCGGCGCAAATCGCGTCATCCTCATAGAACAGAAAAAAATCTTCATCGAAGCGCAGCCCATCGGACGTCCGCAACAACATGCAAGCACCAGAGAGGAATTCCACGCATAACGGTCCCTCCGGCCATGGCTCGGCGCCACGTTTGCGCGCAAGCTTGCGGCGATGGTGTTGCTCCACATCCCAGGACCGCACACGCTCACCGCTTTCATCGCAAAGCGCGGGCGCCAGAATGGCCGCATCGGGAAATTCATCGGCAGCGCCAACCAGCCGGGCAATCGCTACGCCATCCAGCCGTGTATCGGGGTTGGTGAGCAGCAAGAATTCCGTCTCTGCCGCCGCCATACCGATATTGCAGCCCGCGCCAAAACCAAGATTGGACGCATTACGGATGACGCGCGCGCCGGCCGCTTCCGCCACCGCCGCGCTGTCATCGTGGCTCGCATTATCCACCACCATCACGGCTAGGCCGGGCGGTACGCTCCCCAGCATCCCGCGCAGGGCAGCCGCACTGTTATAGGCGACCGTGACGACGCAAACGCGTGCCAAGGCAACGGAAGTATTCAGCCCTTCAAGCTCCGCAACCCAGCACAAATACGTTCCACCTGCGCATCGGTCAATTCAGGATACATGGGAAGGCTCATCACCTCCTGCGCGGCGTCCGCGGTCTCGGCGCAGCCCGCAGGGCCAAGCGGCACGCGGCCCTGATAGGCCGGCTGCAAATGGACGGGCACCGGGTAGTGAATGCCCGTGCCAACGCCTTGTTCTTTCAGCCTCGCCTGCACGGCGGCACGGTCGGGCACGCGCAGCACATACTGATGGAAGACATGCTCAGTACCCGCGCGGCGCTGCGGCGGCGCGTAAGGGCCGCTGGCCAACGCGGCATCATAGGCGGCGGCGATGGCGCGGCGGCGTTCATTGCCAGCATCAAGCGCGGTCAGCTTCACGCGCAAAATCGCCGCTTGCACCTCATCCAAGCGCGAATTCACGCCGACCATGTCGCTGATGTAGCGTTCCTTCCAGCCATATTGCCGAATGGCGGCGATGCGATCCGCCAGCGCTTCATCATTCGTCGCCAACACGCCACCATCACCCAGCGCGCCAAGATTCTTGGTGGGGTAAAGGCTGAAAGCCGATGCGGTGCCGAGTGTGCCGAGCTTCTGGCCATTTAGCGTCGCGCCATGGCATTGCGCGCAATCCTCAATCAACGCGATCCCCGCCGCGCTGGTGGCGGCCAGCATTGGTTCCAGATCGCAAGCCTGGCCATAGATATGCACCGGGATCACGGCGCGCAAAGGCGGCAGGCCGGGCGGCGCATGATCCATCACGCTCAGCAGCTCATCGGGATCCATGGTGTAGGTATCGGGGTCAATATCCAGCAGCAGTGGCGTCGCCCCCACCATTTCAATCGCGGCCACCGTCGCAACCGCTGTGTGCGAAACAGTGGCGACACTCATCCCCGGCCCAATGCCAAGCCCACGCAGAATGAGCGCGAGTGCATCCGTGCCATTGGCGCAGCCAATCGCGCGCCGTGTGCCAAGCCAGGAAGCGTATTCTTCCTCAAACGCCGCACCTTCCTTGCCAAGAATATACCAGCCGCTGGCAAGGGCGCGCGCCACAGCCGCGTCAATTTCGGCCTTTTGGGCGCGATACCCGGCGCCGGGATCGGCTTGCGGAATCATGGTGATGACGGGCGCATTCATGCTGCGTTCTTTCGCTTCAGGGTCACAAATAATCAGCAAGGCGTTGGCGATACCAGTCAAGGGAAAGCTTCAACCCCTTATCCAGGTCAATCGCCGGCGCCCAGCCGGTCGCATGGCGGAAGGCGCGATCATCTGCGGCGTAGGAGCCGATATCAATCGGCGCCCTATCGGCGGGGAATTCGCGCGTCTCAAAGCTGCCCTTGCCCCCATTGGCGGCAATCAACGTGGCGGCCAAGTCAAGCAAGGAAATCGGTGGGCTGCCGCCGATATTGAAAACCTGACCGGATACTTCCGGCTTCCCGGATTGCTCGGCGGCCATCAGAAAGGCGCTGGTGACATCATCAACATAGGTCAGGTCGCGTAGCTGCGCGCCGCCCCAGACTTCAAAGGCTTCGCCCTCCAGCACACGGCGAATCCAGATGCCCAAAAAGGTCTGGCGCGCATCGCGAATGCGCAGCCGCGGCCCGTAGCAATTGGTCAGGCGCAAGGAAACCACCGGGCGATGCAGCACGCGGCTTTCCAGCAGCCAATATTGCTCGCCCGCCCATTTGGAAACGCCATTGGCATCGGGCGGGTTCACCGGATGAAGCTCATCTACCGGCAGGCTGCGCGGCCGGCCATAAAATTGCCGGGTGGAGGCATGCACCACAATTGCCTTTGGCGCGGCTTCGCGCATCACGCCAATCAGGCGCACCTGAGCGACGGCATTGATGGCGATATCGGCAACCGGGTCCTTCTGCCCGCCCATATGGCTGGTTTGCGCTGCCATATTGAACAGCACATCAATACCCTCACAAAGGGAATGCAATTCCGTGTCGCGAATATCGCCGCGCACCAGCAAAACGCCCGCCCCTTCAAGATTGCGGGCAGAGGCACCGCCATCGGGCATCATGGCATCAAGCGCTGTCACGCGCGCGCCCATACCGGCCAAGGCATGACAGAGGTTGGAGCCAAGGAAGCCCGCCCCCCCGGTCACCAGAACCCGTTTTCCTTGCCAATAGGTTGGCGTTACCATGTGTGGCGTTCCTAAACCCAATGATGAAATGCAATACCCTAATTGCGGCAGAATGGCGCCTATTGGTCGGCAGACCGGGGGCGTTTTTCGTCACTTTGCGTCATGCGGACCCTTCGGCTGCGCATGATCTCGGCAAAGCCAAACAGCAACAGGATCTGCCCCGCCAGCACCTGCACGCCGGTCAATAGCCTTACGCCATCATCATGCGGGGTCAGATCGCCGAAGCCCACGGTCGCCTGGGTCACCAAGCTGAAATAAAGCGCATCCTGAAAGCTCAGCTTGATCGGGCCGCCCGGGCCATGAAATAGCGGCAGGCGCGAAAGCCCATCCGCAATGCGATAAAAGCAGGCGAAGGAAATCACGAGAAGGCTATAGAGCGTGAGGAAGGCCATCACCGGCACGGCAATGCGCCGAAGCCGGGCCGAGAGTTCTTCGGTAATAAGGGTCAAATCACTCAGCAGCAGCACGACTGGGCGCACGGAAACCGTGACAATGGCGGCAATCGCGCCCATGGCGGCGAGCAATGCCAGGCCCTGGTCAAAAGGTGCTAGGCGATTGAGTGGCAGGGATAGGCTGAAGCCGCCCACGACCCAAACCGGGATCAGCCAGCGCGCCATGCGCGGCAAATGGCCATGATCGAAGGGCGCTTCGGCCTCTGCGGCGCGGCGAAGACTATGGCGCCGTACCCACACTCCCCCCAGAAAGGCGAAAACCGGCATCAGGAAGGCTAGCGCATGGGCCCAGGCGGGGGCCTGGGGGAAGGCAGCGCGGCCAATCACCACGAATAGGCAGGCATAGACCGCGAGCCCCGCGCTGGCGCCAAAGGCGAAATGCATGCCCTGCGGGAAGAGCAGATAGAAGAAGCCAATGGCAAGGGCGGCCGTGCCGATCACCAGTATGGGCAGCATGCTGCCCTGATCCGCCAGCCCCCCAGCCACTAGCAACCCGAAGCCGAGCGTGGCGAGCGCAGCGCGCAGCCAACCCTCGGGCCGATGGAAGGGCGCCTTCACGGGGCCAAAGCAACGCCGGTGATTTCCACCTTCCAGGAGGGGTCCACCAACGCGGCCTGGATGGTCATGCGCGCCGGCTTATGCGCCGGGTCCAGCCAACGATCCCAGGCACGGTTCATGGCGGGCGCATCGCGGATATCGGCCAAGACAACAGTGGCAGACAGCAAAGCGCGCTTATCCGTGCCGGTTTCGGCCAGTAGGGAGTCAATCTGCTTCAGGATATCGGCGGTTTGCCCTTCGGTATCCAGGCTACTGTCATCGGCCACCTGGCCAGCAAGCCAAATGAGCCCGCCGCCAATCACAGCACCAGATAGGCGCGCTTCAGGGGCAAGGCGGGTGATGGTCATTGGTTCTGATCCTTTCGAAGCCGTGTGGCAGATGAACTCATCATCCCATAGCGATTGATTGCTGGCGATGAAATCTCTGTGGCAATCACGCGGTCCCTTGGGAACTAAGTGTTGCCCCCTGGTGAGGCTGGGCCATGGGCCGTTGCTGCGTGAGGGAAGAAGCTTGAACCGAGGCTTTAGCGGCAAGCATTTTTGGAACAAAGCAAATACAAACCGAAGGGGTTCGAAAAATACATCTTATGGTTGTATTTTTCTTGCGTGCCTCAGTGAAATTCAGGCGAATTTTAATCGCGATTCCATAGAATCAGTTAGTTGCATCTGTTAAAGTTAGATTTCAAGAAAATGCTCTTAGATTGGGATATGACTCGAAGTTTTAGGGAATTCTTCAGGTAAATTCGCTTGATTGAGGGGCAAAATTTATCATATTTTAACCATAGGTTGTAATTGTAGGGGATAATTCGTGTTATGAGAGAGAATTTGCGTGGCGCCCATAAAACCATTCGTCTCGACAATATCGTCCGTGCGCGGTTGAAAACCTGGCCCCAAAGGCCGCCAGGCGCCACCCCCAGTACCGATGGTGCTTGGTTGCGCGCCCGCCCGAGTGAGGGTGAACCCATCGCCCAGCCCTATCTCAAAGTGCCTGGTTCTGACCGGATGCGGACTATCCCAGATGGGCTTTGGCTACATTTCGGCGGCACGCCGGAAGACCCCTATGCCGATATTCTCTGTATCGAAGCCTGCTCCACCTTCCAGAACCTGTTGGACAAGCGTTCACGCTTTGCGCCCTCCACGACGTCACTTTTGGCCTTCTGTCCCCTGCCATGGCTTTTGGCGCCAATTCAACCGAAAGATGACATGGCGCGGTGGCGGATGATCCCTGCCTGCGTGGCGGAACCTGTGGCGGGGCTCACGCTTCCGGTGCGCGATATCCGCGTACTTTATGGCTTGCAGCGGGAACATTACACGGGTTTTGCGCGCAATCAGGTGCCGCAACCGCATGAGTACTTTTGCCCGATGGAAGCGCTGACCGCGCATGAAGGCCACGCCAACCCTTCCATGCGATCACTTATCGCGCGCGCTTCCATGACATCTGCCTTTATGGACCCGCCATAATGCCGGTTTCAGAAAGTTGGAGATTTGGCGGCGGCCAGTAAGCAGCCAGCAACGTGGCGTTGTTGGGGCCCAAAAAACGCCCCCCCAACCCCACGCTTGCGCAGCAGCGCATCCACCTGCGGCGGGCGGCCACGAAATGCGGTGTAAAGCGCCAAGGGATCCGCAGTATCGCCTGCTTCGAATATGGTTTTCAGCCCCGCGGCAAGGCTGGGATCGAAAGGATCGCCCGCTTCCTCAAAAGCTTCGAAACCATCGGCATCCAGCACTTCGGCCCAAAGGTAGAAGTAATAGCCAGCGGCATAACCATCGCCGGAAAACAAATGGCCGAAATGGATTGGCCGATGGCGTAGCGCCATGCCCTCTGGCATGCCGATTTCCTGCAAGAAGGCCGCTTCAAATTCCTCCAGCGTCAGCGCTTCCGGCGCCTTATGCCGGTGCAGCGCAAGATCAATCAGCGCGCAGGACAGGTATTCCACCATCGCAAAACCCTGCCCATCATTGCGTGCGGCGAGCACGCGCCCGAGCAGCGCCTCATCCAAGGGGGCGCCGGTTTCGTGGTGCCGCGCATGGGTTTGCAATGTCTCCGGCAGGCTCAGCCAATGCTCCATGATCTGGGATGGGAATTCGACAAAATCGCCAAGCACTGCGGTGCCGGATTGGGACGGATAGCGCGTGCGGCTCATAAGCCCATGCAGCGCATGGCCGAACTCATGAAAAAGCGTCCTTGCCTCATCAAAGGAAAGCAACGTGGGCGTGGCGCGTGCCAGATTGTTATTGTTGATGATGATGGGCGCGTTGCCATCCCCCAGACCATCCGCGACGCGAAAACTGCTCATCCAGGCGCCGGAACGCTTGCCTGGGCGGGCGTAATTATCCAGCAGCAGCAGGCCGACATGCTTGCCCGTTTCATCAAGTGCTTCAAAGCCGCGCAGATCCGCGTGGTAGCGCGGGATATCGGCGCGTTCTTCGAAAACCAAGCCAAACAGACGCTGCGCTGTGCTGAAGACGGCGCGGAGCATGGCTTCCAATTCGAAATGCGGCTTCAGCGCGGCGCCGTCAAAGGCATGCTTGGCCTGGCGCGCCCGTTCCGCCCAATAGCGCCAATCCCAGGGCTCGATCGCGCCATGATGGCCAGCGGCGCGGGCGAATTCCTCAAGCTCGGCCTTTTCGATCGCGATGCGGCGTTTGGCGGGCTCCCAGCATGCCTTCAGCAAAGCCTCGGCCGCATCCGGTGACCCCGCCATGGTGTCGCGCAGGCGGAAGGAGGCGAAATCCGCCTCGCCCAATAATTGCGCGCGTTCGCGGCGCAGCATCAGGATTTCGCGCACCAAAGGCGCATTCTCCCGTCCCGCTGTCAGCGCGCCCCGCGCCGCAAAGGCGCGCCAGAGCTTTTCGCGCAAATCGCGCCGCGCGGAAAAAGCAAGGAAGGGTTCGGCGGAAGACCGCGACAGGGTGAAAACATAGCCATCAAGGCCAAGCGCTTCTGCGGCTTCACGCGCGGCGTGGCGGGCGAAATCGGGCATGCCATCCAGATCAGCTTCGGTCAGCACCAGGCGCCATTCATTCTCATCGGCCAGCACATTCTGGCCAAAGCCAGTGTGCAGCGTCGCAAGCCGTGTGGAGATTTCCGCCAGCCGCGCCCGCGCCTTCGCATCCAACCCCGCGCCGGCGCGCGTCAGGCGGAGATAAAGCCGTTCCAGCAGACGGTGCTGATCGGGGGCGAGCCCCAGCGCCTCTCGCTTTTGGTGCAGGGCGGAGACGCGTTTGTAGATCGCCGGGTCAAGCGCCACGGCCATGCGATGTGCGGCAAGCTTCGGCGCCATTTCACGTTCCACCTGCTGCAGCGCGTCCGTCGCGTGGCTCGCCGCCAGGTTGAAGAAGGTTGCGCCGATGCGGCTGAGCAGTCTGCCGGCGGCTTCCAAGGCTTCCACCGTATTGGCAAAGCTCGGGGGGGCGGGGTTGGCACCGATTTCCGCGATCTCGGCGCGATGCGCGGCCATGGCAGCTTCGAAAGCCAGCGGGAAATGCGCGGCCTCAATCGCGCCGAAAGGCGGCAGGCCAAAGGGGGTGGTCCAGGGGGTCAGCAGAGGGTTTTCGGTCATGGCGGAAGAATGGGGCGGCGGGTACGCGGCGTCGAGGGGCTTTCGCTATTCTCCCATGGTGCTGCTTGCGCTAGACAAATGCCCGAAGGCTGAATGGCCGGGAATATTCATGATGTCTGGTCACAATGAGCGGCCCGGCAGGGAAAGGGAGAAAACCAACAATGATGCAACGCAGAGCAGCGCTTGGCTTGGCCTTGGTCGCCGGGCTTGCCCCGAATGTGGCGCGCGCGCAGGCCGCTTGGCGCCCGACACGCCCTTTGCGGCTGGTGGTGCCTTTCGCGCCAGGTGGGTCGAATGACATTGTTGGGCGCATCATCGCGGAAGCAGCGGGCAATATTCTGGGCCAGCCCGTGGTGGTGGAAAATCGCGCCGGCGCGGGCAGCGTGATTGGCGCAGAAAATGCCGCACGCTCCCCCGCTGATGGTTACACCGTGCTGATCAATAGCGCCCATGCTTCGGTGCCGGCGCTGGTCGCGCGTGTTCCCTATGACACCATCAATGATTTCGTTGGCATCGCGGTGGCTGGGTTTTCGCCGCACGTGTTGGTGGCCAACCCGCGTACACCGGTGACGAATGCGGCTGAACTTGTGGCGCTGCTGCGCGCCAATCCAGGGCGGTTTAACTTTGCTTCGGCCGGTATTGGCAGCGGCGTGCATTTGGCGGGCGAGATTTTCCGCGGCATCAGCGCGACACAATTCGAAATGGTGCATTACCGCGGCGGTGGGCCGGGTGTGGCGGCGTTGGTGAGTGGTGAGGCGCAATTCGGCACACCCACCATGGCTTCCTGCCTTGGCCAGGTGCGCGGTGGTGGGCTGCGGGCGCTGGCCGTCGCATCAAGCCAGCGGAGCCCCGCCTTGCCGGATGTGCCGAGCGCGACCGAAGCCGGGATTCCAGGCTTTATTTTTGAGGAATTCTTCCCGATGCTCGCCCCAGCCGGCACGCCGGCGCCGATTGTGGCTGCGTTAGGGGCGGCTTTCCGGGCCGCTATTCAGCAAAGCGCCCCGCGCCTTAATGAATTGGCGGGCGTTGTGCCGCGTGCGGGATATGAAACGCCCGAACAGGTGATGAACCTGGTACGCGAAGGGGTCAAAACCTACACGGATGTCTTGCGTGCTGCCGGCGTGAAACCGGAATAGTAGCCCCGCTGGCATAGCTATTGGGGAAGCCAGCCTCCCCTTAGGCGCCCCGGTCCATCGTCGGGGCGCCTATGATAATGGAGCGGGCTTCATGGCCCGGAAATGCGATCCTGAAGGTTCTGGCGCATATGCCCAGAAGGGCTTTCGTCGGAGCGAGAAATGATAACCGGCTTGCTGCGCTTCCTAGTTCTGGGCGTTGTCTTTAGTAGCGCTGGCGCTGCCTTGGCGCAGCAGACAGTGCCTTTACTGGGGGCGGCCTGCCCATCCGGCGCTAGTTTCATAGGTTCGGGCCTCTGTCGTTCCTTTTCCGGGGCAGGCTATGTGCCGTTTCGCAATGGGATTTGCCCATCCGGCACCCTCCAGGCTGGTGGTGGGTACTGCCAGACAGATGGGCGCACAGAATATCTGCAACGTCGCCAAGGCAATTGTCCGTTAGGTACCACCTATGCCGGGGCGGGTTATTGCCGTGGGCGCTGAAAGCTGCCGCTTGCACAGAAATGCCGTTGTCAGGGGCTGGATTCGGCGTTGATGATGTCAAGGGTAATGAATTACCTCCGATCCGCTTGGGCGCCATGGCTGAGCCATCCAGTAGTTGCTCGGTCCATTTTTTACCATGATTATGCGGCGCCGCTCACGCCTTAAGGTTTAGGGAAACGACACAATGCAAGAAGCTTACATCTGCGCCGCTTTGCGCACCCCAATCGGTCGCTACGGCGGTAGCCTTTCTGGCGTGCGCACCGATGATCTTGGTGCGGTGCCGCTAAAGGCGCTGATGGAACGCCACACTTCGGTGGATTGGGCAGCGGTGGATGATGTGATCTTCGGCTGCGCCAATCAGGCCGGTGAGGATAACCGCAATGTCGCGCGCATGGCGCTGCTGCTGGCCGGCCTGCCGCAAGCCATCCCTGGCAGCACGGTGAACCGGCTTTGCGGTTCGGGCATGGACGCAGTGGGCATTGCCGCGCGCGCCATTCGCGCTGGTGAGGCGGAATTAATGATCGCTGGCGGCGTTGAGAGCATGTCTCGCGCGCCTTTCGTGATGCCCAAGGCCGAAAGCGCCTTTTCGCGCAGCAATGCAATTTATGACACCACCATTGGCTGGCGCTTCGTGAACCCTGCCATGCATAAGCGCTACGGCACCGATTCCATGCCGGAGACGGCTGAAAATGTCGCAACTGATTTCAACATTGCGCGCGAAGATCAGGACGCCATGGCGCTGCGTTCCCAGGCGCGCGCGGCTGCTGCACAGAAAAATGGCCGGCTCGCCAAGGAAATCGTGCCGGTGACCATACCCTCCCGTAAGGGGGACCCGGTGGTGGTGAGCGTTGATGAACACCCGCGCGAAACTTCCATGGAAGCGCTTGGCAAGTTGAAGCCGGTGGTGAAGGCGGATGGATCGGTGACCGCGGGCAATGCTTCAGGTGTGAATGACGGCGCCTGCGCGCTGATTATCGCGAGTGAGGCTGCGGCCAGGCGCCATGGGCTGACGCCGCTGGCCCGGTTTGTCGGCGTTGCAACCGCTGGCTGCGCGCCGCGCGTCATGGGCATTGGCCCGGTCCCGGCGACGCAAAAGCTGTTTGCACGGCTTGGCATGACGCAAGACCAGATGGATGTGATTGAATTGAATGAGGCCTTCGCAGCGCAGGGCCTGGCCGTGCTGCGCGGGCTTGGCATTGCCGATGATGATGCGCGCGTGAACCCGAATGGTGGCGCGATTGCGCTCGGCCATCCGCTCGGCATGAGCGGTGCACGGCTGATCGCAACCGCCACGCATGAAATGCAGGAACGCGGGCTGAAGCGCGCTTTGGCCACCATGTGCATTGGTGTGGGTCAGGGCATAGCGACGGTGCTGGAAAGGGTTTGATTTACCCTTCAGTGCCATAAGCTTGTCATTGGAAAGCCAGGATTGATGGCTTTATTTCAAGCTTGCCGATGAAGGACGCCGCCCCATGATGCTGCGCACTGCGCTTGTTGGAATGTTCGTTACCATGGCCAGCGCTGCCATGGCGCAGCAAATGGTGCCTGCCCATAATGGTTCCTGCCCATCGGGTTCCAGCCATGCGGGGTCTGGCTATTGCCGATCTTCCTCCGGCGCCGGGTTTGTCGCAGCGCAGAACGGGTCTTGCCCATCCGGCACCAGCCACGCCGGGGCCGGGTATTGCCGGACCGATGGGCGGGTTGAATATGTACCAAGCCGCAATGGTTCCTGCCCTTCAGGCACCAGCCATGCTGGCGCAGGGTATTGCAAGGGGCGCTGAAGCCCCGGGATCAGGGGAGAAGCCATTCATGCAGGCCATCGGCAAGGCCTTGGGCCAAAGCCTGGATCAGGCGACCTATGCTGGCTATCGGGTGGGGTTTGAAGCCGCGCGCGAAGAAGCCGCTTTGCTTGCTGAATTGGCCGGGCAGGGGGCACTTGCCGCGCAGCTTCGCGCCATGCGGCCATCACCCGATAAGCATGAGAAACAGGCATGACCCCGCGTGAAGTTATGGAATGCCCCCATTGTGGGGAGGCTACCCAGGTGAACCGCCTGCCCCAAGCCGGGGCCTTTTGTTCCTGTGCGGCGCAAAGGCCCTTGCCAATCCCGCCACCCGGCGGGGATGATGCTGCCAAAAAGCGATAAGGTGTTCCGATGATTTTGCCGAAACTGGCCTGCGGGCTTGCCGTGATGCGCCTTGGTGGCGTGGCGGCTATGGGGTTTGCGGGGCTCGTGGGCCTTGGCGCGGTGGGGCTTGGCGCGGCTTATCTGCTGCGAAGCCGCATGAAGCAAAGCACCGATTGGGCAGAAGACTACCGGAAGCCCGTCCCGGATGTGCCCGCTGATCCGGAATAAGGCGCGCTACAGGCGCCAGCCGCTATGCATGGCGACAATGCCGCCCGATAGGTTGCGATAAGAAACACGCTCCAGCCCCGCGCGGCGCATCATGCCGGCCAGCGTTTCTTGATCCGGGAACATGCGAATGCTCTCTGCCAAATATTCATAGGAAGCGCGGTCTTTTGCGACATACTCGCCAATCACCGGCAGCGCCTTGAAGGACCAGGCATCGTAAATGGCTTCCAGCGCCGCCACCTCAACCCTGGAAAATTCCAGGCAATGGAAGCGCCCGCCGGGGCGGAGCACACGCCGCGCTTCGGCCAGCACCGCATCCTTGTCGGTACAATTGCGAAGCCCAAAGGCGATAGACACCCTCTCCACACTGCGGTCCGGCAGGGGGATGCGTTCAGCATCCACGCACATGAAGGAAAGCCCGCTGACCAGCCCGCGTGACAGGGCGCGCCCTTGCGCCACTTCCAGCATGGCCGGGTTCACATCCGTCAGGATCACCCGCCCCGCGCCGCGTTCCAGCGCGAGGAAGGAGATATCGCCCGTGCCGCCAGCAAGATCCAACAAAGTGTCATGCGGCCCCGCGCCAATGGCATTAACAAAAATGCGTTTCCAGACCCGATGCACGCCAAGCGACATCAGATCATTCATCACATCATATTTGGGCGCGACGCTTTCGAACACGGCGCGCACCATGCCGGCCTTTTCGGCCTTGGGGATTTTGCGGTAACCGAAATCAGTCTCTGGGGCGGCGGGATCCATCATGGCGCCATCATAACCGCGAGGCGCCAGAAAGGGGAGTGCCAATGCCCGAATTGCCGGAAGTGGAAACCGTGATGCGCGGCCTTCAGGCCGTGCTGGAAGGTGAACGCATCGCCTGGGCCGAGACGCGCCGCGATGGCATGCGCTTTCCCTTCCCGCCACGGCTTGCGGACAGGTTGCGCGGCCGGCGGGTGCTGAGTTTCCGGCGCCGGGCGAAATACATCCTCATGCGGCTGGAAGGCGGGGAGAGTCTGCTGATCCATCTTGGCATGTCAGGCCGCATGGTGGCGCGGCGGGAGGGTGCGCCGGTGGTGCCTCGGCAGGGTAAGCAGGGCGTCTTTTCTGACGCGCGCGGCCATAACGCCCCGCCCGAGGCGCATGAGCATCTGGCTTTCGGTACGGAAGGCGGCTGGCATATCGGCTTTGTGGACCCGCGCCGCTTTGGCAGCGTGGATTTGGTGGCAACCGAGGCTGAGGACCAACACAAGCTCCTGGCTGACCTTGGCCCTGAACCGCTTGGGCCGGAAATCTCCTCCGCCTGGCTTTCTGGCGCGCTGGCCGGCAAGCGGACCCCGATCAAGGCCGCACTTCTGGATCAGCGGGTGATCGCCGGGCTTGGCAATATCTATGTCTGTGAGGCGCTGTACCGCGCCGGTATCTCACCCCGGCGTTCCGCCCGTACGGTGGCGGGCGCCCGGGCAGAGCGGCTGGCCCCCGCGATCAAGGCCGTGCTGAGCGAGGCGATTGCGGCGGGCGGGTCTAGTCTGCGCGATTACGTCCGCGCCGATGGTGAGATTGGGCGCTTTCAGGAGAATTTCGCGGTTTATGGCCGGGAAGGGGAAGCCTGCCCGGGCTGTCCCGGCGCACCGGATTGCCCCGGCATCAAGCGCATTGTGCAATCCGGCCGGTCGAGCTTTTTCTGCCCCATTCGGCAGCGCTAAACCCGTGTTATGAATATGCCCACAACAACTGATGAAGGAGAACCGCCATGGCGCCTGAAATGATCCTGGTTGAAACCCACGGCAAGACCGGGCTGATCCGGCTGAACCGCCCCCAGGCGTTGAATGCGCTCTGTGATCAACTGATGATTGAACTCGGCACCGCTTTGCGGGCCTTTGATAAGGACCCGGCGATTGCCGCCATTGTCATTACTGGCAGTGAAAAGGCCTTCGCGGCGGGCGCCGATATCAAGGAAATGAAGGACCGGAGTTTCCCCAGCGTCTATTTCAATGATTTCATCGGTGCCAATTGGGAAACGGTGCTGGAAATACAAAAGCCCGTGATTGCTGCCGTATCCGGCTTCGCGCTTGGTGGTGGCTGCGAATTGGCGATGATGTGTGATCTGATCATCGCTGCCGATACGGCGAAGTTCGGCCAGCCGGAAATCAACCTGGGGATTATTCCCGGTGCCGGCGGCACGCAGCGGCTCACGCGCGCCATCGGCAAATCCAAGGCCATGGAAATGGTGCTGACCGGGCGGATGATGAATGCCGAAGAAGCTGAACGCGGCAATCTGGTCTGCCGCGTTGTGCCGGCAGCGGAATTGATCGCGGAAGCGTTGAAGATTGGTGACAAGATCGCGGCCCTTTCCGGGCCTTCAGTTGCCATGGCGAAGGAAGCTGTGAATGCCGCCTTTGAAAGCAGCCTGACGGAAGGCGTGCGCACGGAACGGCGGCTTTTCCTTTCCCTGTTCGCTACCGCGGATCAGAAGGAAGGCATGGCGGCCTTTGCTGAAAAGCGGAAGGCCGCCTTCACGAATCAGTAAACGCGCCAGCCCCCGATTCTGGCTTGGCTGGAGCCGGGGGCGAAACCTTGGGTTGAATTCAAGTACAGACTATTTTATCGCAAGTTTTACTTGGTAAATTTAATTTAAAAATATCCCTTTGAAAAACAAAGAAATGATAAATTTCTTCATCTCGAGTTATTTTTTCTTAAAAAAATGATGGAAAAAACTCTTAAGCTGAGTTAGTCTTCGATTAACCAAACGGAGACCAAGCCATGAGCGCTTCTGCCATTACCATCACTGAAGATCGCAAGATTGCCGAGGTTGTCGCCTTTCCACAGAAGCCGCAGGACAGGCTCCGCATCGCGCTTCTGAAGTTGGATGATGCGCTGCGCGCCCAAGCGCGCGCGACCGCAGATTTCCGCGCCGCCATGGGCGACCTGAAAAGCAAGGTGGGCGGCATGCAGTCGGGCATGCAGTCCTACCGCGACGCGCTGGACCGCACCGCGTCTGAAATTGATCGCGCCGTGAAGAAGGCCAAGGAATTGCAGGAAACTGCCCAGCGCATGGTGCCGCAGGGCTGAAGCCTTTCCGGGCGGGCTTTATGCCCGCCCAACCGTTCTACAGCTTCACACTTTCCCAGACCCAGCCGCGCTTGGTGCGGTCCGAAGCCTGCCAGGCCTCGATCTGGTCCTTCAGGCGCAGCGTCAGGGCGATATCATCCAGCCCCTCCAGCAGCGCATCGCGCTTGCGCGCATCAATACTGAAGGGGATTTCCGCACCTTCCGGCGTGATTACCATCTGGCGCATCAGATCAATCGCGGTATGGCGGGAACCTTGGCTGGCTTCAGTTTCAGCGGCGATTTGCTGCACCACTTCTTCGGGCAAGGCAATCGGCAGCAAGCCATTCTGGAAGCAGTTATTGTGGAAGATGTCGCCGAAGCTTGGCGCGATCACGCAGCGAATGCCCGCGCCCATCAGCGCCCACACCGCCCCTTCACGCGATGAACCGCAGCCGAAATTGGCGCCGGCCAGAAGAATGGGCGCTTCCCGATAGGGCGCCTTGTTCAGCACGAAATCCGGGTTTTCCGAGCCATCGGCCAGAAGGCGCAGATTTTCGAAAGCATAGGGGCCAAGCCCAGTGCGCCCGGTGCCAACCAGGCGCTGGATGCGAATAATCAAATCCGTATCCACATTGGCGCGCATCAATGGGGCCGCAGGGCCAACGAGTTTGGTGAATTTTTCCATGATGTTTTCCCCCACCTTACGCAGCGAAGTGCCGCACATCGGCAATGGCGCCGGCCAGCGCCGCCGCCGCCGCCATGGCCGGTGAGGCCAAATGCGTGCGCGCCCCTGGCCCCTGCCGGCCCACGAAATTGCGGTTGGAGGTTGAGACGCAGCGCGCACCAGGCGGGACGGCTTCGCCATTCGCCGCGACACATAAGGCGCAGCCGGGCTCTCGCCATTCAAAACCCGCGGCGGTGAAGGCCGCATCCAGCCCTTCGGCTTCAGCTTCCTTCTTTACGCGTTCCGAACCAGGCACCACCCAGGCCGTGACATGCGGCGCCACTTTGCGCCCGCGCAGTACGGCGGCGGCAGCGCGCAAATCCTCAATACGGGAATTGGTGCAGGAGCCAATGAAAACCCAATCAATCTTTGTGCCCGCAATCGGCTGGCCGGGCTTCAGGTCCATATAGGCCAAGGCAGCCTCATAAGCGGCGCGGCGGATTGGGTCAGGCGCTGAAGCCGGGTCCGGCACATGGCCTGTCACGGGCAGCACCTGTTCCGGACTGGTGCCCCAGGTGATTTGCGGGGCGATATCCGCCATGGAAATCATCAGATCGGAATCGAAGATTGCATCGGCATCACTCGGCAGGCTGCGCCAATGCGCAAGCGCTGCATCCCAGGCCGTAGCTTTGGGCGCGAAGCGCCGGCCAGCGAGCCATTCGTAAGTCACATCATCGGGGGCGACCATGCCCATCTTGGCGCCCATTTCGATGGAAAGATTACAAAGCGTCAGCCGCCCTTCGACTGAAAGGGCGCGCACGGCGGAACCCGCATATTCCATCGCATAGCCTGTGCCCGCACCAGTGCCGAAACGGCCAATGGCATGCAGGATCATGTCCTTAGGCGTGACACCTGCCGGAGCGGCGCCCTCAAAGCGAATGCGCATGCGCTTTGGTTTCTTCTGCGGCAGGGTTTGCGTGGCCAATACATGGCGCAATTCCGAAGCGCCAATGCCAAAGGCCAGCGCGCCAAGCCCGCCATTGGTGCAGGTATGGCTATCGCCGCAGACAACCGTAGTGCCGGGCAGCACAATACCAAGCTCCGGCCCCATCACATGCACGATGCCATTGCCATCCTGGCCGAGATCGAAAAGCCTGACGCCGGTTTCCGCGGCGCGCTTGCGAAGGCCCGCGATGAGCTCACCACCTTTCGGGAAGCTTTCCGCCGTGCGCCCGGGAGATGTCGCCACCGCATGATCGGGCGTGGCGAAGGCAAGTTCGGGATGCGGCACGGCATAACCCGCTTCCCCCACTTCGCGCAGCGCCCGCCCGCCCGAGAGGTCATGCAGCAGCACGCGGTCACAATGCAGCAGTGACCAGCCGGAACCGAGATCGGCGATCACATGCGGGTCCCAAATCTTGTCGAATAGCGTTGCGGCCATGTGCTTCCCCTGATTCTTGACTTGGGCGCCATCCGCGCCGCACCGTCTGATCCTATCACGCCGCGCCAAAGATGCGCGGTCAAGCTGGGGGAGGGGTGAGATGGCGCGGATCACGCGGCGCGGGCTGGCAGGCTTGGGTGTAGCGGCGCCTTTTCTGGCGCGTTCCGGCTTTGCGCAGGGCAGTTATCCGGATCGGCCCGTGCGCATGATTGTGCCCTATAGCGCGGGCGGTGTTGCCGATACGATTGCGCGCATCATTCAGCCGAAAGTGGCGGAACATCTGGGCCAATCCTTCATCATCGAAAACCGCACCGGCGCATCGGGTTCCATCGGCGCCATGGCCGTGGCGCAAAGCCCCGCTGACGGGCACACTTTCTTGTTCGAAGGTGCGACCTTCGCCACCCTGCCGCTGGTCAGTCGGAGCCTGCCAATTGACTATACTGCGGCCTTCATCCCCGTCGTGCAGGTGACAACCCAGCCCTATATGCTGGGCGTGCGCGCTGGCTTCCCGGCGCGCGATCTGGCGGGGTTTGTGGCGGAAGCAAAGCGCCGCCCAGGGGAGATCACCTATGGCACGCCAGGGGTGGCGCATATCGGCCATTTTATGGGTGAATTGCTGCAATTGATGGCTGGCATCAAGCTGGAACATATCCCCTATCGCGGCGGCGCCGATGTGGCGCGCGAATTGGCGGGCGGGCGACTGGATGCGGGCTTGATTTCCTTTTCAAGCCTGAAACCCGCGGTGGAACGCGGCACCACCTTGCTGGCCAGCACCGCCGCCGAACGTCAGGCGAGTCTGCGCCAAATTCCGGTGATCGCTGAAACCTACCCTGGCTATGATCTGGTATCCTGGACCGGCTGCTTTGCGCCTGCCGGCACGCCGGGGGCGGTGCAGAATCGCTTCGTCGCGGCCATTCATCATGCGTTGAAGGACCCGGCGATTCAGGCGCGGCTTGAGGCGACTGGCGCGGACCCGGTGATTTCCTCCCCCGCCGCCTATCAGGCCGTGATCGCCAAGGACCGCGAAGTGGCGCGGCGTATTGTGGCGGCCACTGGGCTTTCGATCAGTTGATGCGCGTGATTGACTGAAGCCACCCCGGCAATATGCCATTGGAGTAGCCGATGAACCCCTTTCCCGATCCGCAAGCCTTCAAGGTGAGCATCACTGATCATGTAGCGACCGTGATGATCACGCGCCCGCCGGTAAATGCCCAAAACAGCGCTTTTCGCGACGAAATCACACGCATCTTCGATGCTTTCCATGAAATGCCGGAAGTGCGCGCTGTAGTGCTGACCGGCGAAGGGCGCAATTTTTCTGCCGGGGCTGATTTGAAGGACAGGCCGGATGTCTCGCGCCCCGGCGCTTTCCCGCGCCATAACCGTCTGGTGCGCGCGGGCTTTGATTGCGTCATGGAATGCGGCAAGCCAGTGATTGCTGCCGTGAATGGTGCCGCCATTGGCGCGGGCTGTGTGCTGGCCTTGGTCTGCGACATTATCGTAGTTGCCGAAGACAGTTTCATGTCCATGACGGAGGTTGAGGTTGGGCTCGCGGGCGGTGTGCGCCATGTGCTGCGCCATTTCGGCCAATCCAATGCGCGGCTTATGCTTTATACTGCGCGGCGTTTCCATGGGCCCGACCTTTTCCGCATGAATGTTGCTTCCGCCTGCGTGCCGCAGGATCAATTGCTGGCGACCGCGCAGGGCATTGCGACGGAGATTGCGTCCAAGGTGCCGCTTGCGGTGGAGGCTGCCAAGCGCGGCTTTACGCTGACCGAGTATCTGCCGCTGTCAGAAGGCTATCGCTACGAACAGACACAAACCGCCGCCCTTGCGCGCACGGAAGATACACGTGAAGCGCAGCTTGCCTTTGCGGAAAAGCGCAAGCCGGTCTTCAAGGGGCGCTGAACGGCCGCTTCAAGGCTGCTTGCGCGCGGCTTCATCCATCAGGTTCTGTTCGCGGCGTGCTTCTTCACGTGCCGCTTCCGCCGCGCGGTTTTCGCGGAGCTTTTCCACCACACGCTCCGCCGCGCGCGCATCGGCCAGGATTTGGCGCTGCCGATCCGTGGCCTGCCGCGCCTGTTCTTCAGCCTGTTGTGCAGCTGAGCGATCATCCAGCGCCTTCTGAATGAAGGCGCCAAGGTTGGGATTCCAGCCTTCCGAAGTTTCCTCGCGCAGCAGTTTTTCAGCCGCAGCAACCGCTTGCTGTGCGGTGGCCTCAGTCGTCAGCCTTTCGGCCAGGGCGCGCCGTTCCGCCTGGGCTTCCAGCCGGCGGAGCTTTTGCAGGGTTGCGAGCGGGTCTTTGGCCATGGCCAAGTGGTATCGCCTACCGCTGCCCCTTCCAAGCCCCAAAGCGCAGCGCAGCATTCGACGCGCTGCGGCGCTTGGGGCATGATAATGGGCTGACCAGCCGTGAAGGACCAAAGCATGAACAGGCACACGCTTTTCGTCCGCCTTGCCGAGACGCTGTACCGCGTGGAGCGCCCCTGGGGCGATGTGCCGCTTGGCGTAGGCGCGCCATCTGATGTGGCCTGCGATACGGAAGGTAATGTCTATTGCCAGCTGCGGCAGGATCCCTACGCGGGGCCGTCTGGTCCGGCTGTGGTGCTGCTGTCCCCTGATGGCAGGCGCATCGCCGCCTGGGGCGGGGAAGAAGTGGCGGATGGCCATATGCTTTCCGTCCATCCTGATGGGCGCGTTTTTGTTGTGGATCGTGACGCGCAGGAAGTCATCATTTTCGATCGCCAAGGCAAAAGGTTGGGCGGCCTTGGCAAGCGGCATCGTCCGGGTGAACCCTTCAACGCGCCCTGCGATGTCGCCTTTGGGCCGGATGGGTCCATTTACGTGGCGGATGGGTATGGCGCTTCCGTGGTGCACCGCTTCAGCGCGGACGGCACACCGATGGGCCATTGGGGGCGGCCTGGTGCGGGACCGGGAGAATTCTCCACACCGCATTCCATTTGGGTGCTGCCCGATGGCCGCGTGACAGTGGCGGACCGCGAAAACAATCGTGTGCAGGTTTTTACCAGTGATGGCGAATGGCTGACCGAATGGGCGGATCATCACAAGCCCATGTCGGTGCATGGCGGGCCAGGGGGCACGCTTTATGTGACGGATCAGGTGCCGCGGCTTTCGCTATTGGCACAGGATGGTACGCTGATTGGGCGCTGCCGCCCGGTGTTGAATGGCGCGCATGGCATGTGGCTGTCGCCGGATGGCAGCATATTCTTGTCAGAACAAAACCCGCCGCGCTTGACGCGGCTTGTGCCCGCGGCGGGCTGAGAGGAAATCCATGCTGGAACATGTGGGCGGCATTGACCATTGCGTTGTGCTTGTGCGGGATTTGGACAAGGCGGCTGAGACTTTTGCGCGTGCGGGCTTTACGGTCGCGCCGCGCGGCGTGCATTCCGCCCATATGGGCACCGGCAATAACTGCGTGATGCTGGAGAAGGATTACTTCGAAATCCTGGGCGTACTGACACCCACGGAAGCCAACGCCAAATGGCGCGCCGTGTTGGAAACCCGCGAAGGCATGACCGCGATTGCCATGCGCGCGCATGATGCCGAAAAAGGCGCGGCCGAGGTCGCGGCGCGCGGCATTCCGACCATGCCGGTGATGCGCTTCGGCAGGCCCGTTGATATGCCCGATGGATCGCGCACGGAAACGCGCTTCAACACGTTTCATTTGGTTGATCCTGTCGCGCCGGGTTTGCGGATTTTCGCCTGCCAGCATCTCACACCCGGCGCCACTTGGGTGCCCGGCAGCATGAACCACGCCAATACCGCAAAGGGCTTGACGGGCATTGAGGTTTTGGCCGCTGACCCTGCTTCAGTCGCGGCTTCCATCGCCAAATTGTTGGATAGCTCGCCGGAGGCAATAAGCGATGGTGTGCTGCGCGTGCCCACCAGCGCCGCGCCGATCATTGTGCTGAACCGCGCGGCGCTTGCCGCGCGCTATGGCGCGCTTGATCTGGCCGGGCTGCCCGATGCCGGGCCGGTGACGCTTGGCATCACGGTTACCGATCTGGCGGCGACGCAAGCCTGCCTCACTAAAGCGGGGCTGCCCTTCAGCGCCATCCCTGGCGGCGGCATTGCCGTGGCGCCGGCGGCAGCGCATGGCGTGATTTTGGCGTTTCGCTCGGCATAGGGTTTTGCCATGCCATCCATGGAGACATTGCAGCGCATTGTGCTGGTGCTGCTGGTAATCACGGCGCTGGCGCAGGTGCTGCGCGCGCTGTTTTGAAAAGGAAATCGGTGATGCGCGTTGGGGTTATTGGTTTGGGTAGCATGGGCATGGGCGCGGCGCTCAGCCTATTGCGCGCAGGCGTAGAGGTGACGGGGTGCGATCCCCGAGCCTCGGCGCTGGATGAATTCATGGCTGCCGGCGGGGCTGCCGTTGCGAAAGCCAGCGATTTGCCGGCAGGCATGGAAGCGCTGGTGGTGCTGGTGGTGAATGCCGCGCAAACCGAAGCGGCTGTTTTCGGGCCAGATGGTGCGGCGCCGCGCCTGGCGAAAGGCGCTGTGATTATTTCCTCCGCCACCATGGCGCCGGATGCGGCGCGTGCTTTGGCTGCCAAGGCGGAAGCTGCTGGCGTTCTCTATCTGGATGCGCCGGTGTCTGGTGGCGCGGTCAAGGCGCGTTCGGGTGAAATGACGGTGATGGGGGCGGGCAGTGAAGCCGCCTTTGCCAAGGCGGCACCCGTGCTGGATGCCATCGCCACCAAAGTCTGGCGGTTAGGTTCCGAAATCGGCATCGGTGCCACGGTGAAGGTGGTGCATCAATTGCTCGCCGGCGTGCATATCGCCGCGGCGGCTGAGGCGATGGCGCTTGGCATTCGCGCCGGCGCTGATCCGCAAGCGCTTTATGATGTTGTCACCAGTGCCGCCGGTAATTCCTGGATGTTCGAAAACCGTATGGCGCGTGTGCTGACGGGTGATGACGCGCCGCGCAGCGCGGTCGAGATTTTCGTGAAGGATCTTGGCCTGGTGAATGACATGGCGCGCGGCCTGAATTTCCCGGTACCCTTGGCCGCACAAGCGCAGCAGCTTTTCACCGCCGCACGCGCCATGGGCCAGGGCGGCGCCGATGATGGTTTTGTCATTCGCGTTTGGCAGGCGCTGACGGGGATTGATTTGCCCGGGGATCAGAAAAAAGACTGAGGCGCGTTTCAGCCCGGCGGCAGATGTACTGCAAGCCAAAGCGTCTCGCCTGCGGGATCGCTCCAGGCGACGCGATGGCGGCAAAGCGCGGGCAATAGCGCCCAATCGCCGGGCTTCAGTTCGCGCCTACTGCCATCGGCGAAATCCAGCGCTGCGCTACCCGCTACCAATAGCACGAATTCAGTCCAGGCTTGTTCATACCACGCGCCGTCCGTGACGGTGCGGGACGCGATGCGTTCTACGCGCGCCCCACCAGCGCGCGCCAATTCTGAGAAGCTTTCGCCGCCCGCAACCGGCGCCGGGCCGTCATGCAAAGACCCAAAGCGGGGCACGATCACGCCGCCAGCACCGCCTCAACCGCCGCCGAGACCGCGAAAAGATGTTGATCCGCGCCATGCGCGCCGGTCAACATCAGCCCAACCGGCGCTTCCCCTGGCGCATTGCAGGGCAGGCTGATTGAGCAACGATCGAGAAAATTGCCCACACTCGTATTGCGTAGCAGCAGCATATTGATGCGGTTGTATTCCTTCTCATCCTCTACTTCCGCGATGGCAGGCGGGATCAGCGGGCAAGTCGGGCAGATCAGCGCATCAAAGGGCGCGGTGCGTGGTGCGGCGCTCGCAATAATGCGTGCGCGCGCATTGACCAGGTCCACATAATCCGCAGCCGACATGCCTTCACCGCGCCGGATGCGCTTTAGGATGCGTGGATCATAGCCATCGGCCTTTTCGGCAATCAGGCGGCGATGCCAAGCCAAGGCCTCACTCGCCGGGAAGCCGCCGGCAGCGGTGACTTGCGGAATTTCGGTAAGCTCCGGCAGATCAACTTCAATGATGCGTGCACCAGCAAGCGCAAGCTTGCGCAACGCCGTCTCAAAAGCCGCGGCGACATGACCATCCATGCCATCAGTCAAATAGGTGCCGCGCGGCAGGCCGAAGGTCAGGCTTTGCATCGGGGGTGGGGCAGGGGGTGTGGGCGCTTCCTCGCCCGCCATGAAGCCATCAATCAGCGCGCAATCCGCGACCGAGCGCGCCAAAGGCCCTGCGGAATCAAGCGAAGGTGATAGCGGCAGGATGCCCGCGATGGGCACGCGCCGCGCGGTGGGCTTCCAGCCAACAACGCCACAAAGCGCTGCCGGAATGCGGCAGGAACCGCCGGTATCCGTGCCAAGCCCGACAAAGCCCATGCCATCAGCCACTGCGACACCTGCGCCGGAAGAAGAACCACCCGGCAAGCGGCCTGTTGCGCGATCCCAGGGGCTTTTCGGCGTGCCGTAATGCGGATTCACACCAAGGCCGGAAAATGCGAACTCCACCATATTGGTGCGCCCAATCACAACAAAGCCAGCACGACGCAGACGCTGCACGCTTGGCGCATCCAGCTTCGCGGGCGCGGATTCCTTCAGCACCACAGAGCCGGAGCGGGAGGTGATGCCCGCCTCATCATACAAATCCTTCACGCTGATTGGGATGCCGGCATAAGGGCTTGGCGCGCGGCCTGCCTTGCGCAGCGCATCCATCGCAGTGGCATTCGCGCGGGCTGCCTCATGATGCACCACCATGAAGGCGCGGCTGCCCTCACCGGCGGGATCGGCAATGCGCGCCAGGGCTTCTTCCGTCAGCGCGGTTGAGGTGGTGCGCCCGGCGGCGAGCGCGGCGGCGGCTTCAAAAACGGTTTTGAGCATCAGTAGATATCCGGCTCCGGCGTGGGTTCTTGGCCTTCCAGGAAAGCGAGGTCGCATCCCTCATCGGCCTGGGTCACATTGTCCAAATATAGCGATGTCCAGCCCCGCGCATAGCGGCGCGTGGGTGGCTTCCAGGCAGCTTGGCGGCGGGCCATTTCCGCTTCATCCACCAACAAATCGAGCTTGCGGTTGGCGACATCAAGCCGGATCAAGTCACCATTCTGCACGAAGGCGAGCGGCCCGCCCACATGGCTTTCCGGCGCCACATGCAAAACGCATGTGCCATAGGATGTACCGGACATGCGCGCATCGGAAATGCGCACCATATCGCGCACGCCCTGCTGCAACATCTTCTTGGGCAGCGGTAGCATGCCCCATTCCGGCATGCCCGGCCCGCCTTGCGGCCCCGCCTGCTTCAGCACCAGAACGGAATCAGGTGTCACGGGCAGATCAGGATCATCCAGGCGCTTTTTCAGATCAGCATAGTCTTCAAACACCACTGCCGGGCCGGTGTGATTGAGCAAGCGAGGTTCAGCGGCTGAGGTTTTGATCACCGCGCCCCGTGGCGCGAGAGAGCCCTTCAGAACGGCAAGCCCGCCTTCCGCCTGCAAGGGGCGGTCTAGTGGCAGGATCACTTCCTCATCAAAAATCTCAGCGCCAGAGATATTTGCGCCAAGTGTGTGCCCCGTGACGGTGCGCGCGGAAAGGTCAAGGTAATCGCGGATGCGGTGGAACAGTGCCTGCGCGCCGCCGGCATAGAAGAAATCCTCCATCAGCTTTTCGCCGGCATTGGGGCGGAGGTTAGCCACCAGTGGTACGCGGCGCGACAGCGCATCGAAGCGTTCCAAATCAAGCGGCACGCCGGCGCGGCGCGCCATGGCGATAAGATGCGGGATGGCATTGGTGGAACCGCCAAAGGCC
This sequence comes from Roseomonas sp., assembly GCA_051007055.1. Taxonomy (GTDB): domain Bacteria; phylum Pseudomonadota; class Alphaproteobacteria; order Acetobacterales; family Acetobacteraceae; genus Neoroseomonas. The sequence continues at coordinate 85,643 of JBPCSO010000087.1, forward strand.
ATGGTGGCGGTCACGGCATTGTCTATGCTGGCTTGGGTGATGATGGATTTTGGCGTCAAATCCTCCCAGACCATGTCCACAATGCGTTTTCCGGTTTCGGTCGCCATGCGCGGATGCGCGGAATCCGCGGCCGGAATGGAAGAAGCGCCCGGTAGGGTGAAGCCCATCGCTTCCACCGCCAGCATCATGGTGGCGGCTGTACCGGCGGTCATGCAGGTGCCGAAACTGCGCGCAATGCCGCCTTCCATATCCTTCCATTGTGCTTCCGTGATATTCCCGGCCCGCAATTCGGCGTGATATTTCCAAACATCGCTGCCCGAACCCAGCGTTTTGCCGCGCCAATTGCCGCGCAGCATCGGGCCGGCTGGCACGAAAATGCAGGGCAAGCCAGCGGTGATCGCGCCCATCATCAGGCCCGGCGGCGTTTTGTCGCAGCCGCCCAGCAGCACCAGCCCATCGCAAGGATGGCTGCGCGCCAATTCTTCTGTCTCCATCGCCAGAAGGTTGCGATAGAGCATGGATGTCGGTTTTTGATATTGCTCCGTCACCGGATGCGCAGGCAATTCCACGGGAAAGCCGCCCGCCTGCCAGACACCGCGCTTCACTTCTTCGGCCCGCGTGCGGAAATGGAAATGGCAGGGGCTGAGTTCCGACCAGGTATTGATGATCCCGATCACCGGCTTGCCGCGAAAATCCGATTCCGAATAACCGGCTTGCAGCATGCGGGACCGGTGGCCGAAGGCGCGGATATCCTCCACGCCAAACCAGCGATGGCTGCGGAGTTCTTCGGGTTTCTTGCGCGCCATGAGCGTTTTCCTTGCGTCTGCCGTGGGTACATTGCCATTGAGCGCCCTGCTTGGCCATTCCCTGGCCGGTTTTGGATTGACGGGGGAGCGCCCATCCGGTCAGGATCAGTCATTCAAACCGAAGAACAGGGTGGCCCGGACCGCCCGGCAGGAGGAAACATCATGTCCTTGCTCTCAAAATCCCGTCGCCGCGGCTTGCTTGGTGCCGTGGCCGCTGCTGCGCTTTCGCTGATGGCCCTCGCCCCTGGCCATGCATCGGCGCAGGAATGGCGCGGATGGAATATCCATGCGGCGGATTACCCGAATGGCCGTGGCATGGACCGCTTTGCGGAGCTGGTGGGCCAGCGCACCAATAACCGCATCCGCATGCGCACGTTCCATTCCGCGCAGCTTGGCCAGCAGGATGAAGCCATTCAGCAGATGCGCTTGGGAACGATTGATTTCGCCAATTTCAACCTTTCGCCGCTGAACAATCTGGCGCCCTCCACCGCTATTTTGACTCTGCCCTTCCTGTTCCGCGATGTCGGCCATAGCCATCGCGTGGTAGATGGCGCGATTGGTGAGGATATTGCGCGCGATCTGGAAGCGATCGGCATTATCACCCTGGCCTGGTATGATGCCGGTGCGCGGAGCCTTTACACGACCCGCCCGGTACGCGCGCCCGCCGATGTGCGCGGCATGAAGATCCGCGTGCAGACATCCGATCTTTGGATTGATATCATGCGCGCCATGGGCGCCAACCCAACGCCGCTGCCCTTTGGTGAGGTTTTCACCAGCCTGCAATCCGGCGTGATTGATGGCGCGGAAAACAACTGGCCGTCCTATGAAAGCACGCGGCATTTCGAAGTGGCTAAATTTTTCACGACGACCGAACATTCTAATGTGCCGGAAATCCTTGCTATCAGCCGGCAGCGCTGGCAGCGCTTGAATGAGGCCGAGCGTGCCATCCTGCGTGATGCAGCGCGTGAGAGCGCGGTCTTTCAACGTCAGCTTTGGGCAGAACGCGAAAAATCATCGCGTGAACGGGTGATCGCTGCAGGCGCCACGGTGATTGAAGTAGCCGATCGTGGTCCCTGGCAGGTGTTGATGGAACCGGTTTATGCCAAATACGCCTCAGCGCCGCGCATGGCGGATTTGCTGAAGCGCATTCGTGAAACCCGGTGACAGGCGCCGATGACGCCGGGCGCAGGGCATTGCCTGCGCCGCTGAGGGCCTTTTCGCGCGCGCTAGATTTGCTTGCGGGGCTTACCATCGGCTTGGCTGGCGTGGCGCTGGTTGTGTTGATTGCGATGATGGGTTGGCTGGTCTTTGGCCGTTACGTGCTGAATGACACACCAACTTGGATCGAACGTGGCGCAACTTTAGCGATTCTGGCGATTTCCATGCCGGTGGCGGCGGTGGGTATCCGGGAACGCTTTCATCTTTCTGTGCTTGGGCTGCGTGAATCGCTCCCGCCCAACGCACAACGCTGGATTGCCCTTGGCTGTGATGCGATTGTTGGCCTGTTTGGTGTTGGCATGGCGATCTGGTCTTGGGAATTGGTGGAAATGGTTGCGAATTTCCGCATTCCCTTGCTCGGCATCAGCCAGGGTTGGACCTATGTGCCCATGGTGGTGGGCGGCGTTTTGATTGCCTTATTCGCGGTGGAACAGGTGCTGCGCGATATCTTCGTGCCTGAGGCGCCGGAAAAACGCGGCCCCGCCGCGGCCTTTCTGGAGTAACGGCAATGGAACCCGGGCTATTTCTGATTTTTGCGGTATTTGCGTTGGGTGTCATGGCTGGTGTGCCGGTGGCCTTCTGCCTTGGTATCGCTGCTGTCGTGGGCTTCATCTATGAAGGGCTGAACCCCGCTGTTGCGTTCCAGCAAATGGCGAGTGGCATGAGCATCTTCTCCCTTCTCGCCATTCCCTTTTTCATTTTTGCTGGCGAGATCATGCTCCATGGCGGTATCGCGCGCCGCTTGATTGCGTTGGCTTCATCCTGTGTGGGCTGGATGCGCGGCGGCTTGGGGATGGTGGATGTTTCAACCTCCATGCTGTTTGGCGGGATTTCGGGTTCGGCGGTGGCGGATACTTCGGCTACCGGCACCATCTTGATTCCGGCGATGAAGGCCAAGGGTTATGGTGTGGATTATGCGGTATCGCTCACCGTCACCAGCAGCATTGCGGGCATTCTGATTCCGCCTAGCCACAACATGATTCTCTATTCGCTTGCCGCGGGTGGGGGCATTTCGGTGAGCGCGCTGTTCATCGCGGGCATTGTGCCCGGCATTGTCATGTGCCTTTTTCTTGGCCTTGCGGCCTATGTCATGGCAGTGCGGCGCGGCTATCCTTCCGAAGGTTGGGCCGGGTTCCGCCATTTGTTCTGGACCTTTATTGATGCGCTGCCTGGGCTGCTGACGGCGGTGATCATTCTGGGCGGCGTGCTGTCTGGCGTTTTTACCGTGACCGAAAGTGCTGCCTTCGGCGCGATTTGGGCGCTGGTGGTCACGCTGCTGGTTTATCGCAATCTGTCCTGGCCGGATTTTCTTATCGCGGTCAAGGCAAGTGTGCGCACCACTTCGGTCGTGTTTTTGCTGGTTGGTACGGCAACGGCTTTCGCTTGGCTGCTGGCCATGTATCGCCTGCCGGAATTGCTGACGGAAGGCATGCTCGCCATCAGCGCCAATCCCATCGTGATCCTGTTGATGATCAATGTCTGCCTGCTGCTACTGGGTTGCGTGATGGATATGGCAGCACTGATCCTGATCACGACGCCGATCTTCCTGCCCGTAGTCACCGCCATTGGCGTTGATCCTGTGCAATTCGGCATGGTGATGATGATGAATCTTGGCTTGGGGCTGACAACACCGCCTGTCGGCGCGGTGCTGTTCGTTGGTTGCGCCATCGGGCGAATACCCATCGAAGAAGTCATGCGCACCATCTGGCCCTTCTATGGTGCCATATCGCTTGCGCTGCTGCTTACTACCTATTGGCCGGCCATGTCGCTCACGCTGCCGCGCCTGCTGCTTGGCTATGGAGGCTGACGCCATGAAAGTGCCCGCAAAACCCGTGCTGCTTACTGGCGCTTCCGGCGCGCTGGGGCGCCACCTCACGCAAAGCCTTGGCGCGCTTGGCTGGGTGTTACGCCTGACCGATATCGCGCCCTTTCCGGATGTGCTACCGCCATCCGCACGCTTCGTGCAGTCGGATTTGAATGATGGCGTGGCGCTGATGCGTCAGGCGGAAGGCTGTGGCGCCATTCTGCATTTCGGCGGCATAAGTGTGGAACGCCCCTTTGAGGAAATCCTGGGCCCCAATCTGCGCGGGCTTTATCATGTTTATGAGGCTGCACGGCGTGAAGGCGCGCGCGTGATCTTCGCCAGTTCCAATCACACTATCGGCTTTCATGAACGCCCGCGCGGCAATGATGCGAAGCTGAATGCGGATTGCGCCTTCCGCCCGGATGGCTACTACGGAATCTCCAAAGTCTATGGCGAGATGATGGGGCGGATGTATTGGGACAAGCACGGGGTTGAGAATATCAACCTCCGCATCGGGTCCTGCCAGCCGAAGCCACTTGATCGGCGCATGCTGTCCACCTGGTTGTCCTATCCGGATCTCACGCGCCTGATTGAATGCTGCGTCCTGTCAGAGAAAGTGGGCCACGCGGTAATCTGGGGCCAATCCAATAACCCGACCGGCTATTGGGGAGAGGATCATCGCGCGCGTATCGGGTGGGCGCCACAGGACAATGCGGAACTATGGCGGGCTGAGCTTGAGGGCATCACTGCCGATCCGGTTTCAGAGCGTTATCAGGGTGGCGCCTATACCGCCATTGAATATTCCCGCAGCGCGCCTTCACCGCGGGATCATTTCGCGCCGGAATGAAGCTGCATCATGGTGATTGGCAGGCGCTGATCTGCCCGGAACAGGGCGCAGCGTTCACCGCTTTGCAGTGGCGTGGGCGAAATGTTCTTGTGCCAACACCTGAAGGCGCGCGCCATCCTGGGGCCTATGGTGCCTTCTGGATGCTGCCCTGGGCCAATAGGCTGGATGGTGGGCGCATCGCCGGCCATGTCGTGCCGATCAATCGCGCGGCGGAAGGCACTGCCATTCATGGGCTAGCGCGCGATCTGCCTTGGGAGGTGATAAGCGCCACCGCAGATCACGCGCTTCTGCAACAGCGTTTAGCCCTCGCGCCTTTCGACTACACTGCGCGGCTCGCGGTTTCGCTTGCTGCCGATGGTCTGCTTATGGAAATGACGCTGCGGCATGAAGGCACCGCACCCGTGCCCTACGGTATGGGCTGGCACCCCTGGTTCACCCGTAGTGCGGCGACCACCCTGCACCTAAACGCCACACAACGTGCCAGCCATGATGCGCGCGGGCTGCCGCAAAACTTCATACCCTGCACCGGCATCGCAGTGGATGAGGCCGGCTTGATCGGGCTTGATAATTTCTTCGTCGGTTGGGATGGCGTGGCGCGTCTCATTTCACCCGCCGGCACCATTACGCTCACCGCCAAGGGCGATTTCGCCGCGGGCGTTCAGGTCTATGCACCGCCCGTGCAGCCTGTGATCTGCATCGAACCCGTGAGCCACATGCCCGATGCGTCCAATCGCCCCGTGCTGGCCGCCGCTGCGCCTATGCGCGTATTGGCACAGGGCCAATCCCTGCACGGCACCATCCGCCTAACCGCCGCCTGATCTGGCCCTGATGCGCGGGTCATGGCAGAAGAGTGCTGCAGTGCAGCGTAACCGGATATTGACCCATGCCGCTTTCCGACCCCGCCGAGCGTAACCTTCTCCATCTGCGTAACATCCAATTGCGCGGCTATCAGCGCAAGGATGGGCTTTTCGATATCGAAGCCCATCTGGTGGATACCAAAAGCTACGGCTTCAACAATGAAGGCCGCGGCTGGATCGAACCGGGTGAGGCTTTGCATGGCATGTGGATTCGCATGACCATCACCGAGGATTTTGAAGTGTTGTCCTGCGAAGCCGCATCTGATTTCACGCCCTATGATATCTGCCCGGCTGCCGCACCCAATTTTGCGCGGCTCGCTGGCCTCAAGATCGGGCCTGGCTTTGTGCGCGCGGTGAATGAACGGGTTGGCGGCATTCATGGCTGCACGCATCTGCGTGAGGTGATTGGCCAGATGGGTACGGTTGCCTTCCAAACCCTCTATCCCGTGCGGCGACAGCGGGAACGCGAACAGGCCGCAGCCCACCGCGCCGCTGGTGAGGTGGTAGATGAACGCAAAGTCAGGCCAGCACTGATTGGCACCTGCATTGCCTATGCGCCGGATAGCCCAGTCGTGAAGCAGCGCTGGCCTTGGTATCAGCCCGAGAAGGCCGAATAGCCCCTGCGCAAACCGCCCCGGTTGACCGCATGGCGTCATCACGCCAGCCTGCGCCATTCAATCCATGAAGGAGCATAAGATGTCCGACGATCAGGCGCTGTTTGATAAAGGTTTGCCCATCCGCCGTGCGGTGCTGGGCCCGGAATATGTGGATTCGTCCATGGCGAAGGCCGATGAATTCATGATGTCCTTCCAGCGCGCCACTACCGCCTGGGCCTGGGGCTGGGCGTGGGGCGATCCCACGCTGGACCGCAAGACGCGTTCGTTGCTGAACCTTGCGATGCTGACAGCACTCGGCAAGATCCCGGAAGTGAAGCTGCATGTGAAGGGCGCGCTGAATAACGGCATCACCGTTGATGAAATCAAAGCCACCCTTCTGCACGCCACCGCCTATTGCGGCATTCCCGCCGGGCTTGATGCCTTCAAGGCTGCGCATGAGGTGCTGATCGCCGAAGGCGCGATTCCGGGGAAGAAGTGATGTCGGCTGCATTGAAGCGCATCGCCTTTGCCGGCATCGGCAATATGGGTTGGCCCATGGCGGCCAATCTGGTGAAGGCGGGATTTGAGGTGACGGTGTGTGATGTGGTGCCAGGCCGCGCCGCATCCTTCGCGACCGAAACCGGCGCGAAAGCCGCCACAACGCCAGCGGAAGCCGCAAGCGGCGCCGATTGCGTGGTGATGATTGTGCCGACCAGCAAGCAGGTAGGTGAGGCGGTGGAAGCCATGCTGCCATCACTCAAACCGGGGATGCTGGTGATTGACATGACCTCTGGCCAGCCAGGCCGCACGCGGGAAATCGCGGCGATGCTGGAAGGCCATGGCGTGGCGATGATTGATTGCCCGGTCTCAGGTGGAGTGCCCCGCGCCAAATCAGGCCAGCTGGCCATCATGGTGGGTGGGCCAGCAGCGGAGATTGATCGTGCCGAGCCCGTGCTGAAGGCCATGGGAACGTCCATCTATCGCTGCGGCGATATTGGCGCCGGTCAGGCGATGAAGGCGCTGAATAATCTGGTTTCCGCCGGTGGCTATCTGATCGGCATTGAAGCCTTGCTGATCGGTCAGCGCTTTGGGCTTGACCCGACAACCATGGTGGATGTGCTGAATGCAAGTTCAGGCATGAATAATTCCACGCAGAAGAAGTTCAAGGAATATGTGCTCTCCCGCCGCTTTGATGCGGGGTTTGGGCTTGATCTGATGGTGAAGGATCTGTCCATCGCCCTTGAAGTAGGGCGGGAGACAACAACGCCCGCACCATTTTCGGCGCTGTGTCGGGAAATGTGGCTGGCAGCGGCAACATCGCTTGGCCCGGGGGTTGATCACACGGCGGTTGCGAAAATGCTGGAACAAATGACCGGCACGGTACTCGGAGGAAATCAAGAATCATGAATTGGGAAGTCTATGCCATCCGCTACGGGCGGCATGAACGCACGGCACAGACGAATTTCCTGCTGCCGGTGCCTGATGCGCATGAAGCCATGCCTCTGGATTACTTCATCTGGTTGCTGCGCGCGCCGGATGGGCAGGAAATTGTGGTGGATACCGGCTTTGATGAGGAAACGGCGGCCGGCCGGGGCCGCACAATTGCGCGCAATGTACGCGATAGCCTGAAGGCCATGGGCACGGATGCCGCCGAGGTATCGGATGTGATCATCACGCATTTGCATTATGATCACGCTGGCTCACTCGGCATGTTCCCCGGCGCCAAGTTCCATTTGCAGGAACGCGAAATGCATTTCGCGACCGGTCGGCACATGTGCGTGCATGCCATTCGCCTGCCCTTCGAAGCGGCGCATGTCGTCGCCATGGTGAAGGCGCTTTATGCTGATCGCGTCGTGTTTCATGATGGGGATGGCGAAGTGGCAGCGGGTGTTTCCGTGCATCGCGTCGGTGGACATTCGGATGGTTTGCAAGTGGTGCGCGTGCAAACCGCGCGCGGGCCGGTGGTACTGGCCTCAGACGCCATGCATTTCTATGCCAATGCACTCAGCGGCAATCCATTCCCGATCATTTTCGATCTGGGGGCGATGGCGGCTGGCTGGCGGGCGGCAAAGAAGCTGGCGGGGGGTGATGATAGCCGCGTGATCCCAGGGCATGACCCGGATGTGCGGCGGCGCTTTCCGGAAGTGCCGGGGCAGGGGGGCGAGGTTGTCGCGCTCCATCTGCCGCCGAAGGATTGAATCAAAATGGGCGCCTGAATATTCATCAGGCGCCCTGCATGGCTATTGTTCCATCTTTACGCCGGTGCGTTCCACAACGCCTTTGAACTTTGTAAGCTCCGCCTGGAAAAAAGCACGCGCATCGGCGGGCGTATTGGGCCGGGTCCAGGGCGAAATCCCTGCAATCAGGAAACGCTCCCGCAATTGCGGGTCTGCCAATGCGGCATTGATGGCGCGGTTAAGCGCGGTCACGGTGCCTTCCGGCATGCGTGGCGGGCCGACCACGGCGAACCAATTGCCAATGTCAAAACCGGGCATGCCAGATTCTGCCAAGGTAGGAATATCCGGGAAAGCCGGGAAGCGTTCCAGGCCCGTAATCGCAATGCCGCGCACCCGATTATCGCGCACCTGCGCGGCGGCGGAGGCCAGTACCGCAACGCCCCAAGCCGTTTCACCACGCGCGATGGATTCCACCATCAACCCGCCAGACCGATATGGCACATGAGAAAACTTGCCACCCAGCATCAGCGAAACCGCCACCGCCTCAGCCGCGAAATGCGGCATGGAACCAACGCCAGATGACGCATAGGGCAGATCATCCTGCGGCCCGGCGCGCAGCTTAGCCACCGCTTCCGCTGCCGTGCCAGCCGGGAAATTAGGTGCTGCCACCAAAATCAACGGGCCATTCGCGGCAATCGCAATATGAGTGAAATCCGCAATCGGGTCATAACGCGTACCGCCCTGCATCGCGGCGGGGATCAGCCCGTGGGAAGACGCCTCATTCAGCATCAATACCGAGCCATCGGCGGGCTGACGGCGCAGCCATTCCGCAGCTACCGTGCCGGAAGCGCCGGGGCGGTTTTCCACCACCACGCGCGCATTGGCCCCCATATGCGCCTGCATGCGTTCAGCCAATAGCCGCGCAGTGATGTCGGTCGAACCGCCAGGCGCAAAGCCGCTCACCAGCGTGATAGGCCGATCAGGCAGGCCCTGAGCCAGGGCGGGCGCAGCCAGCGCAAGCCCCATGGCGGCCCCAATAAAAAGGCGTCGCATCATCCTTGTTCTCCTCCCTGGAGTTTTTTGGCCTCTTTGGGCAATGAATTCATACTTGGCGACTCAAACCCGAAGCCTAGGTCTCATGCAAGCCCAGCGCGCGCCCTCACCGGTATCTTCAAATAGCGGACGCCATTGCTTTCAGCTGTAGGGAAACGCCCGGCGCGGATATTCACTTGGATGGAAGGCAGCAACAGTGTGGGGGCGGCTAGCTTTTCATCACGCGCCTGGCGGAAGGCCACGAATTCATCCTCGGTCACGCCATCCTTCACATGCGGGTTGTGCGCGCGCTGTTCGGCAACCGTGCTTTGCCAAGCGTAATGATCGCGCCTCGGGGCCTTGTAGTCATGGCACATCCAAAGCCGTGTTTGCGGCGGTAACGCCAGCAGGCGCTTGATGGAACGGAAAAGTACCCTGGCATCGCCGCCTGGGAAATCGGCCCGCGCCGTGCCGTAATCATGCATGAAAAGCGTATCGCCCACGAAAACATCATCACCGATGCGGTAGCAGACGCAGGCCGGCGTATGGCCCGGCGTATGAATCACCTCAATATCCAGTGATCCAAGGGCGATATGCTGGCCATCACGAAACAGCAAATCAAAATCGGCCCCTTCGGGCTTTACATCCTCAGCCGCGAAGACTGGGCGGAAGATTCGCTGCACATCTTTGATATGCTCGCCAATGCCAATCTTCCCGCCGCAAAGCTTCTTGATATAGGGTGCGGCGGTCAGATGATCCGCATGGGCATGGGTTTCCAGGATCAGCGCAATCGCAACACCCGCCTGTCGCGCCGCCCCAATCAGACGATCGGCGGAACGCGTATCGGCTTCTCCGCTGCGGTGGTCCCAATCCAGCACGGGGTCAATCACCGCGCCCTGGCGGGTGGCAGGGTCAAAGACCAGGTAGCTGACCGTATTGGTCGCCTCGTCAAAAAACGGCTGGATGCTGGCGCCATTCGGGGCAAGGGACATCGGCTGACCTTCCTAAAGCGGAAGCTAATATAGGGAGCCAAGCGCGATTCAGAAAGGAAATCTTCGGATCACTTACAGCTTAGGATACGCACATCATAAACCGGATGTTCGAGCATATTCACACCTGGTGCATCGGCGAACATCCAGCCGCGGAATACTGTTGGGCTGCCTTGCGCCGCACGGCTATCGGTCATTTCAAACCAGGCGGCGGAATCAGGCACTTCCGTGGGGGGGCGTGCATGGCAAGCGCCAATACGGATGGAAAGCGTGCCGAAGCTCAGGCTTTCCCCAACACGGCCTTCAAGCACCGTCACCCGCGCCGTCACCTTATCCAGCGCCTGGATGCGTGCTTGTTGGCGCGGTAGCCATTCCTGCGCCTGCGCAAGGCTTGGCAGACAGACCAGGACGAAGGCCAAAAACCTTGTCATGCGCTCCGCTTCGGGCTCGGCAATGCCGCGATCAGTTCCTTCAGGATTTCGCGCATGGCAACCTCATCCACACCCATCAGCACGGCGTCTTCGAAAACATCGCGCAGCACCGTGGCGGCCTCCGTGTGATTTTCAGCCAGCATCTTGAGCTTTTCGTTGCAGGATACCGGTTTGCCATCTGCCCCGGGCCAGGCGGCAGGTGGCTTGGGCAAGGGCTTCATCGCGGTGTCGCCGGCGGGCTTTCCTGATTGCCGCGCTGATTGCTCTCCCCGGCGTAGAAAATGAACCGCCCGAGCAGGCTTTCCAGATTGATGGCACTTTGCGTGATGGTGATTTCACTACCCTCACGCAGGATGCGCGTGCCACCACCCGGCACCAGCGCGACATATTTGCCGCCCAGCAGCCCTTCGCTGGAAATCTCGGCGGATGTGTCATCGGGTAGCTTCAGCCCAGCATCAACACGCAGCGTCAGCACGGCGAGGAAGCTTTCGGGATCAATCCGCTGCGCCACAACCTGCCCGACCTTAACCCCGGCAATGCGCACATCCGCGCCCTGGCCCAGGCCATCAATACGGTCGAATTTCGCAGTAAGATTCATCCCAGGCCCAGAAAAGCTTCGGCCCGTGCTGGTGACTGCATAGCCCAAGAATATGGCAGCGATGCCCAGCACCACCAAACCGGTCAAAATCTCCGCCAGACTGCGCTTTTGCATCGGAATGGGCTTTCAAAAGGGCGCCGTCAGCGCCCTGGCGTCCAGGCTTCGTAGTCGCCGCCGCGGTTGGCCGCCGGGTTCACCGGCCGCCACGCTTCCGCAGTACCGGTCATGTTGGGGCGGTGTTCCTTCTGCCAAGGGCGGCGCGCCGCATCCTCGGGCAGGGGCTTTTCGGTTGTGTGATGCAGCCAGCCCCACCATTCGGCGGGTACGGCGGAAGCCTGCGCTTCCTTGGCGTAAAGCACGCGCCGCATGGGCCTACCATAGGAATCGCGCCGGGACCGGGCTTCCCAATAAGTGTTACCGAAACGATCCTGCCCAACCTGCCGGCTGGTGAGGCGAATGAAGAAGGTGCTGAGCAACTGCATGGCGGCTCCCCGGTTAATTCACGGCTGGGAGCATAATCGCACAGGCGCGCGGGGCACGCAAAACCCATAAGCGGGGATGTTTTATCAAAATCTGGGGCCAATGGTTAAAAAAAACACAAAATGAGGCTTCCACGACTCGGAACGACCCCCCTAGCATAATGATGTGATTGGAATCATCGGAACCATTTGGTCTGGGGTTGCGCTGAAGCGTTTGAAAGCCGGGGCTGACCCGGACTCTCCGCTTCGCGCCGTAGCCATACCTGCTTCTTGGCCTGAGGAGGCCGGTGAGGCGTTGGCGGCGCTCGCCCCTGGCAAAGGGCCGGCGGCCTTGCCGCGGATAGCGGAAGCCTGGATCCAACGTTTGGTGCAGCGTGGCAAGCGTGAAGGACTACTCAGCGATGCCGATGAGGCGGTGGCCTTGGCAGCCGGGCTGCGCGCCTTGCTGCTTTCTCGCCGCGGTGCGCCTGGCATAGAAATTTGGCAGGATACCAAGGGCGAAGGCCGATTTGTTTTGAACCTGCCAGCCTTTTTGGATGCTGGCGGCGATTTTGACGCACATGCCTATCGTGCCGCTTGCGGCTTGGCGATCCGGGCCTTGGATATATGGGGCAAGGGCAAGGCAGAAAGCCTGAACCTTGGTTTTGCCGATTTGGCCGGCCTGCTGGCCGCCTTTGGCTTGGCTTATGATAGTGATGCGGCGCGCAGCGTGGCCGCAGCCATCGCCGCCCTGACGCGCGGCGCTGCAGAAGCCGAATCCGGTCGCCTGGCGCAGCGCTTCGGCGCGCGGCATGCCGTGCCGCTTATCAGCGCGCCGGCGCCCGAGGATACCGTTGTGCCTGGCTTGGCCAGAGCGGCGCACGCGGCCTTGGCGGCGGCAGCAGCAGCGCCCGGCTTGCGGCATCGAGCCTATGTGGTTCTCGCCCCGGCTGATGCGGTTGAGTTGCTGCTTGGCGCGGAAACCGCCGGCGTTGCGCCTGCTTCCGCCATCACCAAGCCGGTGCGCGCCGCTGATGGCAGCATCCAGCAAGTTCCAACCCGTGCGGCTGAATTGGCCGGCGCTGACGCGGCATGGCTGCTCGCCTATGTGGAACGGCAGGCGCGCCAAGCGATGGAAGCTGCGGTGATTCCCTTCCTTGATGCCTTACCGCCTGAATTGGCTGCGGTTTCAGCTGATTTTGCCGCGCGGGAAGCGGCGGCACGCGCACCGCGCCAGCCGCGCGCACGTTCTTGGCGCGTCAGTATCGCCGGCAGCCGCGTGGGCTTGCGTGCCTTGGAAGATGAACTCGGTAATCTCCGAGAGGTTTCCTTCTCTGTGCCGCGCGAATCAGCTGTTCGGCGCAGCCTGGTTGAGGCCTTGGCTCAGGCCGTATCGCTTGGGCTATCCCAGGGCGTCCCATTGAGCAGCTTCGTCAATTCCTACGCTTATGCGCCCGGCAATGGGGGCCAGGTGGAAGGTGATCCTTCCATACGGCGCGCCACATCCCTACTTGATTGGGCGTTTCGCCGGCTGGCGCAGGATTATCTGGGCCGTGATGACCTGCCCGATCCGGTGGAGGAGGCATTGCCCGAACCACGCCCCGCGGTGCTGCCCTTGCTTCCGCTGGAATTGCCAGCGCATCCTTCACCCCGCCTGCGCCGCCATTTGACCCCTGCCGCCTGAGGCAGGCCTAGGGCGCTTTTTGAAGGAACAAGATCATGGCTGGTAAAATTGAAGCGAAGCTTGCTGCGCTTGGCATCGTATTGCCCACCCCAGCAGCGCCGATTGCCAATTACATTCCTTTCAATATCAGCGGCAGGCTGGTGGTGATTTCTGGCCAGGTGCCGGTGCAGGATGGCAAGATTGCCTATGCAGGCAAGCTGGGCGCCGGCGTTTCCATTGAAACAGGGCGTGAAGCAGCGCGGCTTTGCTTCATCAACCTATTGGCGCAATTGAAGGCCGCCGCCGGTGATCTGGATAATGTCACGCGCGTGGTGCGCCTGGGCGGTTTTATTGCCGCACCCGCTGACTTCACACAGCACGCGCTGGTGATGAACGGCGCTTCCGATCTGGCGGTTGAAGTCTTTGGCGATATTGGCCGCCATGCGCGTACCACGATTGGCGTGCCGTCCCTGCCCGGTGATGCGGCGGTGGAAGTTGAAGGCATGTTTGAGATTGGCTGAGAGGCAAGGCTTGCCCTAGCCAGCCGCGTGACGACATCAGGGGTATGACCAGCCCTGCTGAACTGACGCTCACGCTCCATCGCGCCATTGCGGAAATCCCGTCAGGCGACTGGGATGCCTGTGCTGGCGATGACAATCCTTTTCTGAGCCATGCCTTCCTGCTCGCCCTGGAAGAAAGCGGCAGTGCGGTGGCGGAACGTGGCTGGCTGCCTCAGCACGCTGCCTTGCGGGATGGCACAGGGCGCCTGGTTGCTTGCGCGCCGGCCTATGCCAAATCCCATTCACAAGGCGAATATGTGTTTGACCATGGCTGGGCGGATGCTTTGGAACGCGCCGGTGGCGACTATTACCCAAAGTTGCAAGTGGCGGTGCCCTTCAGCCCCGTGCCTGGCCCGCGACTGTTGCTGAATCCCGAAGCGGGCTTCGGACCGGATGTTTTGGCGGGCGCCTTGGTACAAGCCTGCCAGGGCACTGGGGCATCATCGGTTCATGCCACCTTTTGCACGGAAGCCGAATGGCGTGCCTTGGGTAATGCCGGCTGGCTGCAACGGCTTGGCACGCAATTCCACTGGCACAATCCGGGTTATCGCCATTTTGATGATTTTCTGGCCGCGCTGGCATCACGCAAACGCAAGGCGCTGAAGCGCGAAAGGCGAGATGTGCAGGCGGCAGGGCTCACGCTGCGCACGCTTCGCGGGGCAGAAATCACGCCGCGCCATTGGCAGGCTTTTCATCGCTTCTACCGCGCGACTACGGACAAGAAATGGGGCCGCAGTGCCTATCTCACCACAGCTTTCTGGCCGCTGCTGGGTGAAAGGCTCGGTGATCGCGTGCTGTTGATGGTGGCGGAGCGTGATGGGGAACCTGTCGCCGGTGCGCTCAATCTTATCGGGCGCGATGCAATTTATGGCCGGAACTGGGGCGCCATTGTGGATGTGCCCTTTCTGCATTTTGAGCTTTGCTACTACATGGCGATGGATTTCGCGATTGCGCATGGCATTCCGCGCGTGGAAGCCGGCGCGCAGGGGGAGCATAAAATCCAGCGCGGCTATCTGCCCGTGCCGACCTATTCCGCGCATTGGATTGCGCATCCTGGGCTGTCCCGCGCGGTTGCGGAGTTTCTGTCGCGCGAACGCCCGGCGATGGAGCGCGAAATGGCCGCCCTTGAAACGCTTTCCCCCTTTCGTCAGGCGGATGATCCCGCGTGACACCGGGCGTGCCGCGCGTCGCCTATCTGCAATTAGCGACCTCGATGGCGCTAGTCGGTGCCAATGTCGCGGTTGCAAAGCTGCTAGCGGAAGCGCTGCCGATTCCAATGATTGCTTTTTTGCGCTGTGTTTTGGCGGTGCTGCTGCTCTGGCCTTTGGCGCGCTTGTTGGAAGCCGAGCCGCGACCCGAAGCTGGGGTTCTACGCAACCTTGCCTGGCAGGCGCTGTTTGGCACGGTGATCTATAATGCCGGCCTGCTTGCGGGCTTGCGCCTGACTTCCGCGCTGGAAGGCGGGCTGGTGCTGGCGAGCCTACCTGCCGTGGTCGCTTTGGGTAGCGCCTTTTGGCTGCGCGAACGCCTGACGCAGCCGCAATGGATTGCTGTGATGCTCGCCGCCTTTGGCATGGCGGCCATGACCATTGCGCGCAGTAGCAGCGAAGCGGTGGGCTCGGTACTCGGCAATCTACTGATTTTCGGCGGCGTCATTGGCGAAGCGCTTTATGTGCTGCTTGCACGGCGTATTGTGGGGCGCGTTGGGGTGATCACGGCAAGCCTTTGGATGCAGATTTTCTCGGCGCTCATGCTCGCCCCCTTTGCTCTCCCGGATATTGCGAGCATCGCGGCCTTGGCCAATCCCCGCCTTGCGGCACTACTGGTGTTTCATAGCGTGACGGCGAGCGTGCTGTGTCTGCTGCTGTGGTATGCGGGGCTGAAGCGCGTAGGTGCTGGTGTTGCTGGCATCTTCACTGCCTTCTTGCCCGCGACCGCTGCGCTGGTGGCAGTGGTGATCTTGCAGGAGGCGTTTACCGCCATCCACGCCATCGGCTTCGCGCTGATGATGCTGAGCGTGCTGATCGCCACCTGGCCGCGAAGGCAAAGCGCATGAGGCCGTGGTTCACGCAAAGCCTTGAAGCCTTGCGTCGCCAGACGCCAGCGCAAATCGCTGCTTCCTTGGCCTATGAACAGGCGGCACGCTTCGGCACGCTTGAGCTGAAGCAACGGGATTCCTGGGAAGCCAGCGCGGCCCTGTTGCAGGATGCCTTGGCTGAGGGCGACGCTTCCTGGCGCATCTTCATGGAATGCGATTTGCTGCGCCTGGAAAAACGTGCCGATGCCATTCTGCTGACTGATCGCGCGATTTTCGTGCTGGAATTCAAGATAGGGGCGCAAAAGCCCGATCTGGCTGATCTGCGCCAGACGGATAATTACGCCATGGATTTGCATGATTTCCACGCTGGCAGCCGTGGCGTGCCGATCATTCCCATTTTGATCGCCCCAAGCATGCCGCAACGCGATCTTGACCTGCCGCTGTTTTGGCACGGTGTGGCGCCGGTGATGATCGCGAATGGCGCCATGTTGCGGGATATTGTCGCGCGCGCGCAGGCGGCAATTCCCCAGCCAATCACGCCGATTGAACCGGAAGCTTGGGCACGCTCCGCCTACCGGCCCGTGCCGAGCGTCTTGGAAGCAGCGCGGCTATTGTATCAGCGCAACGCTGTGCCCGATATTGGCGCCACACGCGCCGATGCGCATAACCTAACGCACACGACCGAGGCGATTGCCCGCGTGATCGCACGTGCCCGTGCCAAGGGCGGGCGCTATGTTGTCTTCGTCACCGGCATTCCCGGCGCAGGCAAGACACTGTGCGGCCTTAATCTGGTGTTCGGCGCGCTGCGAGAGGATGGCGCGGCCTTCCTTTCCGGCAATGTGCCGCTGGTGACGGTATTGCGAAAAGCCTTGGCACAAGACGCCGCGCCGCAGGGAGGCAAAGCGCGGGAGGCAGCAGAACGCGCGGCGCTTACCGCGTTACAGAATGTCCATCGCTTTTTGGAACATCATGTGATCCATGCGCATGAAACGCCCGAAGCGCGTATTATTGTGTTTGATGAAGCGCAGCGCGCCTGGGATCAGGCGCAGGCAACCCGCGATGGACAGCGCCGCAAAAGCCACCTGACCATGAGCGAGCCAGCGCATACGCTGGAAATCATGGCGCGGCACGAAGGCTGGGCGGTGATTGTGGCGCTGATCGGCAATGGGCAGGAAATCAATACGGGTGAAGCCGGGCTTGCCGAATGGGGGCGCGTGATTGCGGCTGCCCCATCCTGGCGTGCGGTCGCGGCGCGGCGCAGCATCACCGCCGTTGATCCCGCGCAACGCCTGGCCGAAGGCGCCGAACCCTGGCTTGCCTTGGATGAGGATCTTGATCTGCAAGCGTCTATTCGTAGTCTGCGGACCAGCAGGGGCACCGAATGGGTGGATGCTGTGCTGAATAATGATGCGCCCGCCGCACGCGCCATTGCGGCAGCGACGCCTGAATTGCCCTACTACATTACGCGTGATGCCAACGCTTGGCGTGCTGCCTTGCGCGCACGTACACGCGGCTTGCGCCGCGCTGGGCTGGTCGCTTCCGCCGGTGCGCGTCGGCTGCGCGCTGAAGGCCTCGGCGTGCAGGTGCCGGATATCGCGGATTGGTTCTTGAAGCGCTGGCCGGATATCCGTTCCTCGGAAGCGCTTGAAACTTTCGCCACCGAATATGACTGCCAGGGTTTGGAATTGGATGTGGTGGGCCTCGCTTGGGGCGGGGATTTTCTGCGCCATGCCGGGCAATGGCGCGCGCGGCGCTTTGCCGGCCATCAATGGCAGATTGTCCGTGGCGCTGAAGAAAGCCGTTACATCCTTAACACCTACCGCGTGCTGCTCACGCGCGCGCGGTATGAGACGATTATCTGGGTACCCCCGGGCTCCCCCGCCCATGATCCTTTCCATGACGTTACGCGCCCTACGGGCGAGATGGATGCTCTTGCCGATTTCCTGCTTGCCTCTGGCGCCCGGCCCCTGGAAATTCTATCAGCAAATACCGATTCCGTGGCGGAGCCGGTGCGGCTGATATGAGGGCCTGATGCGCGCGCTACTTCTTTTGGTGTTGCTTGTTTTCGCTGCGCCGGCGGTGGCGCAGGAAATCAAACTCGCCTCATGGAATATCGCGTGGCTGACGAGCAAACCATCTGGCCACCCTGACCTTCCCTACGATCTGAGAACCCGGACCGAACAGGATTTCGCCCGCCTGCGTGTCTATGCCGAAAGCCTGGCTGCGGATGTGATTGCTTTGCAGGAAGTGGATGGCCCTTTGGCAGCCGCGCGGGTTTTTGACTCAACGGTGTATGAATTCCATTTTCCTGCCGAAACAGATGTTCAGCGCGCCGGTTTTGCCTGGCGCCGAGGGCTTTCCGTTACGCGCAATCCTGATCTTGCCGCGCTTGACCTCAGGCCTGCGGCACGGCGTTCACTGCGCCGCGGTGCCGACATAACCTTGCATGGCGCCAATGGGGCGCGGTTGCGGCTTTTGTCCATTCATCTGGATGGCGGCTGCGCCCAAGGTTCGGTGCGCCAGCCTAATAATAGTGACTGCCAAAGCCTGGCCCAGCAGACGCAAATTCTGGTGGAGTGGATCAGCGAAAGGCGACGTGAAGGCATGCCCTTTGCCATACTTGGCGATTTCAATCGGCGCTTTTCACGTGAAGATGACATGCTTGCCATGCTGAATGCAGCCAC
Organism: Roseomonas sp.; assembly: GCA_051007055.1. GTDB lineage: Bacteria > Pseudomonadota > Alphaproteobacteria > Acetobacterales > Acetobacteraceae > Neoroseomonas. The sequence continues at coordinate 104,401 of JBPCSO010000087.1, forward strand.
CCCGATGCGCCGTGCCACTGAAGGCTTTTCCAACCCGTGTTGGGGGCGCGAAGGGCAGGGTAGGCCCTTCGTTGACCATATCATGTTGGGCCTGCGTGCTTCCGATTGGTTCATTCGTGACAGTTTTCGTGTATTTTCCTATCCAGAACGCGACCCGTCGCTACGCGATATGATCAGCGATCACTGCCCTATCAGTATTCGTCTGCGCCTGCCATAAAGTGGCCTATGGGCGGGGGGCAGCACCCGTGCCATGCTGCTGGGCCATGTCACTTTTTACCCGCATCACACTGCCACTTGCGGCCATCAATTTCATCAACCAAGCCAATCGGACCTTGGTTGCGGTTATTGGGCCCTTTCTTGCGCTTGAATTTGGCCTGACTGCAGCGGAACTTGGGCTGCTCGCCGCCTGCTTTTTCGCAAGCTACGCCATGGCGCAATTGCCGATTGGCCTCGCGCTTGATCTGAGAGGCCCGCGCCGGGTGCAGGCATGCCTTGCCCTGATTGCGGCGACCGGTTTCGTCATCAGTGCCTTGTCAGCCGATGTACTAACATTGGCGGTAGGGCGTTGCGTGGCCGGGGTTGGCGTGGCGGCGGGGTTGATGGCCATGCTGAAGGCCAATACGCAATGGTACCCGAAGGAACGTGTGGCGGCGGTGACCGGGGCAGGGCTGTTCTTCGCGTCCATGGGCGGTCTTGCGGCCACCATGCCGGTGCAATGGGCGCTGCCTTTCATTGGCTGGCGCGGTGTTTTCGCTGTGCTGGCGATGCTGGCGGTGATGGTTTCGGCCTGGGTCTGGCTATCCGTACCGAATGCGCCGCCCGGCGCGGCACCCGCGCCACGGCGCAGCTTGCGCCAGGAAATCGGTGAATATGGCCGTATTTTCAAAGACCCGGTATTTCTTCGCCTGGTGCCGAGTGTTGCGATGCTCTCCACTTTGAATTTTACCTATCAGGGTCTCTGGGCGGGGCCATGGCTGCGTGATGTTGGTGGGCTTGATGATGGGCCGCGCGCTGCGGCGCTGCTGATCTATTCGATTGGGATGATGCTGGGCAGCTTTTTTACGGGCCAGGCCTCTTCCTTTGTTCAAGCACGCGGCTTTTCACCCATGTTGATGCCCTATGTTGGTGTTGCGGGCTGTCTTTTCGCGCAGGCCATGCTGATGCTGGGGCCGGGTGATTTCTGGACCATGGCGTTTTTGTGGTTCTTGTTCTCCTTCTCAGGCTCGGTTGGCCCGGCGGGCTATGCGGCGATTGCGCAGGGCTTTCCCCCTGCGCTGGCCGGGCGCGTTTCCACCGCCATCAATTTTCTGATGCTGTGCGTGGTTTTCTTGTTCCAGACCGGCATCGGTGCCATCCTTGATCTCTGGCCCCGTAATGAAAGTGGCGGTTGGGCCCCGGAAGGCTATGTCTGGGCGCTTGGCATGACATTCACCGTCCAATTGGCCGCCGTGCTTTGGATTATGCTGCCCTGGTGGCAGATAAAGAAGGAAGCTGCATGATGGAAAAACGTGTCACGAAAATCCTTGATCGCTACCGTGTCACGAATGGCCGAGGCTTCCGCTTGAAGGATTATGGCCCGGGCGATACTGCTGGGCTTGAACTTGAAAAGACTGCGGCTCAGGCCTTGCTGCAACAGGGGGTGGATCGCCTTGCTGAAATGCAGGATAAGCTTTACGCACAAGATCGCTGGTCTGTTCTTTGTATTTTCCAAGCCATGGATGCTGCCGGCAAGGATGGCGCCATCAAGCATGTCTTCTCAGGCGTCAATCCGCAGGGCTGCCAGGTGCATTCCTTCAAGGCGCCGGGCGCGATGGAATTGGACCATGATTTCCTCTGGCGTCATTCCATAGCGCTGCCGGAACGCGGGCGTATCGGCATTCATAACCGTTCCTGGTATGAGGAAGCGCTGGTGCTGCGCGTGCATCCGGAATTCCTTGCGCGACAGAAGCTGCCGCCTTCCTTGATCGGCAAGAAGATTTGGGATGAAAGGCTGGAAGATATCGCCGCCTATGAACGCTATCTGGCGCGCCAGGGCACGGTAGTACTGAAGTTCTTCCTGAATGTGAGTGAGGAGGAGCAGAAAAAGCGCTTCCTGTCCCGCATTGATGAACCTGAGAAAAACTGGAAATTCTCAGCCAATGATGTCGCCGAACGCGCCCATTGGGATGATTACATGAAGGCTTATCAGGCCGCAATCAGCGCAACCGCCGCGCCGCACGCGCCCTGGTTCGTGGTGCCGGCGGATGCCAAATGGTTCACGCGCCTCGTGGTGGTGGTGGCGATCATTGAAGCACTCGAAAAGCTTGACCTGCATTATCCCGCTGTCACCAAGGAACAGCGCGCAGCGCTGGCGGTGGCAAAGAAACGCCTGGGGTAGAAAGCTAGTCTCCCACCGCATCCAGCACATGCAGCGCATAGGTATAGGCCGCGCCGGCATTCAGCGCGATGGCAACGCCAAGCGCTTCGGCGATTTCTTCCTTGGTGGCGCCGGCGGCCTTGGCCTTACGCGCATGGGCATCAATGCAGCCATCGCATTTTGTGGTGATGGCAACGGCGAGGGCGATGAATTCACGCGTCTTGGCATCCAGATGCTTGGTTTGCGCCGCGCCATTTGAAAGTGCTACAAAACCCTTGACGATTTCGGGGTGCAATTGCCCCAATTCCTTGCCGCGCGCCTTCAGCCCAGCGCCATATTCAGCCCAATTCTTCACTTCGGTCATCGCATGAACCCCTTTCAATGCATCACTGCGGCGGCAGCGCTGGCATAGCCCACGCGCCGTTCCGGCGGCACGGGATGGCGCCCTGCCACGCGTTCCAGCAACAGGCGTGCATCGGCCAGCATGCCGGCTTTCATCGCCGCATCAAGGAAAAGCTGTTCCAGCACATCCTGCTGCGCGTGGCTGCCGCCCATGCGGTGCATCACGCCAATCGCCGGGCGCATCACGGCAACGGCGCGGGCATGATCACCGCGCCCATGCGCCAGCACAGCCTCACACACTGGCAGCGCCGCATCGCGTAAAATGGGGGCGAGTGTGCCGCCCGCAGCGATGGCATCACGAATGCCGTCCAATAGCCGCGCTGCCGCCTGGAAGCGCCCGGCGGCAGTCAACGCCATCATCCAATGAGGCAGGGTGAAGGCGGAAAGGCAATCGCCAATCCGCGCTTCTGCCTTATCGGCCAATTCTTCCCAGCGCGCGCCAATATTCACACCCTGACGCTGCAAGCGAAACAGCATGGAAGCAGCATTCTGCACATCAATATAAAGATCGGGTGCTGCTTCCGTCAGCGGGCTTTGCAGGTTGCGAAAGCCCTTGTCGTAAAGCGCCAGCACTTCTTCCGATTCCGCGCGTTCCAGATGATACATGGCGCGGTGCCACCACAAATGATGCGCCAGGTTGGAAGCGCCTTCCCAATGCTTTTCAAGCCCCGCGAGCCAGGCAATGCCTTCACCACGGCGGCCCTGCATTTCCATCACATGCGCCACCGCATGCGCGGCCCATAAATCGCCGGGGTCAAGGTCAATCGCGGCGCGGCCGCTTTCTTCCGCCACCTGGTAATTGCCGCATTCCTCATGCGCAAAGCAGCGGCAGGCAAGGATGCTGCCATAGGCCGGCAGCGCGACGGTCCATTGAGGATAAACACCATCCACCACGCGCTGCATCACGCCCGCGCGCCCCAGCCAAAAGGCGTTGAAATGGTGCAACCGGAACGCAAGGATATCATGCGGGTGGTCGCGCAAAATCGCCTCCCAGCCCGCCAGCGCCTGGTCCAAATCACCTGCGGCCCAGGCGGTCACGGCAGCGGCATGGGCCGTTTCGCGCGCGCTAGCCTTAGCGGCAAGGCGGGTTGCGGTTGCAGCCGCTTCACGCGCGGCGGGCAGTAGCGCGGCCTTGTAACCAAGCAAGGTGAGCGCTGATTGCAACACCCGCGCCATCGGCATGTCGCCATCCGCGTCCAGCAGCGCTTTCATCCGCGCTGGCGTATCGGCGCGATATTTCAGATAGCCCGTCACAACATGATCATAAGCCTGCGTTGCCGCTTCTGAAGCGCTGGTGATGGCAAGGCCGTGCTGATCCTGGGGCATTGGGAACCTCCGACATTCTCACGCAAAGCTTGCCAGCCTTGGCCAAGCCGTGTCGAGTATGGCGCCCCAACAAGACGGAGCGATAAATGTCCGAAGATACCCCCGAAACCCGCCTGGCAGCGCTTGGCCTTGTGTTGCCGTCGGCACCGAAGCCGCTTGGCACCTATGTGCCTTTCCGGCGCGATGGGAACATTATCTATCTGTCCGGCCAAGGGCCGCGCGATGCGGAAGGCAAACCGATCAGCGGCAAGGTGCCAACCGAAATCAGCATTGATGAAGCCTATCAGCTTGCGTGCCGGGTTGGGCTTTCCTTGCTGTCAGTGGCGGCTTCCGCTGCCGGGGGGCTTTCCCGCCTGCGTGCGCTGAAGGTGCTTGGCATGGTGAATGCGGTGCCGGAATTTCGCGAACATCCGCGCATCATCAATGGCTGTTCGGACCTATTCGTCGCGGTACTTGGTGATAATGGCCTGCATGCGCGTTCCGCCGTTGGCTTTGGCAGCCTGCCCAATCAAATCCCGGTAGAGATCGAAGCGATCTTCAGCGTACTGGATTAGAGCTTTGTTTGATCGCATTTTCCGAGTCGCCAAGTGATTCCACTTGGCTTGAATATGCTCAAAAAGAAACTAGGCCTTGGTGCCGGTGCTGCCGAACCCGCCCGCCCCACGCGCGGAATCTGGCAGCGCCGTCACTTCGCGCCAAACGCCGCGCGTCACCGGCGCCAGCACGGCCTGGGCGATGCGCGTGCCGCGTTCCACGGTGAAGGGCTCAGTCCCCGCATTCATCAGAATCACGCCCAATTCGCCGCGATAATCCTCATCTATCGTGCCGGGGCTATTGGGCAGGGTAATGCCGTTTTTCAGCGCCAAGCCCGACCTGGGCCGCACCTGAATCTCATACCCCGCAGGGATCGCCATTTTGAGGCCGGTTGGAATCAGCGCACGCCCACCGGGCGGGATCACCACCGGCGCGCTGATGGCGGCCAATAAATCCATCCCCGCCGCACCATCGGTGGCATAGCTCGGCAGCGGCAAATCCGCGCCATGGGGCAGGCGTATCACAGCAATTTCCGGGGTCATGCCAAAGCCTCAGTAATGCGTGCGGCAAGCCTTGCCGCGACGTCTTCCTTTTTCATGCGCGGCCAGGCTTCCGTGCCCTTGGGCGTGATCAACAGCACGGTATTCTCCGCGCCCCCCATCACATCGCCCGAGACATCATTCGCCACAATCCAGTCGCAGCCCTTCTTCTTCCGCTTGGCGCGCGCATGGTGTTCCAGCTTCTCGGTCTCGGCCGCGAAACCCACCACCAGCTTGGGGCGGTGCGGCCCGGCGGCGGAAAGCGTCGCCAGAATATCGGGGTTGAGGGCGAGGGCGATGGGCGGCGGCACTTCCCCCGCGATCTTCTTCATTTTCTGATCGGCAGCCGCGGCACTGCGCCAATCCGCCACTGCCGCCGCGCAAATCGCGACATCGGCGGGCAGGGCGGCTTCGCAAGCCGCCAGCATATCGCGCGCCGATTCCACGCGCCGCACGGTCACACCCCGCGGATCAGGCACCGCGACTGGGCCTGAAACCAAAGTCACCCGCGCACCAAGCGCGGCAAGCGCTGCGGCGATGGCGTGGCCCTGCTTGCCGCTGCTGCGATTGGCAATGTAGCGCACCGGGTCAATCGGTTCATGCGTCGGGCCGCTCGTCACCAGCACATGGCGGCCTTGCAGGGGCCGCGCGGTGGGTGTCAGCGCTGCCTCAACCGTCTCAAGCAATGCCGCCGGTTCAATCAACCGGCCAGGGCCCGATTCCGGTTCCGCCATGGCGCCCACTTCCGGCCCGGCCAGCGTGATCCCGCGCCCGCGCAAGGTCGCGATATTCGCCTGCGTCGCTGCGTTTTCCCACATGGCGGGGTTCATCGCGGGTGCGACCATGATCGGCGCGCGGGTCGCGAGCAGTACGCAAGTCGCCAAATCATCTGCCAAGCCATGGGTGATCTTCGCCAACAAATCTGCCGAGGCCGGCGCCACCAGCACCATATCCGGCCAGCGCGCCAGGCGGATATGGCCAATCTCGGCTTCAGCCGCCCAAAGATCATCATGCACGGCCTGGCCGGTAATGGCGGCAAGCGCTTCCTTTGTCACAAACCGCGCCCCGCCTGCGGTCAGGATGGCGGTGACGCTCGCCCCCGCCTTGCGCGCAAGCCGCGTGAATTCCAGCACCTTATAGGCGGCGACGGAGCCTGAGACGATCAGCAGGATTTTGCGACCAGAAATCATGGCGGCAAACCTAACCCAGAAGCCGCGCGAATGAAATCAGCCACCCCCTGGCGCGCGCCCCTGGTTCGGGCATCATGGGCCAAGGCCGCCCACTCAACGCGGTAAGGGGGAAACTCAATGGCAGGCGGGAAGCTCCGCGCCACCGGCGTTCTTGCGCCCTTTGGGCAGCGCGGCTTCCGTTTTCAATGGCCGGCTGACCTTGCCACCTCCTGGGCATTTGAGATGGAGACGCTCATTCTGGGCTGGTATGTGCTGACAGAAACGGGATCAGTCACCTGGCTTGCCATCTTTGGGTCCCTGCTGCTGATCGGCACGCTGCTCTCGCCCATGTTTGGCGTGATGGGCGATAGGGTCGGGCATCGGCGCGTGCTGTCTGCCATGCGCGCCTGGTATGCTGTGCTTGCTGCGGTGCTGACACTTTGCGCCATGGCGGGGCTGCTTTCCCCCTGGCTGGTCTGTGGCGTGGCCTTACTGTGCGGCCTGGTGCGCCCTTCCGATATGGGCATGCGCAATGCGCTGATTGCGGCCAGCATGCCCGCCCCCTTGTTGATGGGCGCCATGGGGATTGAACGCATGAGTGCCGATAGCGCCCGCGTGATTGGTGCGCTGACTGGGGCAGGCTTGGTTGCGTTCCTCGGCATTGGCCCGGCTTATATGGCGGTGACGGCGATCTATCTTTGCGCCTTTCTGCTGACCTTGCAGGTGGATGAACCGCCGCCGCGCGCAGCCCAAGGTGTGGCGATGAAAACACCCTGGGCTGATCTTGGCGATGGCATTGCCTATGCGCGCTCAACGCCGCCCGTGCTGGCGGCATTGCTGCTGGCCTGCCTTGCCAATTTCGCGGCCTATCCCATCAGCGGCGGCCTGCTGCCGCATGTGGCGCGCGATGTTTATGGGCTTGATCGCACTGGGCTTGGCTATCTGTCCGCGAGCTTCGCCGGCGGTGCCATGCTCGGTTCGCTGTTCATCAGCGCGCGGGGAGGCGGGCTGCCACCCGCGCGCACCATGCTGGCCGCATCGCTATCCTGGTTTTTGCTGCTGTTGGCTTTTGCGTGCCTGACGGATCCTGTGCTGGGCGGTGTGGTGCTGGCTTTGGCCGGGTTTGTGCAAAGCTTTTGCATGGTGCCGTTGGCGGTGCTGCTGCTGCGGATCACCTTGCAGGATTTTCGCGGTCGCGTGATGGGGCTGCGGATGCTCGCGGTTTATGGCCTGCCCGTGGGGCTGATGCTGGCCGGGCCTTTGGTGGGTGAGATCGGCTTCGCCGATGCCGGCGCGCTTTATGCGGGCTTTGGCGCCTTGTGCACCATGGCGATTGCGCTGTTCTGGCGCGCGCATTTGTTGCCGCGTGAGGTGCCGGCGAATGGGCTGCGCAGCCAATAGAACTTCCAACTTACGCCTGGATTTGGCAAAATAACTTCAATTAGAAAGGAAACGCCGATGAACCCGATCCTGTCCCGCCGTCATGCCCTTGCGCTCGCCGGCAGCAGTGCGCTTGCGCCAGCAGCCTTCGCGCAAGGCGCCTTTCCTGATCGCGCGGTGAATATGATCGTGCCTTTCGCCCCCGGCGGCACGCCTGATATCGCGGCGCGGCTGATGGCGCCGAAAATGGGGGAATTGCTCGGCCAGCCGGTGACGGTCGAAAACCGTGCCGGGGCAGGGGCCACCATCGGCACCCGCGCCGTGGTGCAGGCGCGCCCGGATGGGCATACGATTTTGATGGGCTCCATCTCCTTCCTGACCGCGCCGCTCACGGCTGATCCCATGCCCTATGATCCGGTGGCGCAGCTGCGCGTCATCAGCCTGATTTCCACATCGCCCTATGTGCTGATTGTGCGCGCCGATAGCCCGGCCCGCGACATCGCAGGCTTCCATGCCTGGACGCGGGAGCGTGGCAATAAGCTGAACTACGGCTCCTCAGGCAGTGGGACGCCGCTGCATCTGGGCGGCGAACTCTACAAGCTGATGATGGGCGTGGACCTGACGCATGTCGCCTATCGCGGCAGTGGCCCCGCGATTACCGCGCTGATTGCGGGAGAGGTTGATATGGTCTTCGCCGATGTGCCCGGCGCTTCGGGGCAGATCAGGGCGGGCACGGTGCGCCCCTTGGCGACCATGGTGCGTGAACGCATCAAGCAATTGCCGGATGTGCCAACGATGGCGGAAAGCGACCCGCGCCTCAAGGATTACGATGTCTATACCTGGGCGATGCTGGTGGCACCGAAAGCGACGCCCGATCGCGCCGTGAACCGTTTGCATGAAGTCGCCATCGCCGCCGCGCGCCAGCCTGAGACCATGAAGCGCTTTGAGGAAATGGGGTTTGACTACGTCGGTTCCTCACCCGCCGATGGCGACAGGCGACTGGAAGCGGAACGCGACAAATGGCGCGATGTGATCAAGCGGGCGAATATCAAGGTGGATTTGTAAGGGGGTGTTTTCCGCCCTTGATATCAGGGATTTTTCTTGAAGCGTCCCGAGCATTGGCCTAGCCTTTTGGGCGATTAACTGGCGACGACCATGACCCATCCATGCGTACTGAGGCATTACTGATGAGACGGTTGCTTGAGCGAATTAGGCATTTGGCGCCCGTCACGATTTTGCTTTTTCTCAGCCTTGGTATTGTGGTTGCTGCGCCGCAGGAGGCTGCGGCACAGGGCCGGCGTTTGGCCCTGGCCGGGCCTGCCGGCATTTCAACCGAAAGGCCGCTTTGCGAAAGCATTTTGCGGAGTTTGAATGCTGAGCCGTTGCGCGGATCGCCCGATTGGCGGCGCGCTGATCCACGTTTTGTTGCGTGGCAGTTGTTGCGAATCGAAACCATTCCGCCGGGTCAGCCTCACGAAGAATATTCGCCCAGCAATCTCATTGAAGTCGCTCTTGTGGATATCTTGAATGAAGGCAAGCCGCGTAATGTTTATCGGGTGAATTTTGTCCAAGGTTTTCCTATGGAGGAAATCTCAGAGGAGTTTCTGTTTTTTTTTGAAGGATGAAGACGATCCCTTACCAGCTTCCTTGGGGTGGGGTCGCGATGAAGTCAGTGAATTCCCAGATCATGTGGTGGAAATTGAGGACAGACTCTACCGCAATCCGAAGCTGGGCGTTAATAGATGGCATGAATTTCCACCCTTCGCCAATGCAACCGGACTGTATTTTCGGCAGAATTTTCAACGAGGGCGTAAGTATCACCGTTCCGAGCCAGACCACAAAATTGACCTTTTTATAACCGAAACGGGACGCGTCCTAGCAGTTTTGGAAACTGGCTCTACAGCGATGATCGTGGAATTCCGCCACGATCAAGCGCAACCCATTTGCTATTTCGCGCTTGCCCATGAAGAGCGCTTACTGGAAGTTGTTGGACCTGCCTCGGGGCAGGAACTTGAAACCACTTGCCTCAAGATCGCTTCCGCCGTGAATGCGGAAATCGAGAGTGTCCTGGCTAATCCAGGCTCTTCGCGTTCTCGAGTATTTCGATCCGAAGCCGAGCAGGCACGCGCTTCAGCCCTGTTTCTGAGGTGGCAGCCTGCTTACCATGCGCCTGTTTACCAGGGCGCGCCTTCACCTTTCCATTTTGGATCAGGCCGGACAGGAAATCAGATCGGCCCATATGAAAATGAAACTATCGAAATGATTGAAGCGACAATACTGAATGATGGCATCAAGCGTCGTGTTTTCCGCTATACAGAAAGCACGACATTGTCCCGGTTTGATATATTTTCGCAACATCTTATCTTTCAGGCGGATAATCCGGAAGGCATAGCCGGGGCGCCACCGGGGGAAACTGCCTGGTGGTTCCGTCATTTTGCTGGGCGCGGCATTTACCGAGACGTTGACGCCCATTTTTTTGGACCCAAAGGGGCAAGCGGCTTCGAGCGTGTAGATTATGACACTTTGTTCGCGCAGTTTCCGCCACATGCGACTCCACTGGGCCAAGAATTTAAAACCGGGTTCGATTTATATAGCTTTGGCGTTATCCTTGGTTATGGCCTCAAGGAGTTTGACCTCGTTGGCCTGGAAGATGGACGCGTCTTGGTGCTTTTAGAGCGACGTCGCTTCAATGCGAGCGAGCTACCCATGATCCTGGTCCTGGAATTGCGCCCCGACCGCGCCATTCCCGTCTGCTACCTTGGGTGATCAAGCCTCAGGCAAGAACGCACCACCCTCACCCCTGCCGCAGCCCAGCGCGTTCCGCGGCTGCACGCGTCCAAGCTGTTTCCCGTTGCAGAAACGCGGCAAAGCCTGGCGGTGTAGCCTCAGTCGCACTCGCCATCAGGCTGCCCATGCCTTCCAGGCGCGACCGCACCGCAGGGTCTGCGACGGCGGCGGCGACAGCCTCGCCCAGCGCCTTTGCAACAGGCTCGGGCAGGCCCGTTGGCGCCACAATGCCGACAAAGGCCGCGGCCTGATACCCGGCAACGCCAGCCTCGGTCGCCGTTGGCAATTCCGGGGCTTGCGGCAGCCGATCTGCCGCCGCCACCGCCAAAATCCGCACCGCGCCTTCCTTATGCAGCGGCAGCGCAGTGGAAATTTCTGTAATGGCGCCGGATAGGGTGCCGGAGACCAGATCAGGCGTCAGCGCCCCCCCGCTGCCATAGGGAATATGGGTAATGCCCGCCCCGGTCGCGGCATTGAACATCTCGAGCGAAAGATGCGCCGTGCTGGCAATGCCCGAAGAACCGAAGCCGAGCCTCCCCGTATTGGCCTTGGAATAGGCTACAAGCTCCGCAACCGATTGCACCGGCAGGCTGCGATGCACGGCAATCACCATGGGCGTGCGCACAAAAAGCCCAATCGGCTGGAAGTCACGCAGCGGGTCATAGCCAAGATTGGTCTGCACGGTGGGATTGATCGTAAGCGGCCCATTCGAACCAAGCAGAATCGTATACCCATCCGGGCGCAAGCGGGCGACCTGCTGCGCGGCAACACTACCGCCCGCGCCGGCGCGATTTTCCACCACCACTGGCTGACCAAGCTTCGCCGACATGGCCGGCGCGCAGGCGCGTGCTGTCAGATCCGAATTGCCGCCTGGTGCGAAGGGCACGATCAGGCGGATGGGCTTATCAGGGAAAGCAGCTTGCGCGCGAAGCGACGTTGACAGCATTGGCGTCGCGGCCAGGGCCGTGAGCATCGCGCGGCGCGTTGAGGTGAAGGTCATTTTCTCTGTCCGTTTCCCTAATTTGCCTGTCAGCTTGCGGTGCGCGGACCGGGCTCGCAAGCCCCTGGTTTTACGGCAACACGGCAGGATAAGGGCAACCCCGCCCGCTAATTGCGCCGCGACTCCCGCGCAATCACCGCCAGTGCGGCGGATGAAATGGTAAGCTGCCCCAATATCTGCGTCATGTCGCGAATATAGCCCCAGGTTTCAAACGGTGCCGGGTCTTGCGGCAGCATCACCAGGCTCCCCGGCGCCAAGGGCGGCCCGCCGCCTTGAAAGTAACCCTGGCCCGCCGGCGCGGCTTCGCCATTCGGCAGCACCACGAAAACGCGCGACGCATCGGCAAAGCGCTGCGCCCCGCCGGAGGCTTGGATGTATTCCGCCGCGCGCCAGCCCTGGCGGAAGGGCAGGCTGCCCGGGTTCATCACCGCGCCTACCACCGTCACGTCCTGCGGGCGCTTTGGCATGGCAATCACATCGCCTGGTTCCATCAGCATGTCCAAATCGGGGCGTGCCAGCAGGATCACGGGATTGGCTTCCACCACCACGCGCCCGGCGGCACGCGCTTCCCGCAAGGTGGCGGCCAATTCGCGCCCGGCCTTCATCGCGCCGCCCACATCCGCCGTGCCGCCGCGCGAACCCGGCAGCGCCTGCCCCGATGCCAATTGCACTAGGCTGCTTTCAAGATCCCGCGCGGTGCGGGCAAAGCCTTCCTGCTGACGCTGGCGCACGCTTTCGCGTGTGAAGACCGCACCGTAGGGGAAGGCCTCGGCCGTCAGCCCGCCGGCGCGTGCGATCACTTCCGAAAGCCGCTCCCCCCGCCGCAATTCATAACTGCCTGGATGGCGGAATTCGCCCAGCAGCAGCACCGGCCCGCTATCCAAAGCATCCTCACGCCGAGGTATCCGCAGCGCCTGACGCGGTGACACCAGCTTTGCCCCGCCACCAAGGCTGACGCGCGTGACTTGCCCCGTCAGTGCCGGGTTCGGCACGTCGCGCGCCACATCGGGTGCGCTTGCATTGCCAAGCGCCGTGATACCGCCCGCCACCGTAAGCGCATCGGCCAAGGGTGTATTTTCCAGCATCGGGTACAAGCCGGGTGCCCGCACCTCGCCCGTCATCAGTGCGGTGTGGTCCAGCAGGAAGGCCGCCAATTCCGGCACTTCCTGAAAAATGCGCGGGCAGCGTGCCTCACCTATTTCGGGAAAGCCGGTGGCGCGCGCATGGGCGAAGCGGGCGGGGGATGCCTGCGCGGCCTGGGCAATCTGCGTCAGCGCCACGCATTCGCCGCCCTGTGTCGCGGTGGCCTCGCCCCGCAAGGCGCGCTGGATGGTGCTGCTCGATAGCCAATGGATATCCGCGCGGGAGAAGACAATCACCTCATCCCCATCGCGCAAGGCGGGTCCGCCGCGCCCTTCCAGCGCGCGGGCCAGATCGAAGGGCAGCAAATGGCGCTGGCCGCTGCGCTGATCCGGGCGCAGCACCACGGCGAAGCGCGTGTAGGGATCGGCCCCCAATTGGCGATGATCTGTAATCAAGCCGCGCACAGATAGCCCCTGCCGCCCGCCGGCGGCGCGGGTGATCGGCATCGCCACATGCCCGGAAAGGCGGACGGTGTTCGCGGCCACATCCGCCCCGGGCCGCACCAGCAGTGCATCGCCGCGCTTGAGGCTGGCGGTCAGGGCAAGCTCCGCAAAACTCCGCCGCCCCTGGGCGTCACTTTGCTGCACCAAAAACCGATTGCCACTAGGGCGGAGCGGCCCGCCAGCCAGCATGAGCGCATCTTCCAGCGGCATGGCGGCCTGCCGCGCCGGCAATTCGTAAATCCCGGGCCGCGCGACCTCGCCCGCAATCGCCACGACACCGCCAAGCGGGGGCACCAGAATGCGCTCACCCTCCCGCAGCGTCAGATCAGCCTGCCCTGGCGCATCGGCCAGCAGCGGATAAAGGTCCACCTGGCGTGAGCCCGCCGGGCCTTCAATCCGGATGGCGCGTAGAGAACCGCTGCGCCGCACGCCTTCAGCCGCCGCCAGGGCGTCCAGCACACTTGCCAGCGCGGTCAGCGTCTGAAAGCCCGGGCGCATTACCTCGCCACCCACGAAAACGCTGATTTGGCGGATCGCGCCTATGGAAAGGAACACTTCCGAACCGCCAAGCTCCCGCGCGGCGCGGGCTTCCAGATCAGCGCGGAGATCAGCAAGGCTTCGCCCTGCAGCCGGGATGGGTGGCAATTCAGGCAGCAGCAGCATGCCATCCCGCCCGATCCTGACCGATAGCGTCTGCCGCGCCCGGCCACGGAGCGCGACCACCACCTCATCACCCGGGCCGAGAATATAGGACCCAGGCAGGGCGCCGAAGTTGGGCGGCGGGGCGGCGCCGCCGCGGAAACTATCATAGCCGAATTGGCGGAGTTCAGCCTGTTCCAGCCTTTCGGCAAAGAAAGCTTCAATGCCGGAAAGGGCGGGCGAGGGGCGCGGCATGGGCGCTGCGGCTTGTGGGGTTGGCGCGCTGGTCGGTGTGGGCTGGGCCATGCTCGCTTCCAGCACGCGGGCCAGAATTTCACGCTGGGCAGATGGCGGCAGGCTTGGCAGGTTGGCACCGCCAGGAAGGCTTGGCGGAAGGCTGGGCGGGGCGAGAAGTTGGGCGCCGGTCTGCGCTGCGCCGGGTATGGCAATAGATAAAAACCACAAAATCAGCATGATAGATCTGCCAAGCGGCATTCTGGGGCGGAGATTCGTTTGGGCGAATTGATTCATGAAATACACCGAAAATAGGATTGAACTTTTATTAACACAACCATAAATTGATAATCAATTACTCGAACCACCCAAGGGGGCGTATCGTGCCAGGTGATACGGTTCTCGGCGAAGCCCGCACCGTTGGAAGTGCTGCTACCGGATCGCGGTTTTGGTGGCTGCGCGCTGATGCGGCTTGGCGGCTTGGTCCGCGCCCGGTAGTGCTTTTTGTCTGGCATCGCCTGCGCCTTGCAACCGGGCTGGCCCATCGCGCCTTGCCAGATTTGCCCGCTCCGTGCGGTCCCTTTCTGTCAGAGGCCAGCGCCACGGCGGGTCCGAAGCGGGACTGGCATGGCCCTTTCGCCGCAGAAACCCACGCTTTGGACGTGCTGGCTCGGCCTTGCGCCGATATTCGCGGGCTTTGGGAAGCGCATCGCTTGGCGCCACTCCTCCACCTTGCTCAAGCCGCAGTGCAAGACCCCGAGGGTGATCACCTGAACCATGCGGAGGCGCTGCTGGCCGATTGGGCTGCGGCCAATCCGCCCTTTCGCGGCCCCGGCTGGGCCTGCGCGCAGGAAGCGGCGCTACGCGCCATTGGGATCAGCCTGGCCCTCGCCTTGCTCGGCGCCGATCGCCGGCCAAGCCCCGGGGCACGGCAACTACTCGCGCTCCATGCAAAGCGCATCTGGGCCACCCGAGCCTATAGCGCGGCGCAGGATAACAACCACCTGATCAGTGAGGCAGCGGGGCTTTTCATCTGCGGCCTGCTGCTGGGCAAGGCACGGGACCAGCGCGCCGGCGCGGGTGGGCTCTCGCGCGCTGTGGCGCGGCTGGTTTCGCCCTGTGGCGCCTTTGCCCAGGCCTCGCCGGCTTATCACCGGCTCATGCTTGATGTGCTGGCGATCGCCGAATGGTTCCGCCGCCGCCATGGCGCGCCGGGCTTTGCCGCGCCTTTCGCTGCACGCTCTGCCGCCGCCACACAATGGTTGGGGCGCATCATGGCGCCAAATGGCGCCTTGCCCCGCATCGGACCTTGCGATGATTCGGCCTTCGCTGATCTATCCGGGCTTGGACCGGGCGATGCGCGTGCCAGCCTGGAACGCGCATCGCGGCTTTTCTTGAACGCCAGCGCTGGGTTGCCGGATGATGCCGGCTGCCGCGCCCTTGGCCTTGCAGCGGCGCCTGCCGTGCCCAGGCTCCAAGCCCAGCATTGGCGCAGCGCCGGTTGGTTCGGCGTAACTGGCTCAGGCGGCGCGCGTGGGGTGCTGCGCACCGGCGTGCCGCTCCGCTTTCGGCCCGGTCAGGCCGATTTGCTGCATTTCGACCTGTGGGATGGCAATGAGAACTTGCTGCGCGATGGTGGCAGCGGCGCCTATTTGCCCCCCCCCGGCTTTGATTGGTGGCAAAGGATGCTGGCCGGCGGTGCAGGGCATAATCTGATCACCTTTGACGATGCTGAGCCCATGCCGCGGCTCGGCCCCTTCCTGTTCGGGCGCTGGCCGCGCTGCCGCGCCATTCCCGATGGCGCGAAAACCCGCGATTGGCGCGGCAATCGCCATGCGCGGCGCATTGAATGCCGTGGCCGCCTTTGGCGCGTGGAAGATCGCGTCGGGGGCGATTTCCGGCGCCTTGCCCTGCGCTGGCGGCTTTCCCCTGGTGATTGGCGGCGCGTTCAGGATGGCGTGGAAGGTGCCAAGGCACGCATCACCCTTGCCGCCGATGCGCCTTTCGGCCTGGAATTGATCCGCGGCTGGGAAAGCCCCGCCTATGGGCGGGTGGAGCCCACGCCGGTGCTTGAACTCCGCGCCAATCGCCCAATCGGGCGGATTTTTACCGAAATCACGCTTCCCAAAATGGGTGGGTGCTGATGCCGCTGCCGCTGCTGCTGTTGGGGCTTTGGGCTTGGCGCGCCAGATTGGCGCTGATCCTGATGCTGCTTTGGGTGGGGGGCGCGGCAGCCATCCTGCTTTGGCCGCGCGGCCATGTGGCGCGCGCCCAGGTGGCACCGGCGGAAACTACCGCTTTCGCTATCTCCGCCCTGCTTGCGCCCCAGGCACCTGGCTTGGGTCAGGGGCTGGATACGCGCCCGGCTGGCAATTTCGCCATCTATCTGGCCGCGCTGCGTTCGCCCGAAGCGGCGCGGATGCTGACCACGGAAACCGCCCTGCTTGAGGATATGGAGCGGGCGCGTCAGGTATCTTTGTTTTCGGGTTTGCGCGTTTTGCTTGGCCTTAATCGCGCGCTTGATGCCGATGATGTGCTGGCATGGTTGGAGCGGTATTTATCAGTAACTCAGAATCTTGGCAGCATTACTTGGAATTTTGAGTTAACCCATGCCGACCCAGCGCTTGCGCTGCAAAGCCTGATCAGCCTGCATCGCTTTGCCGAGGCCAAGGTGCGCGCTGACCTTGCTGACCAAGCCGCGCGGCGGGTGGCAGCGTTAGAAGTGCGGCTTGCCGGCGAAAGCGACGTGTTCCTCCGCAATAGCCTTTACGATCTTCTGGCGCAGCAGCAGCGCGCCGGGCTGGTGGTGGCGGCGGATGAGGCGGTGGCGGCGCGGCTGATTGCCGCCCCCATGGTGGAAGCCCGCGCTTCCCGCCCAAACCGGCCCTTATTGCTGGGGCTTTGGACATTGGCGGTGCCCTTCGCGGTTTTCATGGGGGCAGCTGGGGTGTTGCTGATGCGCCTCGCATTTCGCGACGCCGCCATCCTCACGCGGCATCCGGCCATGCAGGGGGATTAAGCGTGCGGGCCGAAACAACGGAAGCCGCCTGGCCCGATGGCGCACTCGCCTGGTTGGCCGGCGCCGCTACAGCCCTGCTGCATCTGGCCGGGGCGCTGAAATCCATTCCCTTGATTGGTCAGATACCCATTGATTTTACGATATTGATTGCCCTGGCCGCGCTGCCCTTGCTGCCACTATGCGCCATCACGCGGCGTTGGGTGGTGGCGCCGCAGGTTGGCCTGCCGCTTGCGGCCATTGCTGGGCTTTGGCTTTGGTTGGTGTTGGCCGGCTGCTGGAGCGCCTCGGGCGCTGTGATGGGCGCCAAATTGGCGGAGATCATTCTGCTCGCGCCGGTCATGCTCATGGCCGGGCTGCTGGTGGCGGGGCATGATGCGGCCTTGCGCGGTTTTTGTGCCGGGGTGCTTTTGGCCGGCGCGGTGGTCGCGCTCAGCCTCGCTGGCAATCTGGCGGAGGGAAGCGTTGCGCTTGGCGGGCCTGCCAGCGCCGATCCCGAGAAATGGCGCATCGCCTATCAGGTGACGGGGCTTGCCATTGCCATGGCGGCTGCCGTGGCCGCAGTGCATTGGGCCGAAGCGTGTGGCACGGCGCGCCGGCTTTTCTGGCTGAGTGCTTGCTTGGCGTTGGCCCTGGGCGCAGCGCTGCCCGGCGGGCGAGCCGCGCTGGTGGCGCTTGGTCTTTGCCTTTTGCTGGGACCGCTGGTGATCCTGCTAAGGCAGCAGATGCCGGGGCGGGCGACGTTTTGGGGGCTTGGCTTGCTCTGCCTGGCCGGCGGCGCGGCCTGGTTCGGCGATAGTGAAGCGGGCCATCTGGCGCGTGCCTTGGAACGGCTTTTTGTGCCCAATGTGTTGGAAAGCTCCGGGCGCCTGCCGCTTTGGGGCAGCGCCTTGGCCCTGGCTGGTCAGGCCATGCCCTTTGGCCTTGGCACCGGCGGCTTCAGCCTGGCGGCGGGGTTTGGCGAATGGCGCGGACGGCATCCGCATAATCTGGCACTGGAAGCCTTGGTGGAGGCAGGCTTGCCCGGCCTTGTCCTCTGGCTGCTTGCCTTTGGCGGGGCCGCTTTGGCCGCCTGGAAGCTTGGCCGCACGGCGCCTTCCTGGCGGGTCGCGCGCATCCTGGTGTTGTGCCTGCCGATGGCGGTGACGCTTCAGGTCTCCACCGATCTTGGCAATCGCATGGCGTGGCTGACGCTTGGCTTGGCGCTCGGGCTTGGGCTGCGTGCCGAAGCACCATTCATGGGGGCGGGTCATGTACGCGCTTTGGGGTAAGGCATGGCTTGATCGGGGGGCGGCGCTGCTGGTGCTGGTATTGGGCGCCCCGGTCTTTGCCCTGCTGGCGCTGGCGGTGATGCTCGCCTTGGGGCGACCCGTCCTGTTCCGCCAACGTCGCGCTGGGCGGCATGGCGCGCCCTTCACCTTGCTGAAGTTCCGATCAATGCGTGAGGGCGACGGGCCGGATGCGGCACGGCTCGGGACCTTTGGGCGCTGGTTCAGGGCCAGTGGACTCGATGAATTACCCCAAATGATCAATATTTTGCGCGGTGAAATGAGCCTCGTTGGGCCGCGCCCCTTACCCAGCGACTATACGCCGCTACTCGGCATGATGGAGGCAAAGCGGCTTTGGGTAAGGCCCGGTTTGCTGGGGCTGGCCCAGGCGAAAGGGCGAAATGCGCTGCCCTGGTCGCGGCGGTTCAGTTATGATGTAAAATACGCAACGCAAAAAATTGAAATTGCAACAGATTTCTGGATTGCTCTGACCTGCTCCGTGCTGCTGCTGCGCGGGCAGGGGACCCGAATGCCCGGATATGCGACTTCTGCAAAACTGATAGAAATAAAAAAACAAAATACAATCACGAGTTGATTTTATGAATATCATATGCGTCTATAAGCTGTGAATGTGATGCTTCCTTCTGCCGAATCCCTCAGCCCTTTGCCCAAGGGCATAAGCCAGCTCAGGGCCTCGGCTTCCGCCATCCTGCTCTCTCCCCCGCATCTATCGGGCCGGGAGAGGGCAGCAATTGAAGCAAGCCTCGCTTCCGGCTGGCTGGCACCGGCGGGCCCAACGCCGCGCGCCTTTGAACATGCCTTGGCCGAGGTAACGGGCTTCGCCCATGTGCTGGGGGTTGCGTCTGGCACTGCCGCGCTGACGCTCGCTTTTCGGGTGCTGGAGATCGGCCCGGGGGATGAGGTCTGGGTGCCCGGCTTTACCTTCATCGCCTCTATTGCGCCAGCCTTTCAGCTTGGCGCAGTGCCGCGCTTTCTGGATGTTTGCCCGGCAAGCTGGACGCTCGACCCGGCGCTTTTGGCCAATCAGCTCCGTCAGGCAGCGCGCAAGGGTAGGCTCCCCAAAGCCGTGGTCGCGGTGGATATCTATGGCCAATGTGCCGCGCTGCACCAAATCGCCCCGCTTTGCGCCGAATATGGCGTGGCGCTCATTGCCGATAGCGCGGAAGGGTTGGGCGCCAGCCAGGCCGGGTTGCCCGCTGGGCGGGGCGCTTTGCTCGCGGCGTTTTCCTTCAATGGCAATAAGATCATCACCGCCGGCGGGGGCGGGGCGCTCGCTTCCGATGACGCGCGGCTGATCGCGCGCGCCCGCGCTTTGGCGGATCAGGCGAAGACCCCGGCGCCGCATTATGAACATGACACCACCGGCTATTCCTTCGGCCTTTCTTCCCTATTGGCTGCTGTCGGTCTGGCGCAATTGCCCAAGCTTGCGGATCGTGTGGCTCGGCGCCGCGCGATTTTCGCGCGGTACCAGGAAGCCCTGGAAGATTTGCCTGGGGTTTCCTTCATGCCGGAAGCGCCCTGGGGTCGCGCGTCCCGCTGGTTGACCGCGATGCTGATTGACGCTGAGCGCTTCGGTATGGACCCCGATGGGTTGCGCCGTGTCTTGGCCATTGAGGGTATTGAAAGCCGCCCGGTCTGGAAGCCTTTACATCTGCAGCCGGTGTTTCGGGAGGCTCCACGCGCAGGCGGTGCGGTGGCTGAGGCGCTTTTCGCCAGGGGGCTTTGCTTGCCTTCCGGCAGTGGCTTGGCGGCTGGCGCGCAGGATCGCGTGATCCGCGCCATCCGCGCCGCAGCGCAGGGCTGAAGGCCTTGCGTATCCTTTACCTTCATCAGCATTTCAGCACGCCGGAGGGTGCCACGGCGACCCGGAGTTTTGCCTTTGCCCGGGCGCTTGCCGCGCATGGCCATCGCGTGACGCTGGCCACCGGCCGCTATCGTGGCGCTGAGACAGGGCTTGCCGGCGCCTTCCGCAAAGGCCGGCGGGAAGGGCGCGTCGCAGGTTTTCAGGTGGTGGAATGGGACATCCCTTACGCCAATGCCATGGGTCTTGCGGCGCGGGGCGCGGCGTTCCTGCGCTATGCGGCGGCGGCGGCGCGGTTGGCCTTCCGGATGAAGCCTGATTTGATCATTGCATCTTCAACCCCGCTGACGGTGGTGTTGCCTGCGCTTCTGGCGAAGGCGCTGCGCGGCATTCCCTTCATTTTCGAAATCCGCGACCCTTGGCCGGAATTGCCGTGCGCTATGGGCGTGCTGCCGGCACCGCTTGCGCCTGTGTTCGAAGGGCTCGCCAATTTGGCCTGCCGGCGGGCGGCGGCGGTGGTGGCGCTTTCGGAAGGCATGGCTGAAACCGCGCGCGCCCGTGGCGCTGATCCGGCGCGGGTGCAGGTGATCGGCAATGGCTGCGACCTTGACCTGTTCGGCCCGCATATCGCGCCCTGGCGCCCGCCAGAGGCCGCGCCCTGGGAAGTGCTGGCGCTTTA
This sequence comes from Roseomonas sp., assembly GCA_051007055.1. Classification (GTDB taxonomy): domain Bacteria; phylum Pseudomonadota; class Alphaproteobacteria; order Acetobacterales; family Acetobacteraceae; genus Neoroseomonas. The sequence goes on from JBPCSO010000087.1 coordinate 125,138, forward strand.
TGCCGGCGCGCATGGCCGCGCCAATGGGCTTGGCGTGATGATTGATGCCGCGCGGCTTTTGGCTGAGCGGGGGGAGACCCGGCTTCGTATTCTGTTGGTGGGTGAGGGGGCGGAGAAAACTGCCCTTATTCAGCAGGGGGCAGGCTTGCCCAACCTCACCTTCCTGCCACCGATGCCCAAGCGCGATGTGGCGCGCTTGTTCGCTGGCAGCCAGATTGTGCTGCATATCCTGGCCGATTGCCCTGCTTTCGCCGAATGGACCGCCCCCAATAAGCTGATGGATGGGCTGGCGGCGGGGCGGCCTGTTATCAGCAATGTCCCCGGCCAGGCAGCTCGGCTTCTGACCGAAGGTGGCGCTGGCATTGCCGTGCCGCCCGGTGATGCGCCGGGCCTTGCCGCCGCCTTGGTCAGCCTGGTGGAGGACCCCGCGCGCCGCGCGGCGATGGGGGCGGTGGCGCGTAGCCTGGCGGTGCGCCAGCACGATCGTCGCCTGCTGGCCGCGCGTTTTACAGCGCTTGCCGAAGCTGCCTTGGGTGCCGGGGCTGCAAGCGCAAGCCATGCGCGCCTCGTCATGTCAGGAAGGGGCTGATCATGCTGCCTGAGGTACATCTGGTTGCTGCGGCGCGGCCCAATCTGCCGAAACTGGCGGCGCTTTGGCATGCGCTAACCCCTGGCCCTGCTTTCTGCAAACCCGTCCTGCTCCATACCGGCCAGCATGAGGATCCGGTAATGTTCGGTGTGCATTTCGCCGATCTTGGCTTGCCGACGCCCGATATTGCGTTGGGTGTTTCCGGCGGCAGCCATGCGGTGCTGACGGGGCGTTCGATGATAGCCTGCGAAACCGTCTGGAAATCCCGTCGCCCCGCGGCGGTGGTGGTGGCGGGGGATGTGGATGGCGCGCTGGCGGCGGCACTCGCCGCGCGCAAGATGGGTATTACGCTGATCCATCTGGAAGCCGGGCTGCGTTCGGGTGAACGTGACCTGCCTGAAGAAATCAATCGCCGTGCCATAGATGCGATTTCCGATATTCTTTGGGCGCCGGATGATGCGACCGCGGCGCGGTTGCGGCAGGAGGGTCATTCAGCAAATGCGGTGCGCGCGGTGGGCAATGCCATGGTGGATACCCAAATGCGGCATCTGCAGGCAGCGCGTGCGCGGCGCCTGCCGCGTGGCCTTTCGCGTGGCGGCTATGGGCTGGTCACGCTGCATCGCGCCGGCAATGTGGACAAGCCCGAGCGTTTCATCGCGCTGCTGAATGCGCTCGCGGCCGCGGCGCGTCATCTGCCGCTGCTTTGGCCCATTCATCCGCGGGCGGCGGCGCAGATGAAATCCTTCGGCTTTGTGCCGCCCGCCGGTGTGCGGATCATGCCGCCGCTTGGCTATCTGGAGTTTCTTTCGTTGCTTTGCCGCGCGCGTCTGGTCGCGACCGATAGCGGCGGCGTGCAGGAAGAAGCGACCGCGCTTGGCCTGCCCTGCCTGACATTGCGCAGCGCCACGGAACGCCCCATCACCATCGCCGCTGGGGTGAATAGGCTTACCACGCCTGAGGAATTGCCAGCGCTTGTGGCGGAAATTTTGGCGGCACCGGTCCAGCCCGCGCGCCCCATTCCGCTCTGGGATGGCCGCGCTGGGGCGCGCATGCGTGAGCATTTGCAAGCCGTGCTGGAAGGCGAGGAATGCCGCGCGATGGTGGCCTGACGCCGGTTTGGCTGGCACCACCCAAGGTGCTTCTGCTGTCTGCCGCGCATCCGCCGGGTGATATTCGCGTGGTGATGAAGGAAGGCGCCAGCTTGGCTGAGGCCGGCTATGCCGTGACCCATCTATGCCCCGCCCCGGTAGCAGGTACGACGCCTGAAAACGTGGCGGGCGTCGCCATCCAAACCTTCCCTCTGCGGCGCAGTGCTTGGCGTAGGTTTCTCGGTATTCCGCGCCTTGCCATGCGCGCGGCGATGCAGCGTGCGGAGGTGATCCATGCCTCCGAACCCGATGCCTGGGCGGCGGCGTTGCTGGCGGGTTGGTGGACGGGCGCGCGCATCATTTTGGATGTGCATGAACATTATCCATCACGCTTGGATGGGAAGGCGCCGGTCTGGCTGCGGCCCATTTTACGCCGCCTGCTGCATGGCGCCTGTTGGGCTATGGGCCGCGCTGCGGACGCGGTGGTGGTGGCAAAGGATGGGCTGGAAGGCCCCTATGGTGGCAAGGGGCGTGTGGTGCCGGTCCGCAATTATGCGTTTGGCGATGTGCCGCCGCGCGCCCATGTCGCCGGTCCTGTGACGCTGCTGCATTTGGGGGCGCTGACGCGTGCACGCGGGTCCGAACAGATGCTGCAAACCCTGGCGCTTTGCCCGCCCGAGACGCGGCTTTGTCTGATCGGTCGCTTCACCGATGGCAGTGAGGCCGAATTTTGGTGCAGGGCTGAAGCGCTTGGCCTGACGCACCGCATCCAGGCCCTTGGCTGGCTGACCCATGAAGCCGCGCTGGCGGCTGCGGCCCGTTGCGATGTTGGGCTGATCCTATTCCAGCCGGGGGCTGAGAATCATCGCCTGGCCCTGCCGCATAAGCTGTTTGACATGATGCTGGCCGGCCTGCCCGTAATTGCGCCCGCGGAAGCCGAGGAGGTTGCGGCGGTGATCCAGGCCGCTGGCTGCGGGGCATTGGTGGATACCGCTGACCCGGCGGCGATTGCGGCTGAGGTGCAGCGCATGGCGGACCCAGTGCGCCGCAGCGTGTTGGGGCAGGCAGGGCGCGATGCTGCCTTGGCGCGCTTCGCATGGGCGGGTGAAGCCACCCAGCTTTTGGCGCTTTATGGCCTGCTCACGGGCTTCATGCCGCGCCCGGCAAGGGATGTGGGCTGAGCCGATTCCACCGAATGCAATTCTCGGCTAGTAGGGTTGTGTGACGCGCCGCCCTTCTCATCGGATTCTGCTGAATCTTGCCCTTGATGGCCTGCTTGCGCTGCTGGCCCTGGTGCTGGCGGTATGGACCATTGCGCCGCGCCATTGGCCATCCGGCGCCTGGTGGGCAGTGGCCGGGCCAGGGGCGGTGCTGGCGCTGCTCGCCATCGGTGCAGCATTGCGCCTGCCGCAGCAATACTGGCGCTTTGTGGGCTTGCGCGATTTATTGGCGGTGGCCGGTGCCGCACTTGGCGGCGCGCTGCTTTTCTGGATTGGTGTGCAAATTCTGGGCGGCTGGCAGCCGGCCAATCCGGCCTTTCCCTTCATCCATGCGGTGCTGCTTGGCGCCTTGCTGATCGGCGCGCGCGTTCTGGCGCTGTTGCAGGCAACACGCCACGCCGGCGAAGCGGCAGCCGATGCGCAAGCGGTTCTGCTTGTGGGGGCGGCGGAAGGCACCGATCTTTTCATTCGTGCCTTGGAGAGGGATCGGCGCGCGCCTTATCGCGTGATTGGTATTCTCTCGCTCCGCGCGCGTCAGGCCGGGCGGCGCATGCAGGGGCATTTGATCCTGGGCACGGTTGAGGAAGCGGAAGCGGTACTGGACAGGCTGCGCGCCGAAGGGCGCTTGCCTGGGCTGATTGTACTGTCTGGCCCGGATATCGAAGGCCCAGCTTTGGAAGCGCTATTGGATGCGGCGGATCGGCATGGCGTGCCGCTGCGCCGCGCGCCGGCGCCAACGCGCCTTGATCCGGCGGGCAGTGAGGCTGCGCGGCGCGTAGAATTACGCCCAATTTCGATTGAGGATTTGCTCGATCGTCCGCAAGTGCCCTTGGACCGTGAAGGCATGGCGCGGCTGGTCCAGGGCAGGCGCGTGCTGGTGACGGGTGCGGGTGGGACGATTGGCGGCGAATTGGCGCGGCAAGTGGCGGCACTTGGCCCTTCATCGCTGACCTTGGTGGATCACGGCGAATTCCTGCTGTATGAAATTGACCTGGAATTGCGCGAAAAACACCCGGATGTGCCGCGCCGCGCCGTGCTTGCCGATGTGCGCGATGAGGCACGCATTCGCCGCCTGTTTGAAGATATCAGGCCGGAATTGGTGTTTCATGCGGCGGCGCTAAAGCATGTGCCGATGGTGGAAAATGACCCGCTGGAAGGCGTACTGACGAATGCTTTTGGGACCCGCGTGGTGGCGGAAGCGGCGCGTAGTGTCGGCACCGCGGCGATGGTATTCATTTCAACCGACAAGGCCGTGAACCCGACATCGGTGATGGGTGCTTCAAAGCGGCTCGCTGAAATGTATTGCCAGGCTTTGGATCGTGAGGCGCGCCATGGCCGCGCGGGGATGCGCTGCATCACGGTGCGTTTTGGCAATGTGTTGGGCTCCACCGGCAGTGTGGTGCCGCTGTTTCGCCGGCAATTGGAACGCGGCGGGCCGCTGACCGTCACGCATCCTGATATGCGGCGCTACTTTATGACAGTGCGCGAAGCGGTGGGGCTTGTGTTGCAGGCGAGTGTTGTCGGCACCACTGACCCTGAAGGCCAGCCGCCGGAATTGGCTGAAGGTGGCATCTTTGTTTTGGATATGGGCCAGCCGGTGAAAATTGTAGATCTGGCAAGGCGCATGATCCGGCTTGCGGGGCTGCGCCCGGATGAGGATGTCGAAATCCGCTTTACCGGGCTGCGCCCTGGTGAGCGGCTTTATGAGGAATTATTCCACGGCCAGGAACCACCGCGCCCCACGGCTTTTCCGGGGCTTTTGGTGGCAACGCCACGCACGGCGGATGCGGCCTTGGTGGGCCGCGCCATTGATGAAATGGCGGTGGCGGGGCGGGCAGGGAATGCGGGCCTTGCGCTTCAGCAATTGGCGCGGCTGGTACCGGAATTCGCCCATGCGCCGGAAGGCACTGCAGCGACCGGGCCTAGGTAGAGCGACCTCAAGCCAAGTGCCGCCGTTCGGCTGAGGGCAGCCTTCCTTCTGAAGGCACCATCAAAACGACCGTTGTTGAAAACATCCTAAATCCGTCTCGGAAATCGCGAAGCGGTTCCCGAAAGCGAAGGTGGCGATCAGGCGTCGGCCTTATGCGCTACGCCCTTTTCCTTGAGCAGGCCGGAAAGCTCACCGGACTGGAACATCTCGGTGATGATATCGCAGCCACCTACGAATTCACCCCCAACATAAAGTTGCGGGATGGTTGGCCAATTCGTGAATTCCTTGATGCCTTCACGGATTTCCATATCTTCCAGCACATTCACGCCCTTGAAGGGCACGCCCATGTGGGAGAGAATTTGCACCACGCGGGCGGAAAAGCCGCATTGCGGGAAAACCGGTGTGCCCTTCATGAACAGCACAACGGGGTTCGCCTTGATATCGGCCTCGATACGTTCAAAGGTCGGGTTGCTCATTTGCTTCGTTCCTATTCCGGGGCAGAGGTTTGCAAGGCAAGCGCATGAAGGACTCCCCCCATGCGCCCCTGTAGCGCAGCATAGACAATCTGATGTTGGCGCACGCGCGGCAAGCCCTTGAAGGCAGAAGATACAACCTTGGCGGCGTAATGATCACCATCGCCGGCCAAATCTTCGATCGTCACTTCCGCATCCGGCAGCGCTGCCTTGATGAGCGCTTCAATTTCCGCGGCTTGCATGCCCATGGCTGCTAATTCTCCCCCATCAGTGCGGGCAGCGTTGCCTCATGGGCCGCCGCCAGCTCAGGAACCGATATGGCGGTGCCATCGGGCAGAACCAAGTCCCCCCCGCCGGCTGTGCCGATAAGCCTGGCCGGGACGCCTGCCGCGCTCGCCTTGGCAACCAGCACCGCGCCATCGGCTACGGCCAGTATATAGCGGCCCTGATCTTCGCCGAACCAGAAGCCATGGGTGGGGATACCATCAGGCACTGGGGCCAGCTTGGCCCCGATGCCGCTGCCCATCGCCATTTCCGCCAAAGCGACAAGTAGCCCGCCATCGGCGCAATCATGGCTCGCCAGAACCTCGCCCGCCAGGATGCGCGCGCGCACAAAATCGCCGTTGTGGCGTTCTGCCACCAGATCAACCGGCGGCGGCGCGCCCTCTTCCCGGCCTGCGACTTCACGCAGCCACAGCGATTGCCCAAGCCAGCCCTGGGTTTCGCCAATCAGCACCAGATCACCCTTGGCCGGCATGGCCAGCCCCACCGCTTGCGCGGCTTTTTCCAACACGCCAACGCCGCCAATCGCCGGTGTCGGCAAAATCGCGCGGCCTTCGGTTTCATTGTAAAGCGACACATTGCCCGAGACGACTGGGAAATCCAGCGCGATACACGCCGCCGCCATGCCCCGCACAGCATAGGCAAATTGCCCCATGATTTCGGGCTTTTCCGGATTGCCGAAATTCATATTGTCGGTGATCGCCAAAGGCAGCGCGCCCACGGCGGTGATGTTCCGCCAGGCTTCCGCCACGGCCTGCTTGCCGCCTTCTTCCGGGTCCGCCAGGCAATAGCGCGGCGTGCAATCCGTGGTCATGGCCAGCGCCCGGTCATGATCTTCAATTCTGACCACCGCCGCATCCGCGCCGCCCGGGCGCTGTACGGTTTGGCCATTCACCAGGCTGTCATATTGGTCCCAAATCCAGCGGCGGGAGCAAAGATCAGGGCAGGCAATAAGCGTCATCAAGGCCTGCGCAATCCCGACCGGATCAGGAATGGCGGAAGCCACCAGTACCGGCTGCTTTGGCGTTTCCGCTATGGGGCGGCGATAGAGCGGCGCTTCGGATTCCAGCGGCGCCAGCGGAATATCCGCCTCCAGCACGCCCTTATGGCGGATCACGATGCGGCCCGTATCAGTGAGCTTGCCGATCACCGCGAAATCCAATTCCCATTTGCGGAAAATCGCCTCGGCCTCCGCCTCGCGGCCCGGCTTCAGGATCATCAGCATGCGTTCCTGGCTTTCCGAGAGCATCATCTCATAGGCCGACATGCCTTCTTCGCGCTGCGGCACGGCTTCCATTTCAAGTTCAATGCCCATGCCGCCCTTGCCGGCCATCTCAACGCTGGAACTGGTCAGCCCCGCCGCGCCCATATCCTGAATGGCGACAATGGCATCCGTTGCCATCAATTCCATGCAGGCTTCGATCAGCAGCTTTTCGGCGAAAGGGTCGCCGATTTGCACGGTCGGGCGCTTTTCCTCCGAATCGGCGCTGAATTCCGCACTCGCCATGGTGGCGCCATGGATGCCGTCGCGGCCGGTCTTCGACCCGACATAAACCACAGGATTGCCAATACCCGTGGCCTTGGCCGTGAAAATGCGGTCAGCGCGCGCAATGCCGACCGTCATGGCATTCACCAAGGGGTTGCCATTATAGCGCGGGTGGAAATTCACCTCTCCGCCCACGGTCGGCACACCCACGCAATTGCCATAGCCGCCAATGCCGCGCACCACACCATCAATAATACGCTTCATGCGCGGCGCATCTGGCGCGCCGAAACGGAGCGCATTCAAATTGGCAATTGGCCGCGCGCCCATGGTGAAGACATCACGCAAAATGCCGCCAACACCCGTTGCCGCGCCATTATAGGGTTCGATGTAAGATGGGTGGTTGTGGCTTTCCATTTTGAAAACCGCGGCCAGGCCCTCGCCGATATCAATCACGCCGGCATTCTCGCCGGGCCCTTGGATCACCCAAGGCGCCTTGGTTGGTAATTCCTTCAGCCACACGCGCGATGATTTATAGGAGCAATGCTCCGACCACATCACGCTGAACAGGCCAAGCTCGGCAATCCGCGGCGCGCGGCCAAGGATGGCCAAGACCCGTTCATACTCATCGGGCTTCAGGCCGTATTCGGCGGCAAGCTGGGCAGCGCGTTCGGGGGGGAGAAGGGGGGCGGCTGAGGTCATGATAAGAAACTGATGGCCCGGCGCGGGGCGCTTGTGAAGTCTGAAAACAGGGGGGGCTCTGCCGGGAGCATTTTCAAGCCAAGCGGTACGCCTGGCGACTCGGAAAATGCGACCAGACAAAAATTTAAGGGGGGGCTCTGCCCCCCACCCAGCCGGGGTAACAGTGTTACCCCGGACCCCGCCAAACTTAGGATCAGAATAGGTGAAGGGCGTGGGGGGCCCAGAAGGCAAAGCCGCTGAGGATTATGCCAATAACGCCAAGGCCACCAGCCACGAAAGCCAGTAAGCCAACGCCGGTGATGATGGAGGCTGAAGCCAAAACAATCGCCACCTGAAAGGCCGCCGAGCCGATTTCATAATTGTGATAGGCAGCGCTGGCCGTATCACGCTTCGTCTCAGCTTCCTTGGCGCGCGCCATCAATTCGCGCCGCCCCTCGCCGGTTTCGGGCTCACTCTCCCAACGGGTTGCCGCCCCGCGCCAGGCTTCGATCTGGCGCTGCATGGCGGCACGCTGCGCCTCTGGCGCCGCAGCCAGATCAAGCGTTACCTGTTCAGCAGCCGTGCGCACATTGGTCTGGCGAATGGTCCGCGCCTGGAAGAATGCCCAGAGATTGGCGGCTTCCACATTCTTGGCCAAGGCTTCGGTCTGCGCGCTTTTCGCCCCGGTTTCCGCCAGCGCGAGAAATAACGCCAACACTGCAATCAGCAAAGCAACGCCCTTATGACCTTCCCCGCCATGATCCGCACCGTGCCCATGACCCGCCATGATTTCTATCCCCTCGTTCCGGCGCGACTCCGCGCCATGGGAACCATCATCACGAGCAGAGGGCGGTCGTCCAGGCGGGGGACCTATTCCCGATCACCGCTAGGAAGTTCGGCTGCCAGTAATAGGGCCATCACGGCGCGCACCGTGTCATTGGCGCTACGTCTTGCTTCTTCGCCTTCAAGCCGCGTGAAGGCTTCCATTACGTCCGCCGCTGTTGCCCCGGTGCGGGTGATTGCAACCAGAAGCACATCATCCACCGGGCCCAGAATGGTGCGGATTTCGGCGGCAGTGATTTGGCCGGGCACGGCCTAGGCCCCAGCAGCGTGATGACTGGGGCGTACCAGGCTGGCTTGTGGGCCCTCATCACCCTCACTCAATATCAGCGTTACGGCATCCCCTATGCAAAGCGTATCGAAGCCGTTGCCCGCGACGCTATGGCGATGAAAGTAAATTTCTTGTCCATCATCCAGCGTGATGAAGCCATGATCAGCCTTGGGCAGTAATTGCGTGATACGACCTGAAGGGGGCTGGATATGGTTTTTCACATCACCCCCCTGATGTTCGCGATGCTTTGCCACTTGCCGTTCCGCCGCGCGGAAAGCATCGCGCAGCGCCACCTCCGCGCTTTCATGCGCGTGATCGCGTGGGCTTTCATGCGTGACCACCACCTCGCCCCCCGGTAGGCTCATGCGGATATGGACACGCCAAAGCATGCCTTGATGGTGGTGCCGATGCGGCGCATCCAGCACCACATCGCAGCGCGTTATGCGCGGTGCGCGACGCGCCAGATGCGCGGCTTCTTGGCGAATACGCTCTTCAAGCGCGGGGGAGGATGGGGTATCGCGGAAGGCGATGTTGAGCGGCGTTTCCATGCCGCGTTAGATAGGATGCCGGGGTGGTTTTCGCTCTTGCTCTAGCGCAGCGCAGCCATCACGAATGGCGGCGCGCTTTGATCATCCAATGCCTTCCATGCCGGCGATGGCAAGGATGGCTGCCAAGCTGGAACGCATGCCGCGCAAAGCTTCGGTTGGTTCCACATCCAACCATTCATCGAGCGAATGCGCCCGCCCGCCGCGCCCACCCGCGCCAATCTTCAATGCCGGAATGCCAAGAGACATCGGAATATTCGCATCCGTCGAAGACCATTCAAAGCTAGGCCGATAGCCTTCCGCTGAAACTGCTGCCGCCGCCAAGGCGCGGATCGGTTGACCAGCGGGCGTTTCCCCTGCCGGACGATCGCCCACAGGCTGGATATCGGCGCTGATCGCGCCATTGGCGGTGGAACGCGTGGCGTTTTCGGTCGCGACTGCCAGATCCACAATGTCCAGAAAGGCCCGATCCAGCTTGGCAAGTTCGGTGGCCGAGGCAGAACGCAAATCAACTTCAATCATCACACGATTGGCAATGGCATTGATGGAGGTGCCGCCAGAGACAACGCTCACGCAATGCGTGGTGGGCGGGCTATCGGGCACCTTCACAGCAGCAAGGCCACGGGTGGCTTCCGCCATGGCATACATCGGGTTCACCAGCCCGAAAGCGGCATAGGAATGCCCGCCCGGCCCCTGAAACGTCACGCGATAACGCTTGGAACCGACGCCTCCGCTGACAATGCCTTCCACCTGCGGACTATCCACCGTGAGAAAGCCGCGAATGCGCGCGCGATGTCGCCCCTTGGTGAAAAGATGACGAATGCCGCGCAAATCGCCAAGGCCTTCTTCCCCGACATCGCCCACAAACAAAATATCATGCCGTGTGCGGATGCCGGCTGCATCCAGCGCGCGCAAAAAACCGAGATTAACCGCGAGCGACCAGGTATCATCACTCACGCCAGGGGCGAAAAGCTTGGTGCCCTCGCGTCGCACACGCACATCCGTACCTGCGGGAAATACCGTGTCCAGATGCGCTGCAACCACCAAGATATCACCATTGCCGAAACCGCGGCGCAGCCCCATCACATTGCCAATCTCATCCTGCTCCACTTCTTCCAGCCCATGGGCGCTGAGCATGGCAAGGTAGGCGCTCGCGCGCTCTTCTTCAGCGAAGGGTGGTGCGGGGATTTGCGTGAGGGTGATGCAATCTTCCACCATGCGTGCATGATCAGCGGCAAGTTTGGCGGAAGCAGCGGCAAAGCGCGCATCGGCGCGAATGGCTGCAATCGTCTCATCTGGGGTCATTCAATCCTCCTCACGCGCGGCGCCAGCGCATCACGCCGGCGGTGTCCGGCTCCGCCATAGCTTCGCCCATCACCTGCAAGCGGCGCAAATGGGCCAAGGTCTCGCCAAGCCCAAAGCCAAGATTACGTAAATCGAGCGGGCGGCGGAATAGCACCGGCAGCAGATCATGCGCGCTGCTATCTGCCATGGCGTCCATCAGCTGTGAAAGCCGTTCCGCGTGATGCGCCGCCAACCAATCCAGCCGCGCATGTAGGCCGTAAAATGGCTCCCCATGCGAAGGCAGGACCAGCACATCTTCCGGCAGGGCACGGAAGCGCTGCAAGGACGCCAGAAAGGAGCCCAGCGGATCAGCATTGGGTTCGCCGGCATGCAGGCCGATATAGGGCGAAATGCGTGGCAGGATCTGGTCAGCCGCGATCAGCACGCGGTCTTCCGCATTGAACAGGCAGGCCATATCCGGCGCGTGGCCTTGTCCCGTGATTACCTGCCAGCGTTGCCCGCCAATGTTGAGCGTTTGCGCATCAGCGATAGCTTCGAAAACGCGCGGCAGAGGTGCGACAGATTTCACATAAAGCGGCCCACGGGCGCGGACGAAATCCGCATATTCAGCCGGCGCGCCGGCAGTTTCAGCAAAGCGCGCCTGATGTTCCACCATCTCAGTGCCGGTGTCGAAGAATAATGCGCGTGCTTGCAGCCACTCAATCTTGGTCATGAGTGGGCAAAGCCCATGGGCTTCGGCAAGCCAGCCCATCAGCCCGGCATGGTCTGGGTGGAAATGCGTGACCAGCAGGCGCTGTAAGGGGCGCCCGGCAAAGGCATCGCCCGCCAGTGCTTCGCGCCATAAATCGCGGGAGGCATCATTCGCGATGGAACAATCAATGGCCAGCCAGCCCGGCCCATCTTCCAACAGCCAGACATTCACATGGCTTGGCGGAAAGGGCAGGGGAAAGCGCAGCCAGCGCAAGCCGGGCCGAATTGTCGCGGCCTGACCGGGCGCGGGGATTTCAGGAAGCATGCTCAAGCCTTGCGGCGTCAGCCAAAGATATCCGCAGGGCTTTCGCGCTTTAGCGCGGCGGCGAGATCCCGCCCAAGCTGAGGGCCATCCTTGGCCGCGGCTTCGTCCATATTGCGTCTCAGGAAACTGCCATCAGCGCGGGCGACAAGCCCATGCAGGCGCAGCCGCCCATCGGACAAAAGCGTGGCATGCGCGCCAATTGGCGTGCGGCAGGACCCATCCAGTGCGCCGAGCAAAGCGCGTTCCGCATCCGCGACTGCGCGGCTCGGCGTGTGTTCAATGCGCGCAAGTAGCGCAAGGGTTTCTGCATCATCCGCGCGGGCGGTGATACCGACAATCCCCTGGCAGGCGGCTGGCAGCATGGCTTCCGGTTCCAGTACCACTTGCGCGCGTTCCGCCATGCCAAGCCGCTTCAAACCCGCCAGTGCCAGCAGGGAACAGGTGAAATCCCCGGCTGCCACGCGCCCGAGCCGCGTTTGAACATTACCGCGAATGATATCCACGCGGAGATCAGGCCGGCGATGCAGCAATTGCGCTTGCCGACGCACGGAAGCCGTGCCGACCAAGGCGCCTTGTGGCAAGGCAGAAAGCGGATCATCCGCCGTGCCCGCACCGCATTCGGCACCCAGAATCAGCGCATCGCGCGGGTCTTCGCGTTCCAGTACGGCGGCCAGCACAATGCCTGGAGGCAATTCGGTTTCCAGATCCTTGAGGCTATGCACAGCAACATCAATGCGGCGGTCGGCCAGTGCCTCATGAATTTCCTTGGCGAAAAGCCCTTTGCCGCCAATATCGGCCAGGCGCTTATCCTGCACCTTGTCGCCGGATGTCGCGATGATGTGTTCTTCCAGCGCGCCATTTTCGGCTAATGCCGGGATGGCCGCACAGGCGACGGACGCGAAATGCCGCGCCTGCCAAAGCGCAAGCGGGGAGCCGCGCGTGCCAATGCGCATGGGCTGAGACGCCATTCCTCAAAAACCTTACTTGTTGTTCAGGCCCTTGCGAGGCCAAAGAGATGCGCCAAATCCTTGAAGAAAATCCGTACATGCGCAAGGGGATCGCGCCGGACCAATTCCTTGTTCATGTAGGATTCCCAGGTAAGGCGCTGCACATCCTTATCGGCGCAGATTGAGACGAACTTTTCCCGCCTTTTGTCGGATGAATACCAGAAATACTGCATGATGCCGAGCACCCAGAAGACCCGGCCATGCGCCTTCATGAAGCGCTTGCGGGCATCAGCCAAGGCCCGTTCATCGCCAGTCTTCAGGCATTCCTCAGCGGCATCAGCAGCAAGCCTACCGCCATACATGGCGTAATAGATCCCCTCACCGGAAGCGGGTGCAACCACGCCGGCGGCGTCCCCGGCCAGGATCACATCGCGGCCATTATCCCAGCGCTTGAGAGGCTTCAGGGGAATGGGCGCGCCTTCGCGCCTGATCGTCTCGGCATTCGTCAGGCCAATATCGCGGCGGAGTTCAGCAACCGAACCACGCAGTGAAAAGCCCTTTTGCATGGAACCCGTGCCAATGCTGGTCGTGTCGCCATGCGGGAAGATCCAGGCGTAGAAATCGGGCGAAAGCTTGCCCTGGTAATAGACATCGCAGCGCTTGGCATCGAAATCCGCAGACCCGCCATCGGGCGGAGAGCGCACAATCTCATGATAGGCGAAAACGCAGCGCACCTTATCGCCGCCGGGTACTTCCTGCTTCGCCACCTGAGACCGTGCGCCATCCGCGCCAATCACAAGACGCGCACGCGCCGAAGCTGGCGTGCCATCTTTCGCTTCCCAATGGACAATGGCGGTGCCATCAGAATCGCGCGTGATGCGATCATAAGTGCCGGTGTGGCGTTCTGCGCCTGCATGCGCGGCACGTTCACGCAACCATTCATCAAAATCCGCGCGGTCCACCATGCCAACAAAGCCGCCATCAATCGGCATATCCACAGCCTTGGCGCTGGGGGCGACCATGCGGGCGGAATTGATCTTCGCCACCAGCAGATCATCCGGAATGGCGAAATCACGAATGAGGCGTGGCGGAATGGCGCCACCACAAGGTTTGATGCGCCCAGCGCGATCCAATAGCAAAACACTACGCCCGCGGCGTGCCAGATCATCAGCAGCGGTCGCGCCTGATGGCCCGCCGCCCACCACGATGACATCATATGTTTGCATGGCCATTCCCCTCTACCTTGCCGGCATCATTGGGCCGAAGCCACCGGTCTTGCTGATTTGTGGACGACTGATGCGCACGGCCAGCATCGCCGCTGCAATGAACAGGGCCGCATCAATGATGAAGACTGCCGCATAAGCTGCTTCGGCTTGACCGAGTGCGATCCGCGCCACATCCACCGCCGCCGCACCTGAAAGCCCGCCAAGCCCGAAAGCCACCGCCTGCGCCGCGCCCCAAAGCCCCATGCGCGTGCCTTCGCGCGATTCATGCCCGCGCGCGACCATTTGCATCATGGAAGCAATTGCAGCTGCAGCGAAAACACCATTCGCAACACCAAGCGCGAAGAAGCTGGTCTTGAGCGGCCAGGCCGCGCCGAATTGCCCAGCCACCGAAAGGGCGAGCATCATCACTGCCGTGGCAAGACACCCCGCGATGGTCCAGAAGCGGAGCGTACCCGCCCAACGCCCGCCGCGCAGGCTACCAATCAGCGCAATGGCAATCATGCCAACCAAAACGCCTGCATGTTGCAGCGATGAAATACGCGTGGTTTCGCCCAAGGTCCGGCTGAAAACCGCGCCGGCGAAAGGCTCCAGGATCAGATCCTGCGCGCTATAGGCGAGCATGGAAACGAAGATGAAAATGGTGAAGCGCCGTGCTTCCGGTTCCGCCCAAACCTCTCGGAGTGCCTGGCGAAAGGGCGGCTTCGCGGCATCGCTTGCTTCCGGGCGTGCGGCGCGCGGGCCTTCCATGCCCCAAACCGCGAGAATCGCTAGCGTGAAGGCAATGGCGGAAACGCCGGCCGCAACAGCAACAAGGCGCATGGGCGAATAGGGATCAAGCAGCCGCCCGGCAATGGCGGTGGTGACCACAAAGCCCGCGATCATCATGATCCAAACCAGTGATGCGGCCGCCGCGCGTCGCGCGGGCGCGGTGCGCGAAGCGAGCAGCACAAGCAGCGATGTGCCGGCCGCGCCAACACCAGCGCCAATCAGCAAAAACGCCAATACAGCAAGCGCAATGCCAGCCCAAAGGGCTTCCGCCATCAGTGCGGTGCCTGCCGCCGCCAAAACACCACCTAAGGCCAACACTGCCATACCGCCAATGATCCAAGGCGTGCGCCGCCCGCCCATATCAGACCCATACCCCATGCGCGGGCGCAGCATTTGCAACGCGTAATGCAGCCCAACCAACAGCCCCGGCAGAGTCGCGGGCAAGGCAAGTTCCACTACCATCACGCGGTTGAGCGCGGAGGTTGTCAGCACCACAATCGCACCGAGTGCGGTTTGCACCAATCCCAGACGGATAATGCCAAGCCAGCCAAGTGGGGCGGGGGTCATGCTAAACCTCCTGTCAAGGTGGCCAGGGCGAAGGCGCTGATCAGCATTCCAATCACGTAAAGCAGAACGCCCGTGCCGTTATACCAAGGCGCCAAGGTGCGCGGGTCCCGTAACATGCGCCGCATCAGGCCGAGCTGGATCAGCAGCGAAAGCGCGACCGCTGCGGCATGCCAAGGCGCATCCCAGGCAGCGAGGAGTGCCACCACAAAAACCTGCGGTACCGCCATGAAAATGCAGGCGACCAAGCCGGCACGTTCTGCACCCAATTGCACGGGAAGGGAAAAAACGCCCATGCGGCTATCACCATCAATCGCCTTGAAGTCATTCAGCGTCATGATGCCATGCGCGCCAAGGCCATAAAGCAGCGCGATAAGCAGCACACGCCAATCCGGCGTACCGCCAGACATGATCGCTGCCGCTGTAATCCAAGGCAGCGTTTCATAGGCCAAACCACAGGCCAGATTGCCCCACCAGCCATTCGCCTTCAGCCGAAATGGCGGCGCGCTATAAGCCCAGGCGAGCGCAATGGCGATGATGGTCGCACCAAAACCCCAAGCGCCAAGCGGCAGCGCCGCCAATAGAGAAAGTGCTGTCCAAAACAGCGCAATATACAAACCCCAGCGCCCGGGAATGCGCCCTGAGGGGATGGGCCGATGCGGTTCATTGATGGCATCAACATGGCGGTCATACCAATCATTCGCCGCCTGACTCATGGCGCAAACCAAAGGCCCGGCCAGCACCACGCCAAGCAATGCCAAAGGCCAATGCTCGGCAAATCCACCATGGGCCGAAGCAACGCCACAGCCAAAGGCCCACATGGGCGGAAACCAAGTGATTGGCTTCAACAACTCCAGAACTGCAGCAGGCTTCAACCGCAGGGCAGGGGCGGGCGCCGCTGATGCAACGGGGGCCGCCATCGCGTTACCTTACCCTTGCTCGGCGCTATCGGCGCCGAGATCACCAAGCCCGTAGCGATGCAACTTGACGTAAAGGCTCTGCCGACTAAGCCCGAGCATTTCCGCCGCCGAAGCGCGATTATCGCCGGAAAGCTGCAAGGCGGCTTCGATGCATAGGCGTTCAATCGCATCTGTCGCATCACGCACCAAATCTTTGAGTGGTACGCGCCCGATCAATTCCGTAAGCTGTTCAACAGAACGCGTGGCATGCGCGCCTGTCTGCCGTGGTTCGGCAACGCGTGCGCCAATATCGCGAATCGAAAAGCCGAAAACCTCTTGCCCGCCATGCGTCACGGTAACGGCGGAGACTTCCACCTCAACCCGCGCCCCCATCGCGCCGCGCAGCGTGGTGTTATAAAGCCTGACCGTACCGCGATTACGAAGGTTGGAGAGCAGGACTTCAATTTCGATGCCCTGACCGCCTAGCCAGCGTTCCAGCGATTCCCCGCGCACCTGTTCTTCCGAACCAAGCTCAGCCAGGTCCAGAAAGGCGCCATTGGCGGAAATCACCAAGCCGTTCTGATCCGTGATCACAAAGGCATCGGGCAGGTTTTCTGCCACTTTCAGCATCTGCGCCTTGGCGGTTGAAAGCCCGGCTGGCTGATCGCCGGCCGGCAAGGAAAGCCGCACCAGCAGAACCGAAGCGCCATCCTGCCGGAAACTTGTGGCGGCAATGGTCACTTCGCGTCCCGAATCGGCAAGCTGCGCGCCCACTTCATCGCCGCGCCCCGCAATGCGGACGGAAGCCAGCAGGGATTGCACCGCCTGGCGGCTTTCCGTGCTGAAGGCATCCATCAAGGGGCGCCCGATCACGCGGCGGGAATGTCGGCCAAAAAGTTGCTCAGCAGCGGGGTTTGCTTCCGTCACGCGCCCCGTCGCGCCATCAACAATCAAGGTTGCATCGGCAGAAAGCTGAAACAGCAGGCGATAGCGCGTTTCCGCCTGCCTAAGCTTGGCATAATCGCGTTCCATGGATTGCTGGGTTTCCAGCAATCTTTGTTGGAGGCGCGATTGCGCGCTAAGGTCGCGGCCAAAGACAACGCGCCGATTCCCGCGCTGCAAGGGGACGGCAGCAAAAAGCAGCGGCACGGCTTCCCCGCCTTCGGCCACCTGATTGATGTTGCGCCATTTCGATTCACTGGGGGCACCACTCAACAGCGCTTCCACCTTTGGTCGACTTTCCGTGGTGACGGTTTCTGCCCAGGGGCGACCGAGCCAAGCCTGATGCCCGCCCAATGCCTTGGATAATTCCTGATTACTGAAGGCGATATCGCGAATGACGCCCTGTTCATCCACAACCAAAGCCATATCCGCTGCTGCCGAGACCAATGAGGCCGCAGCGTCAGCATCCAAATCTCCCAAGGATTTACGGGGGGCGAGGAACGTCTTCACGGAAATTGGGGACCTTCTGAAACGAACGGCGCCTTTTCTTTGTGGCGCGCAAAGAAATCAAGGGGAGACGACGTTTTTTGTCGCATTGCCGGGGACCTTTAGCTCGGCAATCCCTCATTCCCTCGTCCTTGTAAGGCCAATAATGCTTCGGCCTGCAAAATGGCTTCGTCCGCATCCCGGGCCGTGGCATCCGCGCCCAGCCGCTTCACCAGCAGCGGTTCCTGCAATAGCAGTGGGCCACCCACAAGAATGCCCAGATTGACATTGCGCGATGCGCGGCGGATATCACGAATCAGGTTGGCCAATGCTTCGATATGTGTCTCACCACCAATGGAAAAGCCAATCAGGCTGAAATGCTTTTCGGCCACCATGGCAAGCAGGGCTTCGCTATCCGCCCCGCCATCTACCCAGGTCTCCCAGCCAGCGCGGCGGAAGAACTGGTCGACCATGGTCAGCCCAAAACCGTGCTGTTCCCCAGGTGCGGGTGCCAGCAGTATACGCCGGCCCGATCTGTCGGAAGGGACAAGCGGGGCGAAGCGCGGTTCCAGCGCATGACAGACCGCATGCAGGCAGCGTAGCCCGATTGTGACTTCCGTGAAGTCGCACATATCATCTTCCCAGCAGGCGCCGAGAAGCCGCGCCGCCGGCGCAAGCAGGCCAAGATAAACATCAGCAAGCGATAGGCCGCGCGCACAAAAGGCATCAATGAAGGTGATGGCGTTATCAGTGTTACTCAGCCGTGCCAAAGCTGCGAAGGCTTCAACATCTTCCTGCGTAGGGGCTGCGGGGTGGGGTTCGGATATTTCATGGGACGGGTTGTTCAGGACACGCTGAGCCAGCACGAGCCGAGGTATCACCTCGGTTTCGATCACCCGCTGAAGTGGATGGGCGCTGTCCCGTTGTGAGGGGCGCCGTTCCACCGCGGCGGGCCCATCCCTGTGATCGGGGTCCGCGTCTGCCATGACCTCTCGGGAGTATAGCGTGAAAGCATGATTGGCTTCCACATAATCCCCTTGGGACTGTCGCTCCTCATCGGTGCTCGGCTTCATGATGGCCCCCTTTGATCCGGTAGCTTCGTCCTGCGGGGGCGTTACTGTCAATTGGAAAATACGTCAATCTTTCTTGACACTCGCCCCGCAAGCCCGGTAGCCTCACTGGAATAGAAGACTGGGAAGGGGGTCCACATGACCCTGTGCGTCATCGAAAACCAAGGAAAACTGGCCAAACGGGGCCAGATGATGCTCTTGGCTGGCGCCGCCCCAAGCCTGGGTGCCCGATTCGCTTCAACCTCTGGGGGTGTCAAGAAATGATGACAGCCGATCGCTTTGCCGGCATTTTCAAGGCTTTGGATGCCAGCCCCTGGAACGCCACCACCGGCCGCGCCAGCAAGCGGCAGGCCGGCATCAGGCGGGGAGCGGCACCCCCCCTTTACACCCCGGATGAGCGTCGGCGGCGTGATTCAACCCCCTGGACCTTGGTGCAGGGCGTCCTGGCGCCGGTCCAGTTCCTAGTCTTTTTGGTGAGCCTTGGTCTGGTGCTGAGCTATCTGGCCACCGGCGAAGGTTACGTTGCCGCAACTGCTTCGATCATCGCGAAAACGTCCATCCTGTACCTGATCATGGTGACGGGTTGCATCTGGGAAAAAGTGGTGTTCGGGCGTTGGTTGTTTGCGCCGGCCTTCTTTTGGGAAGATGTCTTCAGCATGTTGGTGCTGGCGCTGCACACAGCATATCTGCTGGTACTCCTCCTTGGTATTGGTGATGGCCGCGGGCAGATGATGCTCGCGCTGGCTGCCTACGCTGCCTATGTCGTCAATGCGGCCCAATTTCTGCTGAAGCTGCGCGCCGCGCGGCGTGAGGAAACAAGCTGGCGCGGCGGTGGCGCAGGCCAAATGACATGAGCCTCAACGGCGCATCTCAGGAGCCCCAGGGCATTGCGGCCAAGGCCGCCGGCTGCGCCGACGCACCCATACTGCGTGAGCGTGGTCAGCGCGAAGTTTTCTGCGGCCTTACCGGCATTATCTGGTTGCACCGTAAAATCCAGGATGCGTTTTTCCTGGTGGTTGGTAGCCGTACTTGTGCGCATCTGCTGCAATCCGCTGCCGGCGTCATGATTTTCGCTGAGCCACGATTCGCAACGGCGATCATTGAAGAGCGCGACTTGGCCGGGCTGGCTGATGCGAATGAAGAATTGGACCGCGTGGTAACGCGCTTGATACAGCGCCGGCCTGATATCCGCATGTTGTTCCTGGTCGGGTCTTGCCCATCGGAAGTGATCAAGCTTGATCTTTCCCGCGCTGCGCAACGGCTTTCGAAGCGTTTCTCACCAAGCGTGCGCGTGCTGAGTTACTCGGGCAGCGGTATCGAGACTACCTTCACCGAAGGTGAGGATGCTTGCCTTGCGGCTTTGGTGCCGGAAATGCCGGCGGAACCAGGCAGCGCGCGTTCCCTGCTTGTGGTGGGCGCGTTGGCGGAGGTAGTGGAAGACCAGTTCATCCGGCTTTTTGCAGCTCTTGGCGTGGGGCCAGTGCGCTTCCTGCCATCGCGCCGTGCATCCGAATTGCCTGCGGTTGGTGAGGGCACGCGTTTCCTGCTCGCGCAACCTTTCCTGGCCGGCACAGCGCGCGCCTTGGAAGCCCGTGGGGCGCGGCATATTCCGGCCCCCTTCCCCTTGGGGGAGGAAGGTACCACCGCTTGGTTGCGTGCCGCGGCTGATGTTTGGGGCGTAACTGAAGAACGCTTTGCGCAAGCGACCACGCCGGGCCGTGAACGCGCCCGTGCAGCGCTTTTTAATCATCGCGCAACGCTTGATGGGAAAAGCATTTTCTTCTTCCCCGATTCGCAGCTTGAAGTGCCTTTGGCGCGTTTTCTGTCGCGCGAATTGGGCATGCAGCCCATTGAAATCGGCACACCTTATCTGCATCGGCAACACCTGGCGCATGAATTGGCGCTGCTGCCCGCGGGTGCAAAGCTGGTAGAAGGCCAACATGTGGACCGCCAATTGGACCGCTGCCGGGAAGCGCGGCCAGATATGACTGTGTGCGGTCTTGGTCTTGCCAATCCTTTGGAATCTGAAGGCTTGACCACCAAATGGTCCATTGAACTCGTTTTCTCACCCATTCAGGGATACGATCAAGCAGGTGACCTTGCAGGACTTTTCGCGCGGCCTTTGGTCCGGCGCGAAAAGCTGATGGTGTAGCTATGCAGCTTGCTGTCTGGACCTATGAAGGGCCGCCGCATGTGGGGGCGATGCGTATCGCAACCGCCATGCAGGGCGTGCATTATGTGCTGCACGCGCCGCAAGGCGATACCTATGCAGACCTGCTTTTCACCATGATCGAGAGGCGGGAAAAGCGCCCGCCCGTGACATGGACAACTTTCCAGGCGCGCGATTTGGGTGGCGATACTGCCGAACTTTTCATGGAAGCGGCGCGTGATGCCTTCGCACGTTTTGCGCCGGAAGCCATGCTGGTTGGCGCTTCCTGCACGGCAGAGCTGATCCAGGATGATCCTGGTGGGTTAGCTAAGACGCTCGGCCTGCCTGTACCGGTGGTGCCGCTTGAATTGCCTGCCTATCAGCGCAAGGAAAACTGGGGCGCGGCAGAGACGCTTTATCGCCTAGTGCGCGCCTTTGCCGGGCCGGCGCAAGCCCGCACGCCACGTGATCCGGCACGCAGGCCGCGCTGCAATATTCTGGGCCCGACGGCGCTTGGCTTCCGCCATCGCGATGATGTCGCCGAAATCACCAAGCTGCTCACCAGCATGGGCGTTGAAGTTATGGTCACCGCGCCCATGGGTGCAACGCCCACGGATCTGACGCGCCTACGGGACGCGGATTTCAATGTTGTGCTCTATCCAGAAATTGCGCAGGTCACGGCAAGCTTTCTGCAACGCCATTTGGGCCAGCCCTTCACGCGCACCGTCCCCATTGGGGTTGGTGCGACGCGCGATTTCATGAATGAGGTCGCGGAGCTTGCGGGCCTGCCGGCGCCTGTAACGGGTGGCGGGGATGCGCTGCGCCTGCCTTGGTATGCGCGTTCGGTCGACTCGAATTACCTGACCGGCAAGCGCGTTTTCATTTTTGGTGACGCTACTCACGCCGTTGCCGCCGCACGCATCGCGCAGGAAGAATTGGGCTTTGCGGTGGTGGGGCTTGGTACTTATAGCCGCGAATTTGGCCGCGAGATTCGCGCCGCCGCCGAGAAGTATGGCGTTGAGGCGCTTATTTCCGAGGATTATTTGGAAGTTGAAGAACGCATCGCGGCGCTACAGCCTGAATTGGTGCTGGGTACGCAGATGGAACGCCATATCGCGAAGAAGCTTGGCGTTCCCTGTGCCGTGATTTCCGCGCCAGTGCATGTGCAGGATTTCCCCGCGCGCTTTGCGCCGCAAATGGGCTTTGAAGGTGCCAATGTCATCTTCGATACCTGGGTGCATCCGCTGATGATGGGGCTTGAGGAACATCTGCTTGGTATGTTCCGTGAAGATTTCGAATTCCGCGACGGCGTGGCGCCGTCTCATCTGGGGCATGCGCCGCCGTCGGAAGCACCTGTCGCGCCGATAATCGCTAGCCCGGCAAGCTGGGCTCACGAGGCCGAGACGGAATTGCGCAAGATTCCATTTTTCGTGCGTGGTAAGGCACGCCGGAACACCGAACGCTTTGCCGAAGAACGCGGTATTGCCTTGATCACCATTGAAACGCTTTACGATGCCAAAGCCCATTTCTCCCGCTGAGGCAGCGGCACCCCGCATCGTCATTGTGACGATGGATAGCCATTTCGGTGGCGCGGTGGATAAGGCGTGCGATATTTTGCGCAAGCAAATTCCGTGTCTTGAACTGACCCTGCACGCGGCAGATGAATTCGCAGGTGATAAAGCGGCGCTAGCAGCTTGCCATTCGGATATTGCGCGCGCTGACATCATCATCACCGGCATGTTGTTTCTGGAGGATCACTTCAAGCTGGTGCAGGATGCCATCGCAGCACGGCGCCTGGATTGTGATGCGCTGGTGTGCTGCCTTTCGGCGCCTGAAATCACGCGCATGACGCGGATGGGTCGGCTTGATATGGCCGCCGAAGCCAAGGGGTTGATGGGCCTCCTGAAGCGGCTGCGTGGCAAGAAGGAAGGCAGCGGCGCCAGCGGCAAGGGCCAGATGAAGATGCTGCGCGAATTGCCGAAGCTTCTGCGCTTCATTCCCGGCACCGCGCAGGATCTGCGTGCCTATTTCTTGACGCTGCAATACTGGCTTGCGGGATCGGCTGACAATCTTGCGAATATGGTTGCGCTGCTGGTGCAGCGTTATGCCAAATGCAAGCAGAGACTTATGGTCGCGGCACCGGTAGAATATCCGGAAACCGGGCTTTATCATCCGCGCATGAAGGGCCGGATTGGTGAAAATCTGGCCGCCCTGCCGCGCAATGGCACAAACGGGACAGTCGGCCTGTTGCTGCTGCGGTCTTATGTACTGGCAGGCAACGCCAAACACTATGATGGCATCATCGAAGCACTGGAAGCACGCGGCCTGAATGTGATTCCTGCCTTCGCTGCTGGTTTAGATGGCCGCCCTGCCATTGATGCCTTTTTTACCAAGAATGGCGCGCCGGCGATTGACGCCTTTGTCTCGCTGACAGGCTTTTCGCTGGTTGGTGGCCCTGCCTACAATGATGCGCGCGCGGCGGAAGCAGCGTTGGGGAAGCTGGATGTCCCCTATATCGCCGCGCATCCACTTGAATTCCAAACCATGAAGCAATGGTCTGGCAATGCCCGTGGCCTTTTGCCGGTGGAAGCGACCATGATGGTCGCCATCCCAGAATTGGATGGCGGCATTTGGCCTATGACCTTCGGTGGACGTTGCGGCGCAGGCGACGACACAAATGAGCGTTGCGCTGGCTGTGACGGTGTTTCCTGCGCGCGTGATATGGTGCCGCACCCGGAACGCGCCGGGACGCTCGCGGATCGGATCGCCCGCATGGTGACGCTGCGCCGTACGGAACGCGCCAAGCGCAAGGTGGCGACGGTACTATTCAATTTCCCGCCCAATGCCGGCACAACAGGTACGGCCGCCTACCTTGGCGTCTTCGCTTCGCTTTTCAATACGTTGAAGGCAATGCAGGCGGCGGGCTATCAAGTGACGCTTCCGGAAAGTGCTGATGCGCTACGTGATATGGTCATTCACGGTAATCGCGACCGCTATGGCACTACGGCGAATGTCGCCGCGCGACTTGGGGCAGATCAACATGTGCGCCGCACCCCGTGGCTTGCCGAAATTGAGAAGAGCTGGGGTCCTGCACCGGGTCGCATTCAAACCGATGGGCGCGATATCTTCATTCTGGGCGTTGAGCTTGGGAATGTCTTTGTCGGCGTGCAGCCAGGCTTCGGCTATGAGGGCGACCCGATGCGCCTGCTGTTTGAGCAGGGTTTCGCGCCAACCCATGCCTTCAGCGCCTTCTATCAATGGATCAGGCAGGATTTTAGCGCTGATGCTGTGCTGCATTTCGGCACGCATGGCGCGCTGGAATTTATGCCGGGCAAACAAGCCGGTATGTCCGCGCGATGCTGGCCTGATCGGCTTATTGGCGACCTGCCAAATTACTACCTTTATGCGTCGAACAACCCATCCGAGGGCATGTTGGCCAAGCGCCGCGCTGGCGCAACGCTCATCAGCTATCTGACGCCGCCCATTTCCTCCGCTGGACTATATCGAGGCTTGCTTGATCTGAAGGCTTCCATTGATCGTTGGCGTGCACTGGAACCGGATGCGGATCCGAATCAGCGAGCAGCCCTGGCTGGCCTGATCCAGGCGCAAGCAAGCGCAGTGGATTTGGCGACGGAAGAACCCCCCTGGGCCGATCCCGCGAAAGAGATCGTGAAGCTCAGCGCCAGCCTGCTTGAACTAGAATATACGTTAATCCCGCATGGGCTTCATGTGGTCGGTGAGCCGCCAGATGCAGCGCAACGCAAGGATATGCTGGATGCCGCAGGCATCGCAGAAGGCGTGGACCGCGCGCGCTTTGATGCTCTGCTAGCCGAAGATCATGAAATTCCAGCGATGCTGCGTGCGCTTGATGGCCGCTATATCATGCCGGCGCCTGGCGGTGACTTGCTGCGCACCATGGATGTGCTGCCCACTGGCCGTAATCTGCATGGCTTTGATCCGTTCAAATTGCCAAGTGCCTTTGCGGTTCAGGATGGCATGCGTCAGGCAAACCGCTTGCTTGAACGCCATGCCGCCGAGGGCAATGGCGTTCCCGAAACTATCGCGATGGTGCTTTGGGGTACGGATAATCTGAAGACTGAAGGCAGCCCGATTGCGCAGGCGCTGGCGTTGATGGGGGCGAGCCCCCGCTATGATAGCTATGGCAGGCTTGCGGGTGCGACGCTGATACCGCTTGCGGAGTTGGGGCGGCCACGCATTGATGTGGTGATGACGTTGTCCGGCATTTTCCGTGACCTACTGCCATTGCAGATGAAGTTGCTGGCGGAAGCGGCGCTCCTTGCTGCCACAACCGAGGAAGCGTCAGACCAGAATTTCATCCGCAAGCACGCGCTGCATCATTTGGCGCAGCATGGCGGCACGATGGAACAGGCGGCACTTCGGGTATTCGGTAACACTGATGGTACTTACGGCGCGCATGTGAATTCCATGATCCATGACAGTGCCTGGAACGAGGAAGACGAATTGGCGGCTACCTTCGTTAAGCGCAAAGGCTTCGCCTATGGCGTGGATGGCAAGCCCGCCCGCGCCGATAAGGTATTGCAGCAGGTTTTGGCGAGTGTAGAGATCACTTATCAAAACCTCGATAGTGTCGAAGTTGGCGTGACCACCATTGACCATTACTTCGACATGCTGGGTGGCATGAGCCGCGCTGTGCAGGTTGCCCGCGGTGGTAAGGCCTCAGCCATCTATATCAGTGACCAGACGCGCGGTGAGGGCAAGATCAGGACATTGTCCGAACAGGTCACGCTTGAAACTCGCACACGTGCGCTCAATCCGAAATGGTATGAAGGCCTGCTGAAGCATGGCTATGAAGGCGTACGTGAAATTGAAGCGCATGTGACCAATACCATGGGCTGGTCCGCGACTACGGGCGATGTCGCACCTTGGGTCTATGAACGCATCGCCGATATCTATGTGCTTGATAAGGAAATGCGCGACCGTATTGCGCATCTCAATCCCACGGCCTCGGCCAAAATCGCCAATCGCCTGATTGAAGCGCAGGAACGTCGCTACTGGAACCCAAGCGCGGATGTGCTTGAGGCACTGCGTCGCGCTGGTGATGAGCTCGAAGATCGTATCGAAGGTATAAGTGAAGGAGTCGCGGCATGACCGTGTTGATGAGAGAGCCGCCCCGCCTGACCGCACGCCCACGCCAAGGTGATGGTGATGGTAGCGTTCAGGTTCATATGGATGATGCGGTGTCGGGTACGACAGCAAAGGTCTTTGCCGTCTATGGTAAGGGCGGCATTGGAAAAAGCACGACGTCTTCCAATCTTTCTGTCGCCTTTTCCAAGATCGGCAAGAAGGTGCTCCAGATTGGCTGCGATCCAAAACATGATAGCACCTTCACCCTGACCAAGCGCTTGATCCCGACGGTGATTGACGTGCTTGAATCAGTGCAGTTTCACGCAGAGGAATTGCGTGCTGAGGATTTTGTCTTTGAAGGCTATAATGGCGTGATGTGCGTCGAAGCCGGTGGTCCGCCGGCCGGTACCGGGTGCGGCGGCTATGTGGTTGGCCAGACGGTCAAGCTGCTAAAGGAACATCACTTGCTGGATGATACAGATGTCGTAATTTTTGATGTTCTGGGCGATGTGGTGTGCGGCGGTTTTGCTGCGCCTTTGCTGCATGCGGAACGTGGTTTGGTCGTGGCAGCAAATGATTTCGACAGTATTTTTGCGATGAATAGGATCATCGCTGCCATCAAGGCGAAGTCGAAGAACTACCCCGTGCGACTTGGTGGCGTTATATGCAACCGTAGTGCCGGGACAGACCAGATTGATCGCTTCAATGGCGCAACTGGCATGCGCACGCTTGCGCATTTTCCGGACCTTGATGTGATCCGCCGCTCTCGCCTCAAGAAGGCGACGCTATTTGAAATGGAAGGCTCGCCCGAGTTGGAAGCAGTGCAGGCAGAGTATATTCGCTTGGCTGAATCGCTCTGGGCCGGTGCGGAGGGGCTTGAGGCAGCGCCGCTCAAGGATCGCGAGATCTTCGATCTTCTGGGGTTCGACTGATGCAGACCGCCACTTATCAAAGCCGTCGCAGCCAGATCGAAACCTATTTCGATCGTACAGCTGCGGATGCTTGGGCGCGCCTAACTTCTGATGCACCGGTGAGTGGCATTCGCGCAACCGTACGGGCCGGGCGCGATGAAATGCGACAAACGCTATTGTCATGGCTACCCGAAGATCTCACCGGCAAGCGCTTGTTGGATGCCGGCTGCGGCACAGGTGCCTTCGCCATCGAAGCCGCACGGCGTGGTGCGCAGGTATTGGCGATTGATGTTTCACCCTCCCTGATCAAGATCGCGCGTGAACGTAGCCAGGATGCCGCACCAGAAGGAAGCATCATATACGAAGTCGGTGACATGCTGGATGCACAATTTGGCATCTTTGACCATGTCGTCGCGATGGATAGCCTCATTCACTATCACCCAGAGGATATGGTGCAGAGCCTCTCGAGCCTGGCGCCGCGCATTCGCCGCTCCATGCTGATGACTTTTGCGCCAAAGACGCCTTTGCTCGCGGCCATGCACTTCGTCGGGCGCGCCTTTCCGCGTGGTGATCGTGCGCCAGCTATTGAACCGGTTGCTGAGCGCAACCTGAAGACGCGCATCAGAGGTGAGCGGCAGCTCATGTCTTGGAATATTGGCCAGGAGCGCCGTATCTCGCGCGGCTTCTACACTTCTCATGCACTGGAGCTGATCCGGAAATGAGCGAGGTGAACGACCGCTTGGCAAGACTTTGGACAGGGATCAGCGTGAATGTGCTGCCCTTTGCGGAGTCGACCAGTGGTCCCCTGCCCATCAAAAGACTTTTGCGCCTATCGCTGTTCCAGATCTCCTGCGGCATGACTGCCGTACTGATGGTTGGAACGCTCAACCGCGTTATGATTGTTGAGATGGGCGTTGCTGCAAGCCTTGTGGCGATTATGGTCGCGCTCCCGCTGCTTTTCGCACCTATCCGCGCTTTGGTTGGGTTTCGCTCGGATTCCCATCGTTCGGTACTTGGGTGGCGGCGTGTTCCCTATTTATGGTTGGGGACCATCATTCAATTCGGAGGCCTCGCTATGATGCCCTTCGCCCTGATCATTCTGTCAGGTGATACGTGGGCGCCGCCTTGGATTGCGCAGCTTGCGGCAGGCTGTGCCTTCCTGATGGTTGGTGCGGGCATGCATACTGTTCAGACGGTGGGCCTCGCTCTGGCAACAGATATTGTACCACGTGAAGCGCAACCGAACGTTGTCACGATACTGTCACTCATGCAATTGATCGGCATGGTCGTTTCTGCGATTGCGTTTGGTGCGTTTCTTGCGGATTTTTCTCAGATCAAGCTGATCCAACTTGTGCAAGGAATGGCGGCCGCCACGCTTCTAATCAATCTGATCGCCGCCTGGAAGCAGGAACCGAGGCGCCCAGAACTAACGATCGGGCGCGCTTCAGGAGATCCTGGATTTCGGGAGAGTCTGCAGCTATTGCGTAGGAGCGGGCCCTGGGATCGTCGCCTCCTTGCTGCTGCGCTTGGGACAGCCGCTTTTGGTATGCAGGACGTATTGCTTGAACCCTATGGTGGCCAAATACTTGCGCTAAGCGTCGGGGCAACCACAGCGCTGACAGCACTATTTGCTAGCGGGGCGGTACTCGGCTTTCTGCGCGCGGCACCATTATTGGGCAGAGGTATGCATGCGCAGCGCGTTGCAAGTGCTGGTGCCTTGATGGGCATTTCGGGTTTTATCATGGTTATATTCGCCGCGCCACTTGAATCGACACTCCTTTTCGCTGCCGGAACTGGCGCGATTGGCTTTGGAGCTGGGCTATTTGCTCATGCAACATTGACCGGCTGTATGCAAGCCGCGCCAGAAGGCCAGATCGGACTGACACTTGGTGTATGGGGTGCGGTTACTGCTACTGCCGCTGGTGTTGCGGTGGCGTTAGGCGGCGTAATCAGGGATGTTATCTCTTCTTTTGCGGCGACTGGCATTCTTGGTATGGGGCTTGACGCCCCAAGTACCGGCTATGTCGGCGTCTATATCCTGGAAATCTTTCTACTTTTCGCACTCCTAGCGATTGTGGGCCCACTTGTGCGGCCGAACGGAAACAATCCTTCTGGACCTCAACCTCACGCAGAACGGCAGCTGATTGCCGGGCTGCAGAACCAACATGGAGCATTGCCATGACAAGTCCTGTGACACCCGTCTTCCTTGATGCTGCGGCTCTCTCGCTTTATTTGTTCTTTGCCTTCTTTGTGGGCCTGATTTATTATCTACACCGTGAAAACAAACGCGAAGGTTATCCGCTGATCGGCGAATTGCCTGATCGTCCTGGCTTCGCCACAATGCATGGCTTCCCTGAGACCCCGCCCCCGAAGGTATTTCGCCTTCATCATCCCGAAGGAGCAACAGTTATCCAGGGTGTGAGGCCTGAGCGCAATGTGGATGCGATGTTATCGCCAGAATATCCATATCCAGGCACGGCATTTGTTCCGACCGGTGACGCGATGCGCGACGGCGTTGGCCCGGCGTCCTATGCCGATCGTGCCGACACGCCTGACTTGGCGTTTGACGACAACAAGCCAAAAATCGTGCCCCTACGCGCAGCTGACGGATGGCATGTCGCGCATGAGGACCCGGACCCGCGCGGCCAGTCAGTGATAACCCTTGATGGTATAATTGCCGGCAAGGTTGTTGATCTATGGGTCGATCGTTCAGAGTATATTCTGCGTTATGTTGAAGCGGAGGTTACAGGTGGGCGGCGTGTGCTAGTGCCTATCTTCCTCTGCACCTTTGATGATGATGGTACAGCGCATGTCATTTCAGTAACGGCAGCGCAATTCGCTCATGCGCCTGGGATTGCGGAGTCAAATCAGATTACACTGCTTGAAGAAGATCGCATCGCAGGATACTTTGGCGGTGGGCATTTCTATGCGACGCCAGAACGTAGTGAGGCATGCCTATGACTGCGCCCGTACGGCCACGCCTGGCGGAGCACGGGCTTGAGCCCGTGCCGGGTCTGCCGGAACCGCTTCCACCCGGTGAAGTATTGTTATGGCAGGGGTCACCGAAGTGGACAGAAATCGCTCAGCGTGTCTTCCTGATACGCTGGGTGGTTCTTTATTTTGCTGCGCTGTCTGTTTGGGAAGTTATTAATTTAATCCTTGCGGGTGAGGCAGCTTTATCTATCTTGGCAGCTGTGACGCTTCTTCTTCTTATTGGTATGCTGGCTCTCGTGATTATTGGTCTTCTTGCGAAAATTATAGCTCATACAAGCATTTACTCCATTACTTCGAAACGTATCGTTCTTCGGGTTGGCGTTGCACTGCCGATTACCATCAATATCCCTTTTGCGGTGATTGATGGCGCATCTTTGATGCAGCGCAAGAACGGAAGCGGCGAGATCATGCTGCAGTTGTCGCCGTCACATCGCATCTCTTGGATCGCATTGTGGCCTCATTGCTCTGGATGGAGCTTTGGGCGTCCAAAACCTACCCTACGTGGAGTTGAGAACGTGACAGCCGTGAGTCAGATACTAGGCGGCGCGGTCGCAAGTGCCTCGGGTGCTGTTGTGGCGCGTCATCGCCAGGGTAATCCGCCGCTTGCGCCCAGTAGCGTTACGGCTATGGCGTAGGATTGAGTAAATGAATGCTTCAGCAATCAAGCCGCAAAGAAATTATATAGGCTATGGATTAGGCCTTTGTCTCGGCTTGGTCTTGGCTTTTGTCGTACTAAGCGCGGACCGCTCGTTGAAGCCTAGCATTTCAAGAGCGGAAGTACTTTTTGCGCGTAACATTCTGTTCAGCGATCGCGTGGATGGGGGTATTTCCATCCGTGACGCGTCAACGGGACAGTTGATTGGAGAGATTGCGCCTGGTGAAGGCGGCTTTATCCGAGGAGCCTTGCGGGGTTTTACGCGTGAGCTAAGGTTGCAGAAGCCGGGTTCGGAAAGTCCCCTTCGTCTTGCAGCTTTAGAAGGTGGTGCAATTATCCTGGAAGATCCGGCTAGCGGACGTTGGACGGATCTGCGAGCCTTTGGCGCAACCAATGTGCAAAGTTTCTCTGAATTTCTTTTCATAAAAAACGAGGATGGGCAATGAGCAAAATCCATAGGGGATGGCTTAGGGAGCGATTTGAGGTTCCCTGTACCATTGAGATTGAGAGAAGCGCGGACAGTTTCCACGCCTACGCAGTTCCCGAGAATGTGGCGCTGCGACCGGGCGATGAGGTCATTGTCCATGGGGCGCCACGCCAGGTGGCTTTTGGTGAGAAATATAGTTTTGAGACCTACGCCACAGTGATTCGGGCCGGCTTTTTTCGTCGCCATTGGACACAATTTCGTTCGATACTGGAACTGACTGAACTGTATCATGTGGGCTTTGAGCCCAAGGAGGCCGCATGAATGCCGTCAGGCCGCCAATGCGGGAAAGACTGTCGCGTGAGACAACAGAGCTTGCGCTGACAGAAACAGTTCTTTCGCCACGATTTTATACAACAGACTTTAGCGCGCTTGATGCGATCAACGTAGAGCCCGTGCGTGCCGAATGGGATCGGTTGATGGAGGAATTTCATCAGGATCCGAATAAAGGTCATTTTGTTAGGAACGAGCAGTTTGATACTTTTCGGCTTGAGGCACTCCCTGAAGGGCTGCAGCGGGAAGTAGTGGATTTTCTCGTAAGCAGCGTTACCGCTGAGTTTTCGGGCTGTGTGCTGTATGCGGAAATTAAGAAGCGTGTAAAGAATCCCGATATGCGAGAGCTGTTCTCAGTGATGGCAAGGGACGAGAGCCGACATGCCGGTTTCATCAATGATGCACTAAAGGATCTGGGTATTGGGGTGGATTTGGGATTTTTGACGCGTGCGAAGAAGTATCATTACTTCCAGCCTAAATTCATTTTCTACGCCACCTACTTGAGCGAGAAGATAGGATACGCGCGCTACATCACGATTTTCCGCCAGTTTGAGCGTCACCCCGAATTGCGTTTTCATCCCATTTTCCAATGGTTTGAAAAATGGTGCAATGATGAGTTCCGGCATGGCGAAGCTTTTGCATTGCTGATGCGCGCTAACCCAAAGCTACTAACTGGTGTAAATGCATGGTGGTGCCGGTTCTTTCAGTTGGCGGTGTTTGCAACAATGTATGTGCGTGACCATGGGCGGCCAGAATTTCACAAGGCGCTCGGTATGACGCCAACCGATTATGATCGGGAGGTCTTTCGGATTACTGAAGAGATTTGCCGGCAGGTTTTCCCAGTGACGTTAGATGTGGATAGCTCCGCCTTCATGGAAGGCCTGGATCGACTTTGGCGCATTTCGGAACAAATGAGCATGGTGCGTCAGCAGGGGGGCTTCATGTCACATATTCGGCGCGTGGGGCTAAGTGTCTCTGCCGCGTGGACGTTTGGCAAATTGTTTTTCCGGCGCCCCAGAAGGCACGCCTTGCCCTCTGAAATCCGGCTCGCGCCTGTTTGGTGATTGCGGTATGCCAGAAAGCCTAATCGCCGCTCTGATAGCCCTCTTTCTTTGGTGGTTCACGACGGGTGTGATTCTGTTTGTAGTGACGTCACTCGCACAGAGACGCTTGTTACTTGGTTTGGTGTCAATCGGTATGCTTGCCAGTTCTTTGATGCTACTGCATGCATTAGCAGATGATCTAAGTGCGGGCGGCATATACCTTTCTTTCGTTGCGGCGTTGGGCGGTTGGGGCGCGATCGAAATCAGCTGTCTTGGCGGGATAATTACGGGT
>JBPCSO010000088.1:0-79624 GCA_051007055.1 Roseomonas sp.
AGGCCGCAGGATTGGCGAAGACCATTCTCCGAGACATCAGCCCGCCAGTTCAGCCTTTCGACGCGCGCGCCATTGGAAAGGTGGAAATGCGCACGATTGATTGGAAATCCCCCTCCGCAATGCTTGAAAAGCTTGTACAGTATGAAGCGGTGCATCGTATTCGCACCTGGCGAGATTTGCGTAATCGGCTTGATTCAGACCGTCGCTGCTACGCGTTTTTCCATCCGCGCATGCCCGATGAGCCGCTGATTTTCGTCGAAGTTGCCCTCGAACGCGGCATGGCGGCCAGTGTGCAGAAGTTGTTGGATGAAAAGGCGCCGTTGCAGGATGCCGGGCAGGCGGATACGGCCGTATTCTATTCCATAAATAACTGCCAACGCGGGCTTGATGGCATTTCCTTCGGCAATTTTCTGATCAAGCGCGTGGTGGAATTGCTCGCGGCCGAATTCCCGAAGCTCAAGACCTTTTGCACACTTTCTCCTATGCCGGGTTTTCGCGGCTGGCTCGAGAGAAGCGCGCGCGATGGTGATGCGTTGCTGACCACCGAAGAAGAAACCAGCCTCACTACAGCCTTGGGCGATGGCAGGACGCTGGATTTCGCGAAGCTCCTCACTGACCGTGCCTGCCTCAAGCAGGAAGCTGTTGCCCGCGCCATGGCGCCCATACTGATCCGGCTTGGCACCCGGTATTTGCTGAAGGAAGCGCCTGCCGGCAGGGCAGGGCGCGCGCTTGATCCCGCGGCGCATTTCCACCTTTCCAATGGCGCGCGCGTCGAAAGGCTGAACTGGCGGGCTGATGTCTCGGAGAATGGTCTTCGCCAATCCTGCGGCCTGATGGTGAATTACCTCTATGATCCGGCCTCCATAGAAAACAATCACGAAGCTTATGTGGGGGATGGGCAGCGCGCGGCCTCGGGCGGGCTGAAGCGGCTTGTAAAGACCTGATTTCCCCCTTCCGTCACGGCTGCCAAACCGCCATATTCAGCCCGACTTGTTGGGGGAATGGATCATGACAGTGCAAGGCAAGGGCAAGGCCCTCCATTTGCCGGGTAGCGCCCGGCGGACGGAAATGCTCCATGCGCTGGAGAAAAAGCTGCTCTGGCTTTCCTCCTGGATGATACATCACGCCAACCACATCCGCCCCAATCGGGATGGGCTGAAGGTGGGCGGGCATCAGGCGTCTTGCGCTTCCTGCATTTCCATCCTGACCGCGCTTTACTTCGACATTCTGAAACCAGCCGATCGCGTGGCGGTGAAGCCCCATGCGGGGCCGGTGTTTCACGCGATCAATTATCTGCTTGGGCGGCAGCAGCGGGAAAAGCTGGAAACGCTGCGTCAATTCGGCGGCATCCAGCCCTATCCATCCCGTGTTAAGGACGGGTCTGAGGTGGATTTTTCCACCGGCTCCGTCGGGCTTGGTGTCGCACTCGCCTCCTTCGGGTCGCTCGTGCAGGATTATGTGCATCTGCATCGCATGGCGCCTGAGGGTATTCCGCCTGGCCGGCATGTGGCCGTGGTGGGCGATGCGGAATTGGACGAAGGCAATATCTACGAAGCCCTGTTGGAAGGCTGGAAGCACGATATCCGCAATGTCTGGTGGGTGGTGGATTACAACCGCCAATCGCTTGATTCCGTTGTGCCGGACAGGCTTTTCGGCCGTATCGAAGGCCTGTTCCGCGACATGGGTTGGAATGTCGTCACGCTGAAATATGGCCGCAAGCTGGAAGCCGCCTTTGCGCGCCCCGATGGCGATCAATTACGCCGCTGGATTGATGATTGCCCGAACAGCCTCTACGCCGCTTTGACCTTCCAGGGCGGTGCCGCCTGGCGCGCGGCCATCCTGGCCGAGCTTGGCCGCGTGGCAGGTATTCGCGCCATTATTGACCCGCTTTCGGATGATGAGCTTTCCGGGCTCATGAACAATCTGGGCGGGCATGACATTGAAACCTTGACCGAGGCCTTCCGCGCCCAGGATGCGGCAGGCGATCAGCCCACCTGTTTCATCGCCTATACCATCAAGGGTATGGGCCTGCCTTTTGCCGGGCATAAGGACAACCACGCCGGGCTGATGACAAAGGAGCAGATGGAAGGCTTCCGCGCCGCCATGCAGATCCGCCCCGGCCATGAATGGGATGAATTCGAAGGGCTTGAGGTGCCCGAGGAAGAATTGCGCGACTTCCTGGCCAGCATTGATTTCGCCAAGCCCCTATCCCCCCAGGGCCGCGCCCTGCAATCGCCCGTGATCCATGTGCCGGACCGCTTCGCCGCACCACGCGTGCCAGCGGGGCGCAAGCATTCCACCCAGGCTGCCTTTGGTGAGATTTTGGCTGAGATCGGGCGCGGGCAGGGGGAGTATGCCGAACTCGCCAAGCGCATTGTCACAACCAGCCCGGATGTGACGGTTTCCACCAATCTCGGGCCCTGGGTGAACCGGCGCGGCATTTTTGATCGGCACAAGAAGAATGACGTGTTCCGCGATGCAAAACTTGCTTCCGCCCAGCGCTGGGGCATGTCGCCGGAAGGCCAGCATGTGGAATTGGGCATTGCGGAACAGAATCTGTTCCTAATGCTGGCGGGCCTAGGCCTTGCCGATCGGCTATATGGTGCGCGGCTTTTGCCGGTGGGCACTGTTTATGATCCCTTCGTCAATCGCGGCCTGGATGCGCTGATTTATGCCTGTTACCAAGACGCACGGTTTCTTTTGGTTTCAACGCCTTCTGGCCTGACCTTGGCACCGGAAGGTGGCCAGCACCAAAGCGTCAATACGCCCTTGATCGGCATGGCGCAGGATAGGCTGGTTGCCTATGAACCCGCCCATGCCGATGAATTGGCGATCCTGTTGCGCCATGCCTTTCATCATATGCAACAGCCCGACGGCTCGGCGGTGTGGCTCCGGCTTTCCACGCGCGGGCTGGAACAGCCTGAACGCCACCTGGACCCGGCGGCGGTGATTGCTGGCGCCCATTGGGTGGTGCCGCCGGCGCCCGGTGCTAGCTTTGCGCTCGCCTATCAGGGCGCCTTGGCGCCAGAGGCCCTGGCTGCTTTCAACACCATCCGGGAAGATATCCCCGACGCCGGCCTGCTCGCCATCACCAGCCCGGACAAGCTGCATGCGGATTGGCTTGCGTCACGGCGCAAGGCCAGGGCCGGGTTTGGGGCACCGAGTTGGATTGACACCTTGCTTTCACCGATGGCCCCTGGCGCTGCCTTGGTGACATTGCTGGATGGCCACCCGGCGGCCCATGCTTGGCTTGGCTCCGTCCGGGGGCAAAAGGTAGTGCCGCTTGGTGTGGACCGCTTTGGCCAGGCCGGCGATATTCCCGACCTTTACCGCGAATACGGGCTGGATGAGGCCGCCATTCTGGACGCTTGCGCCCAGGCTTTGGTTTCCTGATGCAGTTTTGACGCTGCCTCACTTGGAAAGCGTCGAGGCATGGGCTAAAGCCCTGCCGCCGACCGCGGCGCGGCGCCGTTGGGCGCGGGCGTGGTGGAATTGGTAGACACGCCGGATTTAGGTTCCGGTGGCGCAAGCCTTGGGGGTTCGAGTCCCTTCGCCCGCACCAATCGCGCCGCCGTGGCATTTTGTTTCTCTAGCTTGGGATGGACGATCCTCCGATGCAGGTTAATGAGCTCGCACATGAAGGTTTGAAGCGCGCCTATTCAGTGACGCTTCCGGCGGGCGATATCGCCTCCAGCCGCGAAAAGCGCCTTTCCGAAATCGCCAAAACGGTTTCGCTGCCGGGCTTCCGCCCTGGCAAGGTGCCGCTTTCTATTGTGCGCCAGCGCTATGGCACCGCCGTGATGGGGGAAGTGCTGGAAGAATCCGTGGGCGATGCCTCCCGCAAGGTGGTGAGCGATCGTGGTCTGAAGCCCGCGCTTCAGCCCAAGATTGAAGTCACTAATTTCCCCGAAGGTGGCGATCTTGAATTCCGCATGGAATTGGAAGTGCTGCCGGATGTGCCGATGCCGGATTTTGGCGGCATTGAACTGGAACGCCTGCGCGCCGAGCCTTCCGATGAGGAAGTGAGTAAGATCCTGGAAACGCTCGCGACGCGCAATGGCGAATTGACGGATGTGAGCGAAGCCCGCCCCGCCACCAAGGGCGACGTGATGGTTTGCGATTTCGCTGGATCTGTGGTGCCAGATTTGTTGACCAATGGCCCTGCGCTTGGTGCCGTGCCCGGCATTCCTGGTCAGGCGCCGCGCGGCTGGGAGATTGCGCTTTCGGGCGGCTTGACGTCTGAAATCGCTGCCATCGGCACGGATGAGGCTTTGCCTTATTTCGATCTGCGCGTGAGCGGCACGACAAGTGACGCCGGCTGGGTGCAGGTGTTCCTGGAAGGCGCCAAGGGTATTGCCGCGGCGCCGGGTGCCACGCAAAGCCTGATGGTCAGCACCAAGGTGACCGGCGGCAGCCTGCCGGAAGGCACCCAGGGCAAGCTTGGCTTCAATTTCTACAGGTTGGGCCAGGATAGTGTTGATTTCTTGGATATGCAGCGCGAAGCTTTTGATGTGACGGCCGGGCGCAGCACGCTGGCCTTTACCTTCCCCGGCCAGGCTGAAATCGGCGCCTGCCGGCCCTTCATCTACCTGCATGGCATGCCAGCGGGTGCCGCGGTGGAATTCACGCTTCGCATCGGCCCGGCACGGTTGATTGCAGGCACCGAAGAACCCGCGCTGGCGCCTTTCGCCGGTGGCTCCGCGAACGACATGCCTATTGAAGTGGGCGGTGCTGGCTTCATCCCCGGCTTTACGGAGCAGATGGAAGGGCTTTCCGTTGGCGATAGCCGCGATATCCAGGTGGTCTTCCCGCTGGATTACGGTTCAGCCGAATTGGCGGGCAAGCGCGCGGTCTTCTCCATTACGGGGAAAAAGCTGCAACAGCGCGTCCCGCGGGCCATTGATGACGAATTGGCGAAAACTGTCGGCCAGGCGGATCTCGCCGCGCTTCAGGCGCAGGTGAAGGAAGGTTTGCAGCGCGAATATGATGGCGTGTCGCGTATGCGGCTCAAGCGCGCGCTTCTGGATAAGCTGGCTGATCAGGCGAGCTTCCCGGTGCCGGAAGGCATGGTGGAGGGTGAATTCAGCCAGATCTGGCAGCGCGTTGAAGCGGATTTGAAGGCCGGGCGGCTTGATTCCGATGATCAAGGCAAGGATGAAGCGACGCTGCGCGAAGAATATCGCGGCATCGCCCAGCGCCGTATTAGGCTTGGGCTGCTGCTGTCCGAAATTGGACGTAGCAACAACATCCAAGTTACCCCGGATGAACTGAGCCGCGCGCTGCGCCAGGAAGCTTCGCGCTACCGCGGGCAGGAGCAACAGGTGATTGATTTCTTCCGCAAGAATCCGGAGGCGATGGAAAACCTCCGCGCCCCAATTTTTGAGGAAAAGGTCGTGGATTTCATTCTGGAACTCGCCAAGGTGGCGGAACGCCAAGTGAAGCCTGAGGAACTATCCGAAGTCTGAGCCGGATCGCGGCGAAGGGCAGGAAAGGGCAGGGGGCAACCTCTGCCCTTTTTTTGTTCAAGCCCCTCACGGCGGATTTTTGTCGGGAATTGAAGAGGGTGGCTTGCAGGAAGCCCGAGCCTCGCATAGGTAAGAACATAAGAGATATAGCGGCAGTAGCCGCTGCAAAAAGGGGAGGCGTGGTTCGGGTGTCTGACACCATCCTTGAAACGGAAGGGCTTACCAAGGAATTCCGGGGCTTCGTCGCGGTAAGCGACGTGAACCTGAGCGTTCGCCGGGGTACCATCCATGGCTTGATTGGCCCGAACGGTGCCGGCAAGACCACTTGCTTCAATCTGTTGACGAAATTCCTGCCGCCCACGCGTGGCGCCATTCGATATGAAGGGCGCGACATCACGGGCATGAAGGCCGCCGAAGTGGCGCGCCTTGGCCTGGTGCGCAGCTTCCAGATTTCGGCGGTTTTCCCGCATCTGACGGTGCTTGAGAATGTGCGCGTGGCGTTGCAACGCGCCCGCGGCGGTTCCTTCGATTTCTGGCGTTCCGATTCGGTCTTGCGCAAATTCGATACGCGGGCCGAGGAATTGCTGGCCGATGTGGGCCTGACCGAATGGATGCATCTGACGGCGGGCGAATTGCCCTATGGCCGCAAGCGCGCGCTTGAAATCGCAACCACGCTTGCGCTTGATCCGGTGATGATGCTGCTGGACGAACCAACCGCAGGCATGACGCATGATGACGTGGAACGCGTGGTGGCGCTGGTGAAGCGCGTATCCGTGGGCCGCACCGTGCTGCTGGTGGAACATAACCTTCGCGTTGTGCAGGGGCTTTGCGATACCATTACCGTGCTCGCGCGCGGCAGTGTGTTGGCGGAAGGCGATTACGCCGCCGTGTCGCGCAACCCCGATGTGGTTGCAGCGTATCTTGGTTCGGAAGCCCCGACGGAGGCCGCCCATGGCTGATGTGATGACAGCGCCCACCGGCGCCAAGGCCAGCACCGGCGCTTTGATGGAAATACGCGGGCTTGAGGCTTGGTATGGCGAAAGCCATGTTCTCCACGGCGTGGATATTGATATCCGCGAAGGTGAAGTGGTGACTTTGCTGGGGCGTAACGGTGCGGGCAAAACCTCCACCCTGCGTTCTATCATGGGGCTGGTGCCGCGGCGTACCGGCTCGGTGAAGTATGACGGCAATGAATTCGTGAATGCGCGCCCAGATGTGATCGCGCGTGCTGGCATTGCCTATTGCCCAGAAGAGCGTGGGATTTTCGCCTCGCTCGACGTTACGGAAAACCTGATGCTGCCGCCGACGGTACGCCCGGGTGGGATGCCCTTGGATGAAATCTACTCGCTATTTCCGAATTTGAAGGAGAGGGCGCGGAGCCAAGGCACCAAGCTTTCCGGCGGCGAGCAGCAAATGCTGGCCATTGCGCGAATTCTGCGCACCGGCGCGCGGTTGCTGCTGCTGGACGAGCCTTCAGAAGGTCTGGCGCCGGTGATTGTGCAGCAGATCGGACGCACCATCCGCGAATTGAAGAAGCGCGGCTTTACTGTGCTGCTGGTGGAACAGAATTTCCGCTTCGCGCAGACGGTCGCTGATCGGCATTACGTGATGGAACATGGCCGCGTGGTGGATATGGTCGCGAATGAGGACCTGAATGCCTCGCTTGATCGGTTGCACCAATATCTGGGCGTTTGATCCAGGGTTGGCTTTCTGCTGGCGGTACAAATTCAAATAAAGGAAACCAAAAAATGAGCCTTGTACGTCGGGATATTTTGGCCGGTTCTGCCGGTGCTGCCGCCTTTGGCGCGCTGCCCTATCGCAGCGCCAAGGCGCAGGGCGGCCCCACCATCAAGATCGGCGTATTGAACGACATGTCCGGCATGTATCGTGACATTGCTGGCATGAGTGCGGTTGCTTGTGTGCGTGCGGCGGTGCAGGAATTTGCGGGACGCGGCATCAACATTGAAGTGCTGGCGGCGGACCACCAGAACCGCCCCGATGTCGGCGTAAATATCGCGCGGCAATGGATTGATCGTGATGGCGTGGATGTGCTGCTCGATGTGACAACATCTTCCGTGGCCTTGGCTGTTTCCGATATCTGCCGCGAAAAAAATAAAGTGCATCTGAACAGCAGCGCCGCGTCAAGCGACCTAACCGGGGCGCGCTGCAATGCGAATACGGTGCATTGGACCTATGACACCTGGATGTGCGCAAAATCCACTGGCGGTGCGATGGTGCGCGCGGGCGGCGATAGCTGGTTCTTCATCACGGCGGATTACGCCTTTGGCCATGCGCTGGAACGCGATACGGGCAATTTCGTGCGCAATGCTGGTGGGCGCGTGCTGGGCCAGGTGCGTACGCCCTTCCCAGGTACGACGGATTTCTCATCCTTCCTGGTGCAGGCGCAGGCTTCGCGCGCAAAGGTGATCGGGCTTGCCAATGCGGGCGCTGATACCACCAATTGCGTGAAGCAAGCCGCTGAATTCGGCATCACACGCCGCGGAACCAAGCTCGCTTCATTGCTCATGTTCATCAATGACGTTCATGCGCTTGGCTTGGCGACGGCGCAGGGGCTAGTGCTGACGGAAACCTTCTATTGGGATTTGAATGACGCGACGCGACGCTTCACGAATAAGGTGCGCTCTGCCATGTCGCCCAATATGCCTTCCATGACGCATGCGGGCTGCTATGCCGGCGCGCTTCATTACCTGAAGGCGGTTGCCGATATGGGCCCAGCTGCAGCCAAGGCCGATGGCGCGGCGGCGGTGGCGCGCATGAAGGCGATGCCGACCGATGATGATTGCTTTGGCAAGGGCACCATCCGTGCCGATGGGCGGAAGCTTCATCCGGCCTATTTGTTTGAGGTGAAGGCACCATCCGAAAGCAGTGGGCCTTGGGATTACTACAAGCTGCTGCAAACCACGTCGGCTGAAGAAGCCTTCCGCCCTGTCGCAGAAGGCAATTGCCCGCTGGTGCGGAGCTGATCTCGGTCCTTTCGATCAATAACCAAGTTTGAGGGAGAAGAAAATGCAGGTATCTCGTCGGAATGTTATCGCCGGAGCGGCCGCCACCGGCGCCCTGCCGCTCTCTCTCGCCCGCGCGCAGGCGGCGAATACGGTACGCATTGGTGTCATGACGGATATGTCGGGCACGTATCGTGACAATACCGGCCCGACCTCGGTTGCCGCCGCGCGGGAGGCTGCGGCGGAGTTTGGCGCAAGCCACGGTTTCCGAGTTGAGGTGATTGAAGCCGATCACCAGAATCGGCCTGATGTCGGCGTGAACCTGGCGCGGCAATGGTATGATCAGGGCATTGATTTGATCCTGGATGTGCCAACTTCCTCCGTGGGCCTCGCGGTCTCAGGCGTGGCGCGGGAAAAGAACAAAGCCTATATCAACGTTGGATCTGCAACGGCTGACATGACCGGCGCGCAATGCAGCCCGAATACCATCCATTGGGCTTATGATACCTATATGCTGGCGCGTTCCACCGGCGGCGCCACGGTGCGCGCGGGTGGCGATACCTGGTTTTTCATCACGGCTGATTACGCGTTTGGCCATGCGCTGGAACGCGATACGGCAAATTTCGTTCGTAATTCGGGCGGGCGCATCCTCGGCCAGGTGCGCACCCCCTTCCCGGGCACGACCGATTTCTCATCCTTCCTGCTCCAGGCGCAAGCTTCGCGCGCCAAGGTCATTGGCTTTGCCAATGCTGGCGCCGATACGCAGAATTGCGTGAAGCAGGCGGCGGAATTCGGTTTGACCCGGCGCGGCATCAAACTCGCTTCGCTGCTGCTGTTCGTTAATGATGTCCACGGCATGGGGCTGCAAACGGCGCAAGGGCTGGTTTGCACCGAGAGCTTCTATTGGGACATGAACGACAAAACGCGTGCCTGGACCGACCGTATGCTGCGCCGCGTGCCGAATAATTACCCGAACATGATCCATGCCGGCTGCTATTCGGGTGCGCTGCACTTCCTGAAGACCGTGGCTGCCA
This sequence comes from Roseomonas sp., assembly GCA_051007055.1. Classification (GTDB taxonomy): domain Bacteria; phylum Pseudomonadota; class Alphaproteobacteria; order Acetobacterales; family Acetobacteraceae; genus Neoroseomonas. The sequence continues at coordinate 9,463 of JBPCSO010000088.1, forward strand.
TGGGCCTGCCGGCGGCCAAGGCTTCCGGCCTTGACCTGGTGAACCGCATGAAGGCGCAGCCTTCTGATGATGACCTGTTCGGTAAGGCCACTATCCGCCCCGATGGCCGGCGCCTTATCCCCTCATACCTGTTTGAGGTGAAGACACCGGCGGAAAGCACGAAGCCCTGGGATTACTACAAGCTTCTGCAAACCACCTCGGCAGAGGAAGCCTTCCGGCCCATCACTGAAGGCGGCTGCGCCTTGGTTCGTTCGTGACTTAATCAAGCAAGAGGGGAAGCGTCATGACAACAACAAGGCGTGGTGTTCTTGGGGGTGCCGCTGCTGGCGGCGCTGCCCTTGGTGGCTTGCCATGGCGCTCTGCCCGGGCCCAGGCCGCGAATACCATACGCATCGGCGTGCTGAACGACATGTCTGGCCCCTACCGCGACATCAGCGGCCCTTACGGGTTGGAATGTGCGCGTCAGGCGGTGCAGGAATTCGGCAATCGCGGCTTCAATGTTGAAATCATCAATGCGGACCACCAGAACCGTCCCGATATCGGCGTGAATATCGCGCGCCAATGGTATGACCAGGGCGTGGATATGGTGTTGGATGTGCCGACATCGTCGGTCGGTCTCGCGGTTGCGAATATCGCGCGTGAAAAGAACAAGGCCTATGTCAATACGGGGTCAGCGACATCGGACCTGACGGGGCCAGCCTGCACGCCCAATACCGTGCATTGGATGTATGACACCTACATGCTTGCGAAATCCACGGGCGGCGCCATGGTGCGTGCCGGTGGAGATAGCTGGTTCTTCATCACCGCCGATTACGCCTTCGGCCATGCGCTGGAACGAGACACAGCTAATTTCGTGCGCAATGCGGGCGGGCGCGTGGTTGGGCAGGTGCGTTACCCCTTCCCGGCGACGACAGATTTCTCATCCTTCCTGGTGCAGGCTCAAGCATCCCGTGCCAAGGTGATCGGCATGGCCAATGCCGGCGCCGATACGATCAACACCGTGAAGCAGGCGGCCGAATTCGGCATCACGCGCCGTGGCGTGAAGCTGGCGGCGCTGCTGATGTTCCTGCCGGATGTGCATGCGCTTGGCCTGCAAACCGCACAGGGGCTGATCCTTACGGAAAGCTTCTATTGGGATCTGAATGACCGCACCCGCGCCATTTCTGAAAGGCTGCGCCCGCGGCTGCGTGATGTGCGGCCGAATATGGCTTCCATCGCGAATTATTCCGCAACGCTGCATTACCTTAAGGCCATAGCGGATATGGGTGTGGCGGCTTCCAAGGTTTCTGGTGTGGATGTTGTCAATCGCATGAAGGCGCTGCCCTGCGATGATGACGCTTTCGGCCCTGGCACGATCCGCCCGGATGGCCGCAAGCTTTGCCCTTCCTACCTGTTTGAGGTGAAGGCGCCGTCCGAAAGCCGCGGTCCTTATGATTACTACAAGCTTCTGCAGACCACTCCGGCCGAGGAAGCCTTCCGCCCGTTGAATGAGGGTAATTGCCCTCTCATCCGGGCCTGACATGAAGCGCATCATCTCCACTTCGCGCCCCGCGCTCGGCTTCTGCCTGCGCGCGGCGGCGCCCTGAGGGAAATCTCCGTATGGATGAGATATTCGGCATACCGACGCCGCTGCTGTTTGGACAGCTTCTGCTCGGACTTATCAATGGCGCCTTTTACGCGATGCTGTCACTTGGCCTCGCAGTTATTTTCGGGCTGCTCAACATCATCAACTTCACCCATGGCGCGCAGTTCATGATGGGCGCCTTCGTGGCCTGGATGCTGCTGCATTACCTTGGCATCGGCTATTGGTGGGCGTTGATCCTCTCGCCGCTGCTGGTCGGGCTGACAGGGGTGATATTAGAACGAACTATGATCTGTCAGCTTTACAAGATGGATCATTTGTACGGCATGCTGCTGACCTTCGGGTTATCGCTGATCATTGAAGGCATATTCCGAAATCAATATGGCTCCTCCGGCATGCCTTATCGCATTCCGTCGGAATTGTCGGGTGCTTGGGATCTCGGCTTCATGTTCATGCCGGTCTATCGCGGCTGGGTCGTGGTGTTTGCTCTGTTCAGCTGCATTGCCACCTGGCTTGTAATCGAAAAGACCCGGCTTGGCGCCTATCTGCGCGCGGCGACGGAAAACGCGCCGCTGGTCCAGGCTTTTGGTGTGAATGTGCCGCGCATGATCACGCTGACCTATGGTGCCGGTGTGGCGCTTGCTGCGCTGGCTGGAGTGCTGGCCGCGCCGATTTATTCGGTCAATCCGCAAATGGGCACGAACCTGATTATCGTAGTGTTTGCGGTGGTCGTGATTGGTGGCATGGGCTCCATCCTGGGGTCCGTGCTGACGGGCTTTGGGCTTGGTATCATTGAAGGTCTGACCAAGGTTTTCTATCCGGAAGCCTCGGCCACTGTGATCTTCATCATCATGGTTATGGTCTTGCTGGCGCGTCCTGCCGGCCTTTTCGGGAGGGCGTGATCCATGGCCGGTCATTCCATGACAAGCAGCGCCGCGCCTGCGGGCCCGCAGGAAACAATATTTGGCTTCACCAAGGCGCAGTTCATCGCCCTTTTGGTCATGTTTGCGGCTTTGGTGGTGGCGCCCTTCTTCCTGTATCCCGTCTTCCTGATGAAGCTTCTCTGCTTCGCGATGTTCGCCTGCGCCTTCAATCTGCTGATTGGCTATGTCGGGCTTACATCCTTTGGTCATGCCGCCTATTTCGGCATGGGCGGGTATATCGCCGCACATAGCGCCAAGGTTTGGGGGCTGACGCCGGAAGTCTCGATCCTGATTGGCGCGCTTTTGGCGGGCGTACAGGGGGCGATTTTCGGTTGGGTCGCCATTCGCCGCCAGGGCATTTACTTCGCCATGATCACACTGGCCTTGGCGCAGATGATCTACTTCTTCTGCCTGCAAGCGCCCTTCACTGGCGGGGAAGATGGCATTCAGGCAGTGCCGCGTGGCCATCTGTTCGGCTTGATCTCACTGGCCCCCGACATGACCATGTATTGGTTTGTCGCGGCGGTTTTCGTGGCGTGCTTTTTGCTGATCCATCGCATTGTTCATTCGCCCTTCGGCCAGGTGCTGAAGGCCATTCGCGAGAATGAAGCGCGCACCACATCGCTTGGCTATCGGACGGATGATTACAAGCTGGTGGCGTTCATTCTTTCGGCCACCATTGCTGGTATCGCTGGCGGGACCAAGTCACTGGTGTTTGGCATTGCGACACTGACCGATGTGCATTGGTCCATGTCGGGTGAAGTGCTGCTGATGACGCTGGTGGGCGGCCTTGGTACGGTGTTTGGCCCCATGATCGGTGCTGCCGTGATTGTCGCTATGCAGAACTACCTGGCTGAGATGGGCGCCTGGGTCACGGTGATCCAGGGCGTGATTTTCATTGCCTGCGTGCTCGCCTTCCGGCGCGGCATTGTGGGTGAAATCGGGAATCTGCTGCGCGTTCGTCTGTAAGGCGTTCAGCGTTGCTGACATAAGGCGCCTCTGCTGCGGATCGCGGCAGGGGCGCTTTGCTTTTGGGCAGCAATCTTGCCGCCAAGGCGGCCCTCCCAAGACTGGGGCTTGCGAAAGCGACGCATTGGGGGTTTCTAGGCGGGTGATGACGCTCAACATCTCCGCCAGAGGGATTTCCCAGTGACCGCGCCGGTCCTGGACGTATCCGGACTTAGTCTCGGCTTTCGCCAGGATGGGCGCATGCTTGGCATTCTGGATAGCATTTCCTTTCGCGCCGAAGCCGGCAAGACGCTCGCGATTGTGGGTGAAAGTGGCTGTGGGAAATCTGTGGCATCGCTGGCCATCATGGGGCTGTTGCCGGAGAATGCGGCGGTATCGGGCAGCGCGCGTCTCATGGGGCGCGACTTGCTCGGCATGTCCGCGGAAGAACGCCGGGCCTTGCGCGGCGCTGAGATGGCAATGATCTTCCAGGAACCCATGACCAGCCTGAACCCTGCCTTCACGGCCGGCGAACAGGTGGCCGAGGCGTTGCGTCTGCATCAGCGCCTAGACCGCGACGCGGCCTTCAAGGCGGCTGTCGCGATGCTGGAGAAGGTGCGAATCCCCGATGCGGCGCGGCGCGCACGGCAATACCCGCATCAGCTCTCGGGTGGGATGCGTCAGCGCGTGATGATTGCGATCGCGCTTGCCTGCCGGCCCAAGTTGCTGATTGCCGATGAACCGACCACGGCCTTGGATGTGACCGTGCAGGCGCAAATCCTGGCACTGCTGGATGATCTGAAGCGCGAGACCGGCACGGCGGTTATCCTGATCACGCATGATCTCGGCGTGGTTGCGGATCATGCCGATGATGTTGTGGTGATGTATGCGGGGCGTGTGGCAGAACAGGCGCAAGCGGCTGAGCTTTTTGCGCGGCCAGAGCATCCCTATACCGTCGGCCTGCTGGGAGCCGCACCGGCCGCAGGCATGCCCGGCGAAAGGCTCGCCAGTATTGAAGGCACGGTGCCGGATTTGCGCGCGCCGCCACCTGGTTGCCGCTTTGCCCCGCGCTGCCCCTTTGCCATTGCGCGCTGCGCTGAAGGTGCGCCGCCATTGGCTGCGGTTGCGCCTGGGCATTTCAGCGCCTGCATCCGCGCGCCGCTTGATACCATGCTGGGGGCGGCGGCATGACCGCGTTGTTGGAGTTGCGTGATGTCGTGAAGCATTTCCCGGTGCGGGATGCTTTGGGCCGGCGCGCTGGCGCGGTGCATGCGGTGGATGGCGTTTCGCTTTCGGTCGCGGAAGGTGAGGTCCTTGCCATTGTCGGCGAAAGCGGCTGCGGCAAATCCACGCTTGGGCGCGTGATGCTGCGGCTGATTGAACCTGATAGCGGTTCGGTGCGTTTTGCCGGCGAAGATTTGGCCGCGCTATCGCCTGCCGCGCTGCGTGCGCGCCGGCGTGATATGCAGATCATTTTCCAGGACCCTTTCGGCAGCCTTGATCCGCGCATGACGGTGGCGCAGGCCATTGCGGAACCGCTCCGGCTGCATCGCGTGGTGCCGCGTGCCGAAGAAGCCGGCCGCGTTACGGAATTGCTGCGCCGCGTTGGCCTGCGGCCGGAAAATGCCGGGCGCTGGCCGCATGAATTCTCGGGGGGGCAGCGTCAGCGCATCGCGATTGCCCGGGCACTCGCCAGCAACCCGCGCCTGATCATCGGCGATGAACCCGTGAGCGCCTTGGATGTTTCCGTACAGGCGCAGGTGATCAATCTGTTGCGTGAATTGATCCGCGATTTGCGCCTGACCTTTGTGCTGGTCAGCCATGATCTTGGCGTGGTGCGCCATGTCGCGGATCGCGTGGCGGTGATGTATCTTGGCCACATTGTGGAAGAAGGCCCTGCTGAGGATGTACTGGGCGCGCCGCGTCACCCCTATACGCGCGCCCTTGTCGCCGCCATGCCGGGCGCACAGGCGAAAACGCCGCCGCTGGAAGGCGATGTGCCAAGCCCAATCGCGCCGCCATCCGGCTGCCGCTTCCATACGCGCTGCGCCTTCGCTGCTGAGCGCTGCCGCGCTGAAACGCCGCGCCTTGCAGGTGTGGGCCACGCCGTTGCCTGCCATTTTGCCGAGAGCCTGCCACCGCCCGCTGAGCGCATTGCCGCGCTTGGTGGTGGTGAAAGGCTCGCGCGGCTGCAATCGTTTTTTCGGGGCAATGCCCCTTCACCCACCGGGATGGGAGATCACGAATGAAAACCATGATCCGTGCGGCACTCGCCGCTTTTGGGGTATTGGCCGTCACGGCTGGCTCCGTCAGCGCGCAGCATTTGCGTGTCGCACTTCGGGAAGACCCCGATATTCTGGACCCGACCCTTTCGCGTACTTACGTCGGGCGCATTGTCTATATGGCGCTTTGCGATAAGCTCTTTGACATCAACGAAAAGCTTGAAATCGTGCCGCAATTGGCCACGGGCCATCGTTGGGAAGACCCGCGCACGCTCATCATTACACTGCGCGAAGGTGTGCGCTTTCACGACAATGAAGTGATGGATGCGGAAGCGGTGCGTTATTCGCTGATGCGTCACTTAAATCTGCAAGGCAGTTTCCGCCGCAGTGAAATCGCCGATATGGAAACGGTGGAAGTGGTGGACCCGCTGACCATCCGCATTCGCCTGAAGGGGCCATCAGCTTCCTTCCTGGCGGCGCTGACCGATCGCGCAGGCATGCCGGTCAGCCCCAAGGCCGCGGAAGCACTGGGGCGCAATTTTGGCACTCGGCCTGTTTGTGCCGGCCCATTTCGCCTTGTTGAGCGCGTCGCGCAGGAACGCATCGTCACCGACCGCTTTCCTGAATACTGGGATTCTCGAAATATCCATCTGGCGCGCGTGACCTATCTGCCCATCCCGGACAACACGGTGCGCTTGGCCAATCTACAATCCGGCGCGGTGGAATTCGCCGAACGGATGGAACCGGATGATATGAAAACCATGCAGCGCAACCGCAACCTACGCGCCGTGGCGGTGGATGAGCTTGGCTATCAAAGCATCACCATCAACACGGGCAATGGCGAACGCGCCAATACACCTTTTGGCCGCGATGCGCGCATCCGCCGCGCATTTGAATTGGCGATTGATCGCGCTGCGGTGAACCAGGTGGTCTATGAGGGCATGTATGTCCCAACCCGCCAGCCCTTCCCGCCGGCGAGCCCTTTTCATGTGCGCGATTTCCCACCGACCGCGCGCGATCTGCCGCGCGCCCAGGCTTTGTTGCGCGAAGCCGGTGTTACTCTGCCGATTACGGTTGAAATGACCGTGCCGAACAACCCTGATCTGCGTCAGGTTGGCGAAGTCATCCAAGCCATGGTGAAGGAAGCGGGCTTCGACCTTCGCCTGAGGGCTATGGAATTCGCTTCATCCTTGCAGGCCGCTGCGCGGGGCGAGTTTGAGACCTATCTGGTTGGTTGGTCTGGCCGCACCGATCCGGATGGCAATATTTTCAGCTTTACGCGTACCGGCGGCGGGCAGAATGATGGTCGCTATTCCAATGCGGAAGTGGACAAGCTGTTGGATGAAGCGCGAACGGAATTGGATCTGGCAAAGCGCCAGGCGCTTTACGCGCGGGCTGTACGCCTTGCCTATGGGGATGATGTCCACCGCATCTATCTTTGGCACCGCAAGAACATCATGGGACATAGCGCGAGGCTTACAGGCTATCGCCCCATCTCTGACGGCATGATTCGGCTGCAAGGTATGCGGTTGCAGTAATCATCATGTGGGTTTGGCTTCTCAAGCGGATTGGGCAGGTTGTGCCCACGCTTTTCATCCTCTCGATCCTGATCTTTGGGTTGCAACAACTCATGCCCGGCGATCCGGCACTGATCCTGGCAGGAGAGGAGAGAGGCGATCCACAAGTGCTTGCGCAAATCCGCGCGGAGCTCAGGCTTGATCGGCCAGTCTACGAACAATACCTCTATTGGATCGGCAATGTGCTGACCGGCGATTTCGGCTTTTCCTGGCGCATTCGTATGCCAGTAAGCCAGCTTATTCTGGATAAGCTGCCGGTGACTGCGCAGCTTGCCGCCATGTCCTTCATCATCGCGGTGATGATCGGCGTGCCGGCGGGCATACTCTCCGCCGTCAAGCGCGATCAGCCGGCGGATTGGGTGGCGAATGGCGTCGCGTTGTTCGGTATCTCCACGCCGAATTTCTGGCTCGGCATTATGATGATCCTGTTCTTCAGCGTGGAATTAGGTTGGCTGCCGCCTTCGGGCTATGTGCCGCTGACCGAGGATTTCTGGCAATCCATCGCGACAACCATCATGCCGGCTTTCGTGCTGGGCACTGGCGTTGCCTCGGTGCTGATGCGCCATACACGCGCGGCGATGCTTACAGCGCTGTCGCAGGATTACGAGCGCACGGCCCGCGCCAAAGGCTTGCGAGAGCGTGTGGTGGTCTGGAAACATGCGCTGCGCAATGCGCTGATCCCGGTGGTGACTTTGGGCGCGATTGAATTTGGCCGACTACTGGCGGGTGCCGTGCTCACCGAACAGGTCTTCACCATTCCGGGCTTTGGCAAGCTGATTGTGGATGCGGTGTTCAATCGCGATTATCCGGTGGTGCAGGGCGTGGTGCTGGCGACCGCCTTGATTTTCGTGCTGCTCTCACTGGTCGCGGATATGCTTTACATGGCGATCAATCCAAGGCTGCGTCAGGCATGAATGCGCCGGCCATCACCATGGGGGAAAGCCCCACGCGCCGCGCGCTGAAGCGGTTTTTCCGCCACAAGCTGGCGGTTTTCGGCTTGGTGGTGGTGATTGCCTTTGTGCTGATTGCGCTGCTGGCGCCGTTCATCGCGCCTTATGATCCGCTGCAAACAAGCTGGACCCGCATCCGCAAGCCACCATCGGCGGAGCATTGGTTCGGCACGGATGAAAATGGCCGCGATGTGCTTTCGCGCGTGATTTGGGGCGCGCGGGCTTCGCTGATGGCCGGCGTGATTTCCGTGCTTGGAGCTTTGTTCATTGGCGTGCCGCTCGGCTTGCTCGCGGGCTTGATTGGTGGCTGGGTGGATGGGCTGATATCGCGCGTGGCGGATGCCATGCTGTCCGTGCCTTTCCTCATTCTGGCGATTGCGCTGGCGGCCTTTCTGGGGCCAGCGCTGGAAAATGCCATGCTCGCCATTGCTATTACCGCATCGCCGGTATTCGTGCGGCTCACGCGCGGTATGGCGCTGGATGCGAAATCCACTGATTGGGTGGAGGCAGCCCGCGCGCTTGGCAATCCGCCCTGGCGCATCGGGCTTTTTCATGTGCTGCCCAATATCATCCCCCCCTTGCTGGTGCAGGCCAGCCTTGCAATTGCGGAGGCGATCATCGCCGAAGCCTCGCTTTCTTTCCTGGGGCTTGGGCAGCAACCGCCGGCACCTTCCTGGGGGTCCATGTTGAATAGCGCGCAGCGGTTTTTGACTCAGGCACCCTGGCTTTCCATCATGCCGGGCCTCGCGATTTTCGTGGTGGTGCTGGCCTTCAACCTGGTGGGTGATGGGCTGCGCGATGCGCTTGACCCAAGGGCGGATCGGAAGTGATGGAAATACGCGGCGCACCAGGGCATTTGCCGCGCGGGCGGCGCATTTATGCCATTGGCGATATCCATGGCTCGCTGCCGCAGCTGCGTGATCTGCACGCCCAAATTGCCGAGGATTTGCGCCGCCGCCCCGTGGCTTCCGCAATGCTGATCCATTTGGGCGATTACGTGGATAAGGGGCCTGATTCCCGCGGCGTGGTGGATTACCTTTCGGAACGCGACCCCATTCCCGGCCTGCCCACGCTGCATCTGATGGGCAATCATGAGGAAACCATGCTGGGCGCGCTTGCGGGCGATGGTGCTGCGGCGGCGGATTGGCTATGGGGCGGGGGCAGGGCGACGCTTGATTCCTGGGGTGTCGCGCCCGATGCGCCGCGCGAGACCTGGCCCGAGGCGATTGCCCCGCATCAGCGCCGCTTCCTGCGCGACTTGGCGCTTTGGCATGAAGAAGGCGGGTACTTGTTTGTCCATGCCGGCATTCGCCCCGGGGTGGCGCTGGAAGATCAGTCGCGCGAGGATTTGCTCCGCATCCGGCATGATTTTCTGAACAGCCCGCGCGATCATGGGCATGTGGTGGTGCATGGGCATACGGCGGGGTTCATGCCGGTGGTACGGGAGAACCGCATTTGCATTGATACCGCCGCCTGGTCCGGCGGCGGGCTGACGGCGGTGATGTTGGAGGGGGAGAGCCTCGCGTTTTTTCAGGCGAAGTGAGGGGGCAGATGATTTCTCAAAAATGCAGAGACATCAATTTTTCGTTTGACGGAACGCAAAAAAACATTCCCGCTCACGCTGAGTAAAACCCCACCATGGCTCACAATGGGCCACAGCCTCAGCCAATGGGGCGCATTTCTGCGGCATGGGCGAACGGCTGGTCGCGTATTTGAATTCACTGACCAACTCCTTGCCGCCCTGGTCTTTCGCTACCGAAAAAGAATACTCTCTGTAATCACCATTCTGATCGAGCAAAATGAAAAAGAAATTATTGCGCTTCAGCTCATCAAATGCAGGGGATAGGTCATTGGTGCTTCTTGTTCTGAGAGCCCTCGAAGGACGAGGAACCTGTTCGGTAGTGTTGAATTCGTAATTAAAAACGTCGTTGCCACTATCATATACAGGTCTACCAACACAGATATAGCCTGGGAAGTTCAACTTTCGAAAATCTACGATGCCTTTTTTTGGATCAACCACGAGCTGACCATAATGATCAACCTTGAAGGACTTGTCTTGGTAGTTCAGATACAATCTGTGGATTAGCGGAAATCCCAATAAGAGAAACAAGAGTATGGCAGTGCTCACACAAACTACCCAAAATTCTCTGCGAGAGATGGCGCCCTGATTAAAGTTCACGTCAGATTTCCGTCTGATAGGCTCACTTGAATTCCATGACCTCTTCTGATGGCTCGAGCTCAGACAGCACCTAATCTCGCGCCTTCTTCTTATGCCCCAAAACCCCCATCAACCGCCGATCCCGCCAGGCTGAACGCTCACCAATCTTCTCCAAGGGCAGTGCCGCGCGCCGTTCTGCCGTCACGCGCGCAACCGTTGCTTCATCATACAAAAACGGCGTCTGTTCTTCCGTAATGCCGCCCATCAGCCCGCCAAAGCGCGCGGCGTAATCCGCCACACCGCCCGGCGCGTTCAGGTCAATCGTCTCAAACGGCCCCATGAAGGTCCAGCGGAGCCCAAGCCCATCCTTCACGCAGGCATCTACATCCTCGACACTCATCACGCCATCGCGCACCAGGCGGAAGGCTTCGGCGACCAGCGCGGCTTGCAGCCGGTTCAGCACGAAGCCGCGGGTTTCCTTCATCGCCGTCACCGGCACCTGACCGACACGCGCCATCAAGGCCCGCGTGCGCGCCACAACCTCCGGCGCAGTCCAGGGGGCGCCCACCAATTCCACGAGGGGGACCAGATAGGGCGGGTTCACCGGATGCACGACCAGGCAGCGCGCGCGCCCAGAAAGCCTCTCGGTAAAGGCGCTGGCAGGAATGCCGGAAGTTGAGGACGCCAGCACCACATCCGGCCCGCACAGCGCATCCAAACGCGCGAAAAGCTCCAGCTTCGGCTCCACGCGTTCCGGGCCGTTTTCCTGCACATGCGCCGCCCCCGCGACACAGTCTTCCATAGTGGCGGCAGCGCTTATGCGCTCGGCGATCACGCCTGGCGCCTCATTGATCAGCCCGGCATCGGCTAAGTCCTGAAGGCTTTGTCTGATCAGGCCGAGGGCCGTTTCGGAAACCCCCGCCACCGGGTCCCAAATCCGGACGCTATGGCCCGCACGGGCGAAAACCGTGGCCCAGGCGCGGCCAATAAGCCCGGTTCCGATGATGGCAATTTGTTCCATGGTGCAACTCCTGTTCATTACCGGTCTTGATAGGCTGCTTCCCAAAGGCGATGTAAGGCCGCGTGAGCGAAAGACGCAACGCGCCCCTGCCGGCGCCCCAAACCCCGAGCCTGCCGCTTGGCATCAAGCGCTGGCTTGGCTTCATGCTGCTTGGTGGCACCATGGCGCTGGCGGGCTTGCTGGGGCTTTGGCGCGCGGTGGCTTCGGTATTCGGGCTGTGAACACCTTCTGGCGTCTTTGGCTGCTGCCCATGATGGGCCTCGCGGTGGTGCCGGCCACCTTGTTCAACCTGTTTGCCATGCGCCAGACAGCGCTGATTGGCTGCCTGCTCGGCATAGGTCTGCCCTTTATCGCGGCGCGAATCATGAAGCGCGGCAGGCGCGGGGATGCCAAGCGCGCTGCGGTGCTGATGGGGGTGGCGGCGGGCCTCGCCACCGGGCTTGGCGCCGGGGCAGGGCCGATCATTGGCTTGCTTTTCGCGCTTGGCGCCTGGGGCGGCACGCGGCTGCTTTACGCCGAAATCCCGGAAGCCGCGCCGCCTGCGCCACCGCCGCCCTCCGGCCCACTTGCCGATGCACGTTTGCGCCTTGCCGGCATTGAAGCCATCGCAGCGCGCGGCAATGAACCGCGCCTGATCCCAGTGGCGCGGGCCATTGGCCAGGTGCTGGATGATCTGGAAGCGCGGCCCGAAGGTATTGCCCGCGCCCGCCGCTTCCTGGTGGTGCATCTGGATGGGTTGGAACGCATCGCATCGCGCCTTGAAGCCGGCGCCACGCCGCCGCCCGCGCTTGGCACGCTGCTCCGCGATTTGGAGGCCGCTGCACGGCGGCTCCGCGATGATCTGCGGGCTGAAGAAAGCGCTGCACTCGATATTCAAGTCAAGGTACTGGCCGAAAGGCTGCGTGAGGAAGGCTATTCATGAGCGATATCGTCTTCACCCCAGAAGAGCGCCGGGCTGAGGTTGAACGCCTCGCTGCCCAACTTGATGTGACCGATCCTGCGGCGGTGCTGCGCTTCGGGCAGGAAGCGCAAACCCGCGCCTCCGCTGCCGCGGATGCCATGCTGGAAGGGGCCAAGAACCGCGAAGCGGGGGAGGCGGGGCAAACGCTCGGCACTCTGCTCACCACTTTGCGCGGCTTTGATGTCTCGGGGCTCGCGGAAAAGCCTGGCTTTTTTGCACGGATGTTCAACAAGGCAGGCGCTGAAGCCGCGCAGGTCATCAGCCGTTATGAAGGGCTGAAGGACCAGGTGGAGGCGATTGGCGACAAGCTTGATGCGCATCGCACGCGGCTATTGGAAGATGTCGAAAAGCTGGAACGGCTTTATGGCGCCACGCTGGATTGGTTTCATGGTCTTGGTGATCACATCGCGGCTGGCGAGATTGTGCTGAATAGCACGGATAGCGCCGCGATCCCCGAAGCTGAAACCAAGGCAGGCTCAGGCGATATGCTGGCGGCGCAGAAGCTGCGCGATCTGCGCGCGGCGCGGGATGAACTTGACCGTCGCATCCATGATCTGCGCCTGACGCGGCAGGTCGCGATGCAGGCGCTGCCCTCCATCCGGCTCATTCAAGAAAATGATAAGGCGCTGGCGGCGAAGATCCAATCCGTGGTCGCCAATACCGTGCCGCTTTGGCGCCAGCAGCTGGCCCAAGCACTGGCCATCCAACGCATGCGCGATGCGGGGCAAACGCTGAAGCAGGCCAATGACCTGACCAACCAATTGCTGACCGCGAATGCCGAGCGGCTGCGCCAAGGCAATGCCGAAGCGCGGACAGAAATTGAACGCGGCGTGTTTGATCTGGCCGCGGTAAAGCAGGCCAATCAGCTGTTGGTCGCAACCATTGAAGACAGCCTCACTATCGCCGAACGCGCCCGCGCCCAACGTGCCGATGCCGCGGTGGAATTGGACAAGGCGGAAGCTGAAATCCGCCGCGCGCTCATGGCGGCAAAGGCTATTCAGCCCGCGCCAAAAACCTGAACCAACAAATTCCGGGAGAAGCTTTACATGATCAGCAAACGCGCCATTCTGGCCAGCGTGCCGGCCTTGCTAGCGGCACCGCAAATCGCCCGCGCCCAAGGCGCTTGGCCCACTGGGCCCATCCGCATCGTTGTGCCTTTTCCCCCCGGTGGCTCGACAGATGCCTTGGGCCGGCTGCTGCAACCGCAATTGCAAAACGAACTTGGCGTTCCGATCATCGTCGAAAATCGCGGCGGTGCTTCAGGTTCGCTCGGCACCGCGCAGGTCGCGCGCGCGGCGCCTGATGGCAATACCTGGCTGATCGTGTTCGACACACACGCGGTCAATCCAGCGCTTATTCCGAATATGGGCTTTGATACTGAGCGTGATTTGACCTCGCTTTTGCTATTCGGCACCGCGCCCATGGTGCTGACAGCGCATCGCACGCGCCCCTATCGCAGCTTTGCCGAGGTTGTGGTGGCGGCCAAGGCGCGGCCCGATACCGTCACTTACGGCACAATTGGCAATGGTAGCCTCGCGCATTTGACCATGGAGCTTATCCAACGTGCCGGCGGCTTCAAGCTTGTGCATGTGCCCTATCGCGGCGGCGGGCCACTCGCGGTCGCGGCGGCTGCCGGTGAAGTGGATTTGCCCGTCGCAACCCGGCCTGCGCTTGGGGTTCATATTGATGCCGGCACGCTTGTGCCACTGGCGCAAACCAGCGCAACGCGCAGCCCGAATATTCCGGATGTGCCAAGCATGACAGAGCTTGGCATCACGGGCATTGATTCGCGCGCCTTCTGGGGTTTCCTTGGCCCCGCGCGCCTGCCGGATGCGATCAAGGCGCGTATGGAAGCGGCCATTCGCAAGGCGTTGGATGTGCCCGAATTGCGTCAGCGCATCCTGGGGCTTGGCATAGACCTTAACCCGCAGGGGGAGGCCGCCTTCATGCAGTTCCTCTCTGCCCAGATCGCGACCTGGGGCCGGGTAGTGCGGGAGAATAATATCCGCCCCGATTAAGCCCGATGCTTGACCTGGCGCCTTTCGCTTGTTCCCATGGGGGCAACGCCAAACACCAAGGAACCCGACCATGCGCGCCTGGGCTGTGACCGAAGCCGGCAAACCCCTGCAGGAAATCGAAATCCCAACGCCCGAGCCCGCAGGGCAGCAGGTTTTGCTGGAAATCACCCATGCGGGCGTTTGCCATTCCGATCTACATATCTGGGAAGGCGGCTATGATCTGGGCTCACGCGGTTATCTTAAGCTGTCCGATCGCGGGGTGAAGCTGCCGCTGGCCATGGGGCATGAGATTGTGGGCCGCGTCCTGAAGTGGGGGCCGGATGCAAATGGCGCGGGCCTTAAGGTTGGCGACCATATGGTGGTCTTCCCCTGGGTCGGTTGCGGTACCTGCGAAGCCTGCCGCGCGGATGAGGATAATATGTGCCTCACGCCGAAAAGCCTAGGCGTATATCAGCATGGTGGCTATGCGACGCATGTGCTGGCGCCGGAACCGCGGCATTTGGTGCCGGTCGGTAACCTCGATCCCGCCTTGGCCGCGACCTATGCCTGTTCCGGCATTACCGTGTTCAGCGCCATCAACAAGGTTATGCCCATGCCGGCGGATGAACCGATTGTGCTGATCGGCGCAGGCGGGCTCGGCCTGAACGCCATTGCTGTGCTGAAGGCCAAGGGCCATCGGCGGATTGTGGTGGTGGATGTCAGCCCGTCCAAGCTTGAAGCCGCCAAGCGGGAAGGGGCCACGGATATCGTCCAGGGTGGTGATGCAGATACCGCCAAGCGCATCATGGAAACCTGCGGTGGCCCCGTTCGCGCGATTATTGATCTGGTCAACGGGACCGAGACAGCGCGGAGCGCCTTTGATGCGCTGCGCAAGGGCGGCAAGCTGGTGCAGGTGGGGCTCTTTGGCGGCGAATTGGCCGTGCCGCTGCCTGTGATGCCCATGCGGGCGCTCACCATCCAGGGGTCTTATGTGGGCAATGTCAAGGAGTTACGTGAATTGATGGGCATCGCGCAGAAGGGCACTCTGCCGGGCATTCCCATCACCCA
This sequence comes from Roseomonas sp., assembly GCA_051007055.1. Lineage (GTDB taxonomy): Bacteria > Pseudomonadota > Alphaproteobacteria > Acetobacterales > Acetobacteraceae > Neoroseomonas. The sequence goes on from JBPCSO010000088.1 coordinate 24,870, forward strand.
GATGCCGCTCAATCAGGCCGATACAGCACTGAACCGCCTGCGAGAGGGCAAGGTCACCGGCCGCATCGTGCTGACTGCCGAGGGGCTCTAGAGGTAACATTAAACCAGAGGTTGCAATTCTCCGCGGTTTGATCACATTCTCGTGATATTGAATGTCGGAGGTTTCCTCGTGAATGATGTCTCCCCCTTGCGTGATTTTGTTCGTGGCATGACCGCGCTGGCGGATGCCGGGGCGGATGAGGCAAAATTCCTAAGAGAAGCGCCAGGCCTTCTGCGTCAGCTTGTGCTGTCCGATAACTGGCTGCCCGCCGATTACACCGCACCCACCGATACCTTTCGGCAATTGCTTCTGCATTGCGACCCGCTGGAAAGATTTTCTGTAGTCTGTTTCGTCTGGGGCCCAGGGCAGAAGACGCCTGTGCATAACCACACAGTCTGGGGCCTGGTTGGCGTGCATCAGGGGGAGGAGATCTCGACCGAAATGCTCCCCGACCCAAATGGCGGCGCGATGCGCCCTGGCCGGGTGGACCGTGCCAAGCGCGGCGATGTGGTAACGCTGAGCAGCGGTAGCTACGATATTCATCGCGTGGAAAACGCAGTGGATGGGAAGACGAGCATCAGCATCCATGTCTATGGCGCCAATATCGGCGCGGTGAAGCGTGCGATGTTCAATGCGGATACCAGCCAGCCGGAATATTTTATCTCCGGCTATGATAATCAAAGCGTGCCTAATCTCTGGGATAGAAGTCGCGCGGCGAATTGAACGGCGGCTCTTGCACCTTTTTCCGTGAGGCCCGAAGCTTCCGGGCGAATAGCAGGAAACAGGTGTCATGGCCGATAGCATCCCCGTTCTGGACCTTGCCCCGTTGCGCGATGGCGCACCGGGCGCACTGGAAATGCTTGGGGCGGAACTACGCCATGCCTTCATGGAGGTGGGGTTTTACTTCGTACGCAATCACGGCATTTCGGAAGCGTTGCTCGATCAAACCTTCGCCGAAGCCGCCCGGTTTCATGCACAGCCGTTGGAAGCCAAATTGGCGCTCAAGATCAATGAACATAACATTGGCTATATGCCGATGCGGGGTGCCACCACGCGCGTAAATGCTGTAGGGGAAGTAGCCCTGCCCAATGCGAATGAAGCGGTGTTCTTCAAGCGCGACCTGCCGGCGGATCATCCAGATGTTTTAGGTAAGGTGCGCTTTCGCGGCGCCAATCAATGGCCTGATTTGCCGGGCTTTCGGGAAAACATCCTGAAGGCTTGCGCTGCTTTTGAAGGCTTGGGCCTTTCCCTTTTGCCGATCTATGCCCGCGCGCTTGGCCTGCCGGCTGATTACTTCACGCCATTCTTTCAGGAACCCATGTTCACGCTGCGGATGTCGCATTACCCGCCGCAGGAGCCAACCGCGCCCGAGAATGAATTCGGCATCGCCCCCCATATGGACACAAGCTTCATGACCATTCTGGCGCAGAACAAGGTGCCGGGGCTTTCGCTTCGCTTGCCGGATGGGCGTTGGTTAGATGCGCCTGCACCCGAAGGCGCGCTTTTGATCAATGGCGGGATGATGCTGCGGCGCTGGACGGATAATCGCTTCCTCGCGACACCGCATCGCGTGATCAACCGCTCGGGCCGTGAACGCTATGCGATTCCGTTCTTCATGGATGCGAATTACCGCGCTGTCATGAAGCCGATTACAGCCGATGGTGGGTCAGGCCGGATGGAGCCCATCATCTATCCGGATTTCATGACCGGCTATCAGCGCGCCAATTTTCATCACGCCGCTGAGAAGACCGAAGAAGAGGTACAGTTACAGGGAGCTTGAGGCCCCTTTCCGTAGGGGGCTTTACCTTCCCTACGGATGGCGTAGCCTTCTAAAGGCCGCAAAGGCTTCGAACCGTTTTGGGAGGAAAAATCATGGAAGTAACTCGTCGTTCGGCTCTAGCGGCCGGCGGTGGCGCAGCCCTTGGCGGCCTGCCTTGGCGTAGCGCAAAGGCGCAGGCCGCCAATACCCTCAAGATCGCCTTGCTTTGCGATTTCTCCGGCACCTATCGCGATGTCACCGGCCCCACGGAACTTGCCTGCATCCGTCAGGCGGCAGCCGAGATGAGCAATCGCGGCTTCAATATTGAAGTGATTTTTGGCGATAATCAGAATAGGCCCGATGTCGGGTCCAACCTGACACGGCAGTGGATTGATCGCGACGGCGTGGATGTGATTGTGGATGGAGGCGCTTCTTCAGTGGCGCTTGCCGCGAATGACATTATTCGCGACAAGAACAAAGTTTTTCTGAATACCTCCTCAGCCACATCGGATTTGACTGGCCGCGCCTGTGCGCCGACCACGGTGCATTGGACCTATGATACCTGGATGCTGGCGAAATCCACCGGGGGTGCCACGGTGCGCGCGGGTGGCGATAGCTGGTTCTTCATCACGGCGGATTACGCCTTTGGCCATGCGCTCGAACGCGATACAGGCACTTTCGTGCGTAATGCCGGCGGGCGCGTCTTGGGCCAAGTGCGCACGCCCTTCCCGGGCACGACTGATTTTTCGTCCTTTCTGGTGCAGGCGCAGGCTTCTCGCGCAAAGGTGATTGGGCTGGCAAATGCAGGTAGTGATACCATCAACTGCATCAAGCAGGCGGCGGAATTCGGGATCATGCGTCGCGGCATCAAGCTTGCGAGTTTGCTAATGTTCCTGCCTGATGTGCATGCGCTCGGGCTTGCGACTACGCAGGGACTTATCTGTACCGAAACTTTCTATTGGGATTTGAATGATCGCACGCGCGCTTTCTCCGCCCGGGTGCGGCCCAATATCGGCCAGAATGCGCTTTGCATGAACCATGCCGGTGGCTACGCAGCCGTGCTGCATTACCTGAAGGTAGCCGCTGAAATGGGTGTGGCACAGGCCAAGCAAAGCGGCGCCGCAACGGTGGAACGCATGAAAGCGATGCCATGTGACGATGATTGCTTCGGCCCTGGCACCATTCGCGCCGATGGCCGCAAGCTTCACCCGGCCTATTTGTTTGAGGTGAAAAAGCCCGAAGAAAGCCGCGGCATGTTTGATTATTACAAGCTGCTGCAAACCACGCCATCCGATGAGGCCTTCCGCCCCATCGCCGAAGGTGGCTGTAGCTTCGTGCGTAGCTAAAATCTGAATGGCGCGGTGGGGCACATCACCCCATCGCGCCTAACCCCGCGCGCGAAATACCAGCCGGCGCGACAGCACGAAATTCCCGAACATCCCGGCAATCGCCCCGGCGGCCACGCCCAGGACAGGATGTGCCGCCACCATCGGTACAAACGAAATCAAGGCCGCATAGGTGCCGTAATTCATCGCGAAACCGACCAGGTTCACCACCAAAAATAGCGCCCATTGCCGATGCACCGGCCCATCACCGCGCCCGCGAAAGGTCCATAACCGATTGAGCGCCCAGGTTGTGGTCGCAGCCACCACGTAGGAGACGGCGCGCCCGCCATAAAGCCCCAGCCCAAGCGCCAGCCCCGCGTAAAGCACTGCGGTATCCACCAAGAGACCAATCGTGCCGACCACACCAAAGCGCAGAAATTCCAACATTAGTTGAAACCGCCCAGGGCCGAGGGCACTTTCGATGCGGGAGAGAATGCCGTGCAAAGTCATGCGCGCCTGTAACGCAGGAAAGCGGGCCGGCGCAAACCGCCATGGCCCTTGCGGCCTTCAGGGCAGAGAGTTCTGGCCCAACTGACGCAAAGCAAGGCAATCTGGATAGATTATGCCCATGAACCGGCTGTGGTTTTTGGTCATGAGCCGGCCTGAAGGCAAATCGCGCTTGCACCGCCCGTCGCAAGCGGGTCTGATACGTCTAAGTCAAAAAGGGGGTTCACATGCAACGTCGGGATGTCTTCAAACTGGGGGCCGCCGCAGCAGCGGCCAGCGCTCTGCCTTCCTTCGCCATCGCCCAGCCCGCCCAGAACCGCGTGCTGAAAATGGTGCCGCAGGCGAACCTCACCAGCCTCGACCCTATTTGGACAACGGCCAATATCACCCGGAATTTCGGGCATATGGTCTTTGATTCGCTCTATGGCATGGACGCGCAGTTTCAGCCGCAGCCGCAAATGGCTGCGGGCCATAGCAGCGATGATGGCGGGCGGAGTGTCACCATCACGCTCCGGCCTGGGCTGAAATTCCATGACGGCGAACCGGTGCGCGCGCAGGATGTGGTGCCAAGCCTACAACGCTGGATGAAGCGCAACCCGTTCGGCCAGAAGCTAGCGACCGTGACCGATGACATTCTTGTTGTGGATGACATGCGGCTGCGCTTTCGTCTGAAAAAACCTTTCCCGCTCCTGTTTCATGCCCTGGCGCAGGTTTCCAATAGCCCGGCCTTCATCATGCCGGAGCGGCTTGCCAAGACCGACCCCTTCCAGCAGGTGCGCGAAGCCATCGGGTCCGGCCCCTTCCGCTTCAAGGCCAATGAATTCAATTCCGGGAGCCTGGTGGTGTATGAACGCTTCGCGGATTACGTACCTGTGCAGACAGGGACAACAAGCCTGACCGCAGGCCCCAAGATTGCGCATTTTGACCGCGTGGAATGGCACATCATTGTTGATGCCGCGACGGCCGCCGCCGCGCTGCAAACCGGGGAGATTGACTGGTACGAACAACCGCCGCCCGAAGTTCAGCAGCTTCTGCGGCGCAATCGGCAAGTGGCGATTGAAGCGATTGACCCGCTACCGCTGACCGGCATTCTCCGCTTCAACCATGCACATGGCCCCTTCAACAACAAGGCATTGCGCCAGGCCTTGCTGCCCGCGATCAGCCAGCAGGATTTCATGCAGGCTTCCGTTGGCACGGATGCTTCGCTTTATACCACGGGCGTTGGCATGTTCACGCCGGGCACGCCGCTGGCCAATGATGCGGGGCTCGCGCCACTGATGGGGCCGCGCAGCCTTGACCGCGCCCGCCAATTGATGCGCGAAGCGGGCTACACCAACCAAACCATGCGGCTGATTGGCCCCACGGATATCCTGGTGCCTGCGGCACTCACGCAGGTGGGCGCCGATCTGGTGCGCCGGCTTGGCTTCAATGCCGATATTGTGTTGAGCGATTGGGGCACCACGGTGCAGCGCCGCACCTCGCGTGAACCGGTGGAACGTGGTGGTTGGTCCATGCTGTTTACCTCCTTCTCATCCTTCGATTTCGCCGATCCGGCGGCGCATTTCCCGCTGCGCGGCAATGGCGCCAATGCCTGGTTCGGCTGGCCGGATGTGCCAAAGCTCGAAGAATTGCGCGACGCCTGGTTTGACGCGCCGGACCTGCCTGCGCAGCAGGGCATCGCACGGGAAATGCAAACAGTCGCGATGGATGAACTACCCTACATCCCCCTTGGATCCTATAAATCCATGACGGCTTTGCGCGCCAATCTCACCGGGCGTGTCCCTGGCCTTGCGCTTTATTGGGGCATTCGGCGTAGCTGAAAAAGGAAGACGCAAATGGATCGCAGAAGCTTTATCGGCGCTACGGCTGGCCTTGCGGCGAGCGGCCTTGGCGCGCCAGCCTATTCCCAAGGTGCTGCGGCGCGCACGCTGCGCGTTATTCCGCAGGCGAATCTGACAAGCCTTGATCCCGTTTGGACCACGGCGGTCGTCACACGCAACAACGCCTTCATGATCTATGATCAACTTTGCGCCGAAAACGCGAAGGGCGATATCAAGCCGCAAATGGCGCAAGGCTGGGAGACGTCGCAGGATGGCCTCGCGCTGACCTTCACGCTCCGCGATGGGCTGATGTTCCATGATGGCGAAAGGGTGCTGGCCAAGGATTGTGTGGCCTCCATCAATCGCTGGGCGCGGCGTGATCCCTTCACGCAGGTGCTTTGGCCCAATGTGGCTGCACTGGAAGCCCTGGATGATAAGCGCTTCCGGTTCCGTTTCCATAAGCCAACGCCCTTGCTGATCATGGCGTTGGGGCAGACGCAATTCCCCTGCTTCATCATGCCCGAACGCGTCGCCAGTACCGATGCCTTCCAGCAAATCCGCGAAACAATTGGCAGCGGCCCCTTCCGCTTCATCCGCGATGAATGGAACCCGGGGCAGCGTGCCGTTTGGGCCAAGAATGATCGCTATGTACCACGCCAGGAAGAAGTGGATGGCTTGGCCGGTGGGCGCACGCCAAAGATTGACCGTGTGGAATGGACCATCATCACGGACCCCGCCACCAGCGGCAATGCCATGGTGACGGGTGAACAGGATTATTGGGAATACCCGCTGCATGATCTGCTGCCGCAGCTTCGCCGGGCACGCGGTGTCACGGTGCAGCAAAGGCTGCTGGATGGGACTTACGGCGTTTGCCGCTTCAACACGCTGCAACCGCCCTTCAACAACCCTGCCATTCGTCGCGCCGTCGCCATGGCGGTGGATCAGCGCGACTATCTGACTGCGGTGGCCGGCAATGACCCCGCCGGCTGGGGTGTGTGTGAGGGTGTTTTCACCTGCGGCACGCCACTCGCGAATGAACAGGGCAGTGAGACGCTGAAAACCCACAACATCGAACGCGCACGGGAAGCACTGCGCGCGGCTGGCTATAATGGTGAAAAGGTTGTGCTGATTGCGCCGGGCGATTACCCGCAGATAAATGCGCTGTCGCTCATGACCGCGGATATCATCCGCCGCCTGGGCATGAACCTGGAATTGATTGCGGCTGATTGGGGCACGCTTGTGCAGCGGCGCACCAGCAAGGAACCGGTGGAACGCGGCGGCTGGAGCATTATCCATACCACCGCCTCGGGCCAGAGCTTGGCGCTGCCCGTATATCACCTGTTCTTGCGCGCCAATGGGGACAATGCTTGGTTCGGCTGGCCTAACGTGCCGGAAATTGAGGCATTGCGCGCCGAATGGGTAGAAAAGGGGGCTGACCCGGCGGAAAGCCAACGCATCGCCCGCCTGCTGAACGCCAAGGCCATGGAGCAGATGTATTACATCCCCTTGGGCTTCTACTGGCAGCCCTCCGCCTGGCGGAGCAACGTCACGGGCGTCTTCCGCGCGCCTGCGACCGTTTTCTGGAACATCGGCAAGGGCTGATGGAGTGGTGGCACGGCAAGTGCTTTCCCTCACTGGATGGACGCGTGGGAAGCGGCTATAGCGGCGGTTTCCAAAGCGGGCTAATCGGGTTTCAACAGGGCCTTCTGCTGCTTGCTAAGGCATAGTGACTTCAACCTGGGCAGACTGGGCTGCCCTGAACATGAATGGGAGACGGGCGATGGATCGTAGGAATTTCCTCAAGGCAAGCGCTGGCGTTGCGGCGCTGACCGGCACGGCTGGGGTTTCCGCCCCGGCACTCTCTCAGGGCGCTGCCGCGCGCACGCTGCGCTTCGTGCCCCAGGCTAATCTGGCCAATTTCGACCCCATCTGGGGCACGCAGTATGTGGTGCGCAATGCCGCGGCACTCGTCTGGGACACTCTTTACGGCTTTGATGAGAATCTGCAGCCGCAGCGCCAGATGGTGGAATCCGAAGAAGTCAGCGCCAATGGACTGACCTGGAGCTTCCGGCTCCGCCCCGGCCTGAAATTCCATGATGGCTCGGCCGTGACGTCCAAGGATGTGGCCGCCAGCCTGACGCGCTGGATGGCACGCGATTCCATGGGCCTGATGGTGCGCGCCCTGCTTGAGGAAATCGTCTCAGTTGATGATCGGAATTTCCGTATTGTCCTGAAGCGGCCTTATCCGAAACTGCTGGTGGCACTCGGCAAGAACTCCACGCCGATGGCCTTCATCATGCCGGAGCGCATCGCGCGGACCGACCCCTTCCAGCAGATTAACGAATATATTGGCTCGGGCCCCATGCGCTTCGTGCGCAATGAATGGGTACCAGGCGCGCGCGCCGTGTTTGAACGCTTCGCCGATTATCAGCCGCGCCAGGAAGCGGCGAGCTGGCTGGCCGGTGGCAAGCGCATGGGTGTGGACCGCATTGAATGGATCATCATGCCGGACCCCGCGACGGCGGCTTCTGCCCTTCAGAATGGTGAAGTGGATTGGTGGGAAAACCCGATCACGGATTTGATTCCGCTGCTGCGCCGCAACCGCAATGTGCGCGCCGATATCGCTGATCCGCTGGGCAATATCGGCACCTTCCGCATGAACCACCTGACCCGGCCCTTTAATAACTTGAAGGCGCGGCAGGCGGTGATGGCGGCGCTCAGTCAGGAAGATTACATGCGCGCGCTGGTCGGCAATGACAATGCGCTGTGGAAGCCCATTCCTGGCTACTTCACCCCGGGCACGCCGCTTTATACCGAAGAAGGCGGCGATATCCTGAAGGGTCCGCGCAATATGGACCTGGCCAAACGCCTGCTGGCCGAAAGCGGCTATGATGGAACGCCGGTGCCTTGCATCATCGCGCAGGATCAGCCCATCACCAAGAATATGGGCGATGTGACGGCCGATTTGCTGAAGCGGATCGGTTTCAATGTTGATTTCGTCGCGACCGATTGGGGCACGGTTGGTCAGCGTCGTGCCATGAAGAACCCGGTCGGGCAGGGCGGCTGGAGCATGTTCCATTCCTGGCATGCGGGGGCGGATTGCATCAATCCGGCCGTCTACATTGCCATCCGCGCCAATGGTGACGGCGCCTGGTTTGGCTGGCCCAATGTGCCTGCGGTGGAAACCGAGGTTTCAAACTGGTTCGAAGCCAAGAATCTGGATGAGGAAAAGGCGGCCATTGGTCGCCTAAACCGTGCGGCGATTGAAAACGTGGTTTATGCGCCAACCGGCTTCTTCCTACAGTACCAGGCTTGGCGTGCCAATGTCACCGGCATCACCAAGGGGCCGCTGCCCTTCTTCTGGGGCGTCAGCAAGTCCTAAAGCAAGTCCGCAACAAGAAAGATTGCCGGGATCATGTTCGCCTATATCGTCCGACGCGTCTTAGCCACCATTCCGGTGATGGCCTTTGTCGCGCTCTTTGTTTTCAGTCTGCTCTACGTCGCGCCGGGTGATCCGGCCGCCGTTATTGCGGGCGATCAGGCGACGCCTGAAGATGTGGAGCGCATCCGCGCCAGCCTTGGCCTCGACCGGCCCTTTTTGATCCGGTTCGGGGAGTGGGTCTGGCGCATTCTTCAGGGTGATCTCGGCGTCTCGATTTTCACCAACCTGCCTGTTTCAACCATGATCCAGCAGCGTATTGAACCGACGCTGTCGCTCATGGTCATTACGCTGATCCTGGCGGTTTCGGTTGCCATCCCGATGGGGGTGATCGCCGCCTGGAAGCAGGGAACGACGATTGACCGTACCGTGATGGGTTTCGCGGTGCTTGGCTTCTCCGTGCCGGTCTTTGTGGTGGGGTATGTGCTGGCTTATGTCTTCGCGCTGGAACTCGATTGGGTGCCGGTGCAGGGCTATACGCCGATCAAGCAGGGTTTCTTTCCCTGGTTTCAGAACCTGATCCTGCCAGCTATCGCGCTTGGTACGGTTTATATCGCGCTGATCGCGCGCATCACGCGCGCCACCATGTTGGAAGTGCTGCAACAGGATTACATTCGCACCGCGCGCGCAAAAGGGGCCGGGCAGCGTAATATCCTATTCCTGCACGCGCTGAAAAACGCCGCCGTGCCAATCGTGACCGTGATCGGGATCGGTATCGCGCTGCTGATTGGCGGCGCGGTGGTGACGGAAAGCGTCTTCGCCATTCCGGGCCTCGGGCGGCTCACCGTGGATGCCATTCTGAGGCGCGACTATCCGGTGATCCAGGGCGTCGTGCTGCTGTTTTCCTTTGTCTATGTGCTGGTGAATCTGATGATTGACCTGCTCTACACCATTCTGGACCCGAGGATCAGATACTGATGTCCGCTTCCATCCTCGACCCCAAGGGCATCACTGCGGCCAATGTGGCCGTGGCAGCAACCCTGCCCGACATCATGCCACCGGTGAAGGCGCGCAAAGGCTTCTTCGGCTTCATGCGTCGCAATCCGGCGATTGCCATTGGCGGTTCGTTGGTGCTGCTGATGGTGCTGGTCGCGATCTTCGCGCCTTTTCTGTTCACGACCGACCCGACTGCACTGGCACCCGCTCGGCGTACACGCGAACCATCCGCAATGTATTGGTTCGGCACGGATATGCTGGGCCGCGATATTTATTCGCGTGTGCTTTATGGCGCGAGAGTTTCGCTACTGGTTGGGTTTTCGGTGGCCGTGCTCGCTTCCATCATCGGCCTCACCATTGGCATGATTTCCGGCTTCATCCGTTGGGCCGATAGCATCATCATGCGCATCATGGATGGCATGATGTCGATCCCGCCGATCCTGCTCGCGATTGCGCTCATGGCGCTCACGCGCGGTTCGGTGCAGAATGTGATCATTGCCATCACCATCGCGGAAATCCCGCGCGTCTCACGCCTGGTGCGCGGCGTGGTCCTTTCCTTGCGCGAACAGCCTTATGTGGATGCGGCGGTGGCGGCAGGCACGCGCACGCCGGTGATCATTTGGCGCCATATTCTACCGAATACGCTGGCGCCCATCACGGTGCAGGCCACTTACATCTGCGCGTCCGCGATGATAGTGGAAAGCATCCTGTCCTTCATTGGTGCCGGCACGCCGCCGATCATTCCCTCCTGGGGGAATATCATGGCCGAAGGCCGCGCGTTGTGGCAGGTGAAGCCTTATATCGTCTTCTTCCCGGCCATCTTCCTATCCATCACCGTGCTGGCGGTGAATCTGCTTGGCGATGGTCTCCGCGATGCCCTCGACCCGCGCATGGCAAAGAGGCTCTGACCCATGGCGATTCTCGAAATTGAAAATCTGCAAACCCATTTCCGTACGCCTGATGGCATCAATCGCGCGGTGGATGGTGTTTCCTTTCATGTTGAGGCTGGGGAGACGCTGGCCGTTGTGGGCGAAAGCGGTTGCGGCAAATCCGTCACCGCCATGTCCATTCTGCGCTTGATCCCGGAACCGCCCGGCAAGATTGCCGGCGCCATCCGCTTCAATGGCAAGAACCTGCTTGATCTGTCAGAAGCCGAAATGCGCGACATTCGCGGCAATGAGATCAGCATGATCTTCCAGGAACCCATGACGTCGCTGAACCCGGTGCTGACGGTGGGTCGGCAGATTGGGGAAACGCTTCGCCTGCACCAAGGCATGTCGGCGCAGCAGGCGGAAGACCGCGCGGTTGATATGCTGAAGCTGGTCGGCATTCCTGAACCGGAACGCCGCGTGAAGGAATACCCGCACCAGCTTTCAGGCGGCATGCGCCAGCGCGTGATGATTGCCATTGCGCTTGCCTGTAACCCGAAGCTGCTGATCGCCGATGAACCGACCACGGCCTTGGATGTCACTATCCAAGCGCAGATTTTGGACCTGATGCGGGATCTCAAGCATCGCGTGGGTGCTGCCATTGTGCTGATCACGCATGACCTTGGCGTCGTGGCGGAAGTGGCCGAGCGCGTTGTCGTTATGTATGCCGGGCGCAAGGTGGAAGAAGCCAAGGTCGGGCCTTTGTTCCGCACCCCGCGTCACCCTTATACCCAAGGCTTGCTCGGGTCTGTGCCGAAGCTCGGCTCCTCGCTTGACGGTACGGAAACGCGCCTTCAAGAAATCCCGGGGCTGGTGCCTAGCCTGAAGCAGAAGCTGCAAGGCTGCGTCTTCGCCAGCCGCTGCGCTTATGCCACTGATCTTTGCCGTAGCGTCGCGCCTGGCCTCGAGGAAAAAGCGCCCGGGCATATCGTTGCCTGTCATTACGCCGTGAAGGAGGCAGCCGCGGCATGAGCACGCCTCTGCTCGAGGTCAATGACCTCAAGAAACACTTCCCGATCCGCGCCGGCTTGCTGGGCGGCATCACGGGCCATGTCTATGCGGTGGATGGCATTTCCTTTTCCATCGCCAAGGGGGAAACCCTGTCATTAGTTGGCGAGTCCGGCTGCGGGAAATCCACTGTCGGCAAGGCCATTCTGCGCCTGTTTGACATCACCGGCGGCCAGGTGACGTTGGATGGCACGCGAATTGACGATATGCCCGCCAGCACGCTGCGCCCGCTGCGACGGCGCATGCAGGTGGTGTTTCAGGACCCCTATTCCTCGCTCAATCCGCGCATGCGGGTGAGGGATATCCTGGCGGAGCCCATCCGCAATTTTGGCCTAGCCAAGGACGCGGCCGATCTTGAAAAGCGGGTCGGCGATTTGATGGATCGCGTGCGCCTGCCGCGTGACGCCGTGGGGCGCTGGCCGCATGAATTCTCGGGCGGGCAGCGCCAGCGCATCGGTATTGCCCGTGCTTTGGCCGCCGAGCCTGACCTGATCATTTGCGATGAGGCGGTCTCGGCGCTTGATGTCTCCGTGAAAGCGCAGATCGTGAACCTTTTGCAGGATTTGCAGAAGGATCTCGGCCTTGCGCTGCTGTTCATCAGCCATGATTTGGCAATTGTGGAACACATGACGCATCGCGTGGCGGTCATGTATCTCGGCAAGATCGTGGAGGTGGCGCCGAAGCGCGAGTTATTCGCAGCGCCGAAGCACCCCTACACCGAAGCGCTGCTTTCTGCCGTGCCGGTGCCGGAACCCGGCGCGCAGCGGGAACGCGTGATCCTGAAGGGCGATGTGCCAAGCCCGATCAACCCGCCCAGGGGCTGCCGCTTCCATACGCGCTGCCCCTATGCCTTTGACCGTTGCCGGGTGGATGAGCCTGCATTGCGACAGACGGAGCCCGGCCATTGGTCCGCCTGCCATTTGCATGACCGTCCGGCGGCAGAAAACCCGCTGGCCGGGGCCAAGGGCGCGGCGCTGATCGCCAAGCATTGAAGCCCTGTCTAGCCCCTTGCCCGGGGGCTACTTCTCCGGGCAAGATTTCACATTGAAATGCTTGACGAAGCCCCATTTTAAGGGTGAGGCTTCGGGTTGAAACATCCCAGGCGCGCAAGCCTGGGCAGAACATGATTGGGAGACGCGCTATGCCGCAGGTGACACTGACCGTGAATGGTCAAACCCACACGGCCGAGATTGAAGGCCGCACGCTTTTGGTGGAATTGCTGCGCGAAAAGCTCCGCATGACCGGCACGCATGTCGGCTGCGACACTAGCCAGTGTGGCGCCTGCGTGGTGCATGTGAATGGCGAAAGCGTGAAGTCCTGCACGACGCTCGCCGTTATGTGCAATGGCGCGAGCGTCACCACCATCGAAGGCCTCGCTGCCAACGATGGCACGCTGCATGTGATGCAGGAAGCCTTCCGCGAATATCACGCGCTGCAATGCGGCTTCTGCACGCCAGGCATGGTCATGAGCGCGATTGACTTGGTGAATAAGCACCCGAACGGCATCACCGAACAGCAAATCCGCGAAGGGCTGGAAGGCAACCTGTGTCGCTGCACTGGCTATCATAACATCGTGAAGGCAATCGCGGCTGCGGCGGAAGTGATGCAGGGCAGGCGCAAGGAAATGGCCCGCGCCGCTGACTGAATGGGGCAGGGGCATAAGCCCCGCCTTCGCGGCTATCCAAGGGCCGCACCAAAACAATCAGCCTTATGGGAGGCGTTACAAGTGAACGTGGTGACACCGTTTGAAGGCATCGGCGCCAGCGTCCGCCGCAAGGAAGATTTTCGCTTCCTGCAAGGGCGCGGTGCATATACGGATGATGCGGATAAGCCCGGGCAGTTGCATGCCTGGATCCTGCGCAGCCCGCATGCCCATGCCCGCATCAAATCCGTAGATATCGCAGCTGCGGCTTCCATGCCGGGCGTGGTGGAAATCTACACCGGCGCCGATATGGCGAAGGATGGCGTGGGCGGCCTGCCTTGCGGCTGGCAAATCCACAACAAGGATGGTTCGCCCATGGCCGAGCCGCCGCATCCTGTGCTGGCGCATGACAAGGTGCGCCATGTGGGTGACCCGGTGGCGGTCGCCATCGCAGCCACCCGCCAGCAGGCGCGCGATGCCGCGGAAGCTATCATCGTTGATTATGAAGTGCTGCCCGCTGCCGCCACCATGGCAGCCGCGCTGAAGCCCGGTGCAGCGGCCATTCATGACAGTGTCGCCGGCAATCTGTGTTATGATTGGCATATTGGCGACAAGGCCGTTGTGGATGCCGCCTTTGCCAATGCCGCGCATGTGGTGAAATTCGATCTGGTGAATAACCGCCTGATCCCGAATGCCATGGAACCGCGTTCCGCAGTGGGAGAGTTCGATCGCACCACGGGTGATTACACCCTCACCACCACCAGCCAGAACCCGCATGTCATTCGCCTGCTGATGGGTGCCCATGTGCTCCATCTGCCGGAATCAAAGCTGCGCGTGATTGCGCCTGATGTCGGCGGCGGCTTTGGCAGCAAGATCTATCATTACGCGGAAGAAGCCATTGTCACCTGGTCCGCCGGCAAGCTCGGCCGCCCGGTGCGCTGGACCGCGGATCGCACCGAAAGCTTCATGTCGGACGCCCATGGGCGCGACCATGTGAGCCAAACGGAATTGGCGCTGGATGCCAATGGCAAGATCCTGGGCCTACGCGTTTCCACACAGGCCAATATGGGTGCTTATCTATCCACCTTCGCGCCCTGCGTGCCGACCTATCTTTACGCCACACTGCTTGCCGGCGTTTACACAACACCGGTGATTTATTGCGAAGTAAAGGCGGTTTTCACCAATACCGTTCCGGTGGATGCCTATCGCGGCGCGGGCCGCCCGGAAGCGACCTTCCTGCTGGAACGCCTGATGGATGTGGCCGCCAAGCAAACCGGCATTGATCGGGTGGAACTCCGTCGGCGGAACTTCATCCAGCCCGATCAATTCCCGTATCAAACGCCGGTCGCGCTGCAATATGACAGCGGCAACTATCACGCGACGCTGGATCAGGCGATGGCGTCAGCGGATTGGGCCGGCTTCCCGGCGCGGCGTGCGGAAGCAGCCAAGCGCGGCAAGCTGCGCGGCATTGGCTGTTCCACCTATCTGGAAGCTTGCGGCATCGCGCCTTCCGCTGTGGTCGGCAGCCTTGGTGCGCGCGCTGGTCTTTATGAAGTCGGCACCATCCGCGTGCACCCAACGGGCAGCGTGACCGTACTGACCGGCGCCCATAGCCATGGCCAGGGGCATGAGACCACCTTTGCGCAGCTGGTCGCCGATAAGCTCGGCGTGCCGGTGGCGCAGGTTGATATCGTGCATGGCGATACCGCCAAGGTGCCCTTCGGCATGGGGACCTATGGTTCGCGTAGTCTGGCCGTTGGTGGCAGCGCCATGATGAAGGCGATGGATAAGATCATCGCCAAGGGCAAGCGCATTGCGGCGCATCTGATGGAAGCCTCGGTGGACGATGTCGAATTCGACCGTGGGACTTTCCGCGTGGCTGGCACGGATAAGACCAAGGCGTTGGTGGATATCAGCGTCGCGGCCTATGTGCCCCACAATTACCCGATCGAGGAATTGGAACCAGGCCTCGAAGAAACCGCTTTCTATGACCCGAAGAACTTCACCTATCCGGGTGGCTGCCATATCGCGGAAGTGGAGATTGATCCCGAAACCGGCCGCACTTCCGTGGTGAATTTCACCGCCGTTGATGATGTGGGCCGTGTGATCAACCCGATGATCGTGGAAGGCCAGGTACAGGGCGGTGTCGCGCAGGGGATCGGGCAGGCCTTGCTTGAAACCTGCGTCTATGACGCCGATGGCCAGCTGCTGTCTGGTTCCATGATGGATTACACCATGCCAAGGGCGGATGATCTGCCGCCCGTTTCGGTCGCGACCCACACGACGCTTTGCACCCATAACCCGCTTGGGGTGAAGGGCTGCGGCGAAGTGGGGGCCATTGGCTCACCGCCTGCCGTGATCAATGCGGTGGTGGATGCGCTATCCGATTACGGCGTGACGCATGTCGAAATGCCGGCGACCCCGGCAAAACTCTGGCAGATCATCAATAGCGGCCGTCGTGCGGCGGCAGAATAAGGGACCATAGCCATGTATGATTTCGCCTATCACAAGCCCACCAACCTTGCCGATGCCGCGAAGTTGCTGGCTGATCCGGATGCCAAGGCGGTCTCGGGTGGGCATACGCTGATCCCGGCGCTGAAGCACCGGCTGAACAAGCCATCAGCGCTGGTGGATTTGTCCGGCATTGCGGAGATGAAGGGCATTCGCCGTGAAGGCAATGCCATCATCATCGGCGCGCTGACACGTCATGTAGAAGTCGCCAATAGCGCGGAAGTGAAGGCCGCCATTCCGGCTTTGGCTTACATGGCATCCCATATCGGCGACGTGCAGGTGCGCAATCGCGGCACGATTGGTGGTTCGGTTTCCAACAACGACCCGGCGGCGGATTACCCGGCTGCGGTGCTCGGCCTTGGCGCCACCATCCACACCAATAAGCGCAAGATCGCCGCTGATGATTTCTTCCAAGGCATGTTCACCACCGCCTTGGCGGCGGATGAGATTCTGGTGGCGGTTGAATTCCCAATCCCTGAGAAGGCCGGCTACGCCAAGATGAAGAACCCGGCCAGCCGCTATGTCATGGCGGGCGTTTTCATCTCCAAGGGCGCGGGCGGTGTGCGGGTTGCGGTGAATGGCGCCGGGCCTTGCGTGTTCCGTCAGGCAGATATGGAAAAGGCGCTGGCAGGCAATTGGTCTGCCAATGCCATTGCCGGCATTGCGCAATCGGCCGATGGGCTGAATAGCGATATCCATGGCAGCGCCGAATATCGCGCCCATCTTGTGGGCGTGATGGCCAAGCGCGCGCTGGCAGCGGGCGGCTGAAGCGCTTTCACTTTACCCAATACAAATGGCGGCCTTCGGGTCGCCATTTTCGTTTCCGGCGCTAGCCCGCTGGCACCCTGCGCACTTCTGCGCCATGATCCCCGCATAGTTTGCGGGAGGGCCGCCATGGAAATCAACAATCCCGACATCATCTCCGAAGTCCGCACGGTATTTGACCGTTATGAGGCCGCCATCGCCGCCAATGATGCCGCGGTGCTGGATAGCTCCTTCTGGGATGATCCGCGCGTGGTGCGTTACGGCATCACGGAACTGCTGTATGGGATTGACGCCATTCGCGCCTTCCGCGCCAGTGTGAAATCCTATGCGCCGCGTGCGCAGAAGAAGATCACCATCACGACCTTCGGGCGCGATTTCGCCACCACCAATCTGGAATTTCAGCGCCTGGATAGCGGCCTGATCGGGCGCGAGACCAAGATCATGGCACGTATCCCGGGGCAGGGTTGGCGCGTTGTCTCGGCCCATGTCTCACTATTGGCGCAAACCGATCCTGGCCGTGTCGCGAAAGGCTGATGTCATGAACAAAACCGTTGAATGCTTCTATACGCTTTCCTCCCCCTGGATGTATCTGGGTGGCAAGCAATTGAACGAGATCATCAAACGCCACGGCGCCAATCTTGTTTTACGCCCTTATGATTTCCGACTGGTGGTGCCGCATACGGGCGGCATACCGCTCCGCACCCGCCCGGAACCGCGCCAGGATTACCACGCGCTGGAGCTGGACCGTTGGGCGCTGCATCTTGGCATCCCCATCAAGCTGAAGCCCAAGCATTATCCGCCATCAGATCAGCGCCAGGCCGGGCATATGGTCATTGCAGCGGCGGCGCGCGGCATGGATGCGATGCGGCTTTCCCATGCGCTGCTCACCGCGCTTTGGCTAGAAGACCGCGACATCGCAGACCCGCACATCCGCGTTGCCATCGCCGAAGAACAGGGCATGCCGGGCGAAAGCCTGCACCGGGAAGAGGAAAGTGCGAGCATCCAGGCGGAGTTTGACCGCAACAACCGCGATGCCATCGCCCGCGGTGTGTTTGGCGCCCCCACCTATGTTTGCGATGAACTATTCCTGTGGGGCCAGGACCGGCTGTTCTTCTTGGACAAGTATCTGGCCGGCGAGCCTGTGCAATCCGGCCCCATCAAGACTATCGCCAAGACCCGGGCGCGTTGAGCATGGCGGCCCGCCACGTTGTTGTCATCGGTGCCGGTGCGGTTGGCGCGGCTTCAGCAATCGCCGCGCTCAAGGAAGGCTACCGCGTCACCATACTGGATCCGGGCACACCGGGCGGGGAACAGGCGGCGTCTTATGGCAATGGCTGCTGGCTCAGCCCTATGTCGGTAATCCCGCCGGCAGTGCCGGGCATTTGGAAGAAGCTGCCGAAATTCCTCTCGGACCCGCTGGGTCCGCTCGCCATTCGCTGGGGCTATCTGCCGAAAGTGGCGCCCTGGCTGATCCGCTATCTGGCTTCCGGTTGGCGGTGGGAGGATGTGACGAAGACAGCCCATGCGCTCCGCCCGCTGGTGCAGGATGCGCCCAGGCTGCATCGGGCGCTGGCGGAACAGGCCGGGGTTGGCCATCTGATCGAAAGGCGGGGGCTGATGTATATTTACCCCTCCCGCGCGGATTTTGAGGCTGAACGCAAAGCCTGGGAAATCCGCCACCAGGTTGGCGTGCGCTGGATTGAACTTGACGCAGATGAATTGCGCCAAAGGGAGCCGGAGCTCGACCGCCGCTATGGTTTTGCGGTTTTCGTGGATGAGGGCGGGCATTGCACCGACCCCGGCGCCTATGTCGCGGCGCTGATTGCCCTTGCCCAAGCGGAGGGCGCGAAGCTGCTGCGTGACCATGCAACGGGCTTTCGCATTGAAGCCGGAAGGCTGCGCGCTGTCACGACAGGGCAGGGGGAAGTCACCTGCGAGGCAGCCGTGATCGCCGCCGGGGTGCATTCCAAGCCACTGGCGCGCGCTGCGGGGGATGATGTGCCGCTTGAAAGCGAACGCGGCTATCACGCGGAAATCAGCGCCCCGGAAGTGGCGCCGCGCTATGGTCTGATGCCTTCCGATGGAAAGATGTCTATCATGCGCACCGCGCGTGGCCTACGTTGTGCCGGCCAAGTGGAGATTGCCGGCATTGACGCCGCACCCAATTGGGAGCGCGCGGAAATTTTGAAAAATCATCTGCTTAGCTGCTTTCCCGGCTTGCCCAAGACTTTAGCGGCAGACCGGATCAAATTCTGGCTGGGGCATCGGCCTTCCATGCCGGACGGCATGCCATGCCTTGGAACTTCGCGCGCTAGCCCGGATGTGATCCACGCCTTCGGCCACGGCCATACCGGGCTTGTGGCGGCGGCCCGCACGGGGGAGGTGGTGGCGGCGCTGCTGGCACGGCGCGCGCCACCAATCCCCATCGCAGCCTTCGACTCGCGTCGTTTCAAAGCATTTTTTTAGCTTTTGATGGGCCTCACTTAAGATTTTTCTCGCTTTTCAGGAAACGGGGTGTCATGCTGCCAAATACCAGCGTTGCATCCCGCGCGTTGCGGTCATTTTTGTGTGGATAGTCAAACAGTGTTTCCTGAAAACGAGCACCAGGATAGCACCGGGCCGATCGAGGCCGAGGTGAAGTGGTATAACTCCCGTAAAGGCTTCGGCTTCGTACTGGGTCCGGATGGGCAGGATGTGTTCTTTCACGCCTCTGCCCTTACAGAGGCGGGCATCGAACCGCCAGATACCGGCGATAAGCTGGTTTGTGAAATCGGGTCTGACCGGCAGGGCCGGCGCCTGATCACGCGGATCATGCAGCTGAAGAAGGGCGAAGGCGGCGGCGAAGCGCGCCCGCCACGCCGTGAATTCGGTGGTGGTGGTGGCTTTGGGGATCGTCCCCCGCGCCGCGATTTCGGTGATCGTCCCCCGCGCCGTGACTTCGGCGGTGGTGGCGGCGGCTTTGGCGGCGGCGGCGGCTTCGGTGACCGTCCCCCGCGTCGCGATTTTGGGGATCGTCCACCGCCGCGCCGTGAATTCAACCGCGATGAAGGCGGGCCGACCTATGACATCGCTGGTACGGTGAAGTGGTTCGACCAGGTGCGCGGCTTCGGCTTCGTGACGCCAGAAGATGGCGGCCAGGATGTCTTCCTGCATTCTTCCGTGCTCCAGCGCGCGGGCAAGCAGGATGTGCAGCAGGGCGAAAAGGTTGCGCTTGAAGTACGCGACGGCCAGCGTGGCCGCCAAGCTGTCAATATGAAGGACTGAAGCGCGCGCATGGTCAGGCTCTGGCTTGGCGATTCGGTAAGCTTCATTTGGCTATGTAGAAAGCGAGGGGGATTATCTCCCTCGCTTTTTTCGTTTAAGTGCCAATCAAGCGATTTCGGTTGACCTGAAAATACAATCACTCTTCAGGCTTTATTGATCATTGGTTGAGAAATCTGAATTCAATCAAATGATATTTACCGAATTTAAATAAAAACTCTGACATTTCAATACTTTATTTAACTGGTTTTTCATTCTCACCTGACAAATTGCACACGCTCCGAAAATCGGGGCGAGCAAAGGGGAAAATCCCATGAACTTGAATTCCGTGAATACCAATATGTCGGCAATGACTGCGTTGCAGTCACTGAACCGCACCAATGATGCGCTAGCGGGCGTGCAGAAGCGTGTATCCACCGGCTATCGTGTTGCCGATGCCAAGGATGATGGTGGCGCTTTTGCCGTCGCACAATCAGTGCGTGGCGATGTCGCTGGCCTGACCGCCGCCAATGAACAATTGGGCGGCTTGAAGGGCATTATTGATGTCACCTTGCAGGGGCTTGGCCAGGTCTCCAAAACCATGGTGGAACTGCGCACAGTGCTAACGCGCCTTGCCGATGGCACTATCAATGCTGAACAGCGCGACCAATACGCACAGCAATATAGTCAGCTGCGCACCCAGGTGGAGCGCTTCATTGATGACGCCACGTATAATGGACGCAGCCTGCTCAGCGTGGATGTGGCCGCCGGTGGCGGAGATATCGTCGCGATCCGCAATGAAACCGCCACCACCCTGACCATCTCGGCCTTCGATGGTGCAGCGGATTTCGTGGTGGCTGCGGCGCCGGCCGATGCCGCTACAGCCCAAGCAGCCATCACTGGCGACTGGACCACGGTGAACCAGACAATCAATGATGCGCTCAACCGGCTTGGTTCTGATGCAAACTATATCGATTCGCAGGTCAGTTATAATCGCGACAAGCTGGATGCTGTGGAATCAGGCCTTGGCGCGCTGATTGATGCGGATATCGCCAAGGAAGCGGCGCGGCTGCAAGCTTTGCAAATCCGTCAGCAGCTTGGCACGCAGACGCTTTCCATTACAAACCAATCACCGCAGGCGCTGATCTCGCTCTTTGGTGGACGGTAGAGCAGCTTCCTGAGGCTATTTGCGGCGTGATCTGGCTTGCTTGATCACGCCGCAAAAGCTGCTTCAGCACCATGCAGCGAAGATTCACCTTGGCGCACTCAAACAGGCTTGCTCCTGCAATCCTGAATGGTTGCGATCTTCCTGTGGATTTTCATTTTATTTTCGAAATTTTCAATGACTTCATGAAAAATTAGGTTTTTTCTTTCATCTTACTGCCAACCCAAAATGGGTTCGCGACAGAGGAAAAATTCCGATGAGCCTGAATTCGATCAATACCAATATGGGCGCCATGATGGCGCTTCAGTCACTCAACCGCACCAATGAATCCCTGGCACAGGTGCAAAAACGCGTCTCCACGGGTTTTCGCGTCGCCGACGCAAGGGATGATGGCGGGGCTTACGCGGTCGCCCAATCCATTCGCAGTGACACATCGGCCCTTACCGCCGTCAATGAACAAATGGGCGGGCTGCGCGGCTTGGTAGATGTTTCCTTGACGGCACTTGGGCAAGTTTCCAAGACCATGATCGAAATTCGTTCGGTACTGACGCGCCTTGCCGATGGCACGGTGGGCGATGAGGCGCGCGATCAATATAATCAGCAATATGCGCAGCTCAGAAGTCAGGTCGCGAATTTTCTGGCAGATGCCGATTACTACGGCCGCAACCTGCTGACTGGCACATCGCCCACGGATGATATCATTTCCCTGCGAAGCGAATCGGCAGAAGCGGCGGATCTTCACACGCTGGCGGCACTTGGGCCGGCCACGAACTTTATCGTAGCAGCGGGGCCATATGCGGATGCCGCTGCCGCAAGGGCGGCGCTGGCGGAAACCACAGGCGATTTTCATATCGTCAATACCGCCGTCAATAACGCGATGAACCGGCTTGGTTCCGATGCGCGCTACATTGATTCCCAAATCACCTACAACCAAAACAAGCTGGATTCGATGGAAGGCGGCCTTGGCACTTTGATTGATGCCGACCTCGCGCGTGAATCAGCGCGGCTTCAGGCCCTACAAATTCGCCAGCAGCTTGGCTCGCAGACACTGTCCATTGCCAACCAGGCGCCGCAATTCCTCACCTCACTCTTTGGTGGCCGCTGATCGGATGAAAGCCCGCAGCGTCTCGGCAGCTTAGCCGAAACGCCGTGGCCTTAGCCCGGCATGGAACCAGGTGATCATCGAATAAATATCATAAACCGGCAGGCCAAGCGCATCACGCAGCGCCGCCGCATAGGGCGGCATATTGGTGCATTCCAGAACAATGGCGCCAACATCTGGATGCTGCGCGACCAGCGCGCGGCCTGCATCCAGGATATCCTGCGTCGCCAGATCAATATCCATATCCTGCTGATCGGCACGGATCAGAACGCGGAAAAACTCCCGCCCGCGTTCCGTGCCGACACAGGGGATGTCGCGCGCAACACCTGCGGCATCCAAATGCGCGGGCGTGAGTGATTGCTTGCTTACGGTAATCACACCAACGCGCTTGCTGGGGGGCAGCGTTGCCTGCACCCAGGGCACCTGCATCAGCGATGATGTCGCGACCGGCACCTGCACGGCTTCAGCCAATTCGCGCTGAAACAGGGATAGGAAGCCGCAATTGGTCGTGATGGCCTCGGCCCCCAGATGGACTAACTCCTGAGCTGCCGCGATGAAATCCGGCAAAAGCCCCTTGGCGCCCAGCAGCACCACTTTTTCGGGGGTGGCGCCGCGCACCACGCGAAATAGCACGGGAAAGGGCCAGGTCTCGCCATTGCCCATATCGCCGGGGATGCGGGGAAAGCGCGCTTCCAGCATCAATATGCCAAGCGGCGCGCCGTAGATGGATTTGCCGCCACGCGCGATGCGCGGCGCTGAATTTGGGCTGTTCATTCCCGGAGCTTAGATGGCTAAGATGCCCGCCAACAATCCCGGGGAGTTTCAATCCATGCGCCGTAGTCTGATTGCTGCCTTGCTAGCCTCTGTCATCGCTGCCCCCGCATTGGCCCAGGGTGATTGGCCCAACCGCCCAATCACACTGATGGGTGGATTCCCCAATGGTGCGGGCACCGATATCTATGCACGGCGCCTGGCGGAGCCGCTTTCCCGCGCGCTTGGCCAGCCCGTGGTGGTGGATAACCGCACCGGGGCAGGGGGCAATATCGGTTCGGATTTCGTCGCGAAATCCAGGCCCGATGGCTATACCTTCTATTTCGGCACCGCCGGCACCCATGCCATCAATGCCGCGCTTTATAAGAACCTGCCCTTTGATGTGCAGCGGGATTTCACGCCTGTCGTGCTGCTCGGCGATGTTCCCAATGTCATGATCGTAAGCCCCGATAAGCGCCCGCAATTCCAGAATTGCGCGCAGGTGCTGGCGGCGGCGCGGGCGCGGCCCCAGGCGGTTTCCTACGGTTCAACCGGCAATGGTGCGTCCACCCATCTGGCCGGGGTGCAATTCGCCATCGCGGCCAATCTTGACCTGCTGCATGTACCCTATCGTGGCCAGCCCGGCGCCATGGCGTCCTTGCTGGCGGGCGATACCGACCTGTTCTTCAACCAATCCGGCGCGGCCATGGGGCCGATCCGCCAAGGCCAGGTAAGGCCGCTCGCCGTCATGAGCCCGGCACGACTCGCCGCCCTGCCGGATGTGCCCACGGTCGCTGAGGCTTGCGGCACGCCGCCCATGGATACCAGCACCTGGTACGCGATCCTGGCCCCGGCGGGCCTGCCGGACCCGATCCTGCGGCGCATGAATACGGAAGTGAATCGCATCATCGCGACGCCTGAATTCCGCAATTGGCTGGTGCAGGATCAGGCCATCACGCCCCCCATCGCGCCCAATACGCCGGAGCAATTCCGCGAAACCCTGGCCCGCGACATTACCCGTTGGGCGGAGGTGGTGCGGCGTTCCGGCGCGACCGTGGATTGAAGCCCCCCATCATCTTGCAAGCCCGGCCCGCCAGCCCTTAGTCCCTGTCCCCTTCGCTTCCGCTTGGCGGACAGGGACTAAACTTTTATTCGGTCGCATTTTCCGAGCCGCCAAGTGATTTCACTTGGCTTGAAAATGCTCTAATCGGAAGCGAGACCGGAGCAAGACCAATGGATATGCATCATTCCCACGAAGCCCATGCCGAAATCCGCGAGGAAGTACGCAAGCTCTGCGCCCGCTTCCCCGGCGAATACTGGCGTGAGCTTGATACCCGCCGCGGCTATCCCACTGAATTCGTCAAGGCGTTGACCGATGCCGGCTGGCTCGCGGCGCTGATCCCGGAAGAATATGGCGGGTCTGGGTTGCCGCTTTCCGCCGCTGCGGCGATTCTGGAAGAAATCCACGCGACAGGCTGCAATGCCGCCGCCTGTCACGCGCAAATGTACATTATGGGCACCATCCTGAAGCATGGTAGCCTTGAGCAGAAGCAGAAGTATTTGCCGAAAATCGCCACTGGCGAATTGCGCCTGCAGGCCTTTGGCGTGACGGAGCCCACCAGCGGTACCGACACCACAAGCCTCCGTACCTTCGCGCAAAAGCAGGGCGACAAATATATCGTCAATGGTCAGAAGATCTGGACCAGCCGGGCGGAGCATTCCGATCTGATGCTTCTGCTGGCGCGCACCACGCCGCGCGATCAGGTCGCCAAGCGTACTGACGGGCTTTCCACCTTCATCGTGGATATGAAAAAGGCGCTCGGCAATGGGCTCACCATTCGCCCGATCCGCACCATGATGAACCATAATTCCTGCGAGGTCTTCTTTGACAATATGGAAGTGCCGGCGGAGAATCTTGTAGGCCAGGAAGGCAAGGGCTTCCGCTATATCCTGGATGGCATGAATGCCGAACGCCTGCTGATTTCGGCCGAGACCATCGGTGACGCCAAATGGTTCATCAACAAGGCGGTGGATTATTCCAAGCAGCGCGTGTTGTTCGGTCGGCCGATTGGCCAGAATCAGGGCGTGCAATTCCCGATCGCCAAGGCCTATGCCCAGATGCGCGCCGCCGAAGCGCTGATCCAGAAGGGCTTGGAGAAATTCGAAGCGGGTCTGCCCTGCGGCGAAGAAGCCAATATGGGCAAGATGCTTGGCGCCGATGCCGCCTGGGCGGCTGCGGAAGCTTGCGTGCAAACCCATGGCGGCTTCGGCTTTGCCGAGGAATATGATGTGGAGCGCAAATTCCGCGAAGCGCGGCTTTATCAAGTGGCGCCAATCAGTACCAACCTCGTCCTCAGCTATGTGGGCGAGCATGTGCTCGGCATGCCGCGGTCTTACTGATGGCCTCTCAGCCCTTGAAGGGCCTGTTCGTCGTTTCGATGGAACAGGCCGTGGCCGCCCCATATTGCGCGTCTCGGCTGGCGGATGCCGGGGCGCGCGTCATCAAGATCGAAAGGCAGGAAGGCGATTTCGCCCGCGCCTATGATGCGGTGGCGAATGGGCAATCCAGCTATTTCATCTGGCTCAATCGCGGTAAGGAAAGCCTTTGCCTTGATATCAAGAAACCAGAAGACAAGGCGCTGCTTGAGACCTTGATTGGCAAGGCGGATATCTTCATCCAGAACCTGGCACCTGGCGCCATGGCGCGGGCGGGGTTTGGCTCGGCTGAATTGCGCGCCAAGCATCCGCGCCTGATCACGGTTGATATCTCGGGCTATGGTGAGGACGGCGAATACGCCGCCATGAAGGCCTATGACCTGCTGGTGCAGGCGGAAAGTGGCTTGGCTTACGTGACAGGCCGCGCGGAAGGGCCGGGGCGCGTTGGGGTTTCGGCCTGTGACATTGCGTGCGGCATGCATGCCTATGCGGCGGTGCTGGAAGCGCTAATTGATCGCGGTATCACCGGCAAGGGCAAGGGTATTGCCGTATCACTGTTTGACGGCATGGCGGATTGGATGACCGTGCCACTGCTGCAATATGAAGGCGCGGGCCGGAACCCGCCGCGCATTGGCATGGCGCATCCTTCCATCTGCCCCTATGGCGCCTTCACCACCAAGGATGGCGCAGATGTGCTGATCGCCATCCAAAATGAACGTGAATGGGCCGGCTTCTGCGCCCATTTCCTGGATGAACCTGACCTGCCGCAGCGTGAGGGGTTCAGCGTCAACAACGAACGCGTCGCCAATCGGCCCATGGTGGATGGCCATATCGGCAAAATGTTCGCGACCCTGACGCGGGAAGAATGCGCCGCCAAGTTGCGCCGTGCCAATACGGCTTTTGGCTTCATCAATGATTGCGGCGGCTTGCGTGACCATCCGGCGCTGCGTCGCGTTACGGTGGAAACCGAAAAGGGCCCGATCAAGGTGGGCGCGCCGCCGGCGAAGCTTTCTGACGGGGCGCGCAGCCTGGGGCCAGTGCCGCGGCTTGGTGAGCATTCTGCGGCCATCCGTGCGGAATTTGCTGGATAGGCAGGGCAGGGGGCTGGAAGACGCTCTCTGCATCGCCAATTTCAAGCAATCTCAAATCAACAAGGGGGATTTCCATGCAACGTCGTGATGTTCTGGGCTTTGCTGCCGGGGCCGCGCTGGCGCCTTTTGCCAAGCCCGCTTTTGCGCAACAAGCTTGGCCGAGCGGCCCTGGTCGTATCATCGTGCCTTTCGCCGCGGGTGGCCCGACCGATATTCCGGCGCGTCTGCTGGCGGATGAGAAATCCAAATTCCTGCCATCGCGCCTGGTGGTGGAAAATCGCACCGGCTCAGGCGTTGTGATCGGCACTGATCTGGTGAGCAAGGCACCAAAGGATGGCCAGACCATCCTTTACACCACCATCGCCCATGCTTGCTTGCGTGCGTTGTTTGACCGCCTGCCTTTTGATCCGGTCGCGGATTTCACGCCGGTTGCCTATATCGGCCAGATCCCCATGATCATGCTGGTCAATAAGGATCTTCCTGCGCGTAACTTGCCCGAACTGATTGATCTGCTTCGCAAGAACCCCGGCAAATATGATTATGCGTCCAGCGGCAATGGCGGTGCAGTGCATTTGGCGAGTGAGCTTTTCCTGCATATGGCAGGTGGGTTGAAGGTCAATCACATTCCATTCCGTGGGTCGTCCGCCGCTATGCCGGAAGTGCTTTCGGGACGCATTCCCATCATGCTGGATGTCGCGGCGGCGGCGCTGCCATATATGCAGCGCGGTGAATTGCGCGCGCTTGGAATCAGCACCAAGGAACGCATGCCTTATGCGCGCGATCTGCCCACCTTCATCGAAGGCGGTGTTGCTGGATATGAAGCCTATACTTGGCACATGGCCATGGTGCCTTCGGGTACCCCCGCAGCAACGGTGCAGGCGATCAATGCCGCCTATAACCGGGCCCTGTCGCAGGACAGCGTGAAGAATAAGCTCGCGGAAATGACCATGGATGTCACCACGAACAGCACGCCTGACAGCGCCGCGCGCTTCCTCGCGGCTGAAATGGCGAAGTGGGAGCCCATCATCCGCGCCGCCGGCATCAAGCCGAATTGATCTACTGCGGGCGGGGTCTAACTTCCGCCCGCTTCATTTGTATTGCCACTGAAAGGCCAAGCCGATGACCAAGCTACCCGCCTCCATGAATTTCATTGACCATGGCAAAGGCGGCGGGCCGGAGGTCTTGGTCCCGGCACAAACCGCGCTCCCGATGCCGGCGGCGGATGAGGTGCTGATCCGTGTCATGGCGGCGGGTGTCAATCGCCCGGATGTGGCGCAGCGTGAGGGCAGCTACCCGCCACCGCCCGGTGCTTCGCCCATTGTCGGCTTGGAATGTGCCGGTGAGGTCGTGGCGATGGGTTCGGCGGTGACACGCTATCGCATCGGGGATCGCGTTTGCGCGCTGACCAATGGCGGTGCCTATGCGGAATATTGCACGGCCCCTGAAGCGCAAACGCTGCCATGGCCCAAAGGGTATGATGCGCTTCACGCCGCTGCCCTGCCTGAGACCTATTTCACCGTCTGGGCCAATCTGTTTGGCCATGGGCGGCTTGCAGCTGGTGAGACGGTGCTGATCCATGGCGGTACCTCCGGAATTGGGGTCACCGCCATTCAATTGGCAAAGGCCTTCGGCGCGCGGGTGATCGCCACCGCCGGCAATGCGACGAAATGCGCTGCCTGTCTGGAATTGGGCGCCGATGCCGCGATTGACTATCGCACCCATGATTTCGCCGAGGAGGTGAAACGCCTGACCGATGGCAAGGGCGTAGATGTGATCCTGGATATGGTCGGTGCCGATTACTTCGCGCGCAATCTGAAAAGCCTCGCGCGCGATGGGCGCTTGGTAATTATCGCCTTCCTCGGCGGCTTCAGGACGGACGCCGATCTCCGCCCGATCATGATCAAGCGCTTGACGATCACCGGCAGCACCATGCGCCCGCGCACTACCGCGGAGAAAGGGGAGATCGCGGCAGCGCTCGCCTCCAAGGTTTGGCCCCTGCTGGAAGCCGGTAAGGCGGGGCCGCGTATCTTTCAGACCTTCCCACTGGCCGAAGCGGCGGCGGCGCATCGCCTGATGGAAAGCAGCGCGCATATCGGCAAGATCATGCTGAAGGTCACGGATTAGGCGGAGCACTTGTTCTATCTGCTGCTCCTCGCCGCGCTGGGCTGCGCCCTGTTGGTGTGGCGCCAGCCACGCGGGGCGGGAAGGGCGCTGATTGCCGGGGCCGGGGTACTGTTCCTGGCCGGGGCGCTGATGTTGCTGTTACGGCGAGGTTTTCTGCCCGGCCACGGCCCCAGGCGCTGGACAACGAATTGTTAAAGGAATCCCTTTCATGAAATGGCCATTTCCCATTTCGCAACAAATCAGCTTGAATGGTTTTGAGGGATTCGCATTGTTTGCGAAGTCCTTCAGAAGGTAGCACGCGGGGGCACGCCATAACGCGATGAAATCATCGCTGCATCTTTTGTTGGTGGCCATTTTTCTCTTTGGCGGCGCTTGGCCCATCACCAAGGCAGCTCTGGCGGATGCCAGCCCCATGTGGTTCGGTTTTGGGCGTGCCGCGCTGGCAACCCTGGTTGCTTCCCTTTTGCTGATCGTGCTGCGGCGTTTTCATCGCCCAAGGCGCGAAGACCTGCCTACTGTTTTTGCCGTTGGGCTCTTGCAACTCGGCGGATTCTTTGTGCTGGCGCATGCCGCCGTGGCCATGGTTGAAGCGGGGCGCACGGCCATCATTTCCGCGGTCGTGACCTATTGGCTCATTCCGCTGTCCATGCTGGTGATGGGGGAGAAAGTCTCCGCACGGCGCTGGTTGGCGGCGCTGCTTGGCTTGGCCGGCATTTTGGTTCTGGCTGGCCCCTGGGCAGTGGATTGGTCATCGCATGATCAGGTGCTCGGCCATGCCATGCTGATCCTGGCCGCGCTGCTCTGGAGCATTGCCATTATCGTCACGCGGCGCTTCCCGGCGAAATCCCCGATGTTCGATTTGCTGCCCTGGGCCTTCACCGCCGGCGCCCTGGTTATCCTGCCCATTGCGCTGGTGCTTGAACCCGATGGCGGCATCGGCCCGGCTTCCTGGCCCTTCATGCTCTACATTGGGCTGATCGTGGCCCCCATAGGCACCTGGTGCGTGGTGGAGGTTGGCCGGCGCCTGCCCGGCGCGGTTGCGTCCGTCGCGTTTCTATTGGTGCCGGCCTTTGGCGTTTTTGTTTCGACCCTTTGGCTGGGTGAGCCCTTTGGCTGGGACATGATGCTGGGCGGCGGGCTGATCGTGGGCTCGGTCATGCTGGCGGCAGCAGAATAGGCATGCGGCTAGAGACGCTGGAAGCCGGGCAGGGGCCGCCGCTGGTGCTGCTGCACGGCTTGTTTGGGTCAGCGCGCAATTGGGGCGCGGTGCAGAAAGCGCTGGCAACGGATTACCGCGTGGTGGCGCTGGATTTGCGCAATCACGGCGCTTCCCCCCATGCGCCGGGCGTGGACTACGCCGTGCAGGCTGCGGATGTCGCCGAAACCATGGCCGCGCTTGGCATAGAACGCGCTGTCGTGTTGGGCCATTCCATGGGCGGAAAGGCCGCGATGATGCTGGCGCTCACGCGGCCGGAATTGGTGGATCGCCTTATCGTGGCCGATATCGCCCCGCGGCCCTACCCGCCCGCACTCCGCGCCGTAGTGGCCGCGATGCAGGCGCTACCGCTCCATGCCGGCCTTACGCGTCAGGAAGCTGATCAGGCGCTGCGCGCTGCGGTGCCAGAAGCGCTCATCCGAAGCTTCCTGTTGCAGAATTTGCGCTTCGAGGCCGCGCCGCCAAGCTGGCGCATTGGCTTGGCAGAAATCGCCGCCGCCATGCCGGAAATTGAGGACTTCGCACCCCCACCCGACGCGCGGTTTGAAGGCCCGGCCCTTGCCATGGCCGGCGCGCTTTCACCCTATGTCCGCGCCGAGGATCACGCGGCGTTCCGCGCTCTGTTTCCGCGTATTGGTTTTGCCACCATCCCCCGGGCCGGCCATTGGCTGCATGCGGAAAATCCCGAGTATTTTTTAGCTGAATTGCGGGGCTTTCTTCTAGCCTGACATCGCTGGAAATGTCTGAAGAGATTAGCGGCGCCGCTTCTCCAACCAGCTTTCCATCCGCGCCAGCGCCTCATCAATCACCTGATCGCCCTTGCAAAAGGCAAAGCGTGCGTAATGCGATGGCGCGTCCTCACTGGCATAAAATGCGGTTACCGGAATCGCGGTGACCTTCGCTTCTTCCGTTAGCGTCTGGCAGAAGGCGACATCATCACCATTGAAGCCAAGCGGGCGGAAATCCGTGGTGATGAAATAGGAACCCTTGGCCGGCAGCACGTCAAAACCAAGCCGCGCGAGGCCAGCGCCAAGCTTATCACGCTTGGCCTGCAAATGCGTGGAAAGCCCAGCGAAATAGGCATCATCCTTCATGAGCCCCACAGCCACACCGCGTTGCAGATTAGGCGCCGTGGTGAAGGTGAGGTTCTGGTGCGCCTTCGTCACATTGGGCGCCAGGCTACGATCCGCCGTGATATAGCCAATCTTCCAGCCGGTCAGCGAAAAGGTCTTGCCCGCGCTGCCCACCCGCATGCAGCGTTCCCGCATGCCAGGCAGCGTCATCAATGGGATATGCTTGGCGCCATCGAAGGTCAGGTGTTCATAGACCTCATCGCAAATCGCGTAGCAATCATGCTGTTCCAGCAAGCCCGCGATGAAGCTCAATTCGTCTTGTGTGAATACCTTGCCCGTCGGGTTCATCGGCGTATTCAGCAGCAAGGCCTTGGTCTTCGGCCCGAAGGCCGCCGCTAATTCCGCGCGCGGCAACGCCCATTCCGGCGGGCTCAACCGTACCAGCTTCGGCACGGCACCCAGCAACCGCACGACGGGCAAATAGGTGTCATAAAGCGGTTCAATCAGCACACATTCATCGCCGGGATTGAGCACGGCCATGAGGCAGGCGGTAATGGCCTCAGTGGCGCCAGAGGTCACCACCACCTCGGCATTCGGGTCCGCTTCAATGCCGTAGAAGCGCTTGTTATGGTGCGAGACCGCCTGGCGGAGTTCCGGCACGCCGCTCATTGGCGGGTATTGGTTGCGACCGTCCAAAAGGGCCGCAGCGGCGGCATGGATAACATCCGCCGGGCCATCATAATCGGGGAAGCCCTGGCCCAGATTGACCGCGCCATGCTGATTGGCGAGCGCCGACATGACAGTGAAGATCGTGGTGCCGATGCCGGAGAGGAGTTCGTTTTGCGGCTTCATCTACCTTGCCTGAATGCTGAAGATGCTTGGCCGGACCGCGCCAGCCTTGTTTGGCTTATGCGGTGCCGCGCCGCGCGGGGCAAGCCACCCGCACTACATGATTAAAATTAGAGCAATTTGAACGAAAAATAGGCGAAACATGCCCAGAAAAGCGATTTTTTTGCCCCGGCGCGATTGTCGTCCCCCCATGGCGCATGCCATATGCCGCGCAAGCAAGCGGTGCGGCGCCCCCGCTGGTGGCGTTTGGGGCGCAACCCCTATGACGGGACGGAGCGATGAAGAAAATCGAGGCGATCATCAAGCCCTTCAAGCTGGATGAAGTGAAGGACGCGCTGCACGAAATCGGGCTTCAGGGCCTGACGGTGATTGAAGCTAAAGGCTTTGGTAGGCAAAAGGGCCATACGGAGCTTTATCGCGGCGCTGAATATGTCGTTGATTTTCTGCCCAAGGTGAAGGTGGAAGTTATTTGTAGTGACGACATGCTTGACCGGGCCGTTGAAGCCATCCAGGCCGCCGCGCGCACGGGCCGGATCGGCGATGGCAAGATTTTTGTATCAGATATTTCGGAAGTGATCCGCATCCGCACCGGCGAACGGGGCGAAGACGCGGTCTGAAGACCAAGGGTTTCGCCGAGCCCCCTACGGCAGGGGGCGATGCGGCGAGGAACGGCGGGGTTACGCCCGGCCGTGCCTGAACAAGCCGGCAGGGGGCCTTGAAGGGTCTTCAGCCGGTGCCGGACTGGGCCGCGGGATACCGAAGTCGCGGCTTGGGGCAGTTTCTTTCGGGGTTCGCTAGCAGGGAATAGGATCGCATAGGATGGCCAAGAAGCCAGCAGCCGCCGCGGGTGGCAGTGCCGTCTCCAAGGTTATGGAGATGATCAAGGAACATAGCGTGGAATATGTGGATTTCCGTTTCACGGATCCGCGCGGCAAGTGGCAGCACACTGCCCAGCATGTCTCCACCATTGAACCGGAAGTCTTCGAAGAAGGGATCATGTTTGATGGTTCCTCCATCGCCGGCTGGAAGGCGATCAATGAATCAGACATGATCCTGATGCCGGATGCGGCCACTGCGGTGATGGATCCCTTCTCGGCCAAGCCGCAGATGATCCTGTTCTGCGACATTTATGAGCCCTCCACCGGCCAGCGCTACAATCGCGACCCGCGCTCCACCGCGAAGAAGGCCGAAGAATATCTGAAGTCCACCGGCCTGGGCGACACCGCCTTCTTTGGCCCGGAAGCGGAATTCTTCGTGTTCGACAATGTGAAGTTCGGCACGGGCGGCAATTTCGGCCATTACTCGCTGGATAGCATTGAAGGCCCCGGCGCCAATATGAAGGACTACCCGGAAGGCAATATGGGCCATCGCCCGGTTGTGAAGGGTGGCTATTTCCCCGTCCCGC
This sequence comes from Roseomonas sp., assembly GCA_051007055.1. GTDB lineage: Bacteria > Pseudomonadota > Alphaproteobacteria > Acetobacterales > Acetobacteraceae > Neoroseomonas. The sequence continues at coordinate 58,002 of JBPCSO010000088.1, forward strand.
CGGTGGATAGCGAACAGGATCTACGCGCCGAGATGCTCTCCACCATGGGTGAGATGGGCCTGCCGATCGAGAAGCATCACCATGAAGTGGCGCAATCCCAGCACGAACTCGGCACGAAATTCGGCCCGCTGGTGCAGCAGGCGGATTTCATGCAGATCTACAAGTACTGCGTGCATAATGTCGCCCACAGCTACGGCAAGTCCGCGACCTTCATGCCGAAGCCGATCTATGGCGATAATGGTTCGGGCATGCATGTGCACCAGTCCATCTGGAAGGCTGGCAAGCCGGTGTTCGCGGGCAATGGCTATGCTGATCTGTCCGAAACCGCGCTGTACTACATTGGCGGCATCATCAAGCACGCCAAGGCGCTGAATGCCTTCACCAACCCGCTGACCAATTCCTACAAGCGGTTGATTCCGGGTTTTGAAGCGCCCGTGCTGCTCGCCTATTCCGCGCGCAACCGTTCCGCTTCATGCCGTATTCCTTACGCGACCAGCCCGAAGGCGAAGCGCGTTGAAGTGCGCTTCCCGGATCCGGGTGCGAATCCCTACCTCGCCTTCGCGGCGATGTTGATGGCCGGCATTGATGGCATCAAGAACAAGATCCATCCGGGCGACCCGATGGATAAGGACCTGTATGACCTGCCGCCGGAAGAGTTGAAGGGCATTCCGACCGTGTGCGGTTCCTTGCGTGAGGCGCTGCAGGCGCTGGAAGCGGATCACGACTTCCTGCTCGCTGGCGATGTCTTCTCCAAGGATCAGATCGAAAGCTATATCGAGCTCAAGTGGACGGATGTGTACAAGTTTGAACACACCCCGCACCCGGTTGAGTTCGAAATGTACTACTCCGTCTGATCCTGGCTGGATCGGAACGGAAAGGGGCCTCGCGGTATACGCGAGGCCCTTTTGCATTTGGGCGGCTGTCGTGGTCACCTAGCGCCCATGATCCCAGACCCGAAAACATTCCTGTCCAACCCAGCCTTACTTGATGAGGCGCTGGCAGGGGGCGATATCGCGCCCTTGCTCATGGTGCTGGTCCACCTAAGCGGTGAGGCGGAATGGCTTGACCGGCTGGCGCCGCATATCAAGGGCCCCTGGAACTTCCACGAAGCCGCGCCTGAGGCGTTGCGCGCAGCACTCCGTGCCAGACTGCGCGATGTGCTGCTGGATTACGCGCGAAGCGGACGCCCGCTGCCTGCGGAGCCGCCCGCGCATCTGCTGCACCGTATGCTATCCGTCGGCGTGGGGGCAGAGGTTCCGCCGGAATACCTGCCGCTGATACGCGAAGAAACCGTGGTGGATGCGCCGGACCCAAAGACGGTGCAGTGGCGCCGTGATGTGCCGGAAGCCCGCCGCGCGGCGTTCCGCACCGGCATTATTGGCGCTGGCGTGTCCGGTCTGCTCATGGCGATCAAGCTACAGGAAGCCGGGCTACCCTTCACGATTTTCGAAAAGAACGATGCAGTCGGCGGCACCTGGTATGAGAACGACTATCCGGGCTGCGGCGTGGATACGCCCAATCACTTCTATTCACTCTCCTTCGAACCCAACCATGACTGGCCAGAGCATTTTTCCAAGCGCGATCAGCTTTGGCAGTATCTGGAAGGTATCGCCGACAAATATGGCTTGCGACGCCATCTGCATCTGAACACCAGCGTCATCACCGCCCATTATGATGAAGTGGCAGCGCTGTGGCGTGTGACAACGCTCAATGCCGAAGGACGCGAAGAAACGCATGAATTCGAAGCGCTAGTGGGCGCCGTTGGCACCATCAGCCGCCCCGTTATTCCGCCCATGCCAGGCGTTGAGGATTTCGGCGGCCCGCTATTCCACACCGCGCGCTGGGATCACAGCATTGCGCTTGAAGGCAAGCGGGTGGCGATGATTGGCACTGGCGCATCCGGCATGCAGGCAGGGCCTTCCATCGCGCCAAAGCTTGGCCACTTCACCATTTTCCAGCGCCAGGCGCATTGGGCGGTCTATAACGCGAACTATCACGCGGCGGTGACGGAAGCAAAAAAAGCCGCGCTGAAGCACATTCCCTTCTATGCCAAATGGTATCGCTTCCAGCTTTTGTGGGCATCCGCCGATGGCATGCATGCGTCCTTGCATAAGGACCCGAATTGGGATCAGCCCGCGCAATCGCTCAATGCTACAAACCAGAAGCTGCGCGATGATATCATCAGCTATATCAAAACGCAGATCGGCAATCGCACCGATTTGCTGGAAAAGGTGGTGCCGCCCTATCCGCCCTATGGCAAGCGCATGCTGCGCGATAATGGCTGGTACAAGATGCTGACGGCACCGAATGTGCAACTGATCACCACACCCATTGCGCGCATTACCAAGGATGGCGTGGAAACCAAGGATGGGCGGCACCATCCTGCCGATGTCATCATCATGGCGACGGGTTTTGATGGCGCCAAGGCGCTCGGTTCCTTCGAGATTTTTGGCCGCGATGGCGTTTCCGTGCGCGCGCTTTGGGGTGACGATGATCCGCGCGCCTTCCTTGGCATTACCGTGCCGCGCTTCCCGAACTTCTTTATGCTCTATGGGCCGGGGACGAATCTCGCCCATGGCGGCAGTGCCATGTTCCATTCGGAATGCCAGGTGCGCTACATCATGCAAGCCATTCGCGAAGTGCTGGAAAGCGGTGCGCGTAGTATCGAAATTCGCGAAGAACGCTGCGATGCCTATAATGAATTTCTGGATGCGACGCATGAACGCATGGTCTGGACGCATCCGGGTGTTGGCAGCTGGTACAAGAACAAGGCGGGCCGCGTGGTGACCAATTCACCCTTCCGCCTGGTGGATTACCGGCGCATGACGGAAAATCTTGACCCCGCCGATTATGTCATCGCGTGACCTTGCTCCATATCTCCAGGAAACGATCAATATCCGCCTCATCATTATAGACATGCGGGCTGATACGGATGCGCCCAAGCCGGGGTGCCACATGCGCGCCCGCTGCCGCGAGGTTCTCCACCAGCCCTTCCGGCATGCCGCCAGGGAAGGCGATGCTCAGAATATGCGGCACACGAAAGCGCTTTTCCGTCAGCGCTGCGCCCTGGGCGACGAGGCCCTCCGCCAGCCGATCCGTCAACACGCCAAGCCTTTCGCTGATGGCGCCCGGGCCCCATTGCGCCATCATCTCCATCCCGACCGCGGCCATCTCAAGCGAGATGAAATGATCCCGCTCCCCCATATCAAAACGCCGCGCGGTGGGGGCGAAGCCAGTATCCTTCAAATAAGGCGCGGCTTCTGAGGCAATGGCGCGGCGGCCAAAGCCGGTTTGCTCGAGCGGCACGCCTTCCTGCCGGCGCTTGGCGATATACATGAAGGCGCGCCCATAGGGGCCAAGCACCCATTTGTATGTTGGGAAAATCAGGAAATCGGGGTCAAGTTCGGCCATATTCAACGGCGTGACACCCGCGCCATGGGTCGCATCCACCAGCAGCGCCGCCCCCGTTGCGCGTAAGGCCGGCGCAATGGCGGCGATATCAATCACGCCGCCATCGGCCCAATGCACTGAGGAAATTGAGGCAAGCGAAACAGGCGCCGCACCTGGCCGCGCAATCGCTTCCAGCACCGCCGATGTCCAATCACCATTGGCCGGGCGGCGCACCACCTCCACCGCAAAACCCTGGGCCGCCGCGCGCGTCATCCATTCCAGCACAGGGGAGGAATGGTCATCTTCGATCAGCAAAACCCGCGTACCAGCCGGTGGGGCGAAAAGCTTGCCTGCCACGGCAACGCCGTAGGAAACCGAAGGGATCAGCGCTACATCATCCGAGGCCGCGCCCACCAGCGCCGCCGCAGCCGCGCGCGTGCGTTCATGCTGCGCGCGGGCAAGCCCTGGGTCCACTTCCCAAGGGCGTGCCTTACGGTCCACCCCCTCATGCCCGGCGGCCTGCACGGCACGCGGCAGCGGGCTCCAGGAAGCTGCGTTCAGGTAGCAGACATCCCTTGGGATATCGAAAGCATCGCGTTGGCAGGGCAGCATGGCGGAAATCCTTGGCTTCTAAGGCTTGGATGGGGAAGCTTAGGGGCAGTTCGCGTGCCTCGGAAAGCCGCCATCTGCACCCCCCACTTTCCCTTGAGATTTCGCGCCGAATGTTGGACAAACGACCCCGAGGAAGAGGTACCCCAATGTCCGACACCAAAGGTTTTGCGCGCATCTACCAGCAAGCGAAATCCGCCATGCAATCAGGCCGCGCCGGCAAGGCCGGCTGGGTGCTGAGCTTCGTGCCCAGCGAAGCACAGCGCGCCGATCAATTGGTGGGCTGGTATGGCTCCGCAGATACGGCAAAGCAGGTGACGCTGCATTTTGAAACCCGCGAACAGGCAATTACCTATGCGGAGGCGCAGGGCCTGCGGTATGAAGCAGAAGCGCCAGCCAAGGCTGCGGGGCAAATCAAGCCCAAGGTCTATGCAGATAACTTCAAATTTGGCCGGCACGAGAATTGGTCGCATTAAGCCAGCCCGATCGGGGCGCCCTTAGCTCAGTTGGATAGAGCAACAGCCTTCTAAGCTGTGGGTCGGTGGTTCGAATCCACCAGGGCGCGCTTCAAACAATCATTGCTCTGATTAGTCGCGTTTTCCGAGCCGCCACGTTTTCCACTTGGCGTTAAAATGCTCTAGGCTCCCCTCGTGCCGGACATCCTTGCCCATCTCGCGACGATTTTTGACGGGATCAATATCTGGGCCGCGCTTGGCGTGACGTTGCTCGCGGGCCTGATGCGCGGCTTTGCCGGCTTTGGTTCGGCGATGCTCATGGCGCCAATCTTCGCCATGCTGTTCGGCTCGGCGGATATGGTGGTGACGGTCGTTGCCATTGAACTCATCGTCTCCTTCCAGCTTTTTCCGCAGGTGCGCCATCAGGCGGATTGGAAGCTGCTGACGCCCATGAGCATCGCGGCCTGCGCCGCCATGCCGCTTGGTGTTTGGCTGCTCGCGAATGTGGACAAGAACGCGATCATCACGGCGGTTTCGGCGGTGATTGTTTTCTTCGTGGTCATCATGTGGACCGGTTGGCGCTACAAGGGGCAGCGAACGCAGCCCGCCACGATCCTGGTTGGTGCTGTTTCCGGTGCCATGATGGCTACCACCAGCGTCGGTGGCCCGCCCGTGCTGCTGTATTTGCTTTCGGGCAATGATCCGCCGCAGGTGAATCGCGCCAATATCGTTACCTATTATTTCCTGACGCAGTTTCTGCTGATTGCCATTGTCATGGCATCAGGCGTTGCAGGTGTGAATGCGCTGATCCGCGCGGCCATTTTGTTGCCCGTCATGCTGCTTGGTGCATGGGTGGGCGGGCGCGCCTTTCAGGGCCTTGGCAATGAACAGCTCTACCGCCAGGTGGCCTTGGCGATCCTTTTCTGTACGGGGATGTTTGGCCTGGTGCGGGGATTTCTGCTTACCTAAAACGCTGCCCTTACGCCCCATCCCCACTCGCCCGATACCAGGCGGCAATCTCATCACCTTGCATGAAGGCCACGCGCGGGTCAGCCGCCAATTCCGCAAAAAGCGCCGTCAGCGCATCAATCCGGTGCGGCACGGCCGAGATATAGGGATGGATCGCGATGCACATGATCTTCACGCCGGCAGAAGCGTCAGCCTCCGCAATCAGGCGCTTGGCGTGCAGCCGGGCGCGGCGGGGCAATTCTTCCTCATCATGATGCTGGATCATCACCACAGGGATGTCGTTCAACTCGACCGAATAGGGGAGCGACAGCATATCCCCATGGCGCGTTGCTACGCGCGCCGGCAGATCATCCACCACGAAATCGCCAAGCCAAGTGATGCCAGCCTCGGCCAGCAGATCGGGTGTTTCTAAGGTCTCAGTCAGCCCCGGCCCCAGCCAGCCATGGCAGGCGCGGCCTGTGAAATCGGTGATGGCCTTCACCGTGCGTGTGATGGCATCCCGCTGATCGGGCATTTTATGCGTTGGCACCTGCACCCAACCATGGCCCATGAACTCCCATCCCGCATCGCGCGCCGCCGCAGCAACGCGGGGATAGGCGCCAATCACGCTGCCATTGATGGAAAGCGTCGGACGAATGGCATGGCGCTGGAACATTTCCAGAAAGCGCCAAAAACCAACGCGCATCCCGTATTCATGCCAGGCCCAATTGGGTAGATCGGGCTGCAAAACCGCCGCTGTCGGCGCCACCAAAACCTGGCGCGGCATGGGGTTTTCGATCAGCCAGTTTTCGATATTCACCACCGGCCACAGGATTAGCGTCTGCCCACCGGGCAGGGAATGCTTGGGCCGATCCGCAGGCGCAGTATAGCGCAGCCTTGCAACAGGTTCGGTCATGCCGCTTTCTTTCCGTGATGGCTATGCAGCCGCGCCGAAAGATCACGCCGCACCGCGTTGAATTCGGGTGAGGAAACATCGCGCGGGCGCGGCAGGTCTATGCGATGTTCACTCGCAATCCGCCCCGGGCCGGGTTCCATCACCACCACACGGTCAGCCAGGAAAATCGCTTCCTCAATCGAATGGGTCACGAAAAGCACGGTCAGGTTGGTGCGCTGCCAAATATCCAGCAATTCATCCTGCAGGCGTTCGCGCGTCATGGCATCAAGGGCGCCGAAGGGTTCATCCATCAGCACCATCTCGGCATCATTGGCCAGCACACGCGCAATCGCCACGCGCTGCTTCATGCCGCCTGATAACTGATGCGGATAGGCATCGGCGAAACGCGTCAGCCCCACCATATCCACGAACCGATCCACCAAAGCGCGCAACTCAGCCTTGGGCAGCCCGCGTGACGCCGGACCGAAGCCGATATTTTGCCGTACAGAAAGCCAGGGAAACAGACCGTAATCCTGAAACACCATGCCACGATCCGGCGCGGGGCCAGAGATGGGCTTATCCCACATCAGTGCCTCACCTGCACTGGGCGGCTCGAAGCCTGCAACTATGCGCAGCAAGGTGGATTTGCCGCAGCCGGAAGCACCAATCAGGCAGACGAATTCGCCTTTTTCGACAACCAGATTGGCATCGCGCAAGGCTTCAATGCGTTGGTCATTGAGTTCATAGACCTTGTCGACATGGCGCAGATCAAGAATGGGAAGCTCAGCCATGATGTGAAGGGCTCCAGCGCAGCAAACGGTTCATGATGGCAACAACGATGCGGTCAGAGATAAAGCCGGCAATGCCAATCACGATCATGCCGCAAATGACCAATTCGGTGCGCGACAAGGTGCGGCCATCCATGATCACGGCGCCAAGCCCCTGCGGCACGCCGGTCATTTCACCCACCACAATCACGAACCAGGCCAGCCCCAGGCCAAGTCGTAGCCCGGTGAAGATCGAAGGTAGCGAAGCCGGCAGCACCACGCGGAAGAATTGCGCCGTGCCGGAACAGCCGAGCATGGAAGCTGCTTCGAACAGGCGCTTTTCCACGCTCCGCACGCCAAAGACCGTATTCAGGAGAATGGGATAAAAGGCGCCTAGAAACACCAGGAAGAAGGCCGAACGCGGCCCAAGCCCGAACAGGATCATGGAAAGCGGCAACCAGGCCGTCACGGGAATGGGGCGCATCAATTGCAGAAAGGGATCAAGCAGCGCGCGCACCTTTTCATTGCGCCCGATCAGTAGCCCAAGCGGCACCGCAACCAGCGCGGCGAGTGCGAAGCCGCCATAAACCCGCGTCATGGAAGCAAACAGGTGGATATGCAGTGTGGCGGAAAACGCATCATCCCAAATGCCGCCAACCGCGAAATCCACCATATATTCGGCAACATCGGCCGGCGAGGGGATAAGCCGCGTCATCCCCGCCTTTACCGCCAAATGCCAACCCAACAGCAAGGCCAGCGGCACCACGAGCGCGAGCAGAACAGCTTTCAGCTGCGGCCAGATCATCCCCCCTGGCCGAGATTTCTTTTCCCCCGCCGATCCTTCGGCAGCCACACTCGCGCTCATCAATCCAACCTTCAGGAAGTCGCAACTTCGTTGGAGAAGCGCGGGTTCAGGAACTTGTCGAAATTTGGCAAGGCGCGGATCTGGCGCATCTCAAGCATTTGCTGGGCATAGGCGCGGGATTGCGTCATCACCGTATCGTCAAGCTTCCAGGTATATTCGACATTGTTTTCGGCCAAGGCGCGGTCCACAGCCGCACGCGGCGCGCCTAAAATACGCACCGTCGCTTCCGCCACCTCCGCCTTATTCGCCATCATGTGTTCAGTGGCCCGGCGATGAATGCCGAGCATGGTCCGTACCAAAGCCGGGTCTTGCGCGATCATCGCTTCCGATGTGGCGAAGACCATATTCAGGCCACCCATCGCAGTCCCATAGGGGTATTCCACCAATTCACCGACGCCAGAGGAGAGTGAAAGCCCAGGCCCCGGTTCCGCACCCACATAGGCATCAATATCACCGCGGGACAGCATGGCGTTCATTTCACCAAAAGGCACGCGCACGCTGGTGATATCGCGCACCGTCATGCCGTTCTGGCGCAGACGTTCCAGGATGAACACTTCCTGAGTGGAACCCGGCCAGATGCCAACGCGCTTACCGCGCAGCCCGGCAATGTCACGAACACCCGAACCCGCCTTGGCAATCACGCCCATGCCACGATTGCAGAACGCGCCGACCACCACCACCGGTTCACCCGCCGCCGCGCCAAGCGTGGCAGCCGCAATGCCGAAGCCGCCAAAGTCAACGCTGCGTGTGACCACCGCATTCTTGCCATCGGTCGGGCTATCAAAGGTGATGATTTCAATATTCAGTCCCGCCGGTGCGAAGCGCTGATAGAAATGCGGCGTCATGGAATGGATCAGCCGGAGCGATCCCATTTTCACCGTGCGCGGCGCTTGTGCGCGTGCAATGGAAGGGGCGGCGAGGGGTGCCAGCGCAATAGCACCCAGAAAATGACGACGTTGCATCATGAATTCTCCTTTGTTGAAGCCTCAAGCGGGGGTGCGATGCTGGCGAGAAAGGCGCGCCAGCCACCAAAACGGGTAATGTCCTCAGCGCCCTGCAAGCCTTCCGGTTCCACCAGAAAACCCTTGGGCCGGCTGCCATCGGCCAAAAGCAGCGTGCCAATGCCAAGCGGCGCCGGAATGCGAGAGACGAAACGGCCAAAGCCGTCATCGGGCAGGGCCCAAACCTCGGTCGCAATTGTAGCGCCACTGCCAGCGGCAATACGCAGCAAGCCAGGCCGGCGTGGCGGGCCACCTGCCAGCGCATAAAGCCGGTAGCAGGGCTCGGTCAGCACCGCGCGGCGCAGAACGCCACCTTCGGCCAGCAATTCGTGGTTGAGCGGCAGGCCAGAAAGATGCGCGCCCACAACAACAATTTCGATCATACGGCCACCGCCTTTTCTGCTGCTGCCTGACGGCGCGTGAATTCCAAAGCTAGCGCCATCAGCGCCGCATCCGTGCCGCGTGGGCCAATCAGCGTGATGCCAGCAGGCAACCCATCGGGGCGCTTCGGCCCCGGCACCGCAAGGGCGGCCAAATCAAGCAGATTGACGAAATTGGTATAGACCCCAAGCCGCGCATTGGGCCCGAAAGGATCCGCCGCCAGTGCCGCAAGCGTCGGGAAGCAGGGCACGGAAGGCACGACCAGCACATCGTACGCAGCGAAGAAATCCTCAGCCACGCGCCGATATTCAGCGAGCTTGTAGAAACCACGAAACGCATCCACGGCGCTGAAGCCGGTGGCGCCATCAATGATTTTTTGCGTCACCGGATGCAGTGCGCCTGGATAAGTGCGTGCGAAATCACCAAAGGCCGCCGCGCGTTCAGCAACCCACGGCCCTTCATACAAAAGCTTCGCAGCATCAAGCATCTCGGTGATGGCGGCTTCCTGCGCCGAAGGCAGCAATGCTAACGCCGCCGCCCAAGCGCCGCGCCCGGCCGCATCATCCAAATGCGTATCCGCCGCGCGTGGGATTGCGATGCGCGTCGGTGCCGCACCCGGTTCCTGCCAAACAATCGGTCGGCTGAAAGGATCTGTGCGATCCTCACCCGCCAGCACCGCAGAGCCCGCCCAGGCATCATCCAGACAGGCCGCAAACACGGAAACGCAATCCAGGCTGCGGCAGGCCGGCACCACGCCGCGCGTTGAAATCGCGCCCACTGAAGGCTTCAACCCGACAATCCCATTCAGCGCCGCTGGCACGCGCCCTGAACCGGCCGTGTCGGTGCCAAGCGCGAGCGTCACAATCCCGCGCGCCACCGCGACCGCCGAACCGGAAGAAGACCCGCCCGGCACATGATCAGGCGACACGGCATTGCGCGGCACCGGATAGGGGGTACGCACGCCAACCAGCCCGGTCGCGAATTGATCCAGATTGGTCTTGCCCAGAATGATGGCGCCCACCGCGCGCAAGCGGCGCACAACTTCGGCATCCACATCCGGGATATGGCTGAACGCCGGGCAGGCCGCCGTCATGGGCCGGCCCGCCACCGCGATGTTATCCTTCACCGCAACCGGTAGCCCCCAAAGCGGATAGGCAACCGGGTCGAAGCCAGGCTGGGCGGCGATTTCAGCCCGCAGATGCTCAAGCGGCGTTATATCCAGGAAAATCCCGGGATCATTGGCGGCTTCCAGCCGGCGCAGGGCTTCCGTTATCAACGCCTCGGGCGAAAGCCCGGCGCGATAGGCGGCATGCAACGCAGCACGTTGGAAAGAAAGGGCAGACAAGTCCATATCGCCTTATCCGCAAAACATGTGCCGCCCCGAAATCGCCGCTAAAGTGTAAATTGTATACAGTTTTGCATACAAATTGGGCGTCCCCTTGGGCACCTGCTCAAGCGAGGGGCGGCTATCAGCGCTCCGCCGCGCGGCCCGCCATCACGCCAAGGCTGCCCTCGGTCGCCACTAAATGGGCGCGCATCGCAGTCATCGCCGATGCTCCATCGCCCGCGCAAATCGCCGTGATGATCGCACCATGCTCAGCATGGGAAGCCGCCAGCCGATCCTTACCGCCAAGCTGCGCGGCCCGAAAAGGTGCCAGGCGCCGACGCGTTGTCTCAGCCAATTCCGCCAAATAGGCATTGCCCGCACCACGATAGAGCGCTTCATGAAAGGCAACATTGGCTGAGCGATAGCCGGCCAGATCATGCGCGGCAACCAAGCGCTCCATCGCTTCGTGCCGCGCCTTTAGTTTGGTCTTTTCCGTGCGGGGCAAGGCTTCCGCGCAAAGCCGGGCACAGATAGCCTCAAGCTCCGCCATCACGGCGAACATCTCCGCAACCCGCCTTGGTTCAGGCAGCGCCACCACCGCGCCACGACGTGGGCGCTGTTCAACAAGCCCTGTTGCAACCAAAAGGCGCAGCGCTTCCCTGACAGGTGTGCGGGAGGCGCCATGGATCAACGCCAAGCGCTCTTCTTCCAGCGTCGTACCCGGTGGAATGTCGCCCCGCGTGATTGCCTCGGCCAACGCCGCCGCAATGGCTTCGGCCCGCGTGGGACGCGCTTCCTGGGCGGGCGGCAGGGCCGAAAGATCAAGCGGCATGGGCTGGGCGATCCATGAGTAACGGTTGGGTCTTGGGCAGTATCCCAGCATGTCTTGTGCCGAACTGCCCATCCAGGGGTTTTGCCGCGCAGCTTTGCTTGGGTAATAAAGCGCATTCAGGAACAACAAGCAGGATCCAGATGAAGGGTATGGCGCCGGATACGCGGGTAATGACCACGGGCGGCGACCGGCTCGCCGCCAGGCTCGGCCCCGGTATCATGCTACTCGCGGTCACCCCCGGCGTCGCGCCCTTCCAAAGGGTGCTTGGCATCCGGCAAATTCCCTATCGCGGGCCAATCTTCCGGGTCTTGCCGGGCGTATTCGGCACCATGGCACCGAAGGATGATTTGCTGCTGCTGCCCGATCAGGGCGTTGTGTTTCAGGGCAGGGCCTATCGGGTGGGTGACCTTGCTGATGGCATTGCCATCCGCAAGGAAGAAGCGCCCGCCGGTTTCACCGCCATTGAGATCCTGCTGGAGGGCCATGCGGCCATTCTGGTGCAGGGGGCCGCACTTGAAGTTGGCCTGCCTGCCCCTGAAGCCCCGGGCGCGCTGCGGCGGGTTGCGGTGGATCAGGCCATCACGACCCATCTGGCGCTAGTCTCGGCCGAAATCGCGTTAGATGAGGCAGCTAGGCAGGGCAATCCTTCCTGCGCGCCGCAAAACCCATTAGCCTGAACGGCACCAAAGCGGAGAGAGAGACATCATGACCGAGGCATCCATCATCGGCTGGGCCCATAGCCCCTTTGGCAAGCTGGAAGGCGAGCCCGATCTTGAAAGCCTGATCACCCGCGTGGCGCGCGCCGCGATAGAAGATGCCGGGATTTCGCCCGCCGAGATTGATGCCGGCTTTATTGGCGTGTTTGGCGAAGGCTTCACGCCCCAGGGCTTCCCGGCCTCGCTGTTGCTGCAAAGCGTGCCGGAAATGCGTTTCCGCCCCATCACCCGCTATGAAAACGCCTGCGCCACCGGAAGCGCTGCCATCCATGGCGCGCGGGATTTCATCGCCGCCGGGCGCGGGCGCTTCGCTCTGGTAGTGGGCGCTGAGAAAATGACCGCGACCCCAGGCCCGAAAGTGGGCGATATCCTGCTGACCGCTTCCTATCGCAAGACGGAAGCCGATATCGAAGGCGGCTTTGCCGGCGTGTTTGGTCGGATCGCGGAAGCCTATTTCCAGCGCCATGGCGACCAATCAGATGCGCTGGCGATGATCGCGGCCAAGAACCACAAAAATGGGATGGACAATCCCTGGGCGCAGATGCGCAAGGATTTCGGCTTCGATTTCTGCCGCAATGAAAGCGAAAAAAACCCCTATGTGGCGCGCCCGCTGAAGCGCACCGATTGTTCGCTTGTATCCGATGGTGCGGCGGCACTGGTGCTGGCCGATGCAGATACAGCGCGCGCCATGGGCAAGGCCGTGCGCTTCCGCGCTGCCGTTCAAGTGAATGAATACCTGCCGATCGCATCCCGCGACATCATCCGCTTTGAAGGGGCGCGGGCCGCCTGGCAGCGCGCCTATGAACAGGCCGGGGTCGGCGTGGGTGATCTCTCATTTGTCGAGACGCATGATTGCTTCACCATCGCCGAACTCATTGAGTACGAAGCTATGGGTCTGGCCCCGGAAGGCAAGGGCGGCAAAGCGGCGCTGGAAGGCTGGACTTCAGCGGGCGGCAAGCTGCCGGTGAACCGTTCGGGCGGCTTGAAGGCCAAGGGCCATCCGATTGGCGCCACGGGTGTTTCCATGCATGTGCTGGCGGCGATGCAGCTTTGCGGGCAGGCGGGAGCCATGCAACTCCCGCGTGCGGATTTGGCGGGCGTATTCAATATGGGCGGTGCTGCTGTGGCGAATTATGTATCAATTTTGGAACGTTCAAACTGAAGCTGGGCCTTAAACCGGGGCTCGCACCTGCTTCTAACCTTGGCACGATTGATGCATCGCTCACCTTGTCTGGTAGCGGGATAGCCCGCTCCTGGCAGCTTAGCCTTCCTCAACCTTGCCTAAGGGCCACTCCAATGGGGTGGCCCTCTTTTTTGGCGAATTACATTTGCAATTTGCAACGCATTTTCATTTTGGGGTAGACACCGAACGACACTCAACTTAAACGTGCATCGTGCATAAAATGATACTTTCCACCCTTCCTTCATCTCCGTCGCTTATAGCGGATGGCGCTGCGTGGCCCCTTCTGGCCTTTCCTGAGGCAGCACCGCTATGGAGTGAAGTGCATGAAACTGTACTGGGTTTGCCGCCAGAACCGCTTGGGCAGCGGATCATACCTGGGCGCCGCAAGCGTAAGGCCAAGGGTTGGCTTGGCCTGATGGATAACCGCCTAACTTTCGATACCAGCCTGCAAATTGGTGCGCTTGGTCAGGGCGCCCTTAGCCTGCTCGGCCTTGGTCGCGGCAATGCCATGCGCTTCAATAACCTGTCTGATCTTCTGGATGGCAGCCCGCGCATCGAACCCAATGCCGCCGCCGCCCTGGTGCAGGCTTGCGCCGCCGCCACCTGGAATACGGTTGAAGAAGAACGTGATCTAGTGCTGGAAGGCGCGCCTGGCCTTTCCTTCAATATCCGCAATATTGGCGCCAGCACCTGGGGGCTTTCCATCCAGGCGCAAAGCAGCCTTCCTGGCGGCGGCGGTGTTGATAGCGTCACGGGCCTCGCTGATTTCGCCATGTTCTCGGCACGGGTATCCACCGCTTTATCGCGACCTGGCCGTCGCCCCGCGAGCATTGCGGTTCATGTGCTGGATTTGGCTGGGCTGCGCCACGTGGCAACCAATCTGGGCCATGCCGCGCAGGAGGAATTGCTCCGCGCTGCGGCCAGGCGCCTTTCGGCCGCCATTCGCGGGACGGATCTGGTCGCGCGCCTTGCCGGTGATGAATTTGCCATTCTACAGATCGGCGCTTCCGCCCCATATCAGGCCGAAGCCATGGCCAAGCGCCTGACGGGCCTTCTGGCGCATCCCTATCTGGTTCTGAATGAAACCATGACAGTCACGCCCCGGCTTGGCTTCGTGCTGGCGCCAGAAGATGGGAATGACGCAGCATCCCTATTGCGCTGCGCCGGCCTTGCCCGTTCCAGCCTGGAAGCAGAAGGCGAGGCTGGGCCCCTTTGGTGTCGCTTCAGCGCCGATATGGATGCGCGCGCCAAGGCACAGCGCAGCGCCGAAACCGCCCTGCGCCGCGCTGTTTGCGGCCAGCAATTTGAACTTTATTATCAGCCTCTTATCGCGCTTCCTGCGGGTCGTTTGACAGGTTTTGAGGCGCTGATCCGCTGGCATCATCCGGAAATTGGCCTAGTGCCACCCAATGATTTTCTGCCTTTGGCGGAAAAGCTTGGCCTGATGGGGCGGATTGGCGAATGGGTGATCCGTGAAGCCTGCCGCACCGCTGCCGCCTGGCCGGAAAGCCTTTCGGTGTCGGTGAATATCGCTCCGGCGCAGTTCAAGGATGGCCGGCTGGTGGAAACCCTATGCGCGGCACTAGCCGAAAGCGGCTTGGCGCCAGGGCGGCTAGAATTGGAAGTGACTGAAACCGTGCTGTTACCCGCGAGTGGCGATGCGCCGGCCCAATTGGCCGCCATCCGCGCCCTTGGCTGCCATATTGCCATGGATGATTTCGGCACCGGCTATTCCTCCTTGACCCAGCTTCGCTCCTTTCCCTTTGACCGGCTGAAGGTGGACCGGTCCTTTATCCGGGACCTACCGGAAAGCCCGCAAAGCTTGGCCATTCTGCGGTCTGTCATCGGGTTGGGCCGCAGCCTTGGCATTGCTGTAACGGCGGAAGGGGTGGAGACCCCAGATCAAATGCAGTTACTGATCGCCGAGGGCTGCAACAGTGCCCAGGGCTATCTGATCGGTAAACCTATGGAAGCCAAGGCTTATGGCAAGCTTATCGCCGCGCCGCCGATGGAAGGGCTCGGGCTCAGCTAAAAGCAGGCAGGCCGCGCTTCAGGCAGGCAGCAGGATCGTCGCTGCCGCCTGGGCGGCGATGCCCTCCCCACGGCCAGTAAAGCCAAGTCGTTCCGTGGTGGTCGCCTTCACGGAAACCGCCGCCACATCCATCCCGGCCAGTTCGGCGATCCGCGCGCGCATGGCATCCGCATGCGGGGCGATTTTCGGCCTTTCGCAAATCAGCGTCACATCCACATGCACCAGCACGCCGCCACGCACGGCGACACGGCCTGCGGCATGGCGCAGGAAGGCCGCGCTATCGGCATCCTTCCAATCGGCTTGGGATGGCGGAAACCAGCGCCCGATATCGCCTTCCGCCAGCGCGCCATAAATCGCGTCACAAAGCGCATGCAGCCCGACATCCGCATCAGAATGCCCATCAAGGCCAAGCTCATGCGGCACGTTGATGCCACAAAGGATCAAGGGGCGGCCCGCCACCAAGCGGTGCACATCAAAGCCCGTGCCAGTGCGCGGGATCATGCGGGTCATCATATCAGCTTCCACGCGGGCAAGGTCCTCGGGCCAAGTGATCTTCACATTACGCTCACTGCCAGGGACAATGGCAACTGCCTGCCCGAGCGCTTCCAGCAAGGAAGCATCATCCGTCACCGCCCCGACCCGGGCCGCATGGGCAGCGCGCAATGCTGCAAATCGAAAGGCTTGCGGGGTTTGGGCGCGGAACAGCCCCTCACGCGGCACGGTGGCCTCAATCAAACCGCCCGCCACGCGCTTGAGCGTATCAGCCACCGGCTGGGCCGGGATAGCACCGGCTTTGGCCTCAAGCGCGGCGAGCAGGGCAGGGATAGTGCCACGCGGGATCACAGGGCGCGCTGCATCATGCACCAGCACGTAATCCGGCGCCTCGGCAGCAATGGCCTCAAGCCCAGCGCGCACACTGTCTTCCCGCGTGGCACCCCCCGCCACCACGGGCAGGCAAGGCAGGCCTTCCAGAAGGCTGGCGACGAAAGCTTCCTCACCTGCGGGTGCGACAGGTTGCAGGGCAGCCACCAGCCCTTCTGCCAAAAGTGCCTCGGCTGCATGGCGCAGCACGGGCCGGCCCAGCAGGGGCAGGAATTGCTTGGGCCGCGCCGCACCAAAGCGGCTGCCATGCCCGGCGGAGAGAAGAAGCGCCACGGTTCTCATGCAAAGAACATAAGATGGAATGGATTCATCCGGAACCCTGCTCAGTCGCGCGGCATGAATCCTGCGAAGCAGGCAGAAATCGGTTGTTCGTTTAGGGGATTTCGGGTACTTTGCACAAATTCAATGCAAAACTGGTGTACGCGGCATGAATCTGCCTCTTCTGAAGCCGATTGACCTTGGCGGCTTGGCCATTTCGGCGCCTGTTATCCTGGCCCCCATGTCCGGTGTGACCGACCAGCCCTTCCGGCGGCTGGCGCGTTCACTTGGCACGCCCATGGTGGTGTCGGAGATGATCGCCTCTCAGGCGATGGTCCGAGAAAATCGCCAGACCCTGAAAATGGCCGAACTTGATGGCTTTGGCGGCCCCGCTTCCGTGCAATTGGCCGGCTGCGACCCGGAAACCATGGCGGAAGCCGCAAAACTGGTCGTGGATCGTGGCGCCGCCGTGGTGGATATCAATTTTGGCTGCCCCGTCAAAAAAGTGGCGCTGGGGCAGAGTGCCGGCAGCGCGCTGATGCGCGATGAAATCGCCGCCGCGCGCATTCTGGAAGCCATGGTGAAGGCCGTGCCGGTGCCGGTCACGCTCAAGATGCGCATGGGCTGGGACCATAACAGCCTGAATGCCCCCAATCTGGCCCGCATCGCGGAAGCCTGCGGCATTCGGCTGGTCACCATCCATGGCCGCACGCGCCAGCAATTCTACACGGGCCAGGCCGATTGGGCCTTCATTCGCCGCGTGAAAGACGCGGTGCAGATCCCGGTGATTGCCAATGGCGATATCCTATCCATTGAGGACGCCGAGGAAGCGCTCCGCCAATCCGGCGCCGATGGCGTGATGATCGGGCGCGGCGCCTATGGGCGGCCCTGGCTGCTCGGCCAGATCGCTGCCCACCTGATGCATGGCATCCGCGCCGAGGAACCAAGCCTCGCCGAGCATAAGCGCATCCTGCTGGAACATTACGCGCTGATGCTGGAACACCACGGCACGGACCCTGGTATTCGGATCGCACGCAAGCATGTCGCCTGGTATTCCAAGGGCTTGCCTGGTTCGGCGGAGTTTCGCGTGGCAGTCAATCACGCGACCACGGCGGAAGCGGTGCATGGCCTGATTGACGGCTTCTTCGATCCACTGATTGAACAAGGTGTCACTGCCGTGCGCGATGCCTTCCGCGAAGCCAGGGAAGGGCAGATTGCGGCATGAATGCGCGCGCGAGTATTTCCGGCGCAAACCGCAGCACGCCGCGGCTTGATAGCGCCATGGTGCTGGCCGCCTTGCCGGTGCCGGCGGTAGTGCTGAATGCTGAGGATCGCTTCGCCTTCGCCAATGGCGCCGCCGAGCAATTCTTCAAGCTTTCCGCAGGTGCGCTCTGCCAATTGAAGCTGAGCGATATCCTGCCACCGGATAACCGGGTCTTTGCCGTTCTTGCGCAAATTCGGCGTTTTGACTCACCCGTTTCTGATTATGATCTTGTGCTGGAAAGCCCGCGTATCAATCGTCGTGGCGTATCCGTCCATGGCGCGCCTCTGCATGAAATTGAAGGCGCTGTGGTGCTGACCTTACAGGATGGGTCAACCGCGCAAATGCTCGATCGGCAGCTCAGCTTCCGTGGCGCGGCGCGTGGTGCGTCTGCCATGGCGGCGATGTTGGCGCATGAGGTGAAAAACCCGCTTTCCGGAATTCGCGGTGCCGCGCAATTGTTGGAACAGAATGCGCCTGAAGCGGATAAGGAGCTTTGCCTGCTCATTCAGGATGAGGTGGACCGCATTCGCGGCCTGGTAGATCGCTTCGATATCTTCTCCGAACGGCCCGTGGAATTGGGCCCGGTCAATATCCATCAAGTGCTGGATCATGTGCGGCGCATTGCGCAAACTGGCTTTGCTGCGCACCTCAGAATCTCTGAGGAATATGACCCATCATTACCGGCTGTTTGGGGCAATCGCGACATTTTGGTGCAGATCATCCTGAATTTGGTGAAAAACGCTGCCGAAGCAGTGGACCCGATCCATGGCGAGATTGTGCTTGCTACCGCCTATCAGCATGGCGTGCGGATTGCCGTGCCGACCTCGGCTGAGCGGGTGCATCTGCCCTTGCTGGTAACAGTACGCGATAATGGCCCAGGTATCCCTGAGGAAATCCAGGCAACGCTGTTTGAGCCTTTCGTTTCCACCAAGCGCGGCGGGCAGGGGCTTGGTCTCGCGCTGGTGGCGAAGCTGGTGACGGATCTGGGGGGGTTGATCGAATGCGATAGTCGCCCAGGCCGAACACAATTCAGACTTTCCATGCCGGCGCCCCCGGCCGGTTGGCAGGAGAGCGCATCATGAACGAATCCCGTACCATCCTGATTGCCGATGATGATCGCGCCATCCGCACTGTCTTGAGCCAGGCTCTGGGACGCGCCGGGTATCAGGTGCGCGCCACATCCTCAGCCTCCACCTTATGGCGCTGGGTGGAGGATGGGGAAGGCGATCTGGTGATCACCGATGTGATCATGCCGGATGAAAACGGCCTTGATCTGGTGCCGCGCATCCGCCGCGTGCGCCCCGAGATGCGCGTGATTGTGATGAGCGCGCAATCCACCTTCGCCACCGCTGTAAAGGCAACCCAACGTGGCGCCTTCGAATATCTGCCCAAGCCTTTTGATTTGAAGGAAGTTCTGGGCACGGTGGAACGTGCCTTGGCCGCGCCCCCCGATGCGCCCCCGCCCGAAGAAGCCGAAGGCGAAAAACTGCCCCTGATCGGGCGTTCAACCGCCATGCAGGAAATCTACCGCACGGTGGCGCGGCTCACCACCACTGACCTGACGGTGATGGTCACTGGGGAAAGCGGCACCGGCAAGGAATTGATCGCCCGTGCTTTGCATGATTACAGCAAGCGCCGCGCCGGGCCGTTTGTGGCCATCAATATGGCGGCGATCCCGCGCGAATTGATCGAAGCGGAGCTTTTCGGCCATGAACGCGGCGCTTTCACCGGCGCGCTCAATCGTGGCATTGGCCGTTTTGAACAGGCTGCCGGCGGCACGCTCTTCCTCGACGAAATCGGCGATATGCCGCCCGAAGCGCAGACCCGCTTGCTCCGCGTTTTGCAGGAGGGCGAGTTCACCACCGTCGGTGGGCGCCAGCCCATCAAGGCCAATGTGCGGATCGTGGCGGCGACCCATCGCGATTTGCGCCACCAAATCCGACAGGGGCTGTTCCGCGAAGACCTTTTCTATCGCCTGAATGTGGTGCCGATCCGCCTGCCACCGCTCCGTGAAAGGCTTGAGGATATCCCGTTGCTGGCGCGGCATTTCCTGGATCGCGCCCGCGCGTCTGGCCTGCCTTCCAAGCAATTGGCGCCCGAGGCGCTTGAGGCGCTTAAGGCCCATGCTTGGCCCGGCAATGCGCGCGAATTGGAAAACCTGATGCGCCGCATGGCGGCGCTTTATCCGCAAGAAGTGATCGGCGCCGACGCGGTCGCGGCGGAATTGGCTGAAGCCGCGCCGGTTGCTGGCCCCGATGGCCAGGCCGCGCCCATGACCCTGGAACAGGCGGTGGAACGCCATTTGGCCAGCTTCATGGCCGCCCATAAGGATGGCATGCCGGTGAAGGAATTATACGACCGGGTGGTCGCTGAGGTTGAACGCCCCTTGCTCCGCATGGCATTGAGCGCGACAAGGGGCAATCAGATCAAGGCGGCGGCCATGCTCGGGCTCAATCGGAATACGTTGCGCAAGAAGCTGCGGGAATTGGAACTTCCCGTGGTGCGCGGCGCGTGACGATCCGGCATCGCCGCATGACCTGACCATGCCCGCCGAAGGCTTGGCCGAAGCCCCGTCCGTGCCGGGGCAGGAGGCAGTTCGGCCCCGCAGCCTGCTCAATCGGCTGGCGGATATTGTCACCGGCAAGTCTTTCACCATCGTCCTTGCGCTGCTGGCCCTTGGTGTGGGGTTGGCGACTTTCGCGGCACTTTCGGGCGGTACGCCAATCGGGCCCACCGGGGCGGGTCAATTGGCGGGCGTGATCCTGGCGAATATCGCGCTTTTGCTGCTGCTTGTGGCGTCACTCGCCGCGCGGCTCACACGTATGTGGCTCGAACGCCGGCGCGGCGCAGCGGGTTCACGGTTGCATGTGCGGCTTGTGCTGTTGTTCGGCGTTGTGGCGGCGGTGCCAGCGCTGCTTGTGGCGGGCTTCGCCGCGCTGTTTTTCAACCTTGGCATTCAGGCTTGGTTCAGTGACCGTGTGCGCGACACGCTGGAGGCATCGCTCGTTGCTTCCCGCGGTTATCTGGATGAGCATCGCAATACGATCCGCGCTGATATTCTGTTCATGGCGAATGACCTCAATCGCGCGGCGCAGATACTGCTGCCCGATAATGGCGTGGCCTTTGCCCGGCTTCTTGCGACCCATACGGCTTTGCGCGGCCTGACCAGTTCCATCATCTTTGAACCCGTGCTCGGCCAAGTGGTGGCGAATGCAGGCCTCGGCATATCCAATCTGGTGGATTTGCCGCCGGCCTGGGCGCTTGAGGCGGTGCGCTCCGGTGAGGTGGTGGTGCTGCCGAGTGAGGCTGAGGAAGGGCGCGTGCGCGCCATGGTGCAGCTCAACATCCCGCCCGGTCTGGTGCTGCTGATCACGCGCCCGCTTGATCCATCGGTCTTAGGGCATATGCGGCGCACCGAGATTTCCTTCAATGAATACAATCAGCTCGACCGCAATCGCGAAAGCCTGCAAATCACCTTCTTCCTGATTTTCGCGATTGCAACCTTGCTGGTGCTGCTTGCGGCGGTGCTGATTGGCTTGCTCATGGCCAATCGCATCGCGCGGCCAATTTCACGCCTGATCCTGGCGGCAGAACGCGTGCGCGGCGGTGATCTGGCAACCAAGGTGGACGAAGGGGAGGCGGATGACGAAATCGCCCGCCTCGCGCGGTCCTTCAACCGCATGACCAGCCAGCTCGGTGCACAGCGCGCTGAATTGATGAATGCCTATAGCCTGATTGATGAACGCCGGCGCTTCACTGAAACCGTGCTATCGGGCGTTTCAGCTGGGGTGGTTGGGCTTGATAGTGAAGGGCGCGTC
>JBPCSO010000089.1:0-34468 GCA_051007055.1 Roseomonas sp.
CAGTTCCGGCACATAACCAAAAGCACCTTCGGGCATCACCTGGCGCGTGGCAGTCGCGGCACCTTCCATCACGCGTGCCACAATCGCCGGGCGGTCAATGGCCAGGGAAAGCGCCTGGCGCACCCGCACATCGCGCAGGGGATTGCGCGCGAAAGGCTTGCCGTCATGATCTGTTATGAAAGGCGTTGGCCCATCGCGCATATGATCCAGTGCGAAATAGATGAAGCGCATACTGTCTATTTCACTGAGTGCAATGCGCTGATCGCGCCTGAGCCGTTCGATATCAGATGTTGGCACCTGGTCAATAATATCAATGTCTCCGGCAAGCAGCGCCGCAGTGCGACCGGCGTCATTGGTGATCATGCGGTAATCCACGCTCTGCCAGGCGGGGCGCCCACGCCAATGGCCATCAAAGCGTTGCAATTCAATCCGGTCACCGGACCGATAAGCCATCATGCGATAAGGTCCGGTGCCGATCGCGGCGCGGCCAGCGTTAAAATCCTCGGTCGTCGCACCTTGATGCGTTTCACGGTCCAGCATGGGCACTTGCGCTAGATCGGTCGGCAACAATGGCGCCGGGCCATTGGTACGGAAGCGCAGCGTGTGGGAATCAATGATCTCCACGCCCGTGATTGCCTGAGTATAAGTACGAAAGGATCCGGGGCTATTCACTACCAGCGGAATGCGTTCCAGCGTGAAGGCCACATCCTCGGCGGTGAAATCCGATCCATTATGGAAGCGCACACCACGACGGAGCGTGAATTCCCAAGCATCCTCACCCACCGGCTTCCAGGATTCCGCCAAGGAACCAATCAGACGCGCCCTTGAATCTGTCTCCAACAAATTGTCAAAAACCATGGAGGCATAGGCGTTATTGGGAGAGATATTGTGGAAATGCGGATCGGCCGAGGTGATCTGCGCGCCAACGCCCATCCGCAAATTCTGCGCCGTGGCCGGCATGGCAGCGACAAGGGCGGCAAGCAGCAGGCGCTTCATGGTGGGGCTTCCTTCAGCTCAACAAATACGCCGCGCCGGAACGGGCGCAGATGGCGCGAATATGCTTGTCCAAAGCGGGTGGAATAGGGATTCCCTGCTTTAGCCGGCGTTGACGTTCCGCTTCTTCCGGATCGCCCGCGACCAGCACAGGTTTCGCGGGATCAGCCGCCGGGGTCGCGTGCAATTCATCAATCACCGCATCCAGATCGGCCTCAAACTCGCCCGGCGCGCGGAAGGCGCCAGGGTCAATCGCCATGAAGAAATGGCCGATATCATCGGGATCATTCGGCTTTTGGGTGCGGTTGCGAATGGGGGAGAAGGAAGAACCCATCAGCGTGCCGCCCAGAATATGCACCATCATCGCCAGCCCATAACCCTTATGGCTGGCCATTTCCGGTGACCCACCCAGCGGTGACAATCCGCCCTCCGGTTCCTCATGCAAAATCTTCATGCCGCGCTTGGCATCTGTGATGGGATTGCCCGCGCCATCCACCACCCAACCGGCAGGCATGGCGCGTTCATTCAAATCATAGACCTTCACCTTGCCCGCTGCCGTGGTGGTGGTGGCCATATCCAAGACGAAAGGCAGGTTACGCCCAGCAGGTGCGGCAAAGGCGATGGGATTAGTGCCAAGCACGGGCTTGGCGCCGCGCGTTGGCACCATAGCCACGCCGCGCGTGGCGCTGGTCACTAAGCCAATAGCACCACGCCGCGCCGCGATGCGCGCGTAGACGCCCGCCGCGCCGAAATGATGCGAATTGCGCACACCCACCACGCCAATGCCGGCCTCCTTCGCCATATCCACGGCCAGGTTCATGCCATAGCTGGAAACCGGGTGGCCAAGCCCCGCCCCCGCATCAATCAGCGCCGTGCAGGCAGTGCGGCGTTCAATCTTGGGCCGCGCATTGATCTTCAACTTGCGTTCCTGCAAGCGCTTTTCGTAGGTCATCAGCATGGAAATGCCGTGACTATCCACACCGAACAGATCGGTTTCCGTCATGGCTTCGGTGGTGGTGGCGGCCAGATCAGCCTCCATCCCCCAGGACAGCAGAATGGCTTCAATCTGCGCGCGAACCTTATCAGCGGCGACATCCATGGTGCTGCCCCCCTCAGGCGCTGGCGCGCAGGAAGGGATTGGTCAAATGGCCAATACCGGTGATTTCAATATCCACCACATCGCCGGATTTCACATCAGGCGAGACACCATCTGTGCCCATCCAGATCACGTCACCCGGATAAAGCGTCAGATACCGCGTCATGGCCGCGATGAAGACCGCGGTTGAGAATAGCATGTGGCCGGTTTCAAAGGTGGTGGTCAGTTCGCCATTCAGCCGTACATTGGTGCGCGCCGCTTCCATATCGAAATCGGTTTCAATCCATGGGCCCATGGGCTTGAAGGTATCGGTATTCTTGGAACGCCAGAAAGTGCGGTCGCTTTTCTGCCAGCTGCGTTCACTGACATCATTGCCGATGGTCCAGCCCATGATGCAGCTCAGCGCCTCGGCCTCTGACAGGTTCTTGGCTTTCTTACCCACTATCGCGACAAGCTCACCTTCATAGTGAATTTTCTCAGTGGCATCGCCGGGGATGATCACGGTCTCCCCATGCGCGATCAGCGCATTGCTGGCGCGATAGCCCATATCCGGCTTGGTCGGAATATTCGGCACTTCGCCACGCTTGGCCGCACCTTCCTTCACATGCTCCACATAATTCAGCCCGGCGCAGTAGAAGGTGCGCGGCATCACCGGTACTTCGATCTTCACCGCCGAAAGATCATGCTTGCGGCTGGTTTTCTCATAGCCATCAAAAGGGCTGCCAGAGACTTCCAGAATGCGGTCGCCTTCCAGAATGCCAAAGCGGGTGCGGTCTTCGGCGGTGAAGCGAATCCAGCGCATGATCAGGTTTCCTTACGCGGCCAGGGCGCGCTGGATGAAATCGGATTGGAAGACACGGTCCGCCATCACCTGGCAGCGCTTCATCAGCCGATGCTCATTCGGCCCGTAATCGGGCAGCGCATTATGCAGCGTGCCAATGTTATCCCAAATCAGCACATCACCCACGCTCCAGACATGGGTGTGCAGGAAGCGCGCTTCCAATTGATGCGCAAACAGCGCTTCAAGCACCACATCACTTTCGGCTTCCGAAAGCTCATTGATGCGGATCGCATAGCCCGGATTGCAATACAGCACCTTCCACCCCGTGATTGGATGCGTCATGAAAACCGGATGCACGGAAGGCGGGCGCTTGGCGCGCTGTTCGGGGGTCAGCGGCGGGCGCGTACTGCCCGGGCGCTTGCACATATTGTCCCAGAATTTGTTGAAATCATGCGTCGCCGTGGCGTTGGCAAGCTTTTCCTTCAGCGCCGGGTCCAGGGTTTCATAGGCTGCGTGCATATTGGCAAAAACGGTATTGCCGAGCGGCTTCCCATCCCGATGCGGCACTTGATGTGCGTTCAGCACATTCACGAAGCCCATCGTGTCGCGATAGGACATATCCGTGTGCCAATCCTGCCCCGCATCCGCGAGCCCAATCGGCTGCCCGTTTTCAACGATGTTGGAGAGAATACCCACTTCCGGTACATCCGGATCCTGGAACTTGCCGGTCAGCGAGGTTTGAATGCTGCCGAAGCGAAGCGAGAAATCGCGTAGTGCCGCCGGTTCCAGCAATTGGCCCGGAAAACGCAGCACGCCCCTTTCGCCAAGTGCCCGCAGAATGCCGGCGAAATCCTTATCCGAAAGCGGCTTCGACAAATCAACGCCTGTGATGGTGGCGCCCAGCACCGAATCATTATTGGTGACAGTCAGCATGGCGTATCCCTTCTGCAATGGGGGACAGCGTCCACTGCGCGGCTGCGCGCAACGGCATTACGTTCCCCCGGCTTTTTCTCTTGAACAGGATGCTGGCACCGCTTGGCCGATGCCGGCAAGCCCAGAGGCTTGGCGATCTGCCCGCAAGGGCGCATCCTGCCGCATGAGAAGGGGGCAAGTGCCATGCGTTTTGCGGGTCAACAGGTTGTCATTACCGGGGCTGCCGGGGTTTACGGGCGCGGGCTGGCGGAAGCCTTTGCGCGGGAAGGCGCGCAATTGCTGCTGACCGATGGCGATGCCGGCGCACTTGCCACACTCGCCAATGCCTTGCCACCCGGGCGCGTTGTGCTGCACCCCGCTGATCTGACCGATGACAGCGCGCTTGATGGGCTGATTGCCGCCGCCACCAGCAAGGGCGCGCCGCAGGTGCTGATCAACAATGCCGGCATTTATCCCTTCATTCCCCTCATGGATGTGACGGGCGCTGAATGGGACAAGATCATTGGCGTGAATACCCGCGCACCTTTCCGCCTGATGCAGGGCATTGGCCGCGCCATGGCTACCGCAGGGCGTGGTTCGATTGTCAATGTCACCTCAGCCGCGGCGGAAGTGCATCGCAGCAATGGCGTACCTTACGGCGCTTCCAAATGCGCGCTGGAATATCTGACGCGTGCTTTCGCGCTGGAACTCGGCCCCTCCGGCGTGCGGGTGAATAGCGCGCGGCCTGGCTTTGCCGAGGGCAGCGCCGGCAATCCTATGCCAGAAGGTTATGCTGAGGCCATTCGCAGCCGTTCACTGATGGGCGCGCTGGGTACGCCGGCGGATTTCGCGGCGGGCGTGATGTTCCTTTGTTCTGAGGAGGCGCGCTTCGTGACGGGTTCCATCCTGGATTGTGGGGGTGGAGGGCATATCAATCGGCGCGCGGGTGCGGCTACTGCCGCGCGCGGCTGAAGTTTTGTATTAAAAAGGGAAGACATCATGATGGATCAAATCAAGGCGGAATTGGCGCCAACGGGCGTTTTGCGCGCCGGTATCAATATGGGGAATTTCCTGCTGGTGACGAGCCGTGCGGAAAATGGCGACCCCGCCGGGGTATCGCCGAGCATGGCGCGCGCCATTGCGGATACGCTTGGCGTGCCGGTGCATTACGTGCCCTTCGCGCGGCCCGGTGATCTGGCCGATGCGGTTGATACCAATGTCTGGGATATCGGGCTGATTGGTGCAGAACCGCAGCGCGCGGAGAAAATCGCCTTCACCGCGGCTTATGCGGAGATCGAGGCAACCTACATGGTCCCGCCCGGCTCCCCGATCACAAAGATGGAGGAAGTGGATCGGCCCGGTAATCGCATCGCGGTCACGGCACGCGCCGCTTATGATCTTTGGCTGGAACGCAATATCCATCAGGCGAAGCTGATCCGCTCCGCGACACTCGATGCCGCGTTTGAACAATTCGCGGCTGAAAAGCTTGAAGTGCTGGCGGGGCTGCGGCCGAAGCTGCTTTCCGATATCGAAAAAATGCCCGGCGCGCGGATTCTGGATGGCAAATTCACTGCCGTGCAGCAAGCGATCGGCACGTCACGCCGCAATAGCGCCGCCGCCACCTTCCTGGCGGATTTCGTTGAAAACGCGAAGGCGTCCGGCCTGGTGGCGCGCTTCATTGCCGAACATAAGGTGCGCGGGCTTTCTGTGGCACCGCCGGCCTGATCACCCTTGCTGAGGTAACGGCGCGGCGGGCGGCCATGCCTGCTGCGCCGTCAGTTACAATAGGGCATCTCTCCGGCTGCCTTATCTTTTCTTGACCCATATCAACTCTGGTTGGTGCGCGCGGCGATATACACACACTGCGGCGGACCGGTCTTATGGCTTGCTGCGAAAACCAATCAAAACGCCATTGCGGGTGCGTCACCCGAAAGATGCGCGGCAGCCGGAGAAACCGTAATGACCTTTACCAGTATTCTGACCCATCTTGACCCCGCCAAAGCCACGGAAGCCGAAGCCGCCACCGCAACGCCACTTGCGCTGGCGGAAGCCTTTTCAGCCCACCTCACTACGCTGATCTTCCCGATGGATAGCGCACTTCCCGCGCCCAGCCCCGCAGATGATGCGACAAGGTTGCTTGAAGAACGCGCCGCCGAAGCATTCGCCGTAGCTGCAGAACGCCGCGGTGTGGCGCATCAGACCAGGAAGCGCACCAACTTCGCCTATGGCAATGGGGAAGCCTTCGCTGATCATCTGCGCGTCAGTGATCTGGCGGTACTGACCGGGCACGGCGCGCCGGGCATTGGCATGCACATCCTGGTTCAGGCGGCAATTTTTGATTCCGGGCGCCCTGTTCTACTTGTGCCCCAGGCGCGGCCTTTATCTGGTTTGCCGCAGCGCATTCTGGTAGCGTGGGACGCAAGCCCAGCCTCCATCCGCGCCATCCATGGCGCGCTGCCACTGATCCGCGGCGCAGCTGAGACCATTATCGCCACTGCCACCGATGACAAGGAATTGCGCCCTGGCCAATCCGGGATTGAGCTTTCCCATCTGCTCGCCCGCCACGGCGCCAAGCCGCGCTTCATGGCCTTGCAGCGCGGCAGCGGTAGCGTGCTGGAACGGCTTTTGGCGGCAGCAGCCGATACGGAATCGGATATGCTGGTGATGGGCGCGGTGCGACATTCACCGCTGCGCACGATGGTGCTTGGTAGCGCTACGGCGGATGTGCTCGCCAATGGGCCGAAGCTGCCGACGCTAATGGCGGCCTGACGCCGCGCGAATCACCCCAAGGGCAGCGCTAGCAATTCCTTCAGCAATTCCACCGTGCGCGCGGGTTGTTCCTGTTGCACCCAATGCCCCGCGCCGGGGACCAGATGCGCCGCCGCAATGCGTGTGCAGGCAATGCCCTGCATACGCTCAAAGGCGCCGGGGGCCTGAAACACGCCCCAATCCGCGGCACCCGCGATGAAGATGGAAGGCACATCAATGCTGCGCCCGGCGAATAGCGCCAAATCCGCATTCACATCCGGCGCGAAGCGGGTGCGATACCAATTGAGCCCGCCCTGAAAACCGGTGCGGCCATATTCCGCCGCATAAACCGCCATTTCCGCTTCCGTCATCCAGGCGCAGCCCGCAACCTCGGCAGCACTTGGCATTTCATGCGCCACCGTCTCCGGCATCGTCTCCGCGCGGTCCATGACGTAATAGGTCGGCAGTTTCGCCATTTCATCAGCCGACCAATCGCGCAGCTTATGCGGTTTGTTGGCGGCCCAATCGGCGCTTTTGTGGTGGTAATAGGCGCGCATGAAGGCGTGCAGCCCTTGCGATGCGCCCATCATATCCGCATTGGCTGGGCGCGTGGCGTAATAGGCGTGGTAGTGCTTACGCGGGCGCGGCAAAGCAGCCAGCGCCTCATCCAACCCCGGCATGGCGGAAGAACTGCTGGATTGCTGGCCGGGCTTTGGCCAATCCGGCCCGCCGGCGAAAGGCGCGCTCATCAGCGCAACCCGGCGAAACACATCGGGGCGCGTCAATGCGCACCAGGCCGCGACGGGCGATCCGAAATCATGCCCGATCACTGCCGCCACTTCCCGGTAGCCGAGCGCTGCCACCACGCCCAGCGCATCACGCACCAGATTGGTCAGGCGGAAAGGCGCCAGCGGCGCATCATAATCCGTATCGCACCCCGTGGTGCGCCCATAACCGCGCTGATCCGGCGCCACCACGTGATAGCCCAGCGCGGCCAAGGGCAGCATGACATGCCGCCAGGAATAGGCGAGTTCCGGAAAGCCATGCAGCAGCAAAAGGCAAGGCCGGCCCGGCGTTTCATGCCCGGCTTCCAGCACATGCACCCGCAGCCCATTGATGCCTTCCAGAAAGCGAGAGCGGATGCCTGGCGGCAGGGTTGGTGAGCTGAGCGATTCCATGGCGGTGTTTCCTTCCTTACCCCCATCCCGCCCCAAGGGCGCCAAGCAATCAAGCCCCGCATTGACGCGCGCCCCGGCTGGCGAGAGTTTGGCGCCATGCAGGATGGTATTCCCTGGTCTTCGGACCTTCTCACTCTAGCGCAGCGCTTCGGCCCACGCATCGCCGTCACCGACGGCATCGCCACGCTTACTTACTCGACGCTTTCGGCCCGCGCCCATGGTCTGGCGCGGCGGCTGGTTGCGGAAGGCTTCAAGCCCGGCCAGCCGGTCGCGACCTTCGTGCCCAATGGCTGCGCTGCGCCCTGGGTCAGCTATGGCCTGACCATGGCCGGCGTGGCGGAAACCCCCTGCAATACGGGTTCGACCGATGCGGAACTCGGCTGGTTCGCGCAACTCACTGGCTTCAAGCGTATCGTGGCACCAAAAGCATTCTGCGCGCGGCTCGCGGCGCTTGGGTTTGAGCCGCTCGCCTTGGAAGACATCGCCCCGGATGACAGCTTCGCGCCGCTGCCCCCCGTACCATCCGATGCCTGGGGGCGGATCATTTTTACCTCTGGAACCACGGGCAAGCCCAAGGCCATTCTGCATAGCCATGGTGGGCGGTACCTCGCCAATATCCTGCAACGCGCTGTGCTGCCTTTCACGCCGGAACCTGGTGAGCGGGTGCTGCTGATGACGCCCTTCACCCATGGCGCGGCGCTGATCACCTATGCCTGGCTTGATCATGGTGGCGAGGTTGTCTTGCAGGATGGCGTGCGGGCCGAGCGTATTGCGCCGATCCTCACCGCGCCCCGGCTATCGGCGATTTTCGCCCCGCCCACGGTGCTGGCGAAATTACTGGCACTATTCCCAGGCCAGGCCGTGCCGGGGTTGAAAGTCATTTTCTGCGGCACGCAAACCCTGACGCGCGATCTTTACGCACGCGCCGCGGCGCAATTCGGCCCGGTGGTGCGCGTGACCTATGGCATGAGCGAATGCTTCAACCCCATCACCGTACTGGAAGGCCCGGATGTGGCAGCAGCGATGGATGAAGCCGAGGATGGGCTTGGCGCCAATCTGGGCTGGCCCGCAACCGGCGTTGAAATCGCCATTAGGGATGAGGCCGGCGCCCCCCTGCCACCGGGCGATTCGGGCGATATCTGGCTGCGCGCCCGGCATATGAATATCGGCATGATCGGCCCGGATGGCTTTGTGCCCCGCCCCGCCGGCGCCTGGCACCGCACCGGCGATCTGGGCGCGATTGATGCGCGCGGGCGGCTCCGCCTCGCGGGCCGGGCTTCGGATGTGATGAAAAGCGGTGGCTACCGTGTCCACCCGGCCGAGATCGAGACCACTTTGGAACCCGCCGCACAGGGCCGCGCGATCTGCGTTTTGGGCCTACCTTCCGATTATTGGGGGGAGGTGATCATTGCGGTGGCCGAGGGTCTGCCGGCGGGGTGGGAGCAAGCCGCCCTGCCGCTCGCGGAGGATTTGGCCAAGCATAAGCGCCCGCGCGCCTGGCTGGCCCTGCCCGAATTGCCGCGCAATGCGCAGGGCAAGGTGGTGAGGGCGCGGGTGCGGGAAGCGGTGCTGGCGCGCTGGCGGCTGGAAGATGGGCCGCATCCGCGGTTGATACCGGCCCCTGCCGGAAAGGATGAATGACCCATGGTGATTGAGGCTCTGGCCCCCTTTTATGCCTGGACCAAGGCGTTGCATCTGATCAGCATTTTCGCGTGGATGGCAGGGCTTTTCTACTTGCCCCGGCTTTATGTCTATCACACGCAACAGGCGCCAGGCTCTGCCCAGGTGGCGCTTTTCAAGATCATGGAAAGGCGCCTGCTGCGCGCCATTATGAACCCGGCGATGATCGCCGCCTGGGTGTTCGGCCTACTGCTGATCCTGACCCCCGGCGTGGTGGATTGGCGCGCCGGCTGGTGGCACGGGAAGCTTTTGGGGCTTCTGGGCATGACCGCCTTTCACATGGATCTGGCCCGCGCGCGCCGGCTTTTCGCCGAGGATCGCAATACCCGCAGTGAAAGGTCATGGCGCATCGCCAATGAGGTGCCGACGCTGCTTTTGATCCTGATTGTCATCATGGTGATCGTGAAGCCTTTCTGATCCGCAGTTGACGGGGCGCCTGTGGCTTCATACATAAAAGGTCCTTCCTTTCGCGGTCCCGGCGATCCCCGATCGGCGCTGCCGCATTTCCCTTCTACCCGTTAACGGGACATTCATGGATGCGCCGCGTGCTGCGGGCCGCTTCCGGCAACATCGGCCAAGCCGCCCCTAAGGGCGCGTGGCGCCGCGGTTCGGGTCCCGCTTACTCAAGCCTCACGGAACGCCAAGGCACAAAATGCATCTTTCAGAACTTAAGGCGAAAAGCCCCGCGGACCTCCTCGCATTCGCTGAGGAATTGCAGATTGAAAACGCATCATCGCTGCGCAAGCAGGATATGATGTTCGCCATCCTGAAGACCTTCGCCGATAATGATCAGGCGATTTTCGGGGAAGGCACGCTTGAAATCCTTTCTGATGGTTTCGGCTATCTGCGCAGCCCGCAGGCGAATTTCCTGCCCGGGCCGGATGATATCTATGTCTCCCCCGCCCAGGTGCGCCGCTTTGGTTTGCGCACCGGCGATACGGTGGAAGGCCAGATCAGGGCGCCCAAGGATGGGGAGCGTTATTTCTCCCTGCTCAAGGTCAATGCGATCAATTTCGAAGACCCGGAAAGCCTGCGCCATCGGATCAATTTCGATAACCTGACGCCGCTTTATCCGAACCGTCGCCTCAAGATGGAAAATCCGGAGGTTGAAAGCGTCGCCAAGGGGCCGACCAAGGACAATACCCATCGCGTGATTGATCTGATTTCGCCGATCGGCATGGGCCAGCGCGCCTTGATTGTCGCGCCGCCGCGTACGGGTAAAACCGTGATGCTGCAGAATATCGCCAAATCCATCACGGCGAATAATCCAGAAGTCTTCCTGATGGTGCTGCTGATTGACGAACGGCCCGAGGAAGTGACGGACATGGCCCGCACCGTGCGCGGTGAAGTGGTGGCCAGCACCTTTGACGAACCGGCGACGCGCCATGTGCAAGTGACCGAAATGGTGCTGGAAAAAGCCAAGCGTCTGGTGGAACATAAGCGCGATGTGGTGATTTTGCTGGACAGCATCACGCGCCTGGGCCGCGCTTATAACTCGGTTGTGCCATCATCGGGCAAGGTGCTGACCGGGGGTGTGGATGCCAATGCGCTGCAACGCCCGAAGCGCTTCTTTGGTGCGGCGCGCAATATCGAAGAAGGCGGGTCGCTGACCATCATTGCGACGGCGCTGATTGATACCGGCAGCCGCATGGATGAAGTGATTTTCGAAGAATTCAAAGGCACCGGCAATTGCGAAATCGTGCTGGATCGTAAGCTTTCCGACAAGCGCACCTTCCCCGCGATTGACATCACCAAATCCGGCACCCGCAAGGAAGAATTGCTGGTGGATCGCGGTACGCTTTCCAAGATGTGGGTGCTGCGCCGCATTCTGAACCCGATGGGCACACAGGATGCGATGGAATTCCTGTTGGATAAGCTGAAATACAGCAAGACCAATCAGGATTTCTTCGACGCGATGAATACCTGATCGGTGCGGGTCGCCGCGCGGTCATGCTGCTGACATAATGGGCTGTTCGGATAATGTTGCATTCGAACAGCCATAATGGGTGGGGCACTTCATGGTCATTCTTCTGACAGGTGGCATGGGCTTTATCGGGTCTGCGGTGGTGCGGCATTTGCTGGCCAGCACCGATGCGACGGTCGTGAATATTGACAAGCTGACCTATGCGGCCAGCCCTGACTCCCTTGGCGATTGGCTGAAATCGCCGCGCCATCTTCATCTGCCGCTGGATATCTGCGACCCGGCGGCAATGCGCGATGCCTTCACCCGCTTCAAGCCCGCGCGCGTCATGCATCTGGCCGCCGAATCCCATGTGGATCGTTCCATTGATGGGCCTGCGGAATTCATCCAGACCAATGTGGTCGGCACGCAGGTGCTGCTGGAAGCCGCGCGGGAATACTGGCAAGGGCTGGAAGGCAGCGCGAAGGCTGAATTCCGCTTCCATCATGTCTCGACCGATGAGGTGTTCGGCTCGCTGGAAAGCGCGGATGATGCGCCGTTTGATGAGCATACGCGCTACGATCCGCGCAGCCCCTATTCCGCTTCCAAGGCAGCGTCGGACCATCTGGTGCGCGCCTGGCAGCACACCTATGGCTTTCCTTCCTTCGTATCGAACACCACAAATAATTACGGGCCGTGGCAGTTTCCGGAAAAGCTGATTCCGCTGGTCACGCTGAATGCCTTGGAAGGCCGGCCTTTGCCGGTTTACGGCGATGGGTCGAATATCCGGGACTGGATTCATGTGGATGATCACGCCGAAGCCCTGGTATTGGCGCTGATGCGCGGTGTGCCGGGGGCGACTTATTGCATCGGCCCACGGCAGGAACGGACCAATCTGCAAGTGGTGCAGGCCATTTGCCGCACGCTGGACCGGCTGCGCCCTGATACCGCCGGCCCGCGTGAACGGCTGATCACCTATGTGAAGGATCGCCCGGGTCATGATTTCCGCTACGCCATGGACCCGAGCGGCGCGGAGAGCGCGCTTGGTTGGAAGGCGCGCTATGATTTTGAAAGCGGCCTGGATCAAACCATTCGCTGGTATCTGGACAATGAAGCCTGGTGGCGGCCCATTCGCGAAAAGCGCTATGCGGGGCAAAGGCTTGGGGGAGTGAAGGCATGAAGGGCATTCTGCTCGCAGGTGGGTCTGGCACGCGTTTGCATCCCATGACTCTGGCGGCTTCCAAGCAATTGCTGCCGGTCTATGACAAACCCATGGTCTATTACCCGCTGGGCACGCTGATGCTGGCAGGCATTAAGGATATTCTGCTGATCTCAACGCCCGCTGATCTTCCGGCATTCAAGCGCCTGCTGGGTGATGGCGCGCAATTCGGCATCCGCATCGGCTACGCCGAACAGCCAAGCCCGGATGGCATTGCGCAAGCTTTTCATATCGGCGCGGATTGGATTGGTGGGGAAGCCTGCGCTTTGGCGCTGGGGGATAACATCATCTATGGCCATGGGTTGGTGGAAAGCCTGAAGGCCGCCGCAACCAATGCGCAGAATGGCCAGGCTTCAGTCTTTGGGTATCGCGTGGCTGATCCGGAACGCTATGGTGTTGCGGAATTCGATGCGGACGGTCGCGTGCTGTCCATCGAAGAGAAACCCGCCAAGCCGAAATCCGATTGGGCAGTGATTGGGCTTTATTTCTACGACAAGCGCGTGACGCAAATGGCGCGGGATTTGAAGCCATCTGCCCGCGGCGAATTGGAAATCACTGATCTGAACAAGGTTTATCTGGCTGATGGCAGCTTGCGCGCCGAACAATTGGGCCGTGGCTGCGCCTGGCTTGATGCCGGCACACCGGCTTCATTGCTGCAAGCGGCTCTTTTCGTGCAGACCGTGCAGGAACGCCAGGGGCTACAAGTGGGCTGTCCGGAAGAAATCGCCTTCCGTACGGGCTTCATTGATGCGGCGGCTTTGCGCGCCCAGGCGGACCGTTTGGGCAAAACCGCTTATGGCGCCTATTTGCGCGACTTGGCTGAGGGGCGTCTTTCGTGAAAGCAGAACGCCTTGCCATTCCTGATCTGATCCTGATTGAACCGGCACGCTTTGGTGATGATCGCGGTTTTTTCAGCGAAGTCTGGTCGCGCCGTACGCTGGCCGCGCATGGCATCACGGCTGATTTCGTGCAGGATAATCATTCCCTATCGCGTCAGAAGGGCGTGGTGCGCGGCCTGCATTTCCAGCGCCCACCCAGTGCGCAAGCCAAGCTGGTGCGCGTGGTACGCGGGTCCATCCTGGATATCGCAGTGGATATCCGTGAAGGCTCGC
This sequence comes from Roseomonas sp., assembly GCA_051007055.1. Taxonomy (GTDB): domain Bacteria; phylum Pseudomonadota; class Alphaproteobacteria; order Acetobacterales; family Acetobacteraceae; genus Neoroseomonas. The sequence continues at coordinate 13,620 of JBPCSO010000089.1, forward strand.
CCACTTACGGCCAGCATGTTGCGTGTGAACTTTCATCGGCGAATTGGCAGCAGCTTTGGATCCCTGCGGGTTTCGCGCATGGCTTTGTGACACTCGAAGAAGATACCGAGGTGCTCTACAAGGTTGATGCCTATTATGACCGCGAAACCGATGCCGGTATCGCCTGGAATGATCCGGCGCTTGGCATTGATTGGCCGGTGAAGGACCCGGTTCTGTCCGACAAGGACCGCAAGGCACCACGGCTTTCTGATATCGCGCCACCCTTTCCAAAGGGGACTTGGTGATGCGTCGCATCCTCGTCACCGGTCGTGGCGGGCAATTGGCGACTGGCCTTGAAGCCGCGTTGCCGGCACAAGGTTTTGAGGCGCTGCTAGTCGGCCAGCCTGAATTCGAATTTGACAAGCCTGAAACAGTGATCGCCGCGTTCCAAGCGCTGAAACCCGACGCGGTAGTGAATTGCGCCGCCTGGACGGCAGTGGATGCGGCGGAAGATGATGAAGCAGGCGCCTTTCGCGCCAATGCGCTCGGGCCAGCCTTGCTCGGGCGGCTCACCCGCGAAGCGGGCATCCCCATCATCCAAATTTCCACCGATTATGTGTTTGATGGGCTGAAGGGCGCGCCTTATCTCGAAAGTGATACGCCCAACCCGCTTGGCGCCTATGGCCGCACCAAGCTTGCGGGCGAATGGGCAGCGCAAGCGGCCAATCCGCGCTGCATTGTGCTCCGCACCGCTTGGGTCTTCGCGCCCATGGGCAAGAATTTTCTGCGGACCATGCTGGCCCTTGGCGAACAGCGCCCCGAACTTCGCGTCGTAGCCGACCAATGGGGCAGCCCGACCGCAGCACCTGACCTTGCCGATGCCATCACCGCCATCCTGACGCGGCTGCGCACCGATGGCTGGCGCGATGATTTTGCCGGCACCTATCACGCCACCGGCGGCGGCTTCACCAACTGGCACAGCTTTGCCGAGGCGCTTTTCACCGAAGCCGCCCGCCAAGGCGCGCCGCGCCCCAAGGTGCATGCCATCACCACGGCTGATTACCCGACCAAGGCCAAACGCCCTGCCGATGGCAGGCTGGATAATGGCAAACTCTCTCGCGTTTTCGGCGTAGCGCTGCCGGCCTGGGAAGCCGGGCTTGCCCGCGTCATGGCCGCGCTGCGTCAGGGCTGAAGCCTTCCCCAAAGCGGCTTTCGGCGGCATGATGCGCGCAAGAATTCAGGGAGGATCCAATGACCACTATCTCGCGCCGTACCGCACTTGCGCTGCCGCTGCTCGCCGCCCCTTCAATCGCCCGCGCGCAATCCTGGCGCCCATCCGGGCAGGTACGCATTATCGTCCCCGCCGCGGCGGGTGGCACCACGGATATCATGGGCCGACTTGTCGCGCAGTTTCTTCAGCCGCGCTGGGGCACGCCGGTGGTGGTGGAAAACCGCACCGGCGCGGGCGGCACCATTGGCTCTGCCGAAGCGGTGCGGGCGCGGCCCGATGGGTTGACACTGCTCATGGGCAATATCGGCCCGCAGGCCATTGCCTATTCCCTGTTCCGCAATATGCAATATCGCCCGGATCAATTCGCTGCTATCGCCGGCACTATTGCTGGCCCAAATGTGCTTGTGGTGAACAACAATGTCCCGGCGCGCAATGTTGCGGAGCTTGCAGCCATGCTGCGCGCCAAGCCGGGCGAAATTCCCTATGCCTCAACGGGGGTTGGCCAATCCACGCATCTTTCGCCGGTACTGTTTCTGCAAATGCTGAATGCCCAGGCCATTCATATACCAACGCGCGGTTCTGCCCCGGCGCAGATTGAATTGCTGGCCGGCAATGTCGCCTTCCTGATTGATAACCTGACCGGCATCATGGGCCATATCCAGGCCGGGCGCGTGCGCGCCTTGGCTGTCACCAGCAAGGACCGCCACCCGGCCCTGCCCGATGTACCAGCCATGCGGGAAACCATGCCGGAACTTGCAAATTACGAAGTGAATACCTGGTTCGGCCTTTTCGGCCAGGCCGCCATGCCGGCGGAGATGATCGCCAGCATCAACGCCGATGTCATGGCGATGCTCGCCTTGCCAGAAACAGTGAAGCGCTTTGAAGAGTTAGGTGGTGTGCCCATGATCGGCAGCCCCCAACAATTCGGCACTTTCGTTGCCAGCGAAATCACGAAATGGGCAGATGTGATCAAGCGCGAAGGCTTACAGATAGACGCAAGCTGAGGATTTATTCTCGCATCCCTGCCAAATAGGCAACGCAGCGAGCAAAACCCGCAAGGTCACGCCAGCGCGCCGCTTCCTGCACCGGGTTCACTACCAACACGCCACTGGCGGCAGCAATGCCGCCATCAATCATCAGGTTATCGGTCAGGCCGAAATCCTCAACCTCCATGCCATCGGCATCTTCCCAGACACCGGAAGCCCGCCGATGCACCGCACCCTGCAGCAGCGACAGGCTGCGCATAGTGAAGTTTCCCGCCGCATTGCTGTAACCCAGCACGGGTCGGCCCAGCGCGCGCATGAAGCCAAGCTCATAAGCCGTACCGGGATCAGCCGAGGCACCGCGAAACGGGGTCAGGTTCGCAATCAGCGCGTCGCAGCCACGGATATGCGCTTCATTGCCAAGGTAGATCCGCATCCAGTCGGTTTCAGCTTGCGGCGCGGCGGGCGCGGGGTCGGTCGGGAAAACCCCAACCAGCCCATGCTGCGCGCAAATCGCCTTCTTTTCCGCCGCAATGGCGTCCCGATCCGCCAAAAACACCTCCGGACCCGCCAGATAAACGCGCATCACCCCGCCTTGCCTGTTAAGGCTTTCCCATGCGCAGATAGGCGCATGGATGCCGAACGGGAATACAATAATCGGGCCCGCGTGCCCGAAAGCGCCGAAATCATCGCGGACTGGGCGCGTGATGCGGCAGCCTTTCGTGCGAGCGGGGTGCGGGCCGAACTGGGCCTTGCCTATGGCGAGGGTGAGCGGGAGAAGCTCGACCTGTTCCTGCCACCCAATGCCGAAGCCGCGCCCACCGCGCTTTTCATCCATGGCGGCTATTGGCAGGCGCTGGATCGGTCCTTTGTGAGCCATTGCGCGCGGGGCTTGCTGGGCCAAGGGGTGGCGGTGGCGGTGCCTTCCTATGACCTTTGCCCCGCCGTGACGCTTGGCGACATCGCCGAGCAAATGCGCCGCGCCGCCGCTTTTCTGCATCGGCGCCGCGGCGGGCGGCTGCTGGCGGCAGGCCATTCCGCCGGCGGGCAGCTTGCGGCGCTACTGCTGGCAACCGATTGGCCCGCCTGGCAGCCAGGCCTGCCGGCCGGGATGGTGGGGGTGGCCTTGCCTGTTTCTGGCGTGTTCGAATTGGCACCCCTGCGCGGCACCAGCATCGCAACCGCCTTACGCCTGACCGGGGCGGATATCGCCACCCTCTCCCCCCGCCTGCTGCCGCCGCCCGCCTATGAAAGCCTGCATGTGGTGGTGGGTGGGGCGGAGAGCGATGAATTCATCCGCCAAAGCCACGACTTCGCCACCCATTGGGGCGGCAGTTTTGAAGCCTTGCCCGGCGCCAATCATTTCACGGTGCTGGACCCCTTCGCGGACGCCACCCATCCCTTGATGATTCGTGCTGGCAATATGGCGCACCGCCTTGCCTTGCGCCCAGGCTTCGCGCAGTAAGTCTCTACAGGGTTCTTAAAAATGGGAGGCTTAAAGATGAGTTCTTTGTCACGTCGTGGCGCCATGGGCGGCGCCTTGGGGCTGCTGGCAGCACCCGCCATTCTGCATGCGCAGCCCGCGGGCGGGGTGAAGATTGGCCTGGTTGCCGTGCAAACCGGCCCGCAAGCCGCGCTGGGCAGCCAGCTGCGCGATGGCTTCCTGATGGGGCTCCGGCATCTGAATGGCCGGCTTGGTGGCCTGACGGCTGAAACCGTGATGATTGATGATGAATTGAAGCCCGATGTGGCAGTGACCAAGGTGCGCACCGCTTTGGAACGTGACCGCTGCGATTTCATTGTGGGCGTTGTGTTTTCCAACATCCTGCAAGCCATCATCCGCCCGGTGACGGAAGCCAATACCTTCCTGATCAGCACCAATGCCGGGCCTTCCACCTTTGCGGGGCGCGGCTGCAATCCCTTCTTCTTCACCACATCCTACAACAATGATCAGGTGCATTCCGTGATCGGCCAGGTTTGCGAAGACCAGGGCTATAAGCGCGTTTTCGTCATGGTGCCGAATTACCAGGCGGGGCGCGATGCGGTCGCCGGTTTCAAATCCCGCTTCAAGGGCGAAGTGGTAGATGAGGTTTACGTGCCGCTCACGCAGCTTGATTTCGCGGCAGAGCTCGCGAAGATCGCCGCGGCAAAGCCGGATGCGATTTTCACCTTTATGCCGGGCGGGCTTGGTGTGAATCTGGTGCGGCAATATCGGCAGGCGGGGCTCGCGCATATTCCCTTCCTGTCCACCTTCACCGTTGATGAAGCAACACTGCCCGCACAGCAGGATGCGGCGGTTGGCTTCTTCTCGGCGGCGAGCTGGGCGCCGAATATGGACAATGCAGCCAATCGTCGCTTCGTGACCGATTTCGAAGCCGCCTTCAATTATGTGCCCGCCAGCTACGCCGCGCAGGCTTATGATGGCGCCATGCTGCTTGATTCCGCCATTCGTCGCGCGGGTGGCCGCTTGGCTGATAAGGATGCGCTCCGCGCCGGGCTGCGCGCTGCGGATTTCACCTCCGTACGCGGCAATTTCAAATTCGGCGTGAACCACTACCCGGTGCAGGATTTCTGGCTGCTGAAGGTCGCCAAGCGCCCGGATGGCAAGTTCCAGACCGAAACCGTGCGCAAGGTTTTGGAAAACAACGTGGACCCCTGGGCCGCTGAATGCCGCATGCGCTAAATTTTGCGCCTGATCCGCGAAGGTGGAACCACCGGAGCGGTGAATCAGTCGCTCAAAGGAAGTTGGGGGGTGATCTGTTAAGACAGATCATGCCCTAACGTGAGTATGGGACTTTTCATGGTGCAGGCCTTGAATGGCCTGCAACTTGGCATTCTGCTTTTCCTGGTGGCGGCGGGGCTGACCTTGGTGTTCGGGGTGATGGATTTCATCAACCTGGCCCATGGGGTGCAGTATATGCTGGGGGCCTATCTGGGCGCTGCCTTGGCGGCAGCGACCGGTTCCTTCTGGCTTGGGCTTTTATTGGCATTACCGGCAGCACTGCTATTTGGCCTGCTGCTGGAAGTGCTGGTCTTCCGGCACCTTTATGATCGCGATCACCTGTCGCAAGTGCTGGCGACGTTTGGCGTGATCCTGTTTCTCAATCAGGCAGTGAAAGCGATTTGGGGCGCGGCACCACTGCAAGTGCCGGTGCCTGCCTTGCTTGAAGGCGGCGTGATGCTGATGCCAGGACTGCAATACCCGCTCTATCGTATCGCGGTGCTATGTGCCGGCATCGCCACCGCGCTTGGCCTGTGGTTTATGGTGGAGCGCACGCGCCTTGGCATGTTGGTGCGCGCGGGTGCCACCAATGCGCCGATGGTCTCGGCGCTTGGCGTAGATATTCGCCGGCTTTTCATGCTGGTCTTTGCCTTCGGCGCCATGCTGGCAGGTTTCGCCGGCGTGCTGGCCGGGCCGATTTTCTCGGTCGAGCCAGGCATGGGCGATCACGTGCTGATCCTGGCCTTCGTGGTGATTGTGATTGGTGGCATCGGTTCCATTCGCGGAGCTTTTATTGCAGCGCTGATCGTGGGGCTTACGGACACCCTCGGTAAATCGCTGATGCCGGATTTGATGCGGCTGTTTCTTGACCCATCTGCCGCGCGGCAAACCGGCGCAGCGCTCGCTTCCATGCTGGTCTATATCGCAATGGCAGCGATCCTTGCCTTCCGCCCGCGCGGGCTTTTCCCAGCCAGGAGTGGTTAGCATGCCGCGCTTGCGGCTTGATGTGGCGCTGACGCTGCTGGTGCTGGCCGCATTGGCGCTGGCACCCTTTATGGGCTTCGGCGCCAATCATTACCTCACGCTATTTGCGCGCATCATGATTTTGGCGGCAGCGGCGGTTTCGCTTTCCTTCCTGGTGGGCGGCGCAGGATTGGCAAGCCTTGGGCATGCGGCGGCGATGGGTGTGGGCGCCTATGCCGTTGCCATTCTGGATGCGCATCGGCTTACCGATATCACCGTTGTGCTGCCCGTCGCGATTGCCGCCGCCGCAGTGTTTTCCCTGCTGACCGGCGCGATTGCGATCCGGACTGAGGGCGTGAATTTCATCATGATCACGCTCGCCTTCGGGCAGATGGCGTTTTTCACCGCGTCGTCGCTCGCGGCCTATGGCGGTGATGATGGCTATACGCTCTATGACCGGACCGAGATCTTCGGCACGCGGCTGATGGAAAACCGGATTTTCTTTCATTACCTGTGCCTCGGTTTTTTGGTGTTGTGCTGGGGGCTTTGCGCCATGTTGCTGGCCTCCCGCTTTGGGCGCGTGTTGCGCGCGGCGCGGGAAAATCCGCTACGCGCCCAGGCGGTGGGCTTCGCGCCTTATCCTTACCGGCTTTTGTCCTACGTCATTGCCGGCACGCTGGCGGGGTTAGCCGGTGTGTTATTCGCCAATGCCACGGAATTCGTAGCCCCCGCTTACATGAGCTGGCAGCGCTCCGGTGAGTTGATTTTCATGGTGATCCTGGGCGGGCTTGGGCGGCTTTCCGGCGCCATCCTTGGCGCAGTGTTATTCGTGCTGCTGGAAAGCTGGTTGCCCAGCCTTACCACGCATTGGAAAATGATCTTCGGTCCGCTGCTGATCCTGGCGGTGCTGTTCATGCGCGGCGGGCTGATTGGTTTTCTGGGGACGCGCCGTGGCTGAAGCGCTGCTCAGCGTCCAAGGCTTGCGCAAGCATTATGGCGGGCTTGCGGTAACGAATGATGTCAGCCTTGACGTGCTGCCTGGCGAAATCCACGCGCTGATCGGCCCGAATGGCGCCGGTAAGACCACGTTGATCCATCAAATCACCGGTACTGTCATGCCCGACGCAGGACGCGTTGTTTTCGCCGGGGCGGACATCACGCGGTTTTCCCTACCGCGCCGTGTGCATGCTGGGCTCGCACGCAGCTTTCAGATCACCAGTATCATTGCGGGATTTTCCGTGTTGGAGAATGTCGCCCTGGCCGCGCAAGCCAAAAGTGGGTCTTCCTTTCGCTTCTTTCGCGCCGCCGCCGGGGAAGACGCGCTGAATGAGGCAGCGCATGAAGCCCTGGCCGAGGTAGGCTTGGCAGATCGCGCAACCATCATCGCGGGCGCGTTGAGCCATGGCGAAAAGCGTGCGCTGGAGATTGCCATCGCACTCGCCACCCAACCGCGCTTGCTGCTGCTGGATGAACCGCTCGCCGGCGCGGGGCCGGAGGAAACCGAAAAACTGATCACGCTGCTGCGCCGACTCAAATCCCGCTACGCCATCCTGCTTGTGGAACATGACATGCAGGCGGTTTTCGCTTTGGCGGATCGCATTTCCGTTCTCGCCGAAGGGCGCATCATCGCGAGCGGCAGCACTGCCGAAATTCGTGCGAGTGCGAAAGTACGCGCCGCCTATCTCGGCGAAGAAGAATTACCATGCTGACGCTTGAAGGCGTGAACGCCGGCTATGGCGAAAGCCAAGTGCTGAATGGCATCAGCTTTCGCGTGGGCGCGGCGCAGGTGGTGACACTGCTTGGCCGCAATGGCATGGGCAAGACCACCACGGTGCGCGCCATCATGGGGCTGATCCGGCCGAATGCTGGGCATATCCGTTTTGATGGCGCGGAGATTACCGGCGCCGCCCCATATCGCATCGCGCAGCGTGGCATTGGCTTGGTACCAGAAGGGCGGCAGATTTTCCCGACGCTCAGTGTTGAAGAGAATCTTGTTGCCACCGCCGCCAACCGCGCGGGCGGCACGGCGCGTTGGGATTTACCCGCGATCTACGCGCTATTCCCGCGCCTCGCGGAACGGCGCCGCCAATCCGGCGCCAAGCTTTCGGGCGGGGAACAGCAAATGCTCGCCATTGGCCGCGCTTTGATGACCAATCCGCGCTTGCTGGTGCTGGATGAGGCGACCGAGGGCCTGGCACCCTTGATCCGCGCCGAAATCTGGCAGGTGATGGCGAAGCTGCGCGCCGAAGGTCAGGCGATTTTGCTGATAGATAAAAATCTGGCCGCCGTCATGCGCCTTGCCGATTGGCATGTGGTGATCGAAAAAGGCCGCGTGGTCTGGCAGGGCGATAGCGCAGCACTCGCCGCCTCGCCCGAGATCCGAGATACTTATTTGCATGTCTGAAACAGGGAGCCTCAACAAATGAGCATGACAGCAGGTGTGACCCCAGCCGGCACTGGTGAGGGTGGGGTTGTGTGGTCCATCCTCGGGCAGACCTATAAGCCCGTGGCGCAGAGCGAAAGCTGCTTCGCTTTCGATACACTCTTTCCGCCCGGCACCTTCGTACCGCCGCATATCCACACCACTCAGGATGAATTCATCCGCGTGTTGGAAGGGCAGTTTGATCTGTTCCTGGATGGTCAGGCCGCCACTGCCAAGGCCGGCGATTTGATCCGCCTGCCGATGGGCATCGCCCATGGCATCTTCAACAAAACCGAAGCACCGGTGCGCGCGCTATTCTGGGTGAGCCCCGCGCGTGGGCTCTACAAGCTTTTCACCCGCATCCATAACGTGCCGGATCCCGGCGAAGTGGTGCGTATTGCGGCAGAGCATGAGGTGAATTTCCTGCCCCCGCCGGGTTGAATTCAGCGCTTCTTTTTGCGCGCCTTCTGTTCTTCCAGGAAGGCGCGCATCATGCGTTTCGGTTCATCCGTTTTCCAGGATGCGGCAAAGGCGGTGATGCCGGCGGCAATCGCCTCACTGATCGGGCGATCTTCCCATTGCCGAATCAGCGCCTTTTGTGCGCGAAGTGCCTGCGGCCCCGCGGCCAATAGATTGGCGATCCAGGCTTCAATGCGCGCATCAATGCGTTCGCGATGCGCGACTTCTTCCAATAGACCCCAGGAGAGTGCATCAGCGGCTGAGATCGTCTCGGCCAGCAGCAGCAAGCGCCTGGTGCGGCCCCAGCCGATCAGCCCCGGCAGTAATGCCGCTTCCACGACAGAAGGAATGCCCACGCGCACTTCCGGCATGCCGAATTTCGCATCCCGCACCGCGATCCGAATATCGCAAGCGGCGGCCACTTCCAGCCCAGCGCCAAGGCACCAGCCATTGATGCGCGCAATCACCGGCACGGGCAGGTCGCGAATGGCAGCGCAAAGGCCATGCACGCGGCGGATGAAGGCTTCCGCTTCTGCCGGCGTTTCAAGCGCGGCCATGGCACCAATATCAGCACCGCCAATGAAGGCGCGTTCCCCTTCGCCGGTCAGCACCGCCGCGCGCACGCCAGAGTGCTTTGCAAGATCGCGCAGCGCCGCAATCGCTGCATCCAATAGTGCTGGGTTCAGCGTATTCAGCTTGGCATCATGCGCGACCGTGAGCCGCGCCACACCGCGCGCATCCATAACAACGTCAAACTTTCCACTCATGCGCGCTTTCCTGCTGCAAATCCGGCCATTTGCGCATAGCCGCCGGCAATAGCGGCGAGTTCTTCGCGCGAAATCACATCTTCCAGCCGCGCAAACCCATCCGGCGCGCGCGCGCTGACTTCATCTACCACGCGTTCTGGCCCGCCCTTACGATTGGCGCGCACAATTTCCGCCGTCTTCGGCAGGCGTTCCGCCGCATAAGCCGCAAGCGCCGCTTCCGGCGCCTGAGACGCCAGCAAATCGGCAAGGCAGCGCGCATCAAGCACCGCTTGCGATGCACCATTTGATCCGACCGGATACATAGGGTGCGCGGCATCGCCCAATAGCGTCACGCGGCCTTGCGTCCAGAAGGATAGGGGATCGCGGTCGCACATCGGGTATTCCCAGAATTCCGATGTGGCGCGCACCAGCGCAGCAACATCCAGAAGGGGAATACGAAACCGCGCGACATGCGCCAACACGTCGTCAAGCTGGCCGGGGCGCGACCAATCCTCGCGGCGCGGCGGCGGTTTGCTGGCATCACCAATCTGCGCACAAACCACCCAATTCGTCAGCCGCGTCGCGGCGGAAGCGCCCGGGGCGATCGGGTAAAGCACCAGCTTTTCCTTCATATCGCCGGCGACAATCATGGTATCGCCACCTTCAAAGGCGGGCCATTCCACTGCACCGCGCCACATCTGAATGCCATTCCAGCGAATGCCGCCATCATCTGTATGCAAGCTGGTGCGAATGACGGAATGAATGCCATCAGCACCGATCATCACATCGCCCCTTAGGCTACGCCCATCCGCCAAATGCACCGTGACACCCGCTTCATCCTGCGTGAAGCCCTGCAGCCGCGCGTGGCAGAGCAAAGCGCCCGTCGGCAAGCGCGCCTCTGCTGCCTGCCACAGCACCTGGTGCAAATGGCCACGATGGATGGAAAATTGCGGCACTTCATGCCCCGCCCAAATCCCGCGCGGTTCCTTCCAGATTTCTTGGCCGAAGCGATTCCAATAGCGCAATTCGCGCGTGCGAATACCAACCCCATCCAGCGCTGGCAGCAGATCAAGTGCTGCCAATTCACGAATGGCATGCGGCAGCGTATTGATGCCAACACCAAGCGGCTTCACTTCCGCCGCCGCTTCCAGCACCGTACACCCAATGCCGCGCTGATGCAGCATGAGCGCCAACGCCAGCCCCCCAACACCACCGCCCGCGATCAACACATGAATCATCGCGAATCCTACGCCGGCAGCGTCACGGCAATGCGGCCTACGGGCTTGCCGTTGCTATCTGCGATGTCACCTTCCACCGCATCCACCAGCGCTGCCGTGGCGGCGGCATCCAGCAAACCCAACCGACCAAGCAATGCCGCGAAAACCCCCATCTTGGCGCGCGATGCACCATCGGCGAGTTTCACGGCAATCCCCAAACCTTGATCCGGCACAAAGCCCACCACAAAACCTTCCGCGCCGCCTTTCAGCAATACGCGCCCATTGGTCGCGCGCACAATCCGGCTGGTCGCCTGATCTCGCCCGGAAAGATGATCCGGATACTTGGCAATGGCCGCCTGCAATCTTTCAATCGCCGTCCGCCGCGCGGGGCTTGCCACCTTGCGCGCTGCCCAGCGTGCAGCGGCTTGCGCCATGGCTTCCATGGAAAGCGCCAAGGCTGGCAGGCCACAGCCATCCACACCAGCCTGCAAACGCCCCGCATCACTGCCCAGCAATTCCGACAAGATTTCCAGATACAGTTTCTGCGTCGGATGCGTGGGATCACCATAGCCCGCGACTGGCGCGCCAAGCTTCTGCGCGACGCTCAAGAAGCCGCAATGCTTGCCGGAACAATTATGATAGATGCGGGACCGGTCCCCGCCCGCGCGGTAAATCTTCGCCTGATCCGCCGCCGCACGCGGCATATCCGGCCCGCAGACCAGCGCGGATTCGGAAAGCCCCATGCGCGACAGCCAATCGCGCACCAAAGCCACCTGAAAATCCTCAGCACTATGGGATGCGCAGGATAGCGCCAAATGCTCTTCGCTTAGCCCCAGCGCATCCGCCGCCCCAGTTTCCACCAGCGCCACCGCCTGATAGGGCTTCAAGGATGACCGTGGAAAGGTAATGAAGGCGGGATCACCCATCGCCAGCACTTGGCGCCCGTTGCTATCCATCACCACAGCAATGCCATGATGAATGCTCTCCACCGCCGGTCCACGATGGATTTCTGCCAATTGCACAAAGGGGCTTTGCATCATTATCGCCTTAGTCACAGCCACACGGAATTCAGAAATCTTCCAGCACAACCTTGCCGATCATGCCGCCGCTTTCGACCAGCGCATGCGCTTGCGTCAGATTGGCCGCGGTTATCTTGCCCAAGTTCCGCGTCATGGTGCCGCGCATGCGCCCTGCTTCGATCAGCCCCGCCACTTCGTTCAGCAGACGGTGCTGTTCAATCATGTCAGGCGTGTTGAACAGGGGCCTCGTGAACATCAGCTCCCAATGGATTGAGACCGATTTGCGCATGACATCGCGCGCATCCACTGGCGCCTGGCTTTCAATCAGCAGAATGCGCCCCTGCGGCGCCACCGCATCCACCATGGCGGCCCAATTCTTGGCCGTGGTATTGGCGGAATAGATGTAATTGGCGCCACGCAAGCCAAGCGCCTTCATCTGTACGGCGATATCGCCGTGATGATCCACCACATGATGCGCGCCCAGATCACGGCACCATTGCACGCTTTCCGCGCGCGATGCTGTGGCCACCACCGTCAAGCCGGTCAGCGCGCGCGCCATCTGGATCACCATGGAACCAACACCGCCCGCGCCGCCAATCACCAACAGCGTCTGCCCCTGCGCTCCGCCTTGCGGTACAGCCAGCCGATCAAACAAGCCTTCCCAGGCAGTAATCGCGGTCAGCGGCACGGCGGCGGCTTCGGGGAAGGTCAGGTTGCGCGGCTTCCGCCCAACAATGCGTTCATCCACCAGATGCAATTCGGCATTGGTGCCCGAACGATTGATCACGCCGGCATAAAACACCTCATCGCCTGGGCGAAACAGCGTGCAATCCGGCCCCACGGCACGCACTACGCCAGCGCCATCAAAGCCAAGAATGCGCGGCGCCTCACCAGGGTCATCGCGGCGACGCACCTTGGTATCCACCGGGTTCACCGACACCGCATGGATTCCCACCAGCATATCGCGCCCCGTAGGCGCAGCGGGGGCTGCGACGTCCAGATCAATCAGCGCATCAGCCTGATCAATCGGCAGGCATTTCCGGTATCCTACGGCTTTCATCGTACCCCTCATCCCTTTGGTGGTTCAGCCCACACGCAGCAATGCCGGCCCTTCTTCACGCAGCCAAGCCTCTGCCGCATCACGATGCGGCGCCAGCGCTGCCACATGCGCCCAGAAGCGCGGAGAATGGTTCAATTCCCGCAAATGCGCGACCTCATGCGCCACCACATAATCAAGCACCGTATCCGGCGCCATGACCAAGCGCCAGGAAAAGGCCAGCGTGCCATCCGGCGCGCAAGACCCCCAGCGGCTTTGCGTATCCTTCACCCGAATAGCCTTGATGATGACACCAAGCTTTTCTGCATGCGTCGCAGCAAGCGGGATGATGCGCCGCTTTGCCTCAGTACGCAAAAAATCGCGCAGCCGACGCGGCAGAAACTCCGCCGCCCCTGTCACGATAATCGCCCCATTCTCCACAAAGGCACCGCCGCGCCGATTGGGTTCATGCAGCACGGGATGTGGTACGCCACCCAAAGGCACCGCCGCACCCGGTGCGAGCGAAATGCTCGGCGCCAGCGCCTTGATGCGGCGCAGCACCCAGGCGGCATGGGTGGTCAAAAGTTCCATCCCAGCACGACGGCTGGCGCGCATCGGCAATGTCACGACAACATCGCCCGCGCGCGGATCAATCCGCAAACTGACTGAACGGGCACGCTCAGAACGCCGCCAGCGTACCGGGCAAAGTTCTGCCGGCCCCAGCAAGCCAGGGCGAAGCGGCACCATTTCCGAATCGGGCAGACACATCAGCGCACCATGCCGTCAAGCGGGTTTATTTTTCAACCGCTTGACACTCGGGCGGTTTCACGCGCGAGTGTCGCCATGCGTTTCGCGCTCAATGCCATTCTGCCGCTGCTGTTGCTTGGCACCATTTGGGGCGCCACGCCGATTTTCGTGAAGACATTGGGCGGCATGGGCTGGCCACCGCTGATGATCGCACTTGGCGCTTCGGGCTTCAGTACCATCACCTTGCTGGCGGTGTGTACCGCGCGCGGCGAAATCCCTGCGGTGAAGCGGCCCTATCTTATCCATTACGTCGTTTCAGGGCTCACGGGACTTGTCTTGTCCAACCTCTTTGGCTTCACAAGTTTGCAGCATATCCCAGCGGGTTTCTTTTCTCTACTGATTCCACTCTCGCCCATGCTCACGGTGGTGGGCGCCATGATGCTGAAGATGGAGCGCATTTCATGGCGGCGCATTGGCGGCAGCATTTTGGGGCTGGTCGGCATTGGTATAGCCATGGCACCAGGTGCAGCATTGCCGGACCCGGAGGCACTGCCCTGGGCCTTGCTCGCGGCCTGCACGCCGGTTTGGTATGCGGTTGCCAATATCGCCGGCGTGAAGCTCGCGCCACGCGGCGCGGCGCCCTTGGCGCTGGCGGCTGGCACCTGCGCTGCGGCGGCGCTGATGATGGCGGTGATTGCGTTCTCTACAGGGCAGATGCGCGCGGTAGCCATTGAAGGTCTGCCCATCACCATGACGCAAGGCGTGCTGCTGGCGCTGGCTTACTTGATCTATTTCCGATCACTCGCGACCCAAGGTGGCGTGGTGACATCGCAAGTGGGCTATATCGTCACCATTACCGGGCTGATCTGGGGTTTTGCGATTTTTGGTGAGGTGCCGGGCTGGCTGACGATCCCAGCTGCGGCTTTGGTCTTTATCGGCCTCGCGATGGTAACGCTGCCTTCGAAACCTACCCGATCAAATGCTTGAGTTCGGTTTCCACGAAGGATAGCGGCGCGGTTCCACCGTTCACGACATTATGCTCAACCCCTGCGGCACGCGCGTAAGCGACGCCGCATTGAAGGTCAGCAGTTACAGTTTCGCCACCCGGCAATTCCACCAGCAGCGTTCCATCCGTCACCGGCACCACCACATAAGCCATGCCATGGCGATGCCAACCGGTTTCCGCGCCGGGTTCGAAATCCCAGCGCGTCACCCGCACATTGGCATCATCAATCTGAATGGTCGCCACCGCCGGCGGGCGGCAGCGCAGCGGTTCCCTCACGTGTCTATTCCGCCGCCTTGGCGGGGGACAATCCCGGCAGCGGCAGCGCACCCGCAGCACCCCAGGCAGCCCAAACCGCTTCGGCTTGCGCGGCATTCAGCGGCAGATGCGGTGGGCGAATGGTGCGCCAACCGGCATCACCTGTGCTGCGCGCAATAATCTCACGCAGGCCCGGGATCAGCGGCACAGAGGTCGCGGCCTTGCGCGTGGCATTCAACACCGCCTGCGCCGCATCGGCTTCAGCACCCGTGCGCTTGGCATAGACAATGCCGCCCCAATGCGAATTGCCATTGGAAGCGGCAGTGATGCAGCCCGCGCCACCTTCGGCCAGAATCCTTTGCAGAAATTCATCGCTGCCGGAATAAACCTCAAACCCATCCTTGGCGAAGGCCTGCACCATGGCTTGCATATTGGCGTAATCACCCGATGAATCCTTGACACCCTTGATGGTACCAGGGAAAGCCTTGATCAGGCGTTCCAGCAGCGCAAGGCTGAAAGGCACCGCCGATTGCTGCGGGAAGTGATACAAATAAACCTTCACGCCGCCGCCAATGCGGTTCAAGGCTTCCGAGAAATAGGCGAACAACCCATCATCAGACGGACCCTTGTAATAGAACGGCGGCAGCATCAGGACGCCGGGGCAGCCTGCATCGCGCGCATGCTTGGTCAGTTCCACACTATCCATCAGGCTGGCGCAGCCCGTGCCTGGCATCATGCGCGCTGCAGGAATGCCACGCGCAATCAGCCCTTCCAGAATTGCCTTGCGTTCATGCAGGCCGAAGGAATTGGCCTCACCGGTCGTGCCCAGCACGCCAAGCCCGGTGCAGCCATTGGCCAGCAACCATTTGGCATGCGCCGCCATGCGATCCAGATCTGGGGTCAGGTCGGGCTTCATCGCCGTCAGTACGGCAGCATTCACGCCGCCATAAATCGCGTCCTTCATCGGGGGCTTCCTTCGCAAAGCTTGTGGTGCCTTGGTCGCGCAGACTGCGCGCGGCGTCAATCAGGCGCTTCTGTCTTGCGCGGCATCATCCCAGGCCAGCGCACCACATGATCTTCCAGCGCCCCTGCTTGGCGTTCATCAATCGCGCGCCCGCGCACGGAAACCCCGGCGCGATGCACGGTTTCAGGATCGCCCGAGATCAAAGGGTGCCACCAGGCCAAATCCCGCCCTTCCGCCACCATACGATAGGCGCAGCTTGGCGGCAGCCAATCAATCGCCGCGAGTTTCTTGGGCGTCAGCTTCACGCAATCCGGCACGCGCTTCTTGCGCGCCGCGTAATCGGAACAGCGGCAGCTATGCAAATCCAGCAACCGGCACGCCACTTCCGTATAGGCCAGCGCATCGGTTTCCTCATCACGCAGCTTATGCAGGCAGCAGCGCCCGCAGCCATCGCATAGGCTTTCCCATTCTGCCCGAGACATCTCGGCCAGCGTTTTGCTTTTCCAGAAAGGCGTTTTGTCAGTCACGCCGTGTTGCGGATGAAATGAAGACCCTCAACGCCGATTGGCCGGCGGCAGGCTTTCCGTCTGCACCCGGCCTGTCGCCGCACTGCCTGAACTGGTGCCGCCAGACGGCGCAGGCGCGGCGGAGTTACCGCCGCCACTGCCCGGCGCGCCCAGGCGCATCAGCGCGCCGCGCAGCGGGTCGCTGCCGGGGTTATGGGCTTCCATCGCCACCACCACCTGCCGGGCCGCCACTTCGCGCCCGAAATAGGCGCGCATCTTGTCGCTATTGGCGGAAAGCAGCGCGCCATCCAGGGTGATGCCGGCGAAAAGCCCGCGGCTTCTGCCGATGGTGACAATATCAGCCCCCACCGCTGCCGTTGTCGCGCCCTGGATGCTGCGCCCAAGCGTCGCAAAAGCAAGCCCGGCTTCGGCGCCGAATTTGAACTGGCTGTCCAGAATGGCGTTCAGCCCCTTTTGCGTCATGATCAGGGAAATCACCTGGGCATCCTGCAAGCCCGCCTGAAACCCGAGACTGCCGCCAACAAGGCGGTAAAACGCGGGGGATGACCAGGAACCGCCGCCATCGCGCGCGGACAGCACGCAATCACCAAATTCGCCACCGATAATAAAACCGGCGCGGAAGATCCGCGGGCAGATCAACACGGCCTTGGCGTTGCGCAGCAGTGCCCGCGCATCGCCGGTATTATCCGCCGGCCCCATCATTTCCTGAAGCGTGAGCGTGGCGCGGTCCACCAATGCCTGTTCTTCGGCCTGGGCGCGGGCGCTGCCGGAAAAGCCAAACAAGGCAAGGAGTAAGGCGCTGAAAAGCATGACAGGGCGCATGAAAAACATTTCCCAACGCGTTGTTTCATCAGACTCTATACCAAGGATGCGCGTCGGGGGAAGGGTTTCTTAAGCCCTTGGGTCAACCTTCGACCGGCAGCGGGGTCCAAGGTTCCTCATTCACAGACGCCACGCGCCAATCAAGCCCGTGTTTTTCAATCCGCGTGAGCGACAAGTTCTTGATGCTGAAGACCAAAGCCTGATCGGGCGAAAGCCCCATCGCATGGGCCAGCGCAGCACGAATAGACCCGCCATGGGCCACAATCACAATATCCTGTCCTTCCAAAAGGGCCGCCAGGCGCTCCAGCACGGCAGCGACGCGCGCCTGCACTTCGCGAAAGCTCTCCCCACCCGGCGGGTGTTCTTCCCCGGCATGGGGCCAGAAGGGGTGCGCGGGACGCGTCAGCAGCGCGGGTAGGGCTTCATGCGGAATGCCCTGCCATTCGCCCAAATGCTGTTCGGCGAAATCAGGCTCCGCTTCCAAATCCGCATTCGGATAGCCCGCCGCGAAAACCGCCGCCGCCGTGGCGCGCGTGCGGGAAAGGTTGGTGACAAACCAGCGCGCCGGTTGCGGCAGGCGTTGCGCCAACCAGCGATAGGACGCGGCTTCTTCCTGAAGCGCCAGGTCACAAAGGCTGACATCCATGCTGCCATAAAGCACCGCGCGGGCCGAGGGTTCCACGAGCGCATGCCGCAACAAAAAAAATCGAGTGGGCGTCACGCAGGCGCGTCCACGGCATGGGCTATCAGATCATCCAGCGTACAGATATCAAGCGCCGCTTCATGGGTTGCTTCCAGCAGCACAGGCGGCGCGAAGCCCGCGCGGCGCGCTTCTTCCCAGCGCGCGGCACAAAGGCACCAGCGATCACCGGCAGAAAGGCCGACAAATCCATATTCCGGGCGCGGCGTTGAAAGATCATTTCCCGCCGCCTTGCTGAATTCCAGAAACGCGGCGCTCACTTCCGCGCAAACCACATGCAGCCCGATATCCTCAGGCCCCGTATTGCAGCAGCCATCACGGAAAAACCCCGTCAGTGGTGCCACGGAACAAGGCAGCAAAGGTCCGCCCAATACATTTCGCTTGCCGGCCTCGGCTGAGGCCGGCTTCAGCCAATCGAAGCTACCGCTCATGCCGCGGCGCGAATGGCGGCCGCCTTCACATCCTCACCAACTGCATCGGCATAGGTGGCGAAATTCGCTTCAAACCGCGCTACCAGATCCCGCGCTGTGCGGTCATAAGCGGCCTTATCAGCCCAGGTATCGCGCGGGTTGAGCATTTCACTCGGCACGCCGGGCAGCGCCTTGGGCACCATCAGGCCAAAGAAGGGATCGCGGACGAATTCAACGCGGGCCAAGCTGCCATCAAGCGCGGCACGCAAAAGGGCGCGCGTGACACGGATGGGCATGCGGTTGCCCGTGCCGTAACCGCCGCCTGTCCAGCCGGTATTCACGAGCCAGCAATCTGCCCCGTGCCGCGCCATCAAATCCGCCAGCATCCGGCCATAGACTTCCGGACGACGCGGCAGGAAGGGCGCACCAAAGCAGGTGGAAAATGTCGCCTGAGGTTCCTTGCCCATGCCCTTTTCCGTGCCCGCAACCCGCGCGGTATAGCCTGACAGGAAGTGATACATGGCCTGTGCCGGCGAAAGCTTGGCAATCGGCGGCAGCACGCCGAAAGCATCTGCGGTCAGCATCACCACATTACGCGGCAGGCCGGCAGCGCCGCTTTCCACGATGTTTGGGATATAGGGCAAAGGATAGCAGGACCGGGTATTTTCCGTGAGCTTGCCATCATTTAAATCAAGCCGGCCCGCCTCATCGGCCACCACATTTTCCAGCACTGTGCCGAAACGATGCGACGCATCCCAGATTTGCGGCTCGGCTTCACGGCTCAGTTTGATCACCTTGGCGTAGCAGCCGCCTTCGAAGTTGAAGACGCCGGCATCGGACCAGCCATGTTCATCATCGCCGATCAGATTGCGTTCCGGGTCGGAAGAAAGCGTGGTCTTGCCGGTGCCGGATAGGCCGAAGAACAGCGCAACATCGCCCTTGCCACCGACATTGGCGCTGCAATGCATGGGCAGCACGCCCTTGGCCGGCAGCAGCCAATTCATGACAGTGAAAATGCTCTTCTTGATTTCCCCGGCATAGGATGTGCCGGCGATCACAATCGTCTTGGCCGCGAAGGAAAGCGCGATCACGGTTTCAGACCGGCAGCCATCCAGCGCCGGGTCTGCCTGGAATTCCGGCGCATGCAGGATGGTGAAATCGGGCTGAAAGCCGGCCAATTCTTCCGCCGTCGGGCGGATGAACATATTGCGCGCGAACAGCGCATGCCAGGCATTGGTAGTGACTAGGCGGACGCGCACGCGATGCGCGGGATCAGCGCCGGCATAAAGGTCCTGGGTGAACAGTTCGGGCTTTGCGCCAAGCCAGCCGCGCACACGGGTAGCAAGGCCAGCAAAGCGTTCCAGCGCCATCGGCTGATTGACCTTGCCCCACCAGATATCGGCGCGGGTTTCGGGGTCTTCCACCACAAACTTGTCCTGCACGGAACGGCCGGTATGGGTGCCAGTCACGGCGATAAAGGCGCCATCGGCGGAAAGCCTGCCCTCATGGCGGCGCAGCGCATGCGCGATCAGCGCGGGCGGCATCAGATTGGCATGAACGGTCTCAGTCCCGGTCACGCCCGTACCGGCCAAGGCTTTTGTAGCATTAGTCATTTATGGAACACCCCTCCAACCAACCACCAATCGCACCGCCCAGGCGGCTTTCACGCGCCATATCGGCGCTGGTCACGGCAGAATTGCGGCAGGTTTGGGCTTAGCCAGGGGGCTTCCCGGCCAGGGCCGCCCGCCCCTCCCGTGCCGCGCGAATCAGCGCCATACGCACCGCGTCCGAATCGCCCACCGGCGCCGGGAAGGCAAGACGGCGGGACGCCTCTCCGTCTGAGATATCGCAGCCATCAGGGTCCACCGTCACCAGCCGCCAAGGGCCGGGGGAGCCGCCCAATAGCCCGGTCGCGATCGCGGCCACGGCATCGGCGTGGTCTTCATTCATATGGGCGATGATCTCGGCCTCCGCCGCCGCCACGGCCGCAACCGCGGCTTGTTCAGGCAGTAGCGCGCTGGCCTTGATCCGCACCGCCCGGGCAAAACCGCCCACGAGCAAGGCGCCGCCGATCGTCACGCGCCAAAGCGCGAAATCCCCGAAATCCGCGTAAAGCGCCGCATAGGGGTGCACCGCAAGCCAGCGCGCCCTCAGCGCCGCCACCTGATCCGCCGGCACAAGCTCCGCCACCCCGGTCACGGTCACGCGCGGCGCTGTTTGCGGATTGGGGCCGGTCGGCGCGCCGGTGATCAGCAGGGCGCAGCGCGGATCGGCCCGCAAATGGCGCGTATGTTCGGATAGCGACGATAGCAGCATGAGCGGTGAGAGATCCGGCGCGCTGGCCGGCGTGACTAGGCTCGCGAAGGGCTGGCCGGCCTGGCCGGTCGCAAGGCTTGCCGCCCGCCCCGCGCGGATCAGCCGCCGCGCTTCCAATATGGCATCATACTGTTCCATCGCCCTTCTCCGGCCCGCCTACTGCCACAATTGGCTCGCATTATATTCACTGTCGCGGCAAAAGAATGTCACCGCCGCGTCGGAGTGTCATAGCAATGCCGCAAACCATCGCCCTTGTGGATGATGACCGCAATATCCTCACTTCCGTTTCCATGACCCTGGAACAGGAAGGCTACCAGGTGCGCAC